>NZ_JBYSZX010000012.1:0-208947 GCF_058787615.1 Pseudomonas sp. FW305-3-2-15-C-LB1 | reverse complement strand
ACCTTCAATCACGACAAAGGCGGCCACCTCGCCACCGTCGACCTGAACGGCGCCGTTCTCACCTCACACCTGTTCAACGCTGGTCGCGAACAGCAACGCCAACAAGGCCAACTGTTCAGCCACTACCAACATGACCACCAAGGCCGCCTGTTCAACCAGAGCATCGTTGATGCCGAAGGCCCGCTATACCGCCGCCACTACGACTACGACAAATCCGGCAACCTCACCCGCCTGCTCGACACCCGCAAAGGTGAACACCGCTACCACTACGACCCACTCAACCGCCTCACCCGCGCCGACCACACCCAAGCCGATCAGGAACGCTTCGGCCACGACCCCGCCGGCAACCTGCTCATGCAAAACCGCCCCGGCCCGGACATCGTCGCCGGCAACCGCCTGATGATCCAAGGCGACCATCATTACGACTACGACGCCTTCGGCAACCTGATCCGCGAACGACGCGGTAAGGGCCATCAACTCGTCACCGAATACCGCTACGACTGTCAGCATCGTCTGATCGGTATTAAAAAACCTAACGGCCAGACCGCCAGCTACCGCTACGACCCGTTTGGTCGCCGCATCAGCAAAACCGTCGACGGCATCACCACCGAGTTCTTCTGGCAAGGCGACAACCTCATCGCCGAACACCACGCCAATCGGCACCGCAGCTATCTCTATGAACCGGACAGCTTCCGTCCGCTGGCCTTGCTGGAAGGCTTCGGCCCCAAGGAAACCAAGCCCTACCACTACCAACTTGACCACCTCGGCACCCCGCAGGAACTCACCGCCCCGGATGGCGAAATCGTCTGGTCCGCGCATTACCGCGCCTACGGGGAAATCACCCGACTCGACATCGGAAAAGTCGACAATCCGCTGCGTTTCCAGGGTCAGTATTTCGATCAGGAAAGCGGGCTGCACTACAACCGCCATCGCTACTACAATCCGGATGTTGGTCGCTACATCACGCCGGACCCGGTGAAGCTGGCGGGTGGGATCAATGCTTACCAGTACGTACCCAACCCGACGGGATGGGTAGATCCATTAGGGCTGAGCTCATGTCCTGGCGGAGATGGTTGCAAGCAAGCCGCCATTTCTCAACGCTCTTCGCCAAGCGTCAATGACGGAGAGCCCGCGTTACCCCAACTGACTCGTGCTGAGCGTCAGGCAAGAATTGATGAGCTTGCCGAAGCGAACGCCTATAAGCGTCTGGACGAGCTTGAGAAGGCAACGCCGGGAGCACATTTCCTGGAAAAACACGGCGCACAAACGACACTCGAGTCTCAGCTCGAACGATTAAATACCGCAAGAAACCCGACGACAGGAATTATTGAGCGCTACACATCGGGCCCAAACACAGGGGAACCTAAATACCCACCCGCT
The DNA here is from genome assembly GCF_058787615.1 of Pseudomonas sp. FW305-3-2-15-C-LB1. Taxonomy (NCBI): domain Bacteria; kingdom Pseudomonadati; phylum Pseudomonadota; class Gammaproteobacteria; order Pseudomonadales; family Pseudomonadaceae; genus Pseudomonas; species Pseudomonas sp. FW305-3-2-15-C-LB1. Next base: position 207,567 of record NZ_JBYSZX010000012.1, on the reverse strand, counting down.
GCAACACACTATCTCAGCCATAGGGATCAGCTAAACTCGATATACCGAGCCCAGCTTATTTTTAGACGAAACGGACACGCTGCATCATTAGAACCAATGAATATGGGAAAAATTGTTGGCGAAGGATACTCAAGAGAGGGAATGGAATATAGCCAACAACGTAAAGCAAGGGTGATATTAAACAACCAAGGCCACCCAAAAACTGCATACACGGAGAAATGACCAAAATGAAAAACAAGCCTAGCATGTCAATAATCCGTGGACTACTGTTCACTTACGACATTGAAAACACTGATGACTTAGAGCGAGAGAAACTAATTGCATCAAAAGACGTAAATAATGAAAAAGAACTTGCAGATCTTTTTGACGAGTTAACCAAACCAGAATTTCTCGATTATACGAGGAGTGAGCAGGAGTGGTTCATTGCCTCGATCACACATTTCTTAGCCATCAATAACAATTTTGATGCCGTTTTCAAAAGCATGGCAACCTATTTCAGCGCACCCGTAATTAATCAGAGAAAGTTCATGCAGGTCTTATTGACATGTTTGAAAAACTACTACGACTTGCCAAGATCGGAAAATTAAGAAAACAAGCGTATCCGGCATCTGCCTGGGTAAGTATCGAAGATTTCTAAAAAACCAGCCTCCCCACTTGCGGCAATCGAACTTGCTCGCGTTGGGCCGCGAAGCGGCCCCAATCCAGGCGATGAGGTCTTCAGGTAAATCGGCTACGACGCATTCGGCAACCTCGTCCGCGAACGACGCGGCAAAGGCCATCAACTCGTCACCGAATACCGCTACGACTGCCAGCATCGTCTGATCGGTATTAAAAAACCTAACGGCCAGACCGCCAGCTACCGCTACGACCCGTTTGGGCGGCGTATCAGTAAAACCGTCGACGGCATCACCAAAGAGTTCTTCTGGCAAGGCGACAAACTGATTGCCGAACACCATGCGGATCGGCATCGCAGCTATCTCTACGAACCCGACAGCTTCCGTCCGCTAGCCTTGCTGGAAGGCTTCGGCCCCAAGGAAACCAAGGCCTACCACTACCAACTCGACCACCTTGGCACGCCGCAGGAACTCACTGCCCAAGACGGCGAAATCGTCTGGTCGGCGCATTACCGTGCCTACGGGGAAATCACCCGCCTCGACATCGGAAAAGTCGACAACCCGCTGCGCTTCCAGGGTCAGTATTTCGATCAGGAAAGCGGGCTGCACTACAACCGCCATCGCTACTACAATCCGGATGCTGGTCGGTATCTGACGCCGGACCCGGTGAAGCTGGCGGGTGGGATCAATGCTTACCAGTACGTGCCCAATCCGACGGGATGGATAGATCCCTTAGGTCTAAGCTGTACGAATGGAAACTGTCCTGAAGGTCCATATAGCATAATAGTTCCAGGAGGGGGTTTAACTGCACATGAGAAAGCAGGAGGACATTTAATGGAAAAACACATAGGTAGAAGCGACAAACAATTATTGGAACGTTTAAAGCAAGAGCCACACATCCCAGCCGCCTCAACCTTCCATGACAGAGCAACAGCAGAGCGGGAAATATCGACCGTACTGGATGAAAACAAAGCCAAAATCGATAACTTTTTAAAAGGGAAAAACAATCAAATCGTCATCATTCAAAAAACCAAACATCCCGTAGGTACAAGTTTCAAAAAGAACAGCACATCAGCCGTTTCGGGAAAGGAAATTTACCTGATAATCCGTAAAGCCCCTAACATGCATACTGGTTACCGAATTCATACTGGATTTCCAAACCCATGAACCAAGACTATCCCGAACTACAACAGTTTTTTGCTGGTTACTTCAATCAAGACTGGGTTGACGACCACGAAAAAGCAGACGATGTTATTGAGTTTTTCATCTCCGACTCATCTGAAGACACGATATTAAAAGTACAAACAGAACTAGATAAGCTAATGCGCAGCGTAAAGACAGAGCAAGAGTTGGAAGCTTATTTATTCAGCGATATAGGTTGCTACTATTATTATCGCAGCGAATGGCCCGACGGCCTAACTTGGTTGAGGCATGTTGTATCAACACTTAAAAACAGAACCCCCAAAATTAAAAATGAAAAAATCTAACCGGTGCCAAAGGACGCGATACCCGCTTATGTGGCGAGCGAGCTTGCTCGCGTTGGGCCGCGAAGCGGCCCCACTCCAGGCGATGAGTGTTTTCTGATAAACCGGCATTGTCTGTTTTGGGGCTGCTACGCAGCCCAACGCAGGGCAAGCCTGCTCACCACAAAAGGGTGTCAATCAGCAGAAAATCACCGCTTCGAAAGTTCCATAATCATCCGACTCAACAGATAAACCCGCGGCACCACACTCTCCACCTCCGCATACTCCTCCGGCGTATGAATATTCCCGCCAACAATCCCAAACCCATCCAACGTCGGCGTCCCTACCCCGGCTGACAAGCTGGCATCCGCCGCACCGCCACTGCCTTCAATCGTCAACGTCTTGCCCAACTCCCCATAAATCCCCTGGGCAATCGCCACCAGCTTGTCCGACTCCGGCGTCTGCGGCATCGGTGGCAGCCCACGCTGCAGGCTGGTCTTCACGTCGGTCTCGGGGATCAGCTTGTTGGCCGACACCCGTGCCAGGTCCTTCTCGATGCGGTCAAACTCTTCCGGCAATGCCGCGCGCACGTCGGCCTTGGCGGTGGCCTGGTCGGGAATGACGTTGGTGCGGTCGCCCGCCTTGATCACGGTGAAGTTGATGGTGGTTTTCTTCTCTGCATCCCCCAGCTTGCCCAGTTGCAGGATCTGGTGCGCCGCTTCCATGGCGGCGTTACGGCCGAGTTCCGGGGCGACGCCGGCGTGGGCGGCTTTGCCTTTGACTTCGACCACGGCGGTAGCGCTGCCTTTGCGCCACACCACCAGGCCATCGGCCGGGCGCCCGGGTTCGAGGTTGAGGGTGACGTCGTGGGCCTTGGCGGTTTGGCGGATCAGCTCGGAGGCGGCGTCGGAGCCGGTTTCTTCGCTGGCATCGAGCAGGAAGGTGATTTGCGCGTAGTCCTTGAAGCCCTGGTCCTTGAGGACTTTGAGCGCGTAGATGCCGGCGACGATGCCGCCTTTGTCATCCATCACGCCGGGGCCATAGGCGCGGCCGTCCTTGATGTGGAACGGGCGCTCGGCGGCCGAGCCTTCCTTGAACACGGTGTCCATATGGGCCATCAACAGGATTCTGGCTTTGCCGGTGCCCTTGAGGGTGGCGACCACGTGGCTGTTGTTGGCGGCTTTGTCCGGCACCAGCTCGATGGAAAAGCCCAGCTGTTTCAGCTCATCCACGGCGATGTCGCGCACTTGGGTCAGGCCCGGTTCATAACCTGAGCCCGAGTCGATATTTACCAGGCGCTCCAGCAGTTTCAGGGCGTCGGCCTTGTAGTGTTCGGATTGGGCCTGGATCTGTTTATGGGGCTCGGCGCTGTAGGCCGGCACAGCGAAGGACACGGCCAGGGTGGCGGCCAGGAGGGTACGGCGGAAGGTGAAGAGCATGAACCGATCCTTGTTTTTGTTGGAAGGTGCCGTGACACCCTACCCCACAGACTGATCGCAACCAACCCTCGCGCACCGCACCGCCACACCCAGCAGCAGAGCAGCCGTGATGCGTTGCATCAGAGGGCATGAGCAAGTGCACCCTCAACGAAGCCCTCGACCGCCTGCGCGGGCGCAACCTGCTCGCTTCCAGCCAAGGCCGTGGCTATTCACTAGAAATATTAGAAATTTATTAGTACATAACCGTTTATCGGCTATGCAGCGGGATAAAACCTGTCGCACCAGCCTTTTTGCTTCGTCATGTATCTCCTTATCGCCAGATACACTGCAATACAAAGGGTACAAGGCAAGGCCAGCGCCAGTGGCTAGACTGCGTCCCAACGAGCATTTAACGAGGAAGGCAGCATGGATCATGTCGATCACATCCTGATCGTCGATGACGACCGGGAAATCCGCGAACTGGTGGGCAACTACCTGAAGAAGAACGGCTTGCGCACCACCGTGGTCGCCGACGGCCGCCAGATGCGCAGCTTCCTCGAGACCACCCCGGTGGACCTGATCGTGCTGGACATCATGATGCCCGGCGACGACGGTTTGCAGCTGTGCCGCGAGCTGCGGGTGGGCAAGCACAAAGCCACGCCGGTGTTGATGCTGACCGCACGCAACGATGAAACCGACCGCATCATCGGCCTGGAAATGGGCGCGGACGATTACCTGGTCAAACCGTTCGCCGCCCGTGAGCTGCTGGCGCGCATCAACGCGGTGCTGCGCCGCACGCGGATGCTGCCGCCGAACCTGGTGGTCAGCGAGACCGGGCGGCTGATCCGTTTCGGCCGTTGGCGCCTGGACACCACCGCCCGCCACCTGCTCGACGAAGACGACACCCTGGTCGCCCTGAGCGGCGCCGAATACCGCTTGCTGCGGGTGTTCCTCGATCACCCCCAGCGCGTGCTCAACCGCGACCAGTTGCTCAACCTGACCCAGGGCCGCGACGCCGATCTGTTCGACCGTTCCATCGACCTGCTGGTGAGTCGCCTGCGCCAACGCCTGCTGGACGACGCCCGCGAACCGGCCTACATCAAGACCGTGCGCAGCGAGGGCTACGTGTTCTCCCTGCCGGTGGAAATCCTCGAGGCCGAGCAATGACCTTAAGGTTTGGCTGGCCGCGTACCCTGGCGTCACAGTTGTCGCTGATCTTCTTGATCAGCCTGGTGTGCGCCCATGGCTTGTCCTTCAGCGCGCAGTTCTATGAGCGCTACATCAGCGCGCGCACCGCCATGCTGGGGAACCTGGAAAACGACGTGGCCACCTCGGTGGCGATCCTCGACCGGCTGCCCGCCGACGAGCGCGCCAGCTGGCTGCCGCGCCTGGATCGGCAAAACTACCGCTACCTGCTCAACGCCGGCGAAACTGGCGAGCCGATGCGCAGCGACGACGTGCCCATGGCCGCCACCTCGATTGCCGATGCATTGGGTGAACACTACGCGCTGACCTTTCGCGACATCCCTGGGATGCAGAAGCACTTCCAGGCGCACCTGACCCTGGCCGACGGCAACCCGATCACCCTCGACGTGCGCCCCTCCATGCTGCCCGTCGCGTACTGGCTGCCGGTGGTGCTGGTGCTGCAACTGGCGCTGCTGCTGGGCTGCACCTGGTTCGCCGTGCGCCTGGCCATCCGCCCGCTGACCCGCCTGGCGCGCGCCGTGGAGACCCTGGACCCTAACGCTCACCCCACGCCGCTGGACGAAACAGGCCCCACCGAAGTAGCCCATGCCGCGGTTGCGTTCAACGCCATGCAACAACGCATCGCCGAATACCTGAAGGAACGCATGCAGATCCTCGCGGCAATTTCCCATGACCTGCAAACCCCGATCACCCGCATGAAACTGCGCGCCGAATTCATGGAGGATTGTGCCGAACGCGACAAACTGTGGAGCGACCTCGGGGAGATGGAGCACCTGGTGCGCGAGGGCGTGGCCTACGCACGCAGCGTCCACGGCGCCACCGAAGCCAGCCACCGCATCAACCTCGACGCCTTCCTTGACAGCCTGGTGTTCGACTACCAGGACATGCACAAACAGGTGAGCCTCAGCGGCAAAAGCGCGGTAGTTCTCGACACCCGCCCTCACGCCCTGCGCCGGGTGCTGGTGAACCTGGTGGACAACGCCCTCAAGTTCGCCGGCGCCGCGCAGCTGGAGGTCGGTTCGACCGCCGATGGCGAGCTGTCGATCAAGGTACTCGACAACGGCCCGGGCATTGCCGAGGACGAACTGGTGCAGGTGATGCAGCCGTTCTACCGCGTGGAAAGCTCACGCAACCGCGGCACCGGCGGCACCGGCCTGGGGCTGGCGATTGCCCAGCAACTGGTGGTGGCGATCGGGGGCTCGTTAACGTTGAGCAACCGGCCGGAAGGTGGGTTGTGCGCGCAGATCAAGATCAGCCTTTAAAGCAGGCCAACGTGATTCCTGCACGTTGACCAGTCTTGTTACACACCATATAGTGTGCCCACAAACAGAATAGACCACTACATAGTGTGCAGCCTCGGTATTTATCGACCACACTATGCGCAGTATTTCAATGCCTGAAGCCTGCAAAAACACTTATTTTTCGAATACCAGGAAGGAGCATTTCCATGCTGAGTTGGGATGAAGTCGACAACGAAGACACCGGTGCAGCGGTGATCAAGGGCGCCAATGCCGGCCACGCCAGCGAAGCCAACATGGACCGCCTCGACGGTGCCGGCGCCGCGGCTGCGCTGGAAGCCCGTAATGTGACCGCCAACGACTCCGCCGCGATCATCCGCGCCAAGGCCGCCCTCGACAAACTCGACGTCGCCGAAGGCCTCGCCGAACTCGAAGGCGCCTCCGCCCGCGTCGCCGTTGACGAAAAGCGCATGATCAACTGCCGCGCCGACCTCAACCAACTCGTGCCGTTCAAGTACGACTGGGCCTGGCAGAAGTACCTCGACGGCTGCGCCAACCACTGGATGCCGCAAGAGGTCAACATGACCGCCGACATCGCCCTGTGGAAAAACCCCGAAGGCCTGACCGACGACGAACGCCGCATCGTCATGCGCAACCTCGGCTTCTTCTCCACCGCCGACTCCCTGGTCGCCAACAACCTGGTGCTGGCCGTGTACCGCCTGATCACCAACCCGGAGTGCCGCCAGTACATCCTGCGCCAGGCCTTCGAAGAAGCGATCCACACCCACGCCTATCAGTACTGCATCGAATCGTTGGCCATGGATGAAGGCGAGATCTTCAACATGTACCACGAGATCCCATCGGTCGCCAAAAAGGCCGCCTGGGGCCTGAAGTACACCCGCTCGATCTCCGATCCGAAGTTCGAAACCGGCACCGTCGAAACCGACAAAGAGCTGCTGCGCAACCTGGTCGCCTACTACTGCGTCCTGGAAGGCATCTTCTTCTACTGCGGCTTCACCCAGATCCTGTCCATGGGCCGTCGCAACAAAATGACCGGCGTCGCCGAGCAGTTCCAGTACATCCTGCGCGATGAGTCGATGCACCTGAACTTCGGTATCGACGTGATCAACCAGATCAAAATCGAAAATCCACACCTGTGGGATGCCGAGATGAAGGAAGAAGCGACCCAGATGATCCTGCAAGGAACGCAGCTGGAGATCGAATACGCTCGCGACACTATGCCGCGCGGCGTGTTGGGCATGAACGCGGCGATGATGGAAGACTACTTGAAGTTCATCGCGAACCGTCGTTTGTCGCAGATTGGGTTGAAGGAAGAGTATCCAGGGACGACGAATCCGTTCCCCTGGATGAGCGAGATCATGGACTTGAAGAAAGAGAAAAACTTCTTCGAGACCCGTGTGATCGAGTACCAGACTGGCGGCGCGCTGAGCTGGGACTGACTCCACATGTGGGAGGGGGCTTGCCCCCGATGACGTTCGTTCAGCTCAAGCTTCAGTGACTGATGCACCGCAATCGGGGGCAAGCCCCCTCCCACATCGGTTGCGGTGCGCGATAAATCTTTGCAAATTGCCTTCTTATGCCCAATCAAACCATCAAGACCCCCTGCATAGGCCTGTGTTCCACCGTCTACGGAGACCTGGTCTGCCGCGGCTGCAAACGCTATCACCACGAAGTGATCCAGTGGAACGGCTACAACGCCGAGGAAAAACAGGCGGTGTGGCTGCGCCTGGAGCAACTGCTGGTGCAGGTAATGGCCAGCAAGCTGCAGGTGCTCGACGCGCACCTGCTGCGCCAGCAACTGGAGAATCGCAAGATCCGCTTTGTGCCGCACCAATCGCCCTATTGCTGGGCGTACCAGCTGATTGCGCGGGGGGCTAGAGTGATTTCCAGACTGGAGGCGTATGGGTTGGGGTTGCTGCCGGAGTTTCGCGAGCGCAGCCTGGCGGATCTGCGCGATGCGATTGACCGGGAGTTTTTCCTGTTGTCCGAGGCGCATTACGAGCGGTATATCGCGCCGGGGTTTATCAGGGAGGCTTTTGGGCCTCCACTGATAGCCAGCTTTTAACTCAGCCGTTCCAGGAGGCTCCGCGCTCAGTCTGCACGTTGTAACGCTCGATAGCCTCCTGGCACACCCGCGCTTGCAGATGCCCCTGCTCCACCAACGCCGTCAACGCTGCCAGCACGAGATGATGGCGATCCACCTCAAAGAAATCGCGCAACGCCGCCCGTGTATCACTGCGCCCGAATCCGTCAGTACCGAGCACGGTGTAGCTGGAATCCAGATATGAACCGATCATCTGCGGCACAGCCTGCACGTAGTCGGACACAGCCACCACCGGCGCGCCCTTGGGCAAGCATTCAGCCAAGTGGCTGACACGTGCCTTCTGCTGCGGATGCAAGCGATTCCAGCGTTCCACCTCCCGCGCTTCCCGCGCCAGTTCGCTGAAACTGGTCACGCTGAACACCTCGCTCGCCACCTGCCAATCCTGCGCCAGCAACTGCGCCGCCGCTTGCGCCTCGCGCACCAGCGTGCCGGAACCCAACAGGCGCACCTTGGCATCGACCGTACCTTGCAAGCGATACATGCCCTTGATGATCGCCGTCTCCACGCCTTCCGGGAGGCTCGCCTGCGGGTAGTTTTCGTTCATCAGGGTCACGTAGTAGAACTCGTCCACATCGTGCTCCAGCATCTGGCGCATACCGTGGTCGAGGATCACCGCGAATTCACCGGCAAACGCCGGGTCGTAGGCGCGGCAGTTGGGCACGGTGGCCGCCGTGAGGTGGCTGCTGCCATCCTGGTGCTGCAAGCCCTCGCCACCGAGGGTGGTGCGCCCGGCCGTGGCGCCGAGCAGGAAGCCACGGGCGCGCTGGTCGGCCGCGGCCCAGATCAGGTCGCCGACGCGCTGGAAGCCGAACATCGAGTAATAGATGTAGAACGGCAACATGCGCAGGCCATGGACTGAATAACTGGTGGCCGCGGCAACCCAGGAGCTGATGGCGCTGGCTTCGCTGATGCCCTCCTCCAGGATCTGCCCGTCGGTGGCTTCGCGGTAGCTGAGGATCGAGCCGATGTCTTCCGGCTCGTAGCGCTGGCCGACGCTGGAATAGATGCCGATCTGCTTGAACAGGTTGGCCATGCCGAAGGTGCGCGCTTCATCGGCGACGATGGGCACGATGCGCGGGCCCAGGGCTTTGTCCTTGAGCAGGTTGGTGAGCATGCGCACGAATGCCATGGTGGTGGACATTTCCTTGCCGTCGGCGGCCGTGGCAAAACCGGCGTAGCCCGATACCGCCGGCACGGCGACAGGCGCGGCGGCCTGGCTGCGACTGGGCACGTAGCCGCCCAATGCGTTGCGCCGCTGGTGCAGGTAGCGCAGTTCGACGCTGTCGTCTGCCGGTTTGAAAAAGCTCAGGGACTCGGTCTGCTCATCGGTCAGCGGCAACTGGAAGCGATTGCGGAAGGCGATCAGTGCATCGCGGTCGAGTTTCTTCTGCTGGTGGGTGGTCATCTTGCCCTGCCCGGCTTCGCCCATGCCGAAGCCCTTCTTGGTCTGGGCCAGGATCACCGTGGGCTTGCCCTTGACCTGCCGCGCCGCGTGGTAGGCCGCGTGAATCTTCACCATGTCGTGGCCGCCACGCTTGAGGCGGTCGATCTGTTCGTCGCTCAGGCCCTCGACCAGCCGGGCCAGGGATTCACTCTGGCCAAAGAAGTGTTCGCGGTTGTAGGCGCCGTCCTTGGCGGCAAAGGTCTGGAATTGGCCGTCAACCGTACTGGACAAGGTGTTGACCAGCGAACCGTCGGCATCCTTGGCCAACAACGCATCCCAGTCCGAGCCCCACACCAGTTTGATAACGTTCCAACCGGCGCCGGCAAACAAGGCTTCCAGTTCATCGATGATGCGCCCGTTGCCGCGCACCGGGCCGTCGAGGCGTTGCAGGTTGCAATTGACCACCCAGGTGAGGTTGTCCAGGCCTTCACGGGCGGCCAGGGTCAAGGCGGACATGCTTTCCGGCTCGTCCATCTCGCCGTCGCCAAACACGCCCCAGACGTGGCGGTCAGTGGTGTCCAGCAAGCCGCGATGCTGCAAGTAGCGCATGAAGCGCGCCTGGAAAATCGAACTGATGGGGCCGATCCCCATGGAACCGGTGGGGAACTGCCAGAAATCCGGCATCAGCCAGGGGTGGGGATAGCTGGACAGGCCGCGTGCGCCTCCCTTGGGCCCGCCGATCTCCTGGCGATAGTGGGCCAGGTCGGCTTCACTCAAGCGGCCTTCAAGGAACGCCCGCGCATAAATGCCAGGCGCGGAATGCGGCTGATAGAACACCAGGTCACCGCCAAAGCTGTCGCTGCGGGCACGGAAGAAATGGTTGAAACCCACCTCGAACAAGTCTGCCGCGCTGGCGTAACTGGCGATATGCCCGCCGAGTTCACCATAGGCCTGGTTGGCGCGCACCACCATGGCCAGGGCGTTCCAGCGCACCAGTGAAGCCAGGCGTTCTTCGGTGGCGAGATCGCCCGGAAACGCCGGCTGCTGCTCGACGCGGATGCTATTGATGTAGGGCGTGCCGTGGCGCGGTTTCCAGTCAATGTGCGGGGCACTGGCATCCTGGGCCAGCACATCGAGGATCTGGCGCGCCCGTGCCGGGCCGGCGTTCGCCGCCAGTGAGGCGAGGGCTTCGCGCCATTCATCCAGCTCTTGCTGGTCAATCACCGCTGTCGTGAAACCGTTCATGGGCACCTCCAGGCTTTTTTTCCAGTTTATGTCGGCACCGAAGGATTTTTTGCCTGTTCTCAAGCGCTGATTTCAGCATTTTGAGCATGAATCACTGCCAACTCACTTTTTTGCAGCACGTTGTGCTCAAGCCACCCGCAACCCTGCAACTGTGTTTAAAATGCCGCCCGCTCAATCAATGACGTTTAACGATGAACCCAGAAGCACTCGCCACCCTGCACGCTCATTTGCTCGCTGCCCTGCAGACTCCGCCGAGCGAAACCCGCCGCCTGTTCCACGGCCGTGGTCGTTGCTGGCCGGGCCTGGAGCAACTGACGGTGGACTGGTTGCAAGGCGTATTGCTGGTGTCGTTGTTCAAGGAGCCCGACGCGGCACAACTGGACGCCCTGAAACAGCTGCTGCGCAGCCAGTTCGGCCGTTATACCGTGGCCCTGCAACACCGCTACCTGCCGCAAAGCACCACCGAATGGCTGGTAGGTGAGCCCGTCGAAGAGCAGATCATCGTCGAAGGCGGCCTGCGCTACCTGATCGACCTGGGCAAGAAACAGAATAGCGGGCTGTTCCTCGACATGCGTCATGGCCGCAACTGGGTGCGCGAACAGGCCAGGGGCATGCGTGTGCTCAACCTGTTTGCCTACACCTGCGGGTTTTCCGTGGCGGCCATCGAAGGCGGCGCCGAGCATGTGGTGAACCTGGACATGGCCCGCGGCGCCTTGAGCCGTGGCCGCGACAACCATCGTCTCAACGGTCATGACCTGAGCAAGGTGAGTTTCCTGGGCCATGACCTGTTCAAGTCCTGGGCCAAGGTTACCAACAGCGGCCCCTACGACCTGGTGATCATCGACCCGCCCTCGTTCCAGAAAGGCAGCTTTCTGCTGACCAAGGACTACCAACGTGTGCTGCGCCGGCTGCCGGATTTACTCACGCCACAGGGCACCGTGCTGGCCTGCATGAACGACCCGGCCTTCGGCGAAGACTTCCTGATCGACGGCGTGACCCGCGAAGCGCCGGGCCTGAACTTTGTGGAGCGCCTGGCAAACCCGCCGGAGTTTCCGGATATCGACCCGCAAAGTGGCTTGAAGGCACTGGTGTTCCGCCAGGGTTGATGCCGAAATGTCTTACGCTTGCTACGCTAAGTGATACGCCGGGGTGGTGAACCTTCTTACCCCCTTCCCGGTCGATACCTGCATTCCCCGGCCAGACTCGACGGCGTCACGTTGTCGGCTGCCCCGTTTCACCTTTTGGAGAACCGCCCGTGATATCGACCCTGCATGTAGCCAGACTCAAAGCCTGGGGCGCCCACGGCTTCACCGCCACCGGTGTGGTATTGGCCTTCCTGGCCACCCTGGCGCTGCTGGAAAACTCGCCGAAGGCCTGCCTGCTGTGGCTTGGCCTGGCATTGGTGGTGGACGGGGTCGATGGCTCGCTCGCGCGCCGGGTGAATGTCAGCACGGTATTGCCAAGCTTTGACGGCTCGGTGCTGGACCTGGTGATCGATTACCTCACCTATGTGTTCATTCCCGCACTGTTTATCTACCGCTATATCGACCTGCCGGACTTTACCCACCTGTTCACGGTGTCGGTGATCCTGGTGTCGTCGCTGTTCTGCTTCTGCAACGTCAACATGAAGAGCAAGGACAACTACTTCGTCGGCTTCCCCGCCGCCTGGAACGTGGTGGCGCTGTGCGTGTATATCATCCAGCCGGAAGCCTGGGTCACCTTGCTCACCGTGATTGGCCTGGCTCTGCTGACCGTGACGCCGATGAAGTTCCTGCACCCGTTCCGGGTGAAGCGGTTCATGCCGATCAACATCGCGGTGACCACGATCTGGTTGCTGTGCAGCTTCTTGATGGTGGTGGATTACCCGAATACCAACCCGTGGACGTTTGGGTTGTGGTCGGTGATGTCGGCGTATTTCCTCGGGATTTGTATCTGGCGTACGGCGTTGGAGTGGATCGAAACACATCGATCGTAAGTCGACGCAGTAACAATGTGAGAGGGGGCTTGCCCCCGATAGCGGTGGATCAGCTACAGATGAGTTAGCTGGAACACCGCAATCGGGGGCAAGCCCCCTCCCACATTTGGATTTGCAGACTCCCCGCGAGTAAGATGGCGGCCTTTCGCATAGCGCCTGCCAAGAATAAGCCCTGCCCATGCCCTTCGAACTCAGCGTAGACCTCACCACCCTCGCCATCCTGGCGGTGGTTGCCTTCATCGCAGGTTTTATCGACGCCATTGCCGGTGGCGGCGGCCTGCTGACCACACCCGCCCTGCTCACCGCCGGCATGCCACCGCATTTGGTTTTGGGCACCAACAAGCTCAGTTCCACCTTCGGCTCGGCCACCGCCAGTTTCACCTTCTATCGCCGCAAACTGTTCCACCCGCGCCAGTGGGTGCACGCCATCGTTGGTACGCTGGTCGGCGCACTGAGTGGCGCCGTGGTCGCCCATTATTTACCGGCCGAAACCCTGAACAAAATGCTGCCAGTGATTGTGTTCGCCTGTGGCCTGTACCTGCTGTTCGGCGGCACGCCCAAGGCGCCGCTGGATGCCGACGCGCCGATCAAGAAGAAGTGGCAAGCCACCCAGGGCTTCGGCCTGGGCTTCTACGATGGCGTGGCAGGCCCGGGCACCGGGGCGTTCTGGACGGTGAGCACGATGCTGTTGCACCCCATCGACCTGGTGAAGGCCAGCGGCGTGGCGCGCAGCATGAACTTTGTCAGCAACGCAGCGGCGCTGACGGTGTTCATCGTCAATGGTTCGGTGGACTGGATCGTCGGCCTGGCCATGGGCGTTTCAGTGATGTGCGGCGCATTCTTTGGCGCACGCAGCGCGATCAGCGGCGGCGCCAAATTCATTCGCCCGGTGTTTATCACCGTGGTCCTCGGCCTGACGGTGCGTCTAGCCTGGCAACACTGGTTCAGCGTGACCTAGTCGACGGGCCAGGTACAGGTCGATCAGGTAACGCGCAATCGAGCGTGACGCCGGCAACGGCGGCAGGTCGTGGATGTTGAACCACTGCGCGTCCTCAATCTCATCGGCCTGGGGCACGATGTCGCCACCGGCGTACTCGGCATGGAAGCCCAGCATCATCGAGTGCGGGAACGGCCAGCACTGGCTGCCCATGTACTGGATGTTCTTGACCTCCAGCTGCACCTCTTCGCGGACCTCGCGGACCAGGCAGTCTTCGGCCGACTCACCCGGCTCGGCAAACCCCGCCAGGGTGCTGTAGACCCCCGTGACAAAGCGTGGCGAACGCGCCAGCAGGATCTCGTCGCCACGGGTCACCAGCACGATCATGCTCGGCGAGATCCGCGGATAGCTGCGCAGGTCGCAGGCCTGGCAGTACATCGCGCGTTCCCGTGGCACCTGGACCATGGCCTGGCCGCAACTGCCACAGAACCTGTGCTCCCGTGCCCAAGTACCGATCTGCGCCGCATAGCCCAGCACTTTGTACAAGGTGTGATCGCCTTGCAGCATGAAGCCGCGCAGGCCCTGCCAACTGCAGCCCGGCACTTCAGCCGCCGAGTCGAGCTCCAGCAGGTACACCGGCTCGCCATCGAGGTGGCCGATGCCATGCTCGGCGAACACCGACAGGTCCTGGCGCTTGAGCCATTCCCTCGGGAACAGCGGGCCATTGGTGTCGTGCAAAAAGCCGTCGCGGCTGCGGGCGACGGCCCAGCCGCCAGGGGTGTCGTTGTCCAGCAGCGTTGTGGTAATCCAGCCTGGGGTCATGTCAGTCAATCCACGAATTCGGGTTTCTGCTTGCTCATATGGGCCGCGATGGCCACACGCAGGTCGTTGGATTGCAACATAGCCGAGTTCCAGGTGGCAACGTATTCCAGGCCGTCATTGACTGTATGGTCACGCATGTAGCTGATCATGGCCTTGGTGCCGGTGACCGCAATCGGCGATTTGGCGGCGATTTCATGGGCAATCTCCATCACGCCGGCCAACAGGCTGTCCTGATCGGCGTAGACGCGATTGACCAGGCCGATGCTGCGCGCCTCCTCGGCGCCGAACTGGCGACCGGTGTAGGCCAGCTCGCGCAGCATGCCGTCGCCGATGATGCGCGGCAGACGCTGCAGGGTGCCGACGTCGGCGGCCATGCCGATGTCGATTTCCTTGATCGAGAATTGCGCGCCTTCGGCGGCGTAGCGCATGTCACAAGCGCTGATCAGGTCGATGGCGCCGCCGATGCAATAACCCTGGATCGCCGCCAGCACCGGCTTGCGGCAGTTGTCGACGGCGTTGAACGAGGCTTGCAGTTCGAGGATCTTGCGCCGCAGCAGGCGGGCGTTGCGACCGACATCCTTGCCAAAGTCATTGGCGACCGAGGCCAGCATCATCAGGTCGATGCCGGAGGAGAAATGCTTGCCGGCGCCGCTGAGTACCACGGCGCGCACGGCGTCGGTGTCTTCGACCCACTGGAAGATGTCGATGATTTCGGTCCAGAACGCGGCGTTCATCGCGTTGATCTTTTCCGGGCGGTTGATCTGCACATGGGCAACGTTGCCGGTGAGTTCGACGACGAAAGCTTGGTATTCGGACATGGCAGTGATCCCTGACTGGCGAGTGATAAGGCCCGAACTATAACAAGTGTGTGTGACGGCACATCGGCCAAAAACGGGACGGGCAAACGTAATGGAATGTTGTGGGCGCAAGGTTCAGGCAGCACCGATACATTTGATCCCGGAGGCCCGGCTTATCGGCTATACAATCAGGGCCCTTGCCTGGAGCCGTCTATGCCGTCCACGTTGCGTTCGTCGCTGATTGTTGCCCTGGTGGTCGTGTTGACCGGCGTTGGCGCGGGCCTGGGCGGGATGCTCCTGGCCCTGCTGCTGCACGGTATTCAGCACCTGGCGTACGGTTACAGTCTCGACAGCCTGGTCAGCCACGAAACCTTTCTGGGGGGCGTGACCGCCGCCGCGCCGGAGCGCCGTTTGCGGGTGCTGGTGGTATGCGGCCTGGTTGCCGGGTTGGGGTGGTGGACGCTCTATCGCTACGGCCGCCCGCTGGTGAGCATCAAGCGGGCGGTGTCGGAACACATGCCGATCATGCCGCCCAAGACCACCCTCGCCCACGCGCTGTTGCAGATCATCACCGTGGCTCTCGGCTCGCCGCTGGGGCGTGAAGTGGCGCCCCGTGAGGTCGGTGCACTGGCCGCCACCTGGCTGTCCCGACACGCCCGGCTCGAACCGCCCATGCACCGCCTGATCGTGGCTTGCGGCGCGGGGGCCGGGCTGGCGGCGGTGTACAACGTGCCGTTGGGCGGCGCGGTGTTTGTACTGGAAGTGCTGGTGGGCGCATTCAGTTGGCCGGCGGCGCTGATTGCGCTGGCAACTTCGGCGATTGGTGCAGCAGTGGCGTGGATCGGGCTGGGGGCGGAGTCGCAATACGTGGTGCCGCATTTTGTGCTGAGCCCGGTGCTGATCGCCTGGGCCGTGGTGTGTGGGCCAGTGTTTGGATTGGCCGCCTATGGTTTCACCCGCCTCACCGGCGCTGCGCGGGCGAACGCCGCCAGAGGCTGGCGCCTGCCGGTATTGGCGTTGATCAACTTCAGCGTCATCGGCGGGCTGGCAATGTTGCTGCCGCAGATTCTCGGCAACGGCAAAGGCCCGGCGCAACTGGGTTTCGACAATGAGCTGAGCATCGGCCTGGCCGCACGGTTGCTGGTGGTCAAGGTGCTGATCACCACCAGCAGCCTGCGCGCCGGGGCCGAAGGCGGCCTGCTCACCCCCGGCCTGGCGAATGGCGCGTTACTGGCGATCATCCTCGGCGGCGCCTGGAGCCTGGTGTGGCCGGGTGTGCCCCTCGGAGCGTTTGCAATCATCGGCGCGGCGGCGTTCCTCGCCGCCAGCATGAACATGCCCCTGACCGCGATTGTGCTGGTGGCGGAATTCACCCGCATCGACCATGACTTCCTGGTGCCGATCATCCTCGCAGTGGTCGGCGCGGTGTGCGTGGGCAAGCTGTGCCAACGCATGGAAACTGCTGGAAAAAAGCCTGACTAAGCGCCATCCTTCGCGCTTTAGGCCGCCCCGACAGCGGCGCTCGACGTTTAAAGGATATGCCCATGCACGCCCAACCCCTCACCGCCGCCGAATTCGAGTTCATCGAAGACACTTTGCTTAAATACGGCGACGACCATTCGGTGCTGAACCTGGCCGAACTCGACGGCTACTTCACCGCGCTGGTGTCCAGCCCGGTGCAGGTGGACGTGGCCGAGTGGTTCCCGGCGATCTGGGGCGGCCAGAACCCGGAATGGGACAACATGGATGAAGCGCAGAGTTTCCTCGAACTGTGCGTACGCCATATCAACACCCTGGCCGGGCAACTGGCCACTGACGCCACGGGTTTCAAGGCGCGCTTCGACGATACCGAACACCAGGGCCACACCGTGACCCTCGCCGAGGAATGGTGCTTTGGCTACATCCGTGGCGCCGCCATCGGTAACTGGCCGGAATTGCCCGCCGAGCAGGCCGCGCAGTTGGAGAATATTTCCTGGTGCGCCGAACAGGACAACTTCGAATTGCCGGCCGACCTGGATGTAGACGCCCATCAACAGCGGGTCAGCGAAATCGAACCGGCTGCGCGGGCGCTACATGATTACTGGTTGAGCAAGCGTTGACCGGACTTTATTTGAAGTCCAGGTCAAACGCCTGGTAGAACGCGTTGCCCGTGTTGGCGACGATCCACATCAGCACCACCACATGTCGGCCTTGCTTACCCTTGGGCAATGTCACCTGATGCTCGACCTTGGCTTTCAGTTCGTCGGCATGCTGGTAGTACGGCACTTGGGTGTAGAAATCCTCGAAGAACGGCTGGGTGTCCAATTGAGCGCGACTGATGCGCTGTTTCGGGTCCCAGCCATCCCTGGTGATGAACCAGCGGTAACCACGGGTAACGTGGGCGGCGGTGTACTCCCACTGCACCTTGAAGACTTGTCCGGCCTCCACATTCAGCAGTGGCCAGGTAAACGACGTGTTGAGCTTTTTGCTCATCTCCTCATCGGTGTAGTTGATGCAATCGCGCTCGTCGGTTTTGCCGCCGCTCAAGATATGTCCATCGGCCGGCGGCGTCACACTCTGGTCGTCGGTTTGATAGGGTGCGGGGAACGGCCCGGCAGTCAGCGCCGGGAAGTTCTTGCCGCCTTCCATTTCGTTGACTTGCCAGTTGCCCAGCAGCCCGCGTTCAACAGCCACCGAGCCACGGCTGGCCGGGGTCACGACGCGGCCATGTCTGAGTTGAGTCTGGGGTTTGTTCATTTCAGTCACTCCTTGATTGAAAACGCCCCGGGGATGGGACGCGCTTTGAACTTACCCTATCGCCCCGGCTTGTCCATCGAGGCGCCGCGTACGAAAAGTTACACAACTCCTGCATTTCATTGACCGGACGCGCTTGTCCTGCCCCCTGTTGGGGCGCACGCCTACCCTGCCAAGGGCAATCCACCTACAGCGCGTCCCGATAATCGACAACCCTGCGGAAAATGCCGGCCGGCGGCGTTCCCTGCTCGACAAGTACTGTACCTATGCCCGATTATTCGAGTCCGCCCGTCGGCCACTCCGTGCCACCTTGCCTTGATCAGGAGCCCTGTCCCTTGAGTTCGCAGAAAACCGTGACCGTTACACCGCCCAATTTCCCCCTCAATGGCAAGGTCGCGCCCCCCGGCTCCAAATCCATTACCAACCGCGCCCTGTTGCTGGCGGCCCTGGCCAAGGGCACCAGCCGTCTCAGCGGCGCGCTCAAGAGCGACGACACCCGCCATATGTCGGTGGCCCTGCGCCAAATGGGCGTGACCATCGATGAGCCGGACGACACCACCTTCGTTGTCACCGGCAACGGCAAACTGCACCTGCCGTCGCAACCGCTGTTCCTCGGCAATGCCGGTACTGCCATGCGCTTTCTCACGGCTGCGGTGGCCACGGTCGAAGGCACCGTGGTGCTGACCGGCGACGACTACATGCAAAAACGCCCGATCGGCCCGTTGCTGGCGACCCTCGGCCAGAACGGCATCCAGGTCGACAGCCCGACCGGTTGCCCGCCGGTCACCGTGCATGGCGTGGGCAAGATCAAGGCCAAGCGCTTCGAGATCGACGGCGGCCTGTCCAGCCAGTACGTGTCGGCGCTGCTGATGCTCGCGGCCTGCGGCGAAGCGCCGATTGAAGTGGCGCTGACCGGCAAGGACATCGGTGCCCGTGGCTATGTCGACCTGACCCTGGACTGCATGCGCGCCTTCGGTGCCCAGGTTGAAGCCGTTGACGACACCACCTGGTGCGTGGCCCCGACCGGCTACATCGCCCACGACTACCTGATCGAACCCGACGCCTCCGCCGCCACTTACCTGTGGGCCGCTGAGGTGTTGACCGGGGGGCGCATCGACATCGGCGTGGCCGCGCAGGATTTCACCCAGCCGGACGCCAAGGCCCAGGCCGTGATCGCGCAGTTCCCGCACATGCAAGCCACGGTGGTCGGCTCGCAGATGCAGGACGCCATCCCGACCCTGGCGGTGCTCGCGGCTTTCAACAACACGCCGGTGCGTTTCACCGAGTTGGCCAACCTGCGGGTCAAGGAGTGCGACCGTGTGCAGGCACTGCATGACGGCCTCAATGCAATCCGCCCGGGCCTGGCGACCATCGAAGGCGACGACCTGCTGGTAGCCAGCGACCCCGCATTGGCCGGCACCGCGTGCACCGCGCTGATCGACACCCACGCCGACCACCGCATCGCCATGTGCTTTGCCCTGGCCGGGCTGAAGGTTTCGGGTATTCGCATCCAGGACCCGGATTGCGTGGCCAAGACCTATCCCGAGTACTGGAAGGCCCTGGGCAGTCTCGGGGTGCAGCTGAGCTATTAAGGCGTCGGCGTCGGAATGGGGAGGCTCTGCACATGACCATTCGCCAACCCTGCCCACCCGGCGCCTGCGTCTGCGACCGCGAACAACTGTTGCAGACGCCGGGTGCCGACCAGCGCATCCTCCGGCTCACGCGCCAGGAAGAGAAGAAACTGCTCGACCGGCTTGAAGACCTCAAGAGCCTGCAGGACCTGGAGCGCATGCAACAGCTGATGTACCAGCAACTGGGCATCCGCGTGCATATCGCCCCTGGCCATACCGAGGTCAAGAGCATGCGCGGGATCCAGATCGTCATCGACGATTTGCCAGGGATGTGTCGCAAGACCCGCCAATCGATCCCGGCCGCGATCCGCCGAGGCATGGAAAAACGTCCGGAAATCGCCTACCGCCTGCTGGATGCCCACGACTTGTTTCGCGACGTTTGAATCAACCGGCAACCGCCTCGGTTTCAAACACTCCCCGACCAACGGCCCTGGCCTTGTCCAGATGCGCCTGCGCCCCACCGCTTTCCGACTCCAGCAACAATTCGGACGTCACCACCTGCGCGCCACAGTAATCAAAAATCCCGTAGTCGATCTGCGTGCGCATCGCCTTGGCATAGCCGTGCCGATCAAAGGCATCGTCATCCGCCGCGCCCAGGGCCAGCAGGTGGACCTGCAGGTGCCGCAGTTTTTTCACCATCGGGGTATCCGGGCCGTACTCGATGGCCCAGCCGTTGACGAATACACGGTCGATCCAGCCCTTGAGCAAGCCCGGCAGCGACCACCAATAGATCGGGAACGCCAGCACCAGCGCGTCGGCGCGGTCAAGGCGGGCCTGTTCGGCCAGTACGTCGGCCGGGGGCGTGGCGCGGCTGCGGTGTACCGCATGGTCGGCGGCGTTGTAGCGCGGGTCAAACCCTTCGGCGGCAAGGTCGGCGATCTCGAATGTGTGGCCGGATGCGCCGAGGCCGACGGCCACCTGCGCGGCGACGCTGTGGGTGAGAGATTGCGGGTCGTGATGGGCAACAACAATCAACGCATGCATGACAAAACTCCCCTTCAGGGTTAGGCTGGGCTTAAGTTACGATCAGTAAGTTACTTTTGGTATATAAGCATGTCAAGCCCCGCATCCCCTACCCCACGCCGTCGCCTGTCCCGTGAAGATCGCCTGCGCCAACTACTTGATGTGGCCTGGCAACTGGTGCGCGATGAAGGCACAGACGCCCTGACCCTTGGCCGCCTGGCGGAACTGGCGGGCGTCACCAAGCCGGTGGTTTACGACCATTTTGTCACCCGCGCCGGGTTGCTGACCGCGCTGTATGAAGACTTCGATGCGCGCCAGAACCAGGTGTTTGTCGACGCCATCGAAGCCAGCAGCGCTACGCTTGAGGATCGTGCCTGGGTGATCGCCGCGTCCTATGTGGACTGCGTGCTGTTGCAAGGTCGGGAAATTCCGGGGGTGATCGCCGCGCTCAGCAGCTCGCCGGAGCTGGAGACGCTCAAGCGCCAGTACGAGGCAATCTTTCTCGCTAAATGCCGCGATGCGCTGTCGCCCTTCGGCCGGATTTCCCAGCCGGGTCTAAGGGCAATGCTGGGGGCTGCGGAAGCGTTGTCCCAGGCAGCGGCCAGTGGTGAGATCAGCCGTGAAGAGGCGCAACAGGAGTTGCTGGCGACCATCCTGGCGATGGTCAATCGTGGGCGCGTCTAGAAAGTTTTGGGTGACGATGCAACAACCTACACGGCGGCGGCAACTGACAGCTCACATTGCCACATGGTAGTGAGCGGGCTTGCCACAAAAAAGATCCACTCAACGCCCGGCAACAAACAACTGCACCTTGCGCGCCAGTTGATCGAGGTGGCGGTCACGCTGCTTCTCCGCATCCACCATGGCGCGCTTGCCATGCTTTTGCAGCAGGTACGTATGAATCTGCCGCACCTCCAGCGAGCGGTAGATCGACGCCACATCCAGCACGCCCATCAGGCCATCGGTGCCGTAGTCCCGCGTGTTCATCAACACCTGGGTGCCGCGCGCACCACGCACTTGAAAGCCCATGCCCTCAAAGGCGGGCACCTTCTCCACCGAACAGGCCAATTCAGCATGGGGATAACGGCTCAACACGTCACGCATCATTGCGCGGGCCACACCCTGGCGCCGATAGCCGACCTGCACCGCCATGAACGCAACACCGCAGGCCTCTGGATCATCCTTCACGGGCAGGTACAGGCAAAAGCCAATCAGCTTGTCCCCGTCCATCGCCACCACCAACTCGACCGCAATGCCTTTGGCACCGTTGAGCGCTTCGAGGTACAGGTGCACTTCAAAGCCGGTGGCATATTGGTAGATGTTGTACAGCAGGTTGCTCGGCGGCAGCGCTACGCTGCTGATGTCAGTGAGGTTATCCACCACCAATTGCAGGATCTGGCTGTTGATCGGCTCGGGGCACGGTGTGGTGTAGCGGGTAAGGCTGTACATGCAAATTCCTGGGGGTTCAGCGTCAAGGCAGCGCTGATTGTACCTGTTCGGCGCATACCTCACGCAAACACCCGCGCGACCAACGGTGGGCAAGGTCGGCATCTTGCCGGGGATGCCAGAGCATCGCCACGGTAAAGCCCGGCAACGTCAGTGGCAGGGCAAAGCTGTACAGGCCTGCACGTTGACGGGTGGTGTGTTGATCGTCGGCACGTCCGTACTGGGTGCAGTGTTTGCCTGGGCCAGCCCGGACGTGACCCGCGCCCTGCCCCAATCCGTGGCCTATGGTCTGCATACAACGTTCAGCGTGGCGCTGGGTTTGACCCTGCTGGCCGGTGTGATGGCATGGCGCCGCTTCAGCGCTTGTAACAGCCTCCAGAACACCCATTGAGGCAAAAAAACAAAAAAGGCGTTGCGCCAGACCGGGTTACATCGCGCATCATGGGCACTTTCAAGCTCAAGGGTAACGTCCATGCGCGTTCTGTCATTGATGATGGGTCTCACGACGCTGGCCGCCAGTACGGTGTTCTGCGCCAGCGCGATGGCGAATGAAGAAAGTCAGTTGGTACAACAGATCAACCAATACCGCAGCCAGGTGCAACGTTGCGGCGACCAGGGTTCCCAGGAACTGCCACCGCTGGCCAGCGACACCCGGCTGGTGCTGCCGGCCACCAATGTGGGCGACTTGCAGCAAGCGCTGGCACGCGCCGCGTACCCGATGGTCAACGTGCAGGCCATCAGCCTGTCCGGGCCCAAGGATGCCCAGGCGGCCATGAAGGCCGTGCGCGAGAGCTTCTGCCGCGTGGTGCTGGACCCGCAATTCGTCGATATCGGCGTGAGCAACAGCGGCCAGGACTGGCGCATCGTGCTCGCCCGCCCGCTACTGACCAGTGGCCTGGGCGATTGGCAGACCGAAGGCAGGCAACTGCTCAACCTGATCAACGCCGCGCGATCGCAGCCAAGGCAATGCGGCCCCCAGGCGTTTACCGCCACCACGCCCTTGTCGTGGAATGACGACCTGGCCGGCGCCGCCAACAGCCACACGCGAAACATGGCCAACGGCAATTTCTTCGACCACCTCGACCACGACGGCCGTACCCCCGGCGACCGTGCGGAACTGGCCGGGTATATCGCGAAGAACATCGGCGAAAACATCGCCGCCGGCCTGGACACGCCGCGCAAGGTGGTCGACGGCTGGCTCGCCAGCCCGGGCCATTGCGCCAACCTGATGAACCCGCAGTTCCGCGAGCTGGGCGCGGCCTATGCGATGGACCCGAAGAGTGACGCGGGGATTTATTGGACGGCGGTTTTCGGCGCGCAATAAGCCGGTTTGCAGATCGCCACGCACGCAGAGTGCATCAAGTTGCTATCACCTCGATAATCCCGCTGAACTGCCAGCGGGGTTTCCGGTCTGTTGCTTGTCAGGCCCTCCCTTCAAGGCGTTACGCAGATCGCGGCAAACAAGGTGTTCTTGCAATGATGAATTGGCTGCAGAGTAGCAGCGACATGGCTGAGCGGGTTCGCCAGCATGATTGGGCGAATACGCCCCTGGGTCCGCTGGAACAGTGGCCGGATGTGCTCAAGACCACGGCCGCACTGTGCTTCGCCTCAAGCTTTCCCCAGGCCATCATCTGGGGACCGCAGTTGATCACGCTCTACAACGATGCGTTTATTCCGATCCTGGGCGATAAACCTGACGCATTGGGCCGCCCTTTCAGCGAAATCTGGCACGAAGTCTGGGACCAGATCAGCCCGATCGCCGACGCGGCATTCGAGGGGCACGCGACCTACATCGAGAATTTCCCCCTGGTCATTGAGCGTGGTGCGGGGCCGGAGCAGGCCTACTTCACGTTCTGCTACAGCCCGATCCGCGACCCCGATGGCAAGATCGTCGGCATGCTCGACACGGTCACCGAAACCACCACCACCGTATTTCTCACCCAGCGCCTGGCGGCCCTGGACACCATCGGCAATGCGGTCGCCACCGCCACCGATGCCGAACACATCATGGCCACCACCACGCGCCTGCTGGCGCAGCACATGCAGGTGTCCAACTGCGCGTATGCCGACATGGATGCCGACGAAGACGGCTTTACCATTCGCGGCAACTGGGCAGCGCCCGGCTCGCCGAGCATCGTGGGTCACTACAGCCTGGCCTCGTTCGGCGCAATGGCGGTACAGCGCCTGCGCGCCGGCGAACCGTTGGTGGTGCAGGACAATCGCATCGAGTTCGCCCCCGAGGACGCCGCGAGCTATCAGGCACTGGGCGCGTTGGCCACTGTGTGTTTCCCATTGATCAAGCACGGCCGCCTCACCGCCTTGATGGCCGTGCATGACAAAAAGGCCCGGGTCTGGTCGCCCTATGACCTGGCGCTGGTAGGAGAAGTCACCGAGCGCTCCTGGGCCCATATCGAGCGCGTACGCGCCGACGTCGCCGTACGCGAAGGCCTGGCAGCCTTCACCGAGCTGAACGCCTCGCTGGAACAACGGGTACAGGAACGCACCGCTGCCCTCACCCAGGCCGAGGCCGCACTGCGCCAGTCACAGAAACTCGAAGCCATCGGCCAATTGACCGGCGGCGTGGCCCACGACTTCAACAACCTGCTGACCATCATTCGCTCCTCGGTGGACTTCCTGCGTCAGCCGGGGTTGTCCGAAGAACGGCGCCAACGCTACATGGGCGCGGTGTCCGATACCGTAGAGCGGGCCAGCAAACTCACCAGTCAACTGCTCGCCTTCGCCCGCCGCCAACCGCTGAACCCGGAAGTCTTCGATGCGGGCCAACGGGTCAAGAACATCGGCGAGATGCTCGAAAGCGTCACCGGCGCACGCATCCACGTGCAAGTAGAACTGCCTGATGCCCCTTGCCATGTGCGCGTCGACTCCAGCCAGTTCGAAACTGCGCTGATCAATATCGCACTCAATGCCCGGGATGCCATGGACGGCCAGGGCACGCTGGTCCTGCGTGTCGCCACGGTGGATGCAATGCCGCGTATTCGCGGCGACGCAGCGGTGCACGAAGGGTTTGTGAGCGTTTCCCTGACCGACACCGGCAGCGGTATTGCGGGAGACACCTTCGAGCACATTTTCGAGCCGTTTTTCACCACCAAGGCCGTGGGCAAAGGCACTGGCCTGGGCTTGTCCCAGGTATTCGGGTTTGCCAAGCAGTCCGGCGGCAACGTCGATGTGTCCAGCCGCGTGGGCCAGGGCACTGTGTTTACCTTGTATCTGCCGGAAGTGGCCCCACCCGCGATGCCTCTCGCGCAGCGCCCAGAGGAGCTTGCACCGGTCCACACTGCGACGCCGCGCCATATCCTCATCGTAGAGGACAACCTGGAAGTGGGTCGCTTCGCCAACCAGATCCTCCAGGACCTGGGCTACCGCACCACCTGGGCCACCGATGCCGAACAGGCGCTCGCCCTGGCCGGTGCCGATGCCCTGGGGTTCGATGGGGTGTTCTCGGATGTGGTGATGCCCGGCATGACCGGTGTGGCCATGGCCAAGGTGCTGCGCCAGCGACGCCCGGACTTGCCGGTGGTGCTTACCTCCGGCTACAGCGAAGAACTGGCCGACAGTGGCTACGAAGGGTTCGAGTTCCTGGCCAAGCCCTACTCCGCAGACCAGGTGGCCCGGGCATTGGCCAAGGCGATACCCTAGGCGAGACCTGAAACCTTAATCTGCCACGGCCACTTGATTACGACCCAGGGCTTTCGCCCGGTACAGCGCCTTGTCGGCCGTATTCATCAGGCCGTGCAGGTCTTGATCCTGGGCATGGGTGGAGGCAACACCGAGGCTGGCGGTCAAGCCATGCACCGGCGCGGAAGACAGGCTTGAGATCGCCTCGATCAACTGCTCGGCGATAGCCCGTGCGGTTTCCAGCGAAGTGTTGGGCAGCAACACTGCGAACTCTTCACCCCCCAGGCGCCCGTACACATCGGCCTGGCGGAACGAAGCGCTGATCACTCCGCCAATCTGGCGCAACACCTGGTCACCGGCCTGGTGGCCGTAGGTGTCGTTGATTTCCTTGAAGTGGTCCATGTCCATCATCAGCGCACAAAGCGGCTGACGATTGTGCCGGCATTGTTCATACAACACCTGGGCATGCTCGAAGAAGGCGCGGCGATTCATCAGGCCGGTGAGTTCATCGGTCTGGGCGGCGCGGGTGGAGATGTTGTGGGCACGTTCCATTTGCCGGGTCAGGCGAAAGGCCTTTTCCAGGGCATCGGACAGCTTGCGCGTGGCACTCACCACAAAGGTGGAAAACACCAATACCGCGATGGCCACGCCGACTTGCATCGGCGAAGGCTGGAACAGCAGCCAGAGGGTGCACGGGAACAAAACCAGGCCCATGGACCCCAGCGTCATATAGCGGTACGCCGAATAGCAAGACACTGCGCTCACCGACATGCCCACGGTAAACAGCATCACCAGGGCCTGGGACAGTCGGTCATCGGTGGGCATCACCGCCAGCGCGCCGAAGCCCCAGATGCCGGCCGACAGCATCAGCGTGATCCAGTAGCGGCGCTCCCAGCGATCCGGGGTGCGCTCGGCGTTGGGGCAGCGAAACCACTCCATGAACATCTTGAGCCGCAGTAACGTCGAGGCTGCCAACATGACTAACCAAACCACGATGATCTGGTGGTCGAACCGGTCCCAGCAGAGCCAGCAGAGCATCATGGCGCCCAGGTAGCTGCCGAAGATGGCGGCAAACGACTGTCGGAACAGCTGGTGCAAACGATCAGTACGCACCTGCTCTTCTATAAAGCAATCCTGGTCCTGCCCACGCCCAAGGCCATTCATGAAATTCGCTCGATTCAGCCGCTACGACAAAGGCGCCATTGTGGCACCCTGCCAGTAGCGTGGACAACAGAATCCAGCACGGTAGAGCCTTTAAAGCGATTCCGGACGCAGAATCAGCACACCCAGGGGCGGCAAATTCAAAGACAGTGACACCGCTTGCCCATGACGGGGCTCTTCCTGGGTAAATACCTCGCCCCCGTTACCGTAATTGGAACCTGCGTACATATCGGCGTCACTGTTGATCACTTCGCTCCAGCGTCCAGCAAAAGGAACACCGACGGCGTAACCCTCACGCGGCACCGGGGTGAAATTGGCCACCACCAGCACCGGCTTACCCTCCTTGCTCCAGCGCAGCCAGGCATAGACGCTGTTGATCGCGTCATCGCCGATCAGCCACTGGAAGCCCTGGGGCGCATCGTCCTGTTCATGCAAGGCCGGCTCTTCGCGGTATAGACGGTTCAAGTCGCCGACCAGCTTTTGCACGCCTTTGTGTTCGGCATACTGCAGCAAGTACCAGTCCAATTGCTGATCGTGGTTCCACTCGCGCCATTGGCCGAACTCGCAGCCCATGAACAGCAGTTTCTTGCCAGGGTGCATCCACATGAACGCGAGGTAGGCACGCAGGTTGGCGAATTTCTGCCAGCGGTCGCCTGGCATCTTGTCGATCAGCGAGTGCTTGCCGTGTACCACCTCATCGTGGGAGATCGGCAGGATGAACCGCTCGGACCAGGCATACACCAGGCCGAAACTCAGTTCGTTGTGATGGTGGGCACGGTACACCGGGTCCTGCTGGATGTAATGCAGGGAGTCATGCATCCAGCCCATGTTCCATTTGTAGTTGAAGCCCAACCCGCCCTGTTGGGTCGGCTGGCTCACGCCCGGCCAGGCGGTGGACTCCTCGGCAATCACCAGCGCACCCGGCGCTTCCTGGGCCACCACGTCGTTCAGATGGCGCAGGAAGTCGATAGCTTCAAGGTTCTCGCGGCCGCCATGGCGGTTCGGCACCCATTCGCCGGCCTTGCGCGAATAGTCGCGGTAGAGCATGGACGCCACGGCATCCACGCGCAGCCCGTCGATGTGGAAGTGTTTGAGCCAGTGCAGCGCCGAAGCCAGCATGAAGCCGTGTACCTCGGTGCGGCCCAGGTTGTAGATCAGTGTGTCCCAATCCTGGTGGAAGCCTTCCAGCGGGTTGGCATATTCGTACAGCGCAGTGCCGTCGAATTGCGCGAGGCCGTGGGTATCGGTGGGAAAATGCGCCGGCACCCAGTCAAGGATCACGCCGATATCGGCCTGGTGCAGCGCATCGACGAAGTAGGCGAAATCCTGCGGCGAGCCGAACCGCGCCGTCGGCGCAAATTGCGACAGCGCCTGGTAGCCCCAGGAGCCGCCGAACGGGTGCTCCATGATCGGCATCAGCTCGACGTGGGTGAAGCCCAATTGCTGCACGTAGGGAATCAGGCGCTCGGCCAGTTCACGCCAGTTATATTGGCGGGCCACTTCGCCTGCCTCATCCAACTCGCACTGCCAGGAGCCGACGTGCAGCTCATAGATCGACAGCGGTGCCGTGGTCTTTTGCTTGTCGACCCGCGATTGCATCCAGGCCTGGTCCTGCCAGTCCACTTGCAACGGTTCGGCCACCTTGGAGGCTGTGTCGGGCGGCAACTGGGTGGCCAGCGCCACCGGATCGGCCTTGAGCGGCAGGATCCCATGGGCACCTAGAATCTCGTACTTGTAGGCCGCCCCCGGTTGCAGGCGAGGGATAAAGATCTCCCACACCCCGGAAGGATGGCGCAAGCGCATCGGATGGCGACGACCGTCCCAGATATTGAAGTCGCCCACCACCGACACCCGCCGCGCATTCGGTGCCCACACGGCAAAGCGCACGCCCGCCACGCCGTCGACGCTGGTCACCTGGGCGCCCAGGCAACTGCCGAGGTCGCGGTGATTGCCTTCGGCAAACAGGTAAAGGTCCATTTCACCCAGCAGCAGTTGCTGGAAGCTGTACGGGTCTTCGGTGATCTGTTCGCCACCGGCCCACTGGATTTTCAACAGGTACGGCTGACGGGTCTTGAACTGGCCGACAAACAGGCCCGGCACCTGGCTCGCGTCCAGGCTGCCCAGCTGCTCGCCGCCATCACGTGCCAGCACTTGCACACTCAAGGCCTCGGGCAGGAATGCGCGGATAAACTGGCCGCCGTGTTCATCATCGTGCGGCCCCAGCACCGAGAACGGGTCGTGGTGTTCGGCGCGGACCAGCGCTTCGACGTCCCTGGACGCCGGCAATGCAGTCAGTTTCGGTTGCAGCGGTTCTTTATGTGTAAAACTCATGACGTCTCCCCACCGCGTGCAGTGTTCGATATAGGTGCTTCCTTTATAGAAGCAATCCCGCTCAGTAAACCGTGCAACCCTTGCAGGGGCACCGGCAACCAGGTCGGGCGGTTTTCCGCTTCGTAGGCCACTTCGTACGCGGCCTTCTCCAGGCTGAACAACGTCAGCGCGGCGTCCTGGCCTCTGGCATCCTGCCAGTCATGCGCCAGTGTAGCCGTCGCCGCCTGATAAGCCCGGATAAAGGCCTGCCGTGCTTCCTTGAGGTAACGTTCCGTTACGCGTCTGCGCGCCTGGTCCGCCTCGGGCGAGTGATCCACCCCTTGAACATTCAGGGCCATCGCCGCCGCATAGTCGAATGAGCGCAATACGCCGCTCACATCTTTATAGGGGCTGTGCTTGCCACGTCGCTCATGCAATGGCCGCGCCGGCTCCCCTTCGAAGTCGATCAGGTAAGCATCGCCCTTCACCACCAGCACTTGACCCAGGTGCAAGTCACCATGCACGCGAATGCGCAACCCGCCCGCCGTGGCTTTCGCCAAAGCCTGCACATGGCTGGCGATGGCTTTTTTCTGCGCCAGCAAATCACTGACCAGCGCTTGATCCGCCGGGTTCAACTGGCTTTGATGAAGTTTGAGCAAGTGCAGCGCACGCTCCAGTTGTGCGCCGACGTCCTTGGCCCAGGCCTGGGTGTCCTTGGCCGTGGTGATTTCGGGTTTAAAGGCCTTGTCGGTGGTTTTTGCACCGAGCACCTGGTGCATTTGGCCCAGGCGCTGGCCGAGCAGCCCGGCAAAATCCGCCAGCTCGCCCAGGGCGTTGTAGTGTTGTTTCTGCTCGGAAATGGCCTCGGCCAGTTCGTCGCGGATCGCCCGCTCCAGGTTGTTCTGGGTCCAGCTCCAGGCATCGCCCTGGTTGCTCAGGTAG
Organism: Pseudomonas sp. FW305-3-2-15-C-LB1; assembly: GCF_058787615.1. Taxonomy (NCBI): domain Bacteria; kingdom Pseudomonadati; phylum Pseudomonadota; class Gammaproteobacteria; order Pseudomonadales; family Pseudomonadaceae; genus Pseudomonas; species Pseudomonas sp. FW305-3-2-15-C-LB1. Next base: position 177,521 of record NZ_JBYSZX010000012.1, on the reverse strand, counting down.
CCCTGGGCAATCATCAGCAGGTTGTCCTGGCCCTCGGCGTCGTGGCGCACCATCGATCCCAGCAGTGGCGAAATATTGGGGTAGCCCGCGGCCGTCAGATAGGCACTCATCTCCAGTTCCGGGTGCACGCCGGAGGCGACTTTGCGGATCAGCTTGAGCACCAGGCTCTCACCGACCACCACCGAGCTGTTGGATTGCTCGGCCGACAAGTAACGCACCTCGGACTCATCCGTCAGTTGCAACCTGTCCAAGTGCGGTGTGGCCGCAAAGCGCAGCTCACCGTCACTGGTCTCCAGCACGGTGCCCGCCTGCAAGCCCTGGATCACCGCACGAATAAAGTGTTCAAGGCTGAAGGCATCGGTCACCAACCCGACCTGGCGCACCCGACGTACACGGGCCAGCGCCAATTGTTGGGGCAAGGCGCTGGTGAACTGGTCTTCACCGAGGAATCCGAACGGTAGCTGGTAGCGGCTGACCTGGCCTGCGGCCGTCACTTCGACCTCGCTGAGCAACACCGGATGCTGCGGGTCGCCAAAACGCGCACCGTAGGCAATGCGCACGCTGTCGATGGCCGTGTCCTTGCCAGCAAACCAGCGGCGCTTGGGCAACCACGCCGGCAGAGCGGTCTGTTCCAGGGACGCTCGGCAAGGTTCTTCAAGCAGTTCTTCCATGCGTTTTTTCAATACCAGTGTGGTGAAGTCGGGCATGCTCTGGGCCGGTTCCACATGCCAGCTGGGCATCTGGTTTTCCGGCGCCAGCACAAACCAATAGAAGCCGTAGGGCGCCAGGGTCAGCAGGAAATTCAGCTGGCCGATGGGCGGGAAGGCATTACCGCCGAGCATTTCCACCGGCACCATGCCGGCAAACGCCGACAGGTCCAGCTCTGCCGCCTGGGCACTGCGCGACACGTTGGCCACGCACAAAATGATCTCGTTGCGCCCGTCCTCCCCGGTGAATTCGCGGGTATAGGCCAGGATGCGCCGGTTGCTCGGCGAGAGCATTTTCAGGCTGCCCCGGCCAAAGGCCTTGGACTGCTTGCGCACCGCCAACATGCGCCGGGTCCAGTTCAGCAGCGAATGCGGGTCCTGGGCCTGGGTCTCCACATTGACCGACTGATAGCCATATTGCGGGTCCATGATCGGCGGCAGTACCAGGCTGGCCGGGTCGGCGCGGGAGAAACCGCCGTTGCGGTCGATGGACCACTGCATCGGCGTGCGCACCCCATCGCGGTCACCCAGGTAGATGTTATCGCCCATGCCGATTTCATCGCCGTAGTACAAGGTCGGCGTGCCCGGCATCGACAGCAACAGACTGTTGAGCAACTCGACACGGCGCCGATCGCGCTCCATCAACGGTGCCAGGCGCCGGCGAATGCCCAGGTTGATCCGCGCACGCCGGTCGGCGGCGTAGTAGTTCCACAGGTAGTCGCGCTCTTTGTCGGTGACCATTTCCAGGGTCAGCTCATCATGGTTGCGCAGGAAGATCGCCCACTGGCAATTGGCGGGGATTTCCGGAGTCTGGCGCAGGATATCGGTGATCGGGAAGCGATCTTCCTGGGCCAGGGCCATGTACATGCGCGGCATCAGCGGAAAATGGAAGGCCATGTGGCATTCGTCGCCGTCGTCGCCCTTTTTGTCACCGAAGTAGAGTTGCGTGTCTTCCGGCCACTGGTTGGCTTCGGCCAGCAGCATGCGGTCGGGGTAGTGGGCGTCGATCTCGGCGCGGATCTGCTTGAGCACGTCGTGAGTCTCAGGCAGGTTTTCGTTGTTGGTCCCATCGCGTTCGATCAAATAGGGGATCGCGTCCAGGCGCAGGCCGTCGATGCCCATGTCCAGCCAGTAACGCATCACCGACAGCACGGCTTTCATGACCTGCGGGTTGTCGAAGTTGAGGTCGGGCTGGTGCGAGTAGAAACGGTGCCAGAAGTATTGGCCGGCGACCGGGTCCCAGGTCCAGTTGGATTTTTCGGTGTCGAGGAAGATGATGCGCGTGCCGTCGTATTTCTGGTCGTCATCCGACCACACGTAGAAGTCCCGCGCCGCCGAACCGGGCTTGGCCTTGCGTGCGCGCTGGAACCAGGGGTGCTGGTCGGAGGTGTGGTTGATCACCAGCTCGGTGATCACCCGCAGACCGCGCTTGTGCGCCTCGGCGATAAAGCGCTTGGCGTCGGCCATGGTGCCGTAGTCACTGTGTACGCCTCGGTATTCTGCGATGTCGTAGCCATCGTCGCGGCGTGGCGACGGGTAGAACGGCAGCAGCCAGATAGTGTTGACGCCGAGGTCGGCGATGTAATCGAGCTTGGCGATCAGGCCGGGAAAGTCGCCGATACCGTCATTGTTGGAGTCGAAATAGGATTTGACGTGAACCTGGTAGATCACCGCGTCCTTGTACCAGAGCGGGTCTTTGATGAAGGTGGCAGCGGTGGGTTTCTTCGCCATTGGAAGCTCCTGAAATACTTGAACCACTCGGTCAATGTGGGAGAGGCGGTGCGAAGATTCGACCTGCACCCGATGAAGGTGTGTCAGTTGATGAAGCGGTGGCTGACACACTGCTATCGGAGGCGAGCCCCCTCCCACATTTGTCCCGCGCAGGGTTTAAGAGGTGGTGATACGCCAGATCCCGAACGGCATCTGCGGCTCCAGCCGTGTCCACTGGTGCTTGCCATACCAGGTCCAGCGGTGGCCATTCATCAAGTCTTCGCCCTGGGTCTGGGCATCGTCCGGCAACCCCAACTCCCACAGCGGCAACTCGAAATTGGCCTCCTGGGCGTTGTAAGGGTCCAGGTTGACCGCCACCAGAATGAAGTTGCTGCCATCCTCGCTGCGCTTGCCGAAATACAGGATGTTGTCGTTCCAGGCGTTGTAGAGCTTCAGCCCCAAATGCGTTTGCAGTGCCGGGTTCTGCCGACGAATGCGGTTGAGCTGGGCGATCTCGGCGATGATGTTGCCGGGGGCGGTGAAATCCCGAGGGCGGATTTCGTATTTCTCCGAATCCAGGTATTCCTCTTTGCCGGGCACCGGGGCCGCTTCACACAACTCGAAACCCGAATACATGCCCCACAGGCCCGAGCCCATGGTTGCCAGCGCGGCGCGGATCAAAAAGCCCGGGCGTCCTGACTCATGCAGGAAGCCAGGGTTGATGTCCGGCGTGTTGACGAAGAAATTCGGCCGATAGCACTCACGCCATGGCGATTCATTCAACTGCGTCAGGTATTCGCTCAATTCGGCCTTGGTATTGCGCCAGGTGAAGTAGGTATAGCTCTGGGAGTAGCCGACCTTGCCCAGGCGCGCCATCATCGCCGGCGTGGTGAACGCCTCGGCGAGGAAGATCACCTCCGGGTACCTGGACCGTACGTCGCTGATCAACCATTGCCAGAACGGCAGCGGCTTGGTGTGGGGGTTGTCGACGCGAAAAGTCTTCACACCCTCTTCCACCCAGCCCACCACGATATCGCGCAGCTCGGTCCACAGGCCTGGGATGGCATCCGCCGCATAGAAGTCGACGTTGACGATGTCCTGATACTTTTTCGGCGGGTTTTCCGCGTACTTGATCGTGCCGTCCGGGCGCCAGTTGAACCAGCCCGGATGCTCTTTGAGCCATGGGTGGTCCTGGGAACACTGGATGGCGAAGTCCAGGGCGATTTCCAGGCCGTGTTCGGCGGCGGCCTGGACCAGGCGGCGGAAGTCGTCGCGGCTGCCCAGTTGCGGGTGGATGGCTTCGTGGCCGCCCTCTTCGCTGCCGATTGCATACGGGCTGCCCGGATCATCGGGACCGGCGGTCAGCGAGTTGTTCTTGCCTTTGCGGTGGCTGCGCCCGATGGGGTGGATAGGCGGGAAATAGAGCACGTCGAAGCCCATGTCATGGATCATCGACAGGCGCGAATGCACGTCATTGAACGTGCCGTGCCGTGCGGGATCGTCAGTGATCGAGCGCGGGAACAGCTCGTACCAACTGGCGAACAGTGCCGCCTCACGTTCCACATCGATCGGGTAAACCGTGCTGATGCTCAGGTAGGCACGGTGATCAGCCTGTGTCATCAAATGTGCACTGTCTTCGTGCAGGAACTGCGCAACCTGCTCGGTTTCCAGCAGGCCGGAGAGCTCATGATGCAGCAGCATCAGGCGGTCGCGAAGTTCATTGTCACTGCGTTCGGCGGCCTGCAGCACCAGGCTGCGGCCTTCCTGCAACTCCAGGCTGACCGGCACGCCGGCCTCGTGCTTCTTGCGCAGCTCGTAACAGAAGCTGGCGAAGGTATCGATCCAGGCTTCGATGCAGTATTCGTGGGGGCCTTGCTGGGTCACGGTAAACGCGCCTTCCCAGCCGTTGTTGCCCACGTCGGTCATGACCACGCTGTGCCAGCTTTCGTCCTGCAGCGGGCGCCAGCGGATCAGCACGGCGAGCTTGTCATGGCCGTCGGCAAACACTTTGCTGGTGACGTTGACCCGCTGGCCGACCACGGCCTTGACGGCAAATTCGCCGCCGTCGATCACGGGGGTGGTGCTTTCGATCGCGATCCGGGGCAGCAACAGCGCCTGGGACAGCGGCAATATGGAGGTGTCTGGAACCTGTGTTTCAGCAGTCATCGAGCATCTTCCCCTTACGCCCTGTGGACGCTCTTTGCTTGATCCGAAATTGCGATACGGCTGAGCTCTCCCTGAGCAGCTCCGTATAGGTCCGAGCCTGCACGCTGGTTAAAAGTTCAGGTGGATGTGCTGCCATTGGGCGGGGAATCAATTCGCCCTGACAGCTGTCCACCGATAGAGCAAAGCACAAAGGAGGCCACACCGATGAATATCCCGATCCCGGCTGAAACCCCGGACCCGAATATCGACAACCCCACCCTGCCACCCACCGAACCGGAACCGATTCCGGAAAAGGAACCGCCGGAGCATCAGCCACCGCCCGTCGAGGAACCCCCCACGACAATGCCACCGGTGATCGTGTAATCAAGCATGTGCAGTGCGCAAATGCACTGCACAGCCACATCGCCCTACAGAAATGTCGGTAAACATCTCTCACGACTTTCGGAAAGTGCTTAGTACGCAGCCTATTCAACGCGAGCAAACTCTGGGCTCACGATTTTGAATAGGAACCCCCATGCCGATCAGCGCCATTTCCCCCCACGGTAGTGCCACCTACCAACAGGTCGACGACTTCAAGCACCGCGATGACCGCGGTGGGCATATTGAAAAAAATGGCCTGAAGTCAAAAACCTCGCAGGAAGCTATCCCGCGCTTGATAAGTCCGCATTTAGGTTGGCGTGACAAGAACGGTGATGGTGTCACGGTTGTCACCTACTCGTTCATACCCGGCTCCGATAAACCTAAAAAAGAGTACGGCCGCTACCAGGGCGTGAATGATGTGTCCGAAGCAAATAAGGCTAAAACCCGCGACGCACTCAACCAGTGGGCAGATGTGACGAACGTCAAGTTTGTCGAAGGACCAAGAAATGAGCAAAGCGAAGGCCATATCGAGTTCGGAAACTTTAAGACCATGCGCAACCCGAGAGGTGAACACGCGCCCTTCAACCCCCACGCCATTCAGCCGAAAAAAGAAAAGCAAAGCGCACAGGTCTGGACCACAGAAAAGGAAAGTTCAGGCCCGGGCGGCATGACGACGTTGGTGCATGAAGCCGGCCACACGCTTGGCTTGACCCACCCGGGACGCAACTACGGAAAAAAATATGAACAGAACAAACTTGGCTATTTGGAGGACTCCCGTAAACACACCATCATGAGCAAATATGAACATGGAAGCCCTACACCTATGCCCTTGATGGATGACATCACCGCGATTCAAAGCCGATACGGCGCTAACCATGAAACGCGCAAGGGAGACACTGTCTACGGCTTCAACTCGAACGCCGACCGTGACGTCCTGAAGCTCAAGTCCGACAAGGATGAACTCAGGGGTACCATCTGGGATGGCGGCGGCAACGACACGCTGGATCTTTCCGGTTACAAAAAGGACCAGAAGATCAGCCTGATGCCGGGCACCTTCACCAATGCCAATGGCCGTGACAGGAACCTTTCTATCGCCAATGGCGTCATCATCGAAAACGCCAAAGGCGGCAAGGGCGACGATTTGATCGTGGGTAACGACGCCAATAACATCCTGGAAGGCGGTGACGGTAACGACGTTATTCATGGCGGCAGAGGCTGGGACAAGCTGTGGGGCGGGAAAGGCGCGGATACCTTTGTCTACGGCAGTCCGACTGATTCGAGCATGTTCAACGGCGTCGATACCATCATGGATTTCGAAAGCGGCAAGGACAAGATTGATGTGTCGGGTATACGCACAGTAACCGGTGGCAAGCCGGTACGCTTGAACGAGTCCGTCCTCGAGCAGGGGATGGGACACGGGCTGATAGCTGGCGAAGGCGCCATTTACTATGACCCAAAAGAAAACGTCAGCACGCTGATGATAAATTACGGGGCAGGACACGCGACCTTTGAAGTGGAAGTACGAGGCCAACTACAACCAAGCGATGTGGTGCTATGAGGCTGGCCGCCCAGCATAGGCCTACTTCTCCAACATACGCACAAGCCTGGGCATCACGCTGAACACCGCCAAGGCCAGCAATGTACTGAGTACCGCTGTCGATTCCCGGCCCAACCCGGCCGAGACCCCAATCGCAGCGGTCATCCACAGGCCGGCGGCGGTGGTCAGGCCTTTGACATGCCCTTCTTCATCGTCCTTGCCCTTGATGATGGTCCCCGCGCCCAGGAAACCGATCCCGGCAATTACACCCTGGACCACCCTGCTCATTGCATCCGCCTGGTTGCCGGACATCTGCGGCACCATCACAAATAACGCGGCACCCAGCGCCACCAGCATGTGGGTGCGCACCCCGGCGGCCTTGCCCTTGCTCTCGCGCTCAAAGCCGAGGATGCCGCCCAGGACCGCCGCGATCAGCAGGCGCACGGTGATCTGGGTGAGTTGCCTGGCGTCGCCGATATCAGCGAATTCAGCCTGCAGGGTTTGCCACACTTCATGCCACCAGGCGTCCATGGATGCCGTCCTTTATCGTTGTTGGTAAAGGATGGACAGCGGCGACCGCCAGTCAGTTGCCTGGAACCCCTGCACATTGCCTACCCCTAACCTTGCATAGCCCATGAGAAAGGAGATCGGCATGCCCATTCGTATCGACAACCAACTGTGCTACTTCATGCTCGACGACAACCGCCAGGAACAGAGCGTGCCAGCGACGCGGGTCACTGTCCTGACCGACACCGAAAAATCCATGTCCTACGTGGAATTGGCCGCCGAGCGGATCTATATCACTGAAGCCGAGGCCGACGCGCTGACGGTCGCCGGAGCCCACGATGGACGCCAGCATGTGAAGGCCGAAGAGCCTGGTTCGCTGATTTGATTGATCTGTATCAATACACCCGTCATAGCGCTGCACCCTAGGCGATACGGGGTGCAGCGCATTGTCGCAGCACACCTCGCGCAGCCTATCTGATCCGCTTTTTATCACGCTACCTGAGTCTGTTATGCAAACAGCCCCCCGCGCATAGTTCATTGGCCTGATGGAGGCTGATGAGCGAACGACATGAGCGAAAGAATCCCCACCGTGGAAACCTTTGAGCCCATACACCCGAAGAAGGTGAAGGCCAAATCCAGCGACAATCTGATTCATACCCGCAGTTTCACCGGCCTGTTCCGCACCTTGCGCGTAGGCGGTGCAGGCTTTCTGTTCCTGGCGTTTTTCGGCACCGTGTGGCTGAACTGGGGTGGCCGGCAAGCCGTACTGTGGGACCTGGCTGAAAGCAAATTCCACATCTTCGGGGCGACCTTCTGGCCCCAGGATTTCATCCTGCTATCGGCCTTGCTGATCATCTGCGCCTTCGGCCTGTTTGCGATCACCGTGTTCGCTGGCCGTGTGTGGTGCGGCTACACCTGCCCGCAGAGTTCATTCACCTGGCTGTTCATGTGGTGTGAAAAGGTCACCGAAGGTGAACGCAACCAGCGCATCAAGCTGCATGCCGGGCCCTGGAGCCTGGACAAACTGGCGCGGCGCTCGGCCAAGCACGCCTTGTGGCTGGGCATCAGTGTGCTGACCGGGCTGACCTTTGTCGGCTATTTCACGCCGATCCGCCCCCTGGCCAGCGAACTGCTGACCTGGCAGATGGGCGGCGTCAGCCTGTTCTGGGTGCTGTTCTTTACCGGTGCCACCTACATCAACGCCGGCTGGTTGCGCGAAGCAGTGTGCATGCACATGTGCCCGTATGCGCGGTTCCAGAGCGTGATGTTCGACAAGGACACCCTGACCATTTCCTACGACGTGGCTCGCGGCGAACGCCGTGGCCCGCGCAAACGTGAAGTGAAACCCGCCGACGTCGGCCTGGGCGATTGCATCGACTGCCAACTGTGCGTGCAGGTTTGCCCTACCGGTATCGACATCCGCGATGGCTTGCAAATGGAGTGCATCGGTTGTGCAGCGTGCATCGACGCCTGCGATTCGATCATGGACAAAATGGGTTACGCGCGCGGCCTGGTGAGCTATACCAGCGAACATCAACTGCAAGGCGGCAAAACCCACCTGCTGCGCCCGCGCCTGATCGGCTACAGTGCGGTGCTGCTGGTGATGATCGCAGCCCTGGTGGTGGCCTTGGTGGAACGACCCATGGTCTCGCTGGACGTGACCAAGGACCGTGGCATGTTCCGCGAGAACGCCCAGGGCCAGATTGAAAACATCTACAGTCTCAAGGTGATCAACAAGACCCAGCAGCGCCAGGATTACCGCCTGGAATTGGTGGACGCCGACGGCTTCCAATTGCAGGGCAAGACCGAGATCAGCCTGGCACCGGGGGAAATCATCGATGTGCCGGTGTCGGTGGCATTGCTGGCGGACAAACCGACGAGCAGCTCGCAGACCTTGCGCTTCAAAGTCTCGGATGTGGATGAGCCGTGGATCCATAGCGCTGCCGACAGCCGCTTTGTGGCGCCGCTGAACCGCTGAAAAATACCTGTAAAAAGCTAATTGAGCCCCCATGAAACGCTACGAAAAATTCGCCGACGACATCGCAGAACTGATCCGCTCCGGCGTGCTCGGCCCCGGCCAGCGGGTACCTTCGGTACGCTACGCCAGCCAGACGTACGGCGTCAGCCCGTCGACAGTGTTCCAGGCCTACTACCTGCTGGAACGCCGTGGCCTGATCCGGGCACGGCCGCGTTCCGGCTACTTCGTCAACACCCACGCACCCAGCCCGTTTTCCGAGCCGGTGGTGAGCGAGCAGGTGCATGAGTCCACCGAAGTGGATGTGAGCGAACTGGTGTTCTCGGTGCTCGACTCGATCAAGGACCCCAACACCGTGCCCTTCGGCTCGGCGTTCCCCAGCCCGATGCTGTTCCCGTTGCCGCGCCTGGCCCGGTCCCTGGCCAGCGCCAGCCGCGAAATGGACCCGCGCCTGGTGGTCACCGACATGTCGCCGGGCAACCCGCAACTGCGTCGGCAAATCGCCCTGCGCTACATGGTCGGTGGCCTGATGCTGCCCATGGAGGAACTGCTGATCACCAATGGCGCCTTGGAAGCCCTCAACCTGTGCCTGCAAGCCGTCACCGAACCGGGTGACCTGGTGGCCATCGAAGCGCCGGCGTTCTATGCGTGCCTGCAAGTGTTGGAGCGTTTGAAACTCAAGGCGGTGGAAATCCCCGTGCACCCGCGCGACGGCATCGACCTCAACGCCCTGGCGCAATCCCTGCAGCGCTACCCGATCAAGGCTTGCTGGACCATGACCAGCTTCCAGAACCCCATGGGCGCGACGCTGCCGGAAGCCAAGAAGCAGGCCCTGGTGGAACTGCTGCGCGAGCATCAGGTGCCGCTGATCGAAGACGATGTGTATGCCGAATTGTATTATGGCCAGCAGGCACCCAAGCCGGCCAAGGCCTTCGACACCGAAGGTTTGGTGATGCATTGCGGCTCCTTCGCCAAAAGCCTGGCCCCCGGCTATCGCGTGGGCTGGGTCGCGGCCGGGCGTTTTGCGCAGAAGGTCGAACGTTTGAAACTGATGACGTCGCTATGCCCCTCAATGCCGGCCCAGGCCGCAATTGCCGATTACCTGCAACATGGCGGCTACGACCGGCACCTGCGCAAATTGCGCTATGCCCTGGAAGAACAGCAAAGCGCCATGCTGGCCGCCATCGCGCGCTACTTTCCGGCACAGACGCGGGTCAGCCAACCGGCCGGCGGGTACTTCCTGTGGTTGGAACTGCCGGAGCAGACGGACTCGCTGAAGCTGTTCCAGATGGCCCTGGCGCAGGGCATCAGCATTGCGCCGGGGCCGATCTTCTCGGCGACCCAGCGCTTTCGCAACTGCATTCGCCTGAACTATGGCAGCCCGTGGACCGAGGCGTCGGAAAAGGCGATGGAGACGTTGGGGCGGATTGTGCGGTCGTTTTGAACGGGAACCCGATAAAACAAGGAACCACATAAAGAAGCGCAAGTTTCTCACAAGGGAGAATGCGTTTACCCCATTTTGACCCGGAACTTTCCCATGAGCATGTCCGACAAGCCACTGCCGATCCCCCCCCATTACATGCGTGCAGTAGAACAGCAACAAATACGCGAGATGACAGGCCCGACGGGGCGTCCTGCCGGCGATCACCGTTCTGCAGACAGGATTATCGAACAGAGCCCTGTACTTAAGAATTTTTTGGACAATCGCGACAATTACCACTTGATTGATGACCTGAAACGCCAGGTGGGTGACTTCACCGAAGCCAACCCGCACCCGGAAGCCAGGGCCAATGCGCTCTACTATCTGGACCAAGTGTTGCGGTTTCTCGATAACCTGGACGATCGCTATCTAAACGGTAGCCATAGCCGCAATGGACAGATCGATGGTTTCAACAGCGATGGCTACAGCACCGTTTACAATTCGGAAGCCAGCCTGCTCCAGGCGTTTTCATTAAAGGGCTATGACGCACTGCGCCATTTGCGGACCCGATAGCACCGCCGTCTAACGGCCACCGCCCAAATCAAGGAACGTCCCGGTGGCATACGAAGCCTTATCCGACAGCAGCCAGATAATCGCTTCCGCCACCTCATCCGGGCGCCCGCCACGGGCCATGGGGATACCGGATTCGAGTTTGCTGACCCGGTCCGGGTCGCCGCTCAGGGCATGGAAGTCGGTGTAGATATAGCCAGGACGCACCGCGTTGACGCGAATGCCCTCACCCGCCACTTCCTTTGACAGACCAATGGTGAAGGAGTCGAGCGCGCCCTTTGACGCAGCGTAATCGACATACTCGCCGGGCGACCCCAGGCGCGCCGCCACCGACGACACGTTGACAATGCTGCCGCCCTGCCCGCCATGCTTGGGCGACATGCGCAGCACCGCGTGCTTGGCACACAGGATCGGCCCCAGCACATTGGTCTTCATGATTTTCAGGATACGGAACTCGGACATCTCATCCACACGGGATTTGTGCCCCACGGTACCGGCGTTGTTGACCAGTGCGGTGACGCGGCCCAGTTCGGTGTCGACGCGATGAAACAGTGCAATCACTTCATCTTCAATGCTCACGTCGGCGCGCACGGTAATCGCCTGGGCGCCCAGGGCGCGGACTTGTTCGAGCACACGGTGGGCAGCCTCTTCGTCAGACTGATAGTTGATGCAGATGCGATAACCCTGGCGAGCGGCCAGCAACGCCGTCTCGGCGCCGATCCCACGGCTGCCCCCGGTGATGATGACGACTTTGTCCATGCGTGCGGTCTCCTGATTCAACCTGATGTTTAGGGCTGGATCCAAGAATACCCGTCATGCACGGCTTTTGTCAGGCGCCAAGGTGTCTTCGGCACGCTGGATGTCGACCATGAACCCTTCCGCCGGCAACGGATGGCCCAGCAGATAACCTTGCAGGGAGTTACACCCCAGGCGCGTGAGAAAGGTCTGTTGCACATCGGTTTCCACCCCTTCGGCAACAATACGCAGGCCCAGGGCCTGGCCGAGGGCGACAATGGCCGAGACGATGGCGGCATCATCGCTGTCGTGCTCCAGGTCGCGTACAAACCCACGGTCGATCTTCAACTCGTTGGCCGGCAGGCGCTTGAGGTACATCAGGCTGGAATAACCCGTGCCGAAGTCATCGATGGAAAGATCGACGCCCATGTCCGACAACTGCTGCAACACCGTCATGCTCGCATCGGCGTCGCTCATGGCGGTGGTCTCGGTGATTTCCAGGGTCAGGCTGTTGGCTGGCAAGCGATGACGCTCAAGGGCTTGAGCCACGCTCTTGACCAGCCCGGCGTGGCAGAACTGCAGCGCCGACAGGTTCACGGCGATACGCCAATCTTCGTAGCCCTGGGCGTACCACAGGCTCATTTGGCGACAGGCTTCATCGAGTACCCATTCGCCGATGGGGATGATCAACCCGGTCTTTTCCGCCAATTCGATAAACGTCGCCGGCAACAACAGGCCCTGTTGTGGATGCTCCCAGCGCAACAGCGCTTCGGCCCCCACCGCAATGCCACTGGCCGCATCGTACTTGGGCTGGTAGTACAAGCGAAATTGTTGCTGTTCCACCGCATTGCGCAGGTCCTGCAACAACTGCAATTGCTTGCGCGCGTTGGTGTTCATCGACGCATCAAAGAAGCTGTAGCCGTTCTTGCCCATGCCCTTGGCGTGGTACATCGCGGCGTCGGCGTTCATCAGCAATTCCTGGGGGTTATTGCCGTTGCCCGGGAACACGGCGATGCCCACGCTGGCGGAGATCTTCAACTCATGTTCGGCCACCTGGAAGGCGCGGTTGATCAGCACCACCTGGCGCTCGGCCAGGCCGAGGGCATCGTCCGGCTGGGTCAGTTGCACCAGCAATACGAACTCATCGCCGCCGATGCGCGCCAGGGTGTCGTGACTGCGCAAGTCTTCGCGCAGGCGCTGGCCGACTTCGCGCAGCAACTGGTCGCCCATATGGTGGCCAAAAGCATCGTTGACCGGCTTGAAGCCGTCCAGGTCGATAAACATCAGCGCAAAACAGCCGCCCTGCTCTTTTACCGCCTGCATGGCTTGCTGGATGCGGTCGGCGAGCAAGGTGCGGTTGGGCAGGCCGGTGAGCATGTCGTGCAGGGCCAGGTGGGTCAGTTCCTGGTTGGCCTGGCTCAGGGAGTCGGCGAGAACCGCTGTGCGCGCTTCCAGGCGTGCGTCGAGCAACGACGTCAGCAAAGCGATGGCCAGCACCGCCAGGGTGGTAACCAGCACCAGGTTATCCAGGCCCTTGCCGCTCAAACCGTTCAGTGCCGCGCCGCAGAAGCTCTCATCGGCAAAGCGTGCGGCTGCCATGCCGGTGTAATGCATACCGACGATGGCAAAACCCATCACCACCGCCGCCCCACCCCGGGCCAGGCGCACATACGGCGTATTGCGGCGCAGATTATGGGCGATCCACAACGCTGCACCGGAGGCCACCACCGCGATCAATAACGAAGCGCCAAACAGCGTCGGGTCGTAATCGATGCCCGGCGTCATGCGCATCGCCGCCATGCCGGTGTAGTGCATGCTGGCAATGCCGGTGCCCATGATCAGCGCCCCCAACCCCAGCTGCCAGGCCGGCAGGCGCGGTTGGCTGACCAGCCACAAGGCAAAGCCGCTGGACAGCACCGCAATCAGCAACGACAGCGCGGTAATCCCCAGGTCGAAGCCCAGGGCAAACGGCAAGCGCAAAGCCAGCATGCCGATGAAGTGCATGGACCACACCCCCACCCCCATCGCCATGGATCCGCCAGTGATCCATAAGTAAACGGCGCGCCCCTTGGCGGTGGCGATGCGGCCAGAAAGGTCCAGCGCGGTGTAAGAAGCGAGGATCGCAACGAACAGTGAGATCACGACCAGCGAGGGCGAGTAACTACCGATGAGCATGGGACTTCTCGTGCACAGCGAGCCCGAAAGGCTCGTGCGAAATGGCAAAGCGGGCGATTGTAGCGAGAATAATTCTTGAGTACTTGATTAATTATCAGAGCGCCATTAGTGGCATTTTGACGCCAATCGGATGACTCAAAACGAGGGTTTGTTGAGGCCAAATATGGCGGTGGGACTTGGTGAGCGGGCTTATTGTGGTGAGCGGGCACGCCAACCTCAACACGCCTGTTCATCACAGCAAGCCCATCCATTGGATCGAGTTGATCTTCAGTTTTTGTCGGCGATCGGTGTCTGTCCATCCCAGCCACCGCCCAACGCGGCGATCAATTGCACACTGGCCACCAGGCGCGTCTGCAGCAAGGTCAGCACCGTGCGCTCGTTGCTCAGGGCCGTGGCCTGCACAGTGACCACATCCAGGTAGGCAATCAGCCCGGCCTTGTACTGGTTCTGGGTCAGGCGCAGCGACTCACGCGCTGCCGCCAGCGCTTCGTTGCTGACCACCGCCTCGTCCTCCAGCACCTTGAGCTGCACCATGTAGTTTTCCACTTCGCGGAAACCATCCAGCACCGTCTGGCGGTACTTGGCGACGGTTTCGTCATAGGAGGCCACGGTGCGGTCGACTTCAGCCGAACGTTGGCCGCCATCGAACAGGGTCATGGCCAGCTTGGGCCCCACCGACCAGAAGCGGTTCGGCAGGCTGATCCAGTCGGCGTAGGTGCTGCTGGAGTAACCACCGGCCAGGCTCAGGGTCAGGTCCGGGTAGTAGGCGGCCTTGGCCACGCCGATATTGGCGTTGGCGGCGATCACCGAGCGTTCGGCCGAGGCGATGTCCGGGCGACGCTCAAGCAACTGCGAGGGCAGGCTCACCGGGATCTGCGGCAGCGCCGGGATGTCCTTGCTCACCGCCAGGTTGAAGTTGGCCGGCGCCTCGCCAATCAGTACCGCAATCGCGTTTTCCAGCTGGGCGCGCTGCCAGATCAGGTCGATCAGGCTGGCCTGGGTGGTCTTGAGCTGGGTCTGCGCCTGGGCCACCGCGTCCTTGCCGGAAACACCGGCGCGGTACTGGTTTTCGGTCATTTGCAGGGAGCGCTGATAAGTCTCCAGGGTCGCTTGCAGCAGGCGTGTCTGTTCATCCATGACGCGCAGTTGCAGGTAGCTTTGCACCAGTTCCGACTGCTGGCTCAGGCGCATCGCCGCCAGGTCCGCCGAGCTGGCTTCGGCACTGGCCTCATTGGCTTCCAGGCCCCGGCGCAGCTTGCCCCAGATGTCCGCTTCCCAGCTCACGCCTAACTGCGCATTGAGGGTGTCGCGGATACCGCTGCTGGAACTGCTCAGGCTGGCGCTGCTGCTGCCGGTGCCCTGGCTGGCCCGAGTTTTCCCGGCGCTCAGGTCGACGGTGGGGTAAAACGCCCCACGGGAACTGCGCACCAGTGCCTGGGCCTGGCGAAAGCGCGCTTCGGCCTGGGCCACGGTCTGGTTGGAACTGTTCAGGCGCAGCACCAGCTCATTGAGCTGGCGGTCGCCGTACAACTCCCACCAGGCGCCACGGGCCAGGGAATCACTGGGGGTGGCCTGGCGCCACCCCTTGGCTTCCTTGAATTGCGCCGGTTCGACCACTTCCGGACGTTTGTAGTCGGGGCCGACGGCGCAGGCGCTGAGCAACACGCCGCAGAGCACCAGGCTCGCCACGCGGGAACCCCGGAACAGGGCCAATCGGGCAAAGGTTGAATCGGTCATAGCGCAGTGTCCAGGGCAGCATCGGTCCGCACGCCGCGCCAGGCGTTGAAGCGGTGGCGCGCGCGGTCGAGATAAAGGTAAACCACCGGGGTGGTGTAAAGGGTCAGGACCTGGCTGAACACCAGGCCACCGATAATGGTCAGGCCCAGGGGACGGCGCATTTCCGCGCCATCGCCCGCACCCAGCAGCAACGGCAAGGCGCCGAGGATGGCCGCCAGGGTGGTCATCAGGATCGGGCGCAAGCGCAGCAGGCAGGCACTGCGAATCGATTCGAGCGGCCCCATGCGGTCATTGCGTTCCAGCTGCAGCGCCAGGTCGATCATCAGGATCGCGTTTTTCTTCACCACCCCAATCAACAGGAACAGGCCCAGCAGGGAGATCAGGCTGAACTCGCCTCCCGTCAGGTAAATGGCGAGCATGGCGCCGACACCCGCCGAGGGCAAGGTCGAGAGAATGGTCAGCGGGTGAATGTAGCTTTCGTACAGAATGCCCAACACCAGGTACACCGCCACCAGCGCGCCGAGGATCATGAACGGCTGGCCCTTCTGCGTGGCCGCGAAGGCATCGGCGGTACCGGCCATCTTGGCAATCACGTCTTCCGGCAAGCCGACCTTGGCAATCGCCCGTTCGATGGCGGCCGTACCCTGCTCCACCGTCACGCCGGGCGCCATGTCGAAGGCGATGTCTTCCGAGGCGAACTGGCCTTCGTGGCTGACGCGGTCGTCGGCCAGGCTGTTCTCATAATGGGCGATGGTCGACAACGGCACCCGTGCGCCCGTGGACGTGATCACCTGCATCTGGTTGAGGGTGATCGGGTCCTGGGCATATTTCGGGTTGACCTCCATCACCACCTGATACTGGTTGAGGCTGTCGTAGATGGTCGAAATCTGCCGCTGGCTGTACGCGTTGTTCAGTACGGCCGTGACCATGTTCATGTCGATCCCCAGGCGCTTGGCCTGGTCGCGGTCGACAATCAACGTGACCTGCGCCGCACCGCGACCTTCACGGGCGTCGATGGCGGTGAGTTCCGGCAACTCGCGCAGCGCCGCGACCACTTTCGGGTACCACAGGCGCAATGCCGCCAGGTCGCCGCTTTGCAGGATGTAGGAATACTGCGCACTGGTCTGGTCGCGGCTACCGCCGAATTGCAGGTCCTGGTCGGCCATCAGGAACAGGCGCCCGCCCGGCACCAGCGGCACATCCTTGCGCAGACGCTCGATCACCGCCTGGGCGGAGACCTTGCGCTCGCTGATGGGCTTGAGGCGGACCAGCATCACCGCGTTGTTGGTGCCGTTGTTGCCGCCGATGAAGCCGGCCACGCTGAGCACCGCCGGGTCCTTGAGCACCGCCTTGCGGAAGGTCTCCATTTTCGGCTGCATCACGCTGAAGGACAGGCCGTCGTCACCGCGCACAAAACCGATCAATTGGCCGGTGTCCTGCTGGGGCATGAAGGTTTTCGGCACCACCACGTACAGCGCCACGTTCATGCCGATGGTCAGCAACAGGCTGAGCAGGGTCAGGCGCCGATGGCGCAGCACCCAGTCCAGGCTGGTGGCGTAGCCGGCGACCATGCGGTCGTTGATCTTCTGGCTCCAGCGTTGCAAACCGGTCATCTGCGTTTTGACGTGGGGTTTCAGCCAGCGCGCGCAGAGCATCGGGGTCAGGGTCAACGAGACAATCAACGACACAATGATCGCCGCCGACAGGGTGATGGAAAACTCGCGGAACAGGTTGGTGACAATCCCGCCCATGAACAGGATGGACAGGAACACCGCCACCAGCGACACGTTCATCGACAGCAAGGTAAAGCCGACTTCCTGTGCGCCCAGGTACGCCGCCTTCATCGGCGGCACGCCTTCGTCGATGTGCCGGGAGATGTTCTCCAGCACCACGATGGCATCGTCCACCACCAGGCCGGTGGCCAGGATCAACGCCATCAGCGAGAAGTTGTTCAACGAGAACCCGTACAGGTACATCACCGCAAAGGTGCCCACCAGCGACACCGGCACCGCCAGGGTCGGGATCAGCGAGGCGCGGAAATTCCCCAGGAACAGGTACACCACCAGGATCACCAGCCCCACGGCAATCAGCAAGGTCATCTCGGCTTCATGCAAGGTGGCGGTGATCACCGGCGAGCGGTCCATGGCCAGGCTCAGCTTGACGCTGGACGGTAGCACCGCCTGCAACGCCGGCAACTGCGCCTTGATCTGCCGCACCGTCTCGATGATGTTGGCACCGGACTGGCGGTTGATCACCAGCAGTACCGCCGAGTCGTTATTGAAGAAGCCGCTGTTATAGCGGTCTTCCACACCGTCGCTGATCTTGGCCACATCCCCAAGGCGCAGGGCAGCGCCGTTCTGGTAGCGAATCAGCAGCGGCTCGTAGTCCTTGGCCTTTTCCAACTGGTCGTTGGCCTGGATCTGCCAGTTACGCTCATTGTCTTCCAGCGAGCCCTTGGGCCGGCGCTGGTTGGCGTTGGCGATGGTGTTGCGCACATCATCGAGGGCCACGCCGTACTGGTCGAGAGCCTTGGGCTCCAGCTCGATGCGCACGGCCGGCAGGGAGCTGCCGCCGATCTGCACTTCGCCCACACCCGGAACCTGCGAGAGGCTCTGGGAAAGAATGGTCGAGGCCAGGTCGTACAACTGGCCCTTCTGCAACACGTCCGAGGTCAGCGACAGCACCATGATCGGCGCCTGGGACGGGTTGATCTTCTTGTAGGTGGGCATGCTGCGCATACCGCTGGGCAGCAGGTTGCGCGAGGCGTTGATCGCCGCCTGCACTTCCCGCGCCGCGCCGTTGATGTCGCGGTCGGAATCGAACGCGAGGATCACCCGGGTAGAGCCCTGGCTCGACGAACTGCTCATGGTGGTGATGCCGGCAATCGCGCCGAACGAACGCTCCAGCGGCGTGGCCACGGTAGACGCCATCACTTCGGGGCTGGCGCCTGGCAAGCTGGCCGATACCACGATCACCGGAAAATCGATCTGCGGCAGTGGCGATACCGGCAGCAGGTTGAAGCTGACACCGCCGAGCAACAGGATCGCCAGGCTCAGCAGCATGGTCGCGACCGGCCGGCGGATGAAAGGTCCGGACAGGTTCATGACTCAACCGGCTCCAGGCTTTGCGGCTCTTTGCGCCAGCGGCGGCCAAGGCGATCGAAGTACAGGTAGATCACCGGGGTGGTGAACAGCGTCAACACCTGGCTCACCAGCAGACCGCCGACCATCACCAGGCCCAGCGGTTGGCGCAATTCCGCGCCGGAACCGGTGGCCAGCATCAACGGCACCGCGCCGAACAACGCCGCCAGGGTGGTCATCAGGATCGGCCGGAAGCGCAGCAGCGCCGCCTGGTAAATGGCGGTCTGCGGGTCGAGGCCCTGGTTGCGTTCAGCGTCGAGGGCGAAGTCGATCATCATGATCGCGTTCTTCTTGACGATACCGATCAACAGAATGATGCCGATGATCGCGATCATGCCCAGGTCATTGCCGCTGAGCAGCAAGGCCAGCAAGGCTCCCACCGCCGCCGATGGCAAGGTCGAGAGAATGGTGATCGGGTGGATATAGCTCTCGTAGAGCACACCGAGCACGATGTACATGGTGACCACCGCCGCCAGGATCAGCAGCAAGGTGCTCGACAGCGACGCTTCGAACGCCTGGGCTGCGCCCTGGAACTGAGTCTGCACGCCCACCGGCATACCGATGTCTTTCCGGGTCTGGTTGATCAGCTCCACGCCTTTGCCCAGCGCGACGCCGGGGGCCAGGTTGAACGACATCATCACCGCCGGGAACTGGCCGATATGGGCAATCGCCAACTGCGCCTGACGCTGTTCCACATGGGCCAGACTGGACAAGCGCACCTGGCCGCCATCGGTGGTTTTCACGTGGATCTGGTTCAGCGCGTCCGGCCCGAGTGTCTCGCCGGACTGGGCCTGCAACACCACGCGGTACTGGCTGGCCTGGGTGTAGATGGTGGAAATCTGCCGCTGGCCGAAGGCGTCGTACAGGGCGTCGGTGATGGTCGATACGCTCACGCCCAGGCGCGAGGCCGCATCGCGGTCGATCACCAGGTACACCTGCAGGCCTTTGTCCTGCAGGTCGCTGGCCACATCAGTGAGTTCCGGCAACTGGCTGAGCGCATGCACCAGCTTGTCGCTCCACAGCGCCAGCAGCTCGGCGTCCGGCGAGGACATGCTGAACTGGTACTGGGTACGGCTCACACGGTCTTCTATGGTCAGGTCCTGCACCGGCTGCATGAACAGGCGGATGCCCACCAGCTTGTCGATCTCCGGCTGCAAACGGGTGATCACCTGGGCTGCGCTCAAGTCACGCTGGCCGTGGGCCTTGAGGTTGATCAACAGGCGCCCGCTGTTGAGGGTAGCGTTATCGCCGTCCACACCAATATACGACGACAGGCTTTCCACCGCTGGATCGGCCAGGATGATCTTGGCCAGCTCCTGCTGGCGCTGGCTCATGGCGGCGAAGGAAATCGACTGCGGCGCTTCGGAAATGCCCTGGATCACGCCGGTATCCTGCACCGGGAAGAACCCCTTGGGCACCACCAGATACAGGAATACAGTGAGTCCCAGGGTGGCGATGGCCACCAGCAGGGTCAGTGGCTGGTGCTTGAGCACCCACTGCAACATGCTCCCGTAACGCGCAATCAACCAATCGATCCAGGCACCGCTGGCCTTGTAGAAACGCCCCTGCTCTTCCTCTTTTGGCTCACGCTTGAGCAAGCGTGCGCACATCATCGGCGTGAGGGTCAGGGACACCACCAGGGAAATCAGGATCGCCACCGCCAGGGTAATGGCGAACTCACGGAACAGGCGCCCGACCACGTCGGCCATGAACAGCAGCGGGATCAACACTGCAATCAGCGACAGCGTCAGGGAAATCAGGGTGAAACCGATCTGCTTGGCGCCCTTGAGGGCGGCGGCCAATGGTGTTTCGCCTTCCTCGATATAGCGGGAAATGTTCTCCAGCATCACGATCGCGTCATCCACCACGAACCCGGTGGCGATGGTCAGCGCCATCAGCGTCAGGTTGTTGATGGAGAATCCGGCCAGGTACATCACGCCAAAGGTGCCCACCAGCGACAGCGGCACGGCGATGGACGGGATGATCGTGGCACTGACCCGGCGCAGGAACAGGAACGTCACCATGACCACCAGGGCGATGGCGATAAGCAATTCGTGTTGCACATCCTTGACCGAGGCGCGGATGGTCTGGGTACGGTCGGTGAGCACCGTCACATCGAGGCCGGCCGGCAGGTTGTCGGTGATGCTGGGCAGCAATGCCTTGATGCGGTCCACCACCTCGATCACGTTGGCACCCGGCTGGCGCTGGATGTTCAGCAGCACCGCCTGGTTTTCATTGGCCCAGGCGGCAAGGCGTTCGTTTTCAGCGCCGTCGACGATCTGCGCCACGTCCTTGAGGCGCAATGGCGCGCCGTTGTTGTAGGCCAGGATCAGTTCGGCATATTGCGCGGGCGAGACCAACTGGTCGTTGGCATCGAGCATCGACACACGGGTCGGCCCGTCGAAGTTGCCCTTGGGCTGGTTGACGTTGGACGCGGCGATCAGCGTGCGCACATCGGACAGGTTCAAGCCGTTGGCCGCCAGGGCCTCGGGGTTGACCTTGATGCGCACCGCCTGGCGCTGGCCGCCGGCGATGCTGACCATGCCGACGCCGCTGATCTGCGCGATTTTCTGCGCCATCCGCGTATCCACCAGATCATTGAGCTTGGGCAGCAGCATGGTCTTGGAGGTGATCGCCAGGGTCAGCACCGGAGTGTCCGCCGGGTTGACCTTGTTGTACACCGGCGGCGCCGGCAGATCCTTGGGCAGCAGGTTGGTGGCCGCGTTGATCGCGGCCTGCACCTGCTGCTCGGCGACATCCATATTGATGTCGAGGTTGAAACGCAGGGTCAGCACCGACGCTCCGCCGGAACTGGTGGAGGCCATCTGTGTGAGGCCGGGCATTTGCCCGAACTGGCGCTCCAGCGGTGCGGTGACCGCACTGGTCATCACGTCCGGGCTGGCCCCTGGGTACAGGGTCATCACCCGGATCGTCGGGTAATCCACCTGGGGCAAGGCCGACACCGGCAACAAGCGGTACGCGATGATGCCGGCCAGGACAATGGCCAGCATGCTCAGCGTAGTGGCGACCGGGCGAAGGATAAACAGCCGCGACAGGTTCATGAACCGACCTTTTGCGCCTTGCCGGCGGAGGAACCGGTCTCCCCTTTAGCCGCAGGCTTGCCTTGCAGGTGTTCGGTCGGGGTGGTCGGCACTTCGCTGCTGTCGTTGACCACTTCGATCTCGCTGCCGTCCTTCAAGCGGTCGGTGCCTTCCAAAACCACGCGGTCGCCAGCCTTGAGGCCCTCTTTGATCACCGTGTTGTCGCCATCGGAATCACCGACCACCAGGGGCTGCATCTTGACCTTCTTGTCACCGTCCAGCACGTAGACGAAGGTTCCGGTGTTACCAAACTGGATCGCCGCCGACGGCGCCAGCACCACGTTATGCAGGGTATCGGCCAGCAAGTGCACATTGACGAACTGGTTGGGGAACAGCGCCTGGTCCTTGTTATCGAAACGCGCCTTGAACTTCAGGGTGCCGGTGGTGACGTCTATCTGGTTGTCCAGGCTTTGCAGCACGCCGGTGGCCTGCTTCTTCACGTCGCCACGGTCCCAGGCCTCTACAGGCAGCTTGTTGCCGGCGTGGTAGCGGGTGAGCACGGTTTCCAGGGTGTTTTCCGGCAGAGTGAAGGCCACGCTGATCGGTTGTGTCTGGGTGATCACCGCGAGTGAGGTGGTGTCGTTGGCCGCCACCAGGTTGCCTACGTCGACCTGGCGCAGGCCCACGCGGCCGCTGATCGGTGCGCGGATCTTGGTGAATTCGAGGTTGAGCTTGGCGTCATCCACCGCGCCCTGGTTGGTCTTGACCGTGCCCTGGTATTGCAGGACCAGCGCTTCGGCGGTGTCCAGGGTCTGCTTGGCGATGCTGTCCTGGGCGTACAGGTCGCGGTAACGCTGCACATCAACCTGGGCGTTCTTCAACTGAGCCTGGTTCTGCATCAGCGTGCCCTGGGCCTGGAGCAAGGCGTTCTGGTAGCTGCGCGGGTCGATCTCGGCGAGCAGGTCGCCGGCCTTGACCATCTGGCCTTCCTCAAAGGCAATCTTCACCAGCTCGCCGCCTACCCGGCTGCGCACATTGATGGTGTTGAGCGCGGTCACCGTGCCCAGCGCCTTGTAGTACACCGGGAACTCCCCCAGCACGGCGGGCGCCACGCGCACCGGTACCGGGCCGACGGAGCCGCCGAACCCCGGGCGCATCATCCCCGTCTTGCCGGCATGGCCCGCGGGCTTTTCGGCGCCATCCTTATGGCTGCCGGGCCAGAACTTCCAGCACAGGCCGGCGATAACCAGCAGCACAAGCAGGCCGAACAGCCAGCGGCGGGACTTACGGGGGGAGGATTGCATGGAGTGATCAACCATTGGGCGCGAGAGCTTCTTCTTTGGGAGGCTGAAAGATAAGCACTGGGGCGCATTTAGAAAAGCGCCTTTACCGGCTATTTACCTTGGGCTTACAACTTTTAACTTCTGATCTTAGTCTGCCCGCTATTTCGCTAAGCAGTTGAGACACAAATAAAAACGGCCTGGACTAGGCCAGGCCGCAATCATGCATCACGCGTGTTACTGCAAAACGACAGTAACGTACCGAAACAGTTACTTCAAAACAGCCAGGGCTGCTTCGTAGTTCGGCTCCTGGCCGATTTCCGCAACCAGCTCGCTGTGCAGCACAGTGTTGTTCTCGTCCAGTACCACCACGGCGCGGGCGGTCAGGCCCTGCAGTGGGCCGTCGGCGAGGGAAACGCCGTAGTCGACAGCGAAGTCGGCGTTGCGGAAGTCCGACAGGCTCAGCACATTGTCCAGGCCTTCGGTGCCGCAGAAACGCTTCTGGGCAAACGGCAGATCAGAGGAAATGCACAGCACGACCGTGTTGCTCAGGTCGTTGGCCTGGGCGTTGAACTTGCGTACCGAGGTCGCGCAGGTCGGGGTATCAACGCTTGGGAAGATGTTCAGAACCTTGCGCTTGCCGGCGAAGGTTTCCAGGGTCGCTTGCGACAGGTCGACAGCAACCAGGCTGAATTCAGGAGCGGTGGAGCCGGTTTTCGGCAGTTCGCCTTCAACCTGGACAGGATTACCACGAAGGGTGACTTGAGCCATGAACAGAATCCTTATGCTGGGTTTGATGAAACGAATTCGAGAGGCGGAAGTTAACCACAAAGTGCGATGGCTACCTACCGCCAGACATAAATTCTCATGCCGCCGGTTATGGTTTAATTGCGCGCCGATCGCCCTGCCCTTCAAGGAACCTGTTGTTGATGAATCAGCCTGCCACCAAAGTCCTGGTCATTGGTTATGTCTGGCCGGAGCCGCGTTCCTCGGCCGCAGGCGGGCATATGATGCAGATTCTTGAGAGCTTTCTGACACAAGGTTGGGACATAACCTTCAGCAGCCCCGCAACCATCGGCGAGCACAAGGCCGATTTGCCCGCGCTGGGCATCGCCGAATGCCTAATCGAACTCAATAACAGCAGTTTCGATGATTTTATCCGCGAACTCGCCCCGGATATCGTGCTGTTCGACCGCTTCATGATGGAAGAGCAGTTTGGCTGGCGTGTCGAGAAACAATGCCCCGATGCCCTTCGCGTCCTGGAAACCAGCGACCTGCAAAGCCTGCGCGATGCCCGGCACCAGCACCTCAAGGACCACCTGAGGACGCATCCAGACAGTAACGACTTCAGCGCCCTGTTCAATTTGGCCCTGGACGAAGAATTCCGGCTAATGGCCGACACTGACATTGCCAAGCGCGAAATCGCCGCGATTTATCGCTGTGACATCAGCCTGATGATCTCCGACGCAGAGGCACGCCTGCTCACCGAGCAGTTCAAGGTGCCCGCCGCCCTGCTCCACTGGTGCCCGCTGATGCTGGAACCGCCGACCGAGCCCTTCGCGCCATTTGAAGACCGTGCCCATTTCCTCAGCATCGGCAACTTCCGCCACGCCCCCAACTGGGATGCGGTGCTGTGGATGAAGAACAGCCTGTGGCCGCTGATCCGCCAGCAACTCCCGGGAGCGCAACTGCACATTTATGGCGCCTACACCCCGCCCAAAGCCACGGCCCTGCACAACCCGGCGCAGGGCTTTCATGTAATGAACTGGGCCGAAGACGCCCTGCAAGTGATGTCCGCGGCGCGCATCTGCCTGGCACCCTTGCGATTCGGCGCCGGGATCAAGGGCAAGCTGGCGGATGCGATGCTGTGCGGCACGCCAAACGTCACCACGCCGATCGGTGCCGAGGCCATGGGGGATGAACAGCCGTGGCCTGGTGCCGTGGAACAAAGCGCCCCGGCCCTCGCGGCAGCCGCGGTGGCCCTGTATCAAGACTGTGAACGCTGGAACCAGGCCCAGGAGGACGGTCGCCGACTGCTGGCCAGACGGTATGACCAGAACATCCATGGCCCGGCGCTGGTGGCCTGCCTGGAGCAGTGCCGCGGGCGCCTTTCGGCCCATCGCCGCGATAACTTCACCGGCAGCATGCTGCGCCACCATGCCCACAAAAGTACGCAGTACATGTCCCAGTGGATCGAGGCAAAAAACCGCAACGTATAAACATCGACGCTGGCGAGGTCGTGCGCAAGGGGGCATTATCCTACGCAGCAACCACAATAAAGCGACGGCAGCATGACCCGAGCAACGCGCATCACCGACCCTTCCTACGAACTGATGGACGACCACAACGGCCTGTCCATTATTTATCGCCAACACGGTTTCCCTTGCCCGCTGGTGCGCTGGCACTTCCACAAGGAATACGAGCTGCACCTGATCGTCGCCAGCTCCGGCAAGGTGTTTATCGGTGACTACATCGGCAACTTCTACCCGGAAAGTCTGTTCCTCACCGGCCCCAACCTGCCCCATAACTGGATCAGCCAGGTGGAGGAAGACGAGGTGGTGCCCAAGCGCGACATGTTGGTGAACTTTACCGATGAGCTGTTCGAGCACGGCAGCCACATCTTCGCCGAACTCAAAAGCCTGGCGCCGCTGCTGGAGCGGGCACAGTCCGGCATCGAGTTTCGCTGCAAAAAGACCATCGCCCAGGCCATGACCTTGATGCAACGCATCGAGGACGCCCAGGGCATGGCGCGCCTGGGGCACTTCTTTATCCTGCTGGACGTGTTGAGCGCCTGCGAGGACTACCAACTGCTGTCCGGTGTAACCACGCCGCAACTGGCCGACGAGCACAGCATCGACCGCACCAACCGCGCCGTAGACTACATTTTCGCCCACTACGCGCGGGAGTTGCCGCTCGAAGAAGTGGCGGAATACTTGGGCATGAAGCCCACTTACTTCTCTCGCGTGTTCAAACAGGCCACCGGGCGCACATTCATCGAGTTCGTCAACCGGTTGCGTATCAGCAAATCCTGCGAGTTGTTGGCCGATGGGGATAAAGCCGTGACGGATGTGTGTTTCGAGTCGGGCTTCAACAATATCTCCAACTTCAACCGGCGCTTCCAGCAACTCAAGGGCATGACCCCTTCCCACTACCGTCGCCTGGCGGTGCAGCGACTGACTGAGCAGAACCTCGCCTGAAACAGCGACGCCTCCCTAGATAGATCTATAGGGGAATTCAAAAGGAACCTAACAGCGCTGGTTGCCACGTAAGAAAAGTGTCTTCCATTTTCCATTTACGCGGAATTTCCTGCCTATATCCGCTGCTGTTGAGGACTTCTCATGATCGGGCTTCCAGTCTCAAACCACCGCACAACCACTGCGCAGCGTGATAACCCGAAACCACCGGCTGGCACGCTCCGCACCTCGGTCACCTCCATCGTCATCGGACTTTTCGCTAACCCCATCGACCAACGCCAGACACCTTTCACCCCGCCGGTTGATCTGCCGGATCGCACGCGTCAGCGCATTGAATCCTTGCTCAGATTCAGAGCGACAAAAGGACAATCAAGCTTGTTCGAGCAGATCAGGCAACACGTGATGAGTTCGCCTGATCCGCTGGCAGCTCCCGCAGTACGGGCAGAGGTCGAGAAACTTCTTGGTCAGCCAAGTGCGCTCGATCCGCAAAAAAACGCCGAGCAGTTGATTCAAGAAATCATTGATAGTCCCGTGCCCAGCGCGCCAAAAATTCGCCCTGTTTCTTCGCGCTTACGTCGAGATCTGCAGAACGCGCCCCCCAGCCAGGACACAGGCAACGCCTCGCTGCGCAAGTTCGCCGACACATTGGTTGACAAGGCTGATGCGGAGTTGGCGATCAATACAGCCTACACCCTGATCAACGCGTTGCTTAACGATAAAGAGCTGGCTCTAAAAGGCACCCAATACACGGTTCACGTCGAGCCCGACTCCACTTTTGGCCTGGCCCTTGCCGAGCTGGATGATGCGCTTCGCTCGGAACCCTTCAAATCGTTTGCCCAAACCCATGACATCGATAGTGAATCGTTGGTGATCGACCCCGCCGGGCGCCTCCTCCTGCAGCAGGAGGACCACGACATTGATATCAGCCAGTACGACAAAGACAGTTTTTCAAGGGCAACATCGGAGGTTTTCAAAGCGGTCACAAAAGTGGCGGGCTCCAGTCGTGAACCTTTCAGATTTTTCGGGCGAGACCGGGCGTTTCCTGAGCTGATTACCAACTTCTATGGCGTGCCACTGCCCCATGATTACTCCCGAAACTACAATGAGGATACGTTATTCAACATTGGGCAGTTGATTCGTGAGGGAACATTTCCTTCGCTACGTCATTCCGACCCGCTTTACGAGCAACACTATGCCCCCGTCAAGCAACGTCAACAGCAAGCCAAGCAACAAATCGTCGATCTGCCTGCGGAGCAACTGGATCAACGCCTCGCTCGCTATGCGCCGTTGACCGCAACCCAAAGGGTTCAGGAGGCCGACGAGGCGCTGGCATGGCAGTGCAGCGAGACGCTGCTGAAACAATTGCCAGCGCTGAATGGTGGAAATGACAATACGCCACCTATGCTCAATGAAGTGCCCGAGTACTCAACCTTCAACCAAGTTCGCCAGCAGCTTCTGAATGCGTTCACAAGCACCACTTTTACCGACTTTGCGCAGAAACAAGGCCTTGATCCCAAGACGGCCCGCATCAACCCCGACACAGGCACCCTGACCGCCAACGTGAAAGGCGTGGAAATCACGTTCACCCTGAACGATGTGTCAGAAAAGTCAGAAGAGTGGAGTAATGTCTGGCTCAAGATAAAGCAGGCGGTGCAGCAGATGGCCGCAGGCTCTCATGCCAATGTGCACTACCCTGCTCCGCCCACCGCAACACTGAACGAGGTGATGCGTTTCTACAATGAGCAAATGCCCCCTCAGCCAGACACCCGACAACCCGACTGGAAAGAACACCAACTGAACACCTTGCTAAATCGTGGCTTAGCATTGGTTCAAAATCAAACCTTCAGCGCACTGGTCGACACCTCGTTGAACGATCCCCAGTCTGTCGCCGTACGGCAAAACCAGCAGGCCGTGACGCAAATGCTGGCCTCTACGCCGCTCTCCCCCTCGCCACTTGAAAAACTGGCCGCCGCCATCAAAGCCAGCCGGGCGGCGCTTGTGGAATCTGAGGACACCCCCGAAGACCTTTTGGCGCGCGCCGAAGGTGAGCTTGCCACCACTGTTCATCGTGCAATGCTTGAACTGAAACTCGCCCCCGAACAAGCCGCATCGAAAATCATCCAACTGATACCGCCCAACAGCCTGTTCGGTCAATGGCGGGCCTACCTGCACAAAGCCCTCAATAGCCAGGGTTTCAAGGCGTGGGCGCATGAGCAGAAGGTTGACCTGGCTTCCTTGCGTTATGACCCCACGGACAACGCGCTGGTTAGCAAGGTTGGGGCGCAAGAACAGCGTTTCACTGCCACCGCGTTCGCGCAAAAGTACCCCAATTACTTTGACGCGCTGGCGCCCGTGCTAACCGCAGCGCAGGCATTCGCGAATCAAACACAACCCATTGCACTGCTTCACGCCGAATCCAACGGTGCTCCCTACCAATGGGTGGCCAACTTTTATAGCCTCAGCGACACCCCCGGCAGCACGAGATTTGACCAACAGGCTGCCTTGATGGGCCGCACCCAACAATTTCCCAACCCACCTGATAACCCAGAAAACACAATGGGCTGGCTGGCCCGGCAAAACACCGCAGTGGGTGACAGCAACGACCGTTACAGACTGATCCAAGCCTTGGAAAACTGGACACCGGACAGCGGCTCCAGGCGCCTTGTGGTCGATCCAGACTCTTCCCATCAACCCAAGGGCGTGACAACGGTTGCCGAATTTATCTCGCACAACAACTGGTACCCAGTGTCATCAAAAGCAGACAACGACAATTTGCTGAAGGCCTTGCAGACGCGGGCTCCCCACTCTCCTCCGCTGGGCAATCGCTGGGGGTTCCTGTCGACGCCACTGCCGCTGAATGCCGCGCAACGCGATGAGCTGGTCGAAGAGGCGAAAAAAAGGATCGGCACCAATAACACGCTCCTCAATTACCTCAGCAGTAGGGTTACCAACCTCAGTACCGATCCTGAACAGGCACTGGAGCAACTGCTTACCTGCAGTGATGCGCTTGAACTCGCCACCGATCTGCAAACCCGCATTAAGGTGGCTGTAACCTCAACCAGCTTGAGGAAGTTGCTTTTGACGTACCTGATACTGGAAGTTGATCCAACGGCCGGCACTCAACACAAGACCATTGCCGGAGCCGATTTGACCGACAACGATAACGTTGGCCGCAGCACTCACCTCAGGCGCGAACGCTTCACGCAACACCTGATTGAGAACAAAGGCATCCCTCGTCACCTTGCACCGGCAGTTGCGCACTTGCTTCTACAAGGGGCGGCACCGCAATTACTGGTGAAGGATGTACCGAAACAAGTAACGCTCGGCTCGCCGGAGGATGTCGAGTTTACGACTGCGGTCAACCGGATCGAATGGACAGCGCCTGGCGCGACCGCAAACATGACGTACCCGGAAATCATGAGTCTTCATAACATCCGGCCTATCTCAGCACTGGAAGCGCAGATATACAGCTACGCGCAAATGAATCCGTTATTGGATTGGGCGGCCATCCATAACAACGTTGATAAGAACAACTACACCCTGGAGCAATTGAAAGACAGCCAGCAGAAACTCCAGGCAGCCACCCAGGCCACCGCCGAAGCCGTCCAGTGGCTGAGAACAGTTGAAGCGCCCAATAGAAGGGACATGGCACTGAAAGTACTAAGAGAACAGTTCGGCAGCCATATCGACTATGAAAAACGCTTTATGATTGAAAACGAACTCGCTGGTTTGATCAGCGGGAGACACTATAGCCTGGCAGAAATCTATGAAGCAGGCAGGCTGGATGAAAGCTGGGGGCAGGAAGGCAATCATGTGGATTTCGACAGCCTGCGTAAAAAGGCCGGGGAACCTGGCTTTCCAGTGATCAACGATGAATTCGACAAGGCTATAAAGGCGGATTTCAATCTTCGCAGGCGGCATACCACGACACTGTTCGAGAACATGCTCAACAAGCTGCCTGTCGAAGAGCGCAAGAGCCTGCTTTATGGCGACGTAGAGTTTTTGAACGTTGAAGGCGCCGGCAGCGGCATGGTGATCACGTCGATCTACAACGGGGCCAGAAGAGATTTTGCGGTTTACCCGACGTGGGGCCAGATTGTAAGAATTGCCGACATTGATCCGGATACCCCCCTAGGCCAAAAAGTCAGCCTGGAAATCGATGCCGAGGCTTTCAAGACCGGCACTGAACCTAAATCGGGGGTTAAATCAGAAGTCGTTTTGAGAGCCACCGATCAACGCCTCCTGGATGACAATAACGAACCCTGGCCGTTACCGGTGTCCTTCCCTGCCCACCAGGAAAATGACGCGTTCTCCCCCCATTATGTGGCTGGAAGACTATCGAAATTGGCCAAAGTGATGGTCGACTCCACATACCTGTACAAATCCGACTTTGTCGACCTTCACCGTAATTGGTCCAGCAATACACTTGAAACGGCCACGCAACCCCGTGACTTCTTCAAGGCCATATGGCACTCCTTGCCCGGCACCAGCAGCTTGGAAGACCTTTATCACGGCCAATTCCTGAAAGCAGGCGTAGACCTTGGCATTGATGTCGCGATCCTTGTTGCCACAGAGGGCGCCAGCAATTTGTGGGGCTTGGCCAAATCTGCTGCATCTTGGGCGGCTGCCAAGGTATCCGCGGGGTTTATCGAGAAGTTTGGCGTTAAAGAGGTTGAAGCAATTGAGCTCAAGGACTTCACGGCTGCCACTACCACGCAATCAATCCGCTCGTTGAGCCGGCTTCAGGATGGCCAGCTAACTGAGCAGACAGCTGACATGGCCAATGGCAGCGTGTGGCTTTCCGGGGCTCAGGACCGGGCCAACATCACCGCCATACGCCAGGGCAATGAGTGGTATGCCTACGACGCAAAGACCATGGCCGCTTATGGTCCTGCGCTTGAGGGTTTTGTGTCTGACACATCCTCGGTCCTGAAACAAGAAACCTTTTCCGACGGCACAAAAGCCCTGGTCACCGAAAAGCCTTTGGCCGCAGATGCCTATACCGTCACGCGCACCCATGGCTTCGACTTGATCAACGAGGGCAAGGTTTACCGCTACGACTCTCGCCAACCAGGCTTGCTACGAGACCTGGAGTCAGCCGACCACTACACGCCGCTGGAAAGCTTTGAAGCCTGGTGCCCAGCCCCCAGTATCGGCGGCCGCGTCAAGCGCGGTGCCAACGACGTCTGTTTTACCAAGTTCATCGAGGAGGTATCCGGCGAATTGAAGCAGGAACTTCAGGCGCTTGAGCACGTGCGCCTGTTTCCCTCAGCGCCGAAGTTCCTGCGCAAGGGCCAGTTTGTGATTTTCGAACGCCGCCGCTGGAAAATGGTCGACGGCGAAAGGGGGCCAAAATTGCATCCGGTGCCTGGGACCAAGCCCATCGTCTACAAATCAAAAATCACCGGCACACTCAAAAATGAACCCGAATTCGGCTTTTTCAGCGCACAACACAGTGAGGGGCTGGAGCGAGAAACACGCGTGGTCAAGCTCAACCGCATCACTGATGCTGTCGACGATAAACGTGAACTGCGTGGGGTGATCGTTAACGACAAGGCACACGGCAGTACCGCCAAATACCTGGTGATCGAGGCGGATACCGCCGAGTTCTACTACGCACGATTGGAGGAGACACCCGGCAGCCAGCTGACGTTCAATAAATGCACGCGTAGGGAGCTGCCGATGGTGAGGGCTTACCGGAATAAATTCAGCATCCGTCAAGGTGCTGCCAACTTACCGTTTGATGCCAATTTCATTGCGCTGCCAAAATTGAAATTTGCCTTTGAAGATCTGGAGCGCACGGGCTACTTGAAAGAGGACATCGATGAGTTAAAAGCAATGTGCAAGAATCTGACGGATGAACAGCAACGCGAGGTTGTCTATCAGCTACAGCGGGCCAAAGCGATTGATAAAGCGGATATTGCCTTGCAACCCAACCAGGTTACCGCGCTGGACCATCCCGCCAACTTCACATCGTGGACCGCTGAACAGCAAAACAAATTCTACGCACAACAAGCGCAAGACAGCGTGAACCGTTCCATGAAAGCCACCGGCCTGGGGCC
The DNA here is from genome assembly GCF_058787615.1 of Pseudomonas sp. FW305-3-2-15-C-LB1. Taxonomy (NCBI): domain Bacteria; kingdom Pseudomonadati; phylum Pseudomonadota; class Gammaproteobacteria; order Pseudomonadales; family Pseudomonadaceae; genus Pseudomonas; species Pseudomonas sp. FW305-3-2-15-C-LB1. The sequence goes on along the minus strand of NZ_JBYSZX010000012.1, from coordinate 145,205 downwards.
TGCTAACCAAATGCACTCAAAAGCGGACCTGGCCCGCACTGAGGCCGCAGATATGACGATTAACTGGTTGCGCAACACCGTACCGCCTGGGGCGTTGAACCATCCAAACCTGATTGTGAAGTCCGGGGCTGGAAACTGTGGGGAAATGGCTTTGCTATCCGAAAACATCATCGAAAAAAGCGGAGGAAAGGCCCAAACATGGTATGTGGAAGGAGGCGACCACGTATTCACAGTTGTCGGCGGACCGGCCTCGGGAGGTAAAGCCACCATTGATTTTTCACAATCCGAATGGAAAGACGCCTGGATCGTCGACCCCTGGGCCGAAATTTCATGCAGGGCATCCGAGTACACCGAGTCAGTGAAGAAGAAGATGGCCGAGTGGGACGCAAAAGGCCTGAAAATTCACACCCGTGGCCAATGGCGCAAGCCTGTGGACCCACAGTGGATCAAAGAGCTGACCACGCATGAAAAAAGAGCCTATTAAGTCGTAGCATCGTAACCTGCGAAGACCTGGCCCCACCGCGCTATTCAGGGCGCCAGGTTTTCGGATGCCCGCCGGCGTCAAGCCCCCACCTGAACTCAAGTGCAAAAAAGTATCAGTCCTAGTGCTCCCAAGGATTTGTCACATCGCCGTTTCAAGGCTGTAATCGACGCACACTCTTCCTGACTCCTTGTAGGAAGACACAACAACAATAACTGTCCTTCCGTAGCCCCCTGGGCATGGAAATGGAGTGCGCGATGAAGTTCACAGCAAAAGCACTGCTCGTCTCTACCTGCATGACCACCTGCATGACCCTCAGCGCCGTCAGCTTTGGCGCGCAGACCCTGACCATTGCCACCGTCAACAACAGCGACATGATCCGCATGCAAAAGCTCTCGAAAACCTTCGAGGCCGAGCATCCGGAGATCAAGCTGAACTGGGTGGTGCTCGAAGAAAACGTACTGCGCCAGCGCCTGACCACCGACATCGCCACCCAGGGTGGGCAGTTCGATGTATTGACCATCGGCATGTACGAAGCTGCACTGTGGGGCGCCAAGGGTTGGCTGGAGCCGATGAAGGATCTGCCGGCGTCCTACGACCTCGACGATGTCTTCCCTTCAGTACGTGACGGTTTGTCCGTCAAAGGCTCGCTGTACGCCCTGCCGTTCTACGCCGAAAGCTCGATCACCTATTACCGCACCGATCTGTTCAAGGACGCCGGGCTGACCATGCCCGAGCACCCGACCTGGACCCAGATCGGCGAATTCGCCAGCAAACTCACCGACAAGAGCAAAGAGCAATACGGCCTGTGCCTGCGCGGCAAAGCCGGTTGGGGCGAGAACATGGCGCTGATCACCACCCTGGCCAACGGCTACGGGGCGCGCTGGTTCGATGAGAAATGGCAGCCGGAATTCAACGGCCCTGAATGGAAGGACGCACTGAACTTCTACGTCGACAACATGAAGAAATCCGGCCCGCCGGGCGCTTCCAGCAACGGTTTCAACGAAAACCTGGCGCTGTTCAACAGCGGCAAGTGCGCGATCTGGGTGGATGCCAGCGTGGCCGGCTCGTTCGTCACCGACAAGACCCAGAGCAAAGTGGCTGACCATGTCGGCTTCACCTTTGCCCCTCATGAAAAGACCGACAAAGGTACGTCGTGGCTGTACTCCTGGAGCCTGGCGATCCCGACCAGTTCCAAGGCGAAGGACGCCGCCAAGGTGTTCACCAGCTGGGCCACCTCCAAGGAATATGGTGCCTTGGTCGCCAAGACCGACGGCGTCGCCAACGTACCGCCAGGCACGCGCAAGTCGACCTACAGCGACGAGTACATGAAAGCCGCACCGTTTGCCAAGGTGACGCTGGAATCGTTGAAAGTCGCGGACCCGACCAAACCGACGCTCAAGCCGGTGCCGTATATCGGTATCCAGTTGGTGACCATTCCTGAGTTCCAGGCGATTGGCACCCAGGTCGGCAAGTTCTTCTCGGGCGCGCTGACCGGTCAGCAGACAGTGGATCAAGCCTTGACCGCCGCGCAGACCACCACCGAGCGTGAGATGAAGCGGGCGGGTTACCCCAAATAACCCAGCCCCACCCACAGTCAAATGTGGGAGGGGGCAAGCCCCCCACCCACATTGACCGCGCTCCGATTCGTATCTGACTGGTCTTGACCCTAATGAATACACCCGCCAAAAACCGCCTGGCCAACCCCGGCTGGTTCCTCGTCAGCCCCTCGGTGGCCTTGCTGCTGCTGTGGATGATCGTGCCGCTGGGCATGACCCTGTACTTTTCGCTGATCCGCTACAACCTGCTCTACCCCGGTGAAAACGAGTTCGTGGGGTTGGAAAACTTCGCTTACTTCGTGACCGACTCGGGCTTCCTGCCCGGCGCCACCAATACCCTGTTGCTGGTGGGCAGCGTGCTGCTGATCAGTGTGGTGTTCGGTGTGTTGATCAGTGCCCTGCTCGAAGCCAGTGAGTTTTTCGGTCGTGGCCTGGTGCGGGTGCTGCTGATCTCGCCGTTCTTCATCATGCCTACCGTCGGCGCGCTGATCTGGAAGAACCTGATTTTCCACCCGGTGTCGGGGATTCTCGCTGCCGTGTGGAAGCTGTTCGGTGCCGAGCCGGTGGACTGGCTGGCGCACTACCCGTTGCTGTCGATCATCATCATCGTGTCGTGGCAATGGCTGCCCTTTGCGATCCTGCTGCTGATGACCGCCATGCAGTCCCTCGACCAGGAACAAAAGGAAGCTGCGCGTCTGGACGGTGCCGGCGCCATCGCGATCTTCTGGCACCTGACCCTGCCCCACCTGGCCCGGCCGATTGCCGTGGTGGTGATGATCGAAACGATCTTCCTGCTCTCGGTGTTCGCCGAAATCTTCACCACCACCAACGGTGGCCCCGGTTACGCCTCGACCAACCTCGCGTACCTGATCTACAACCAGGCGCTGGTGCAGTTCGACGTGGGCATGGCCTCGGCCGGCGGCTTGATTGCCGTGGTCATCGCCAATATCGCGGCGATCATCCTGGTGCGGATGATCGGCAAAAACCTGACTGACAAGCCTTGAGGGCCGCGCCATGACGCTTCAACAATCCCGCCGCCTGCAAAGCCTGTTGCTCGGCACCCTGGCCTGGGCCATCGCGATCCTGATTTTCTTCCCGATCTTCTGGATGGTGCTGACCAGCTTCAAGACCGAGATCGACGCGTTCGCCACGCCGCCGCAGTTCATCTTCACGCCGACGCTGGAGAACTACCTGCACATCAACGAGCGCAGCAACTACTTCAGTTATGCGTGGAACTCGGTGCTGATCTCCTTCAGCGCCACCGCCCTGTGCCTGCTGATCTCGGTGCCGGCCGCCTACTCCATGGCGTTCTACGAAACCCAGCGCACCAAAGGCACGCTGCTGTGGATGCTGTCGACCAAGATGCTGCCGCCGGTGGGCGTGCTGATGCCGATCTACCTGCTGGCCAAGAGCTTCGGCCTGCTGGATACACGCATCGCGCTGATCATCATCTACACCCTGATCAACCTGCCGATCGTGGTCTGGATGGTTTACACCTACTTCAAGGATATCCCCAAGGACATCCTCGAAGCCGCCCGCCTGGATGGCGCCACCCTATGGCAGGAAATGGTCCGTGTACTGCTGCCGATTGCCAAGGGTGGCCTGGCGTCAACCGTGTTGCTGTCGCTGATCCTGTGCTGGAACGAGGCGTTCTGGTCGCTGAACCTGACCTCGTCCGCCGCCGCGCCGCTGACCGCGCTGATCGCCTCCTACTCCAGCCCCGAAGGGCTGTTCTGGGCCAAATTGTCCGCCGTGTCGACCCTGGCCTGCGCGCCGATCCTGATCTTTGGCTGGATCAGCCAGAAACAGCTGGTGCGCGGTCTGTCCTTCGGCGCCGTTAAATAATAATTCCTAGCGGAGGCCCCTCATGGCCAACCTGAAAATCAAGAATCTGCAAAAAGGCTTCGAAGGCTTTTCCATCATCAAGGGCATCGACCTGGAAGTGAACGACAAGGAATTCGTGGTGTTCGTCGGCCCCTCGGGCTGCGGTAAATCCACGCTGCTGCGCCTGATCGCCGGCCTGGAAGAAGTCAGCGAAGGCACCATCGAACTGGACGGGCGCGACATCACCGAAGTGACCCCGGCCAAGCGCGACCTGGCCATGGTGTTCCAGACCTATGCGCTGTACCCGCACATGAGCGTGCGCAAGAACATGTCGTTTGCCCTCGACCTGGCCGGTGTCGACAAGAAACTGGTGGAAAGCAAAGTCAGCGAAGCGGCGCGCATCCTGGAACTTGGGCCGTTGCTGGAGCGCAAGCCCAAGCAACTGTCTGGCGGCCAGCGCCAGCGTGTGGCCATTGGCCGGGCGATTGTGCGTAACCCGAAGATCTTCCTGTTCGACGAACCGCTGTCCAACCTCGACGCCGCCCTGCGCGTGCAGATGCGCCTGGAACTGGCGCGCCTGCATAAAGAACTGCAAGCGACCATGATCTACGTGACCCACGACCAGGTCGAAGCCATGACCCTGGCCGACAAAGTAGTAGTACTCAACAGTGGCCGTATCGAGCAGGTCGGCTCGCCGCTGGAGCTGTACCACCAGCCGGCCAACCTGTTCGTGGCGGGTTTCCTCGGCACGCCGAAGATGGGCTTCCTCAAAGGCAAGGTCACCCACGTCGAAGGCCAGGGCTGTGAAGTGCAACTGGATGCCGGCACCACCATCAGCCTGCCGTTGAGCAGCGCCACCCTGAGCGCCGGCAGCGCGGTGACCCTGGGCATTCGCCCGGAGCACCTGGAAATCGCCACGCCCGGCCAAACCACCCTGACCGTCACCGCCGACGTCGGCGAGCGCCTGGGCAGCGACACCTTCTGCCACGTCATCACCGCCAATGGCGAACCGCTGACCATGCGCATCCGTGGCGACATGGCCAGCCAGTACGGCGAGACGCTGCACCTGCACCTGGACCCGGCGCACTGCCATCTGTTCGACACCGATGGCGTGGCCGTGGCCCGCCCACTGCGCGCTGCCGCCTGATTTCGCGAGATTGAGCTGATGAAACTGAATAAACACAACCTCACCCAGCTGGCACCGCAAGTGAAGCTGCCCACCTATGCCATCGCCAGCACCACCCAGGGCATCGCCCATATCGGCGTCGGCGGTTTTCACCGTGCGCACCAGGCGTATTACACCGATGCGCTGATGAACACTGGCGAAGGGTTGGACTGGAGCATCTGCGGCGTCGGCCTGCGTGCCGAGGACCGCAAGGCCCGCGACGACCTGGCGGGCCAGGACTACCTGTTCACCCTGTACGAACTGGGCGACACCGACGACACCGAGGTGCGGGTGATCGGCTCGATCAGCGACATGCTGCTGGCCGAAGACGGCGCCCAGGCGCTGATCGACAAACTGGCCGACCCGGCCATTCGCATCGTCTCACTGACCATCACCGAAGGCGGCTACTGCATCGACGACAGCAACGGCGAGTTCATGGCCCACCTGCCGCAGATCCGCCACGACCTGGCGCACCCGAGCGCACCGAAAACCGTGTTCGGCTTTATCTGCGCCGCGTTGACCCAGCGCCGCGCCGCCGGCACCCCGGCGTTTACCGTGATGTCCTGCGATAACCTGCCGCACAACGGCGCCGTGACCCGCAAGGCCCTGCTGGCGTTCGCGGCGCTGCACAATGCCGAGTTGCACGACTGGATCAAGGCCAATGTGAGCTTCCCGAATGCCATGGTCGACCGCATCACACCGATGACCAGCACCGCCCACCGCCTGCAATTGCATGACGAGCACGGTATCGACGACGCCTGGCCGGTGGTGTGCGAACCCTTTGTGCAGTGGGTGCTGGAAGACAAATTCGTCAACGGGCGCCCGGCCTGGGAAAAGGTCGGCGTGCAGTTCACCGATGACGTTACGCCCTATGAAGAAATGAAGATCGGCCTGCTCAACGGCAGCCACCTGGCGTTGACCTACCTGGGTTTTCTCAAGGGTTATCGGTTTGTGCACGAGACCATGAATGACCCGCTGTTCGTGGCCTACATGCGCGCCTATATGGACCTGGACGTCACGCCGAACCTGGCGCCGGTGCCGGGCATCGACCTGACGGAGTACAAGCAGACGTTGGTAGACCGCTTCTCCAACCAGGCGATTGCCGATCAACTGGAGCGCGTGTGTTCCGATGGCTCGTCGAAGTTTCCCAAGTTCACCGTGCCGACCATCAACCGGTTGATTGCCGATGGGCGCGAGACGCAGCGTGCGGCGCTGGTGGTAGCGGCCTGGGCGTTGTACCTGAAAGGCGTGGATGAACATGGCGTGAGCTACAAGATCCCCGACCCGCGTGCCGAGTTCTGCCAGGGACTGGTGAGTGACGATGCACTGATCAGCAAGCGCCTGCTGGGGGTGGAAGAGATTTTTGGCACGGCTATTCCCAAGTCGGCCGAGTTTGTGGCAGCGTTCGAACGGTGTTATGCAAGCTTGCGTGATCACGGCGTGACCGAAACCCTGAAGCACCTCCTGAAGAAACCGACTTGAACATGTGGGAGGGGGCTTGCCCCCTTGCACATTGGAATGCATTGCCAACTCGAACAATAAACTGCTGAGCACACCCTCATGACCCAGCAAAACCTGTTTCTCGGCATCGACTGCGGCACCCAGGGCACCAAGGCCATCGTTCTCGACGCCTCCAGCGGCAAGGTACTCGGCCTCGGCGCTGCGGCGCACACCCTGATCAGCGGCGCCAACGGTCGCCGCGAACAGCACACCCAGGAATGGCTGGAGGCCTTCACCGAGGCCACCCACCGCGCCCTGCAACAGGCCGGCGTGGACGGCCAGGATATCCTCGGTATCGGCGTGTCCGGCCAGCAACATGGCCTGGTGCTGCTGGATGAACACGGTGAGGTATTGCGCCCGGCCAAGCTGTGGTGCGACACCGAAACCACGCCTGAAAACGAGCGCCTGCTGGCCTATCTGGGCGGTGAGAACGGCTCGCTGGAACGCCTCGGCGTGGCGATTGCACCGGGTTATACCGTGTCCAAGCTGCTGTGGACCCGCGAACAGCACCCGGACCTGTTTGCACGCATTGCGCATATCCTGCTGCCCCACGACTACCTCAACTACTGGCTCACCGGCCGCGCCGTCGCCGAGTATGGCGATGCTTCCGGCACCGGCTACTTCAATGTGCGCAGCCGTGAATGGGATGTGGACCTGCTCAAGCACATCGATCCCAGCGGCCGCCTTGAAGCGGCGCTGCCGGCGTTGATCGAAGCGAATCAAGGCGTCGGCACGATCCTGCCGGCCATCGCCGAACGCCTGGGCATCAACCCCAACGCCATCGTGTCCAGCGGCGGCGGCGATAACATGATGGGCGCCATTGGCACCGGTAATATCGCAGCCGGCGTGATCACCATGAGCCTGGGTTCATCGGGCACCGTGTATGCATTTGCCGACCAACCCAACGTCAGCCCCCAGGCTTCGGTCGCGACGTTTTGCTCATCCAGCGGCGGCTGGTTGCCATTGATCTGCACCATGAACCTGACCAACGCCACCGGGGTCATGCGCGAGCTGTTCGACCTCGACCTGGCCGCGTTCAACACCCTGGTCGATCAGGCGCCCATCGGCGCCGACGGCGTGAGCATGCTGCCATTCCTCAACGGTGAGCGTGTACCCGCCCTGCCCCACGCCACCGGCAGCCTGCACGGCCTGACCATGACCAACCTGACCCGCGCGAACCTGTGCCGCGCCGTGGTCGAAGGCACCACCTTCGGCCTGCGCTACGGCCTCGACCTGCTGCGCGAGACCGGCCTGCAAAGCCAGAGCATCCGCCTGATCGGCGGCGGCTCGAAGAGCCCGGTGTGGCGGCAGATGGTGGCCGACATCATGAACACCGAGGTGGTCTGCACCGAACAAAGCGAAGCCGCGGCCCTGGGCGCAGCGATCCAGGCGGCGTGGTGCCAGTCCGGCGAAGCGCTGGCCAGCCTGTGCGACAAATGCGTAAGCGTCGACCCCGCCAGCCGGACCCTGCCGGTGGCGGCCAGCGTAGGCGCCTACCAGCAGGCTTACGAGCGCTATCAACAACTCGTGGCAACCCTTTAAGAGCGAACGACTATGTATCTGGTGTGTGGTGAAGCGCTGTTTGATTTCTTCAGCGAGGAAGATGCCAGCGGGCAGGCTTCCAAGGTCAACTACAAGGCGATTGCCGGCGGTTCGCCGTTCAACGTGGCGGTAGGCCTGCGCCGCCTGGGTATCGAGGCCGGGTTGTTCGGCGGCTTGTCCACCGACTTCCTTGGCCGCCGCCTGTTGCAGGTGCTCAAGGATGAAGGCGTGAGCGAGCAGTTCCTGGTGGAGTTCGCCGCACCGACCACCCTGTCGATGGTCGCCGTGGGTGCCGATGGCTCACCGCAGTACAACTTCCGAGGCGAAGGCTGCGCCGACCGCCTGCTGGAAGTCGCCCACCTGCCCGCGTTGGGGGCTGACATTCGCGGCCTGCATATCGGCTCGTTTTCCCTGGTGGTGCAGCCGATTGGCGACACCCTGCTGAACCTGGTCAAGCGCGAAAGCGGCAAACGCCTGATCAGCCTCGACCCCAACGTGCGCCTCAACCCGCAGCCGGATATCCAGCTGTGGCGCGACCGCGTGGCGGAGCTGGTCAAGCATGCCGACCTGATCAAGGTCAGCGACGAAGACCTGCACCTGCTCTACCCGGACCAGTCGCCGGAAAGCGTGCTGCAGGGCTGGCTGCAACACCGTTGCCAATTGGTGTTCCTCACCCGTGGCGGCGACGGTGCCAGTGTGTTCAGCCGCCAGCACGGCAACTGGTCGCAACCGGCAGTCAAGGTGGTGATGGCCGACACGGTGGGGGCCGGCGACACCTTCCAGGCGGCGTTGATTGCCTGGCTGACCGAGCAGCAGCTTGACTCGGTAGAGGGCCTGCAACAGCTCACGCGGGCACAGATCGACGTCATGCTGGGCTTTGCCATTCGCGCCGCGGCGATGACCTGCGGCAAGACCGGGCCGGACCTGCCCTATCGTCATCAGCTTGGATGAAGCTTTTGTCAGCCAGGCAAACTTTAATCGATGGTTAATCCCGCAAGCCGAGAGTGAAGTTGTACCCACTTGTTGCGGAGAAACACCATGAAACTGCGCACGTTGATGCTCGGTGCCACCCTTGCACTGGCGGCTGCGTCTGGCCTGGCCCAGGCCGACGATCAAACAGTCGCCGTCAAACCCGTGCCTTACCACTACGGCCTGCCGATGAATATCGACAAGGTGCTGGCCATGAACGAAACCCCGACCGATGAGTGCAAGGTCATCAAGGCGGATATCAAGTTCCTGGATAAAGCAGGCAAGGTGGAAGACGTGAGCTACCGAAAAATGTCCGAAGCCTGCGACTTCCAGAACTGAGGCGTTGAAACAATAGAGCCAGGCCCGCACAAATAGGCGTACGCTTGCGGGCTTGTCATAAGGCTGAAAGGATTCGCCACGCGCTTGAACTTCCGTACCCTCGCCACCTTCACCGCCCTGCTGTGCTTCGCCCTCGCACTGGTCTGGGGCCTGCGTCCCGACCTGCTGCTGTGGTTGTGGAGCGTGGAGTATTCCAACGCCACCGGGATGGTGTCGCGCCGCAACGCCGCGCTCTTCCTGGGCATCGGCATCATGTTCTACCGCGCCCGTCACGCGCCTCCTTCAGACACGCGCCGCGCCCTGACCACCGGGTTTGTCACCGGGTGCCTGGTGCTGGCGCTATTGGGGTTTGGTGAGTGGATCAAGGGCAATGCGGGGCCAGGCATCCTGCTGGCGGTGGCAACAGAAACCGTATTGGGCCTGGCGTTTATCCAGGCCCACAGGTCTTCGGTCCCTCATACTCAAGCGTCAAGCTAATAGAAGCTGCGCCCTCCCGCGCGTTGCAGGGCGGGTGCATGGGTGTGCTTGAGGTCTTCGCGCAACCCGGCAATCAGGTTGCAAATCGCTCGACTGCTGTCGAGTTTGTCGGCGTTGATACCTTTGACTTCCAAATCCACCCGGTCACGGTCACGGTCGTCATAGATCTTGATCGTCAGCGAGGCATCTTCGGCTTTGGTGCATTCGCACCGTTTAGGCAGGAAACTTCCTTCAATGATGCTGCGAAGCTCTAGTTCCGAAAGCATGGTCAACCTCTCCTTTTCTGAGACTGCCAACAGATTGTCATGAACCTGGCAGGCGCGTGCCCGCCACGTCTTGCCGACCCTGGCAGACGCTTGTAACTCCCAAGCCTACTCGGCAAAAACTGCCCTTGTTGTAACCTTTCCTCATAAGCACTGTGCGTTGTTATAGAGGTTGAACAGTGTCGACGGAATCGTCGTCGAACCGCTGCGATTAATCGTTTAACCCTGGGCTTCAAGTTAAACGGCGCCCTGTGCAGCCACCCTTTCAGCAACATGTCGCAAACTATCGAAGTTGATGTTCGCCCCGGAGTTGATCGCCACCAGGGTCTGTCCGCGGAATTGATGACGGGCCACGTAGTGGCGGATGCCCGCTACCGCCAACGCACCGGAAGGCTCGGTGATGGACCGCGTGTCGTCGTAGATCAACTTGATGGCGCTGCACAGTTCGTCGTTGCTGACAGTGATGACTTCATCCACCCAGTCGCGGCAGATCTCGAAGCCATACGCGCCGACCTGCGCCACTGCCGTGCCGTCGGCAAACCCGTCGACGCTGGGTAGTATCACCCGTTCACCGGCCCGCAGTGCCGCCAACAGGCAGCTGGAACCTTCGGGCTCGACGCCAATGATGCGCATCTCGGGCCGCAGGTATTTGACGTAGGCGGCGACGCCGGCGATCAGGCCACCACCGCCCACCGGCACGAAGATCGCGTCCAGTGGCCCTTGCTGCTGGCGCAGGATCTCCATGGCGACGGTGCCTTGGCCGGCGATCACGTCCGGGTCATCGAAGGGCGAAACAAAGGTGCACCCGGAACACTCGGCCAACTGCAGCGCGTGGGCCAGGGCAAACGGGAAGCTTGCGCCGTGCAGCACCGCTTCGGCGCCGCGTGAACGCACGCCCAGCACCTTGAGTTCCGGGGTGCTGGCGGGCATTACAATGCGTGCCTCGATCCCCAGTTCCCGTGCCGCCAGGGCCACACCCTGGGCGTGGTTACCCGCCGACGCGGTCACCACGCCACGGGCTTTTTGCTCAGGCGTAAGCTGCACCAGCTTGTTGTAGGCGCCGCGAATCTTGAAGGAAAAGGTCGGTTGCAGGTCTTCGCGTTTGAGCAACACCTGGTTACCCAGCAGCGCCGACAGGGCCGGGGCCGCCTGCAACGGCGTGCGCACCGCCAGGTCGTATACCGGGGCGGCAAGAATCTTCTTCACGTAATGCTCAAGCAGTCCCGGGTCGGCGGTGTGAGGCGCGGTGCAGGTGCTCATGGGTGTCTCCTGGCTTTTTGTCAGAAACCCTGGAGACGGAAAAACAAAACCCGCCTCTAGGGCGGGTTTGGGTACAGCCGTGTGCTATCCCGCCAAATGAGGAATGGCGGTAATAATGCTTGGCTGGCTACGAAAGGCTTGAAATGTCATGTGACGAAACTAACCGGCGGCCTGCGGGCAAGTCAATGGTCAAGCGCCATTTGGCGGCCAGGGGTTTACTATCGATATACGAAACATATACGCTTTGTATATTGACACCACACAGTGAACACCATGGGCATCGTCAAGATCACCGACCAACTGCACGAACAACTGCGCCTGGCCAGCGCCGCGATGGACCGCTCCATCAACGCCCAGGCCGAATTCTGGATCAAGATCGGGCTGCTTGCCGAACTCAATCCTCACCTGCCCTATAACGAGCTGATCAACAAACTGTTGTTGGACAAGCCCGACCTGATCCGGGGGCGCAGTTGATGATCAAGACTGCCGCACAACTGGCGGTGATGCGTGAATCCGGCCGCCTGCTGGCCCAGGTGTTCAGCATGCTCGATGGGTACGTCGCGGTCGGCCGCTCCACCCTGGAGCTGGACGCCGCCGTCGAAGCCTTCATCCGCAATGACCTCAAGGCCCGCCCGGCGAGCCTGGGTCAGTACGACTACCCCTTCTGCATCAACACCTCGATCAATGAGGTGGTGTGCCATGGCATGCCCAGCGCCAAGGAGATCCTCAAGGACGGCGACATCATCAACATCGACATCACCCTGGAAAAAGGCGGCTACATCGCCGACTCCAGCAAGATGTACATGATCGGTACCGTCGCACCCAAGGCCCGGCGCCTGGTGGAACAGACTTTTGAAGCCATGTGGGCCGGCATCCGCCAGGTCAAGCCCGGCGCACGCCTGGGGGATATCGGCCACGCGATCCAGAGCCACGCGCAGGCCAACGGCTACAGCGTGGTGCGTGAGTATTGCGGCCACGGGATTGGGCGCGAGATGCACGAAGAACCGCAGGTCCTGCACTTTGGCCGTCCCGGCACCGGGTTGGAACTGCGTGAAGGCATGGTGTTTACCGTGGAGCCGATGCTCAACCAGGGCAGCTCGAAAGTACGCAGCCTCAAGGATGGCTGGACGGTGGTCACCAAGGACAACAGCCTGTCGGCGCAGTGGGAACATACCGTGGCGGTGACGGCGGATGGGTTCGAGGTCTTGACCTTGCAACCCGGCGCCTGAACGACACCCCCCCTGTAGGAGCCGGTGTTCATACCACATTGGCGCCGCCCGCTATCCGCTTCAGCCCCAACACCATCAACCCCGCCCCAAGCCCCATCACCAGCAGGAACAACGGATACGACACCCACCACGGCGTCCCCGCCGTCATCATGCTGAACTCCGACATGCCACCAATGCTCGCAATCAGGTTGAGCGGCAGGAACACCACGTTGATCAGTGTGAGCTTGCGCAACAGGTTGTTCATGCTGTTGTTCATCAGGTTGCCACGCGCATCGATCAGGCCGGAGAACACGTTGGAATAGATCTCCGCCTGCTTGTAGCACTGGTGGTTCTCGATGATCAGGTCATCGATCAGCCCGATGATCTCGGCGCTGAAATGTTCCTTTTCCGCGTGGTTGCGCAACCGCGACAACACCGCCCCGTTGCTGTGCAGCGCGTTGATGTAATAGATCAGGCTCTCGCTGAGGTTGAACATCTGCATCAGGTGGTGGTTGCTCATGGACGCATTGAACTGCTGCTGCAACTCGCGGGCGACCAGCTTGATCACCTTCAGGTGGCCGAGGTAATGGTGGATGTTGTTGAGCAACAGATCGAGCAGCACATCCAGCGGCGTGTGCAGCGGACGGCGCTTGCCTAGGCCGTTGAGCGGGGTTTCGTCGGTGGCGATCACCAGCAGGCGGCTGGGGGAAAACAGCAGGCCGCAGGACGACACTTCGAACACCAGGTTGCCGCCGCCGGAGTAGTTCTCCGGCCGCTTCCAGATCAGGAACAGATTGTCGGGGTGAAATTCGATACGCGAGACTTCGTCCGGGTCCAGGGCCGAGGCCAGGGCGTGTTCGTCCAGCTTGTGGTGGTCGCGCAGCCACTCACGTTCGGCCAGGTCAGGGTTGTTAAACAACATGACCGGGGCTGCGTCACTCTCCCCGCCCTGCAGCTTGCCATCGGTCAGGTCGAAACGCTGGATCATCGCCGGGTCACCAGACCTGGCCCTGGCGCTTCAACTCCAGGCGCCGCACGAATTCCTCCAGCACCAGGCCATACAAGTCGTCCTGCAAGTACGCATCCTCGATGCCCGCATCCAGGTTGGGGTTGTCGTTGACCTCGATCACCACCACCTTGTCACCGGACTGCTTGAGGTCGACGCCGTAGAGGCCATCGCCGATCAGGTTGGCGGTCTTCACCGCCAGCTCCACCACTGCCCTGGGCGCTTCATGGACCGCCAGGGTGCGGCATTCACCGTTGATGTCCTGGCCGATGGCCTTGTGGTTGTAGATCTGCCAATGGCCCTTGGACATGAAGTACTGGCAGGCAAAGATCGGCTTGCGGTTGAGCACGCCGATGCGCCAGTCGTACTCGGTGTAGAAGAATTCCTGGGCCAGCAACAGCACCGAATGCTCGAACAACTCGGCGGTCGCCTTGAGCAAAGCCTCCTGGCTTTCAACCTTGATCACGCCTCGGGAAAAGCATCCGTCAGGGATCTTCAGCACCAGCGGGAAGCCCAGGCGCTCGCCGACCCGTTCGAAGTCTTCCGGTCGTTCCTTGTACAGAATCTCGGTGGCGGGCATGCCCAGTTGGTGGCTGTTGAGCAAGTCGGTGAGGTAGACCTTGTTGGTACAGCGCAGGATCGACGCCGGATCGTCCATCACCACCAGCCCTTCGCTTTCGGCTTTCTTGGCAAAACGGTAGGTGTGGTTGTCGACACTGGTGGTTTCGCGGATCAGCAAGGCGTCGTACTCGGCCAGGCGCGAATAGTCCTTGCGCTCGATCAACTCCACATCGATGCCCAGGCCCTTGCCTACGCGGATGAAATTATCCAATGCCTTGGCGTTGGACGGCGGCAACTGTTCCTGGGGATCGTGCAGGATGGCCAGGTCATAACGGGCCAGGCGACGTGAGCGCGGCTGGCGCCAGATCTTGCGGCTGAAGTTGTCCAGCGCATGGGCGAATTGATCTTCCTGGTCATCGCGCAACTTGTGCAATACACCGGACTTGATCCCTTCGATATGCCAGCCGTTATTCCTTTTGAAATCAACTAACAGGATGGGACACGGGAACGCTTCAAATAACTGACGGGCCAGGTCCTGCAACGGTTCTATATTGGTCCGGCCGAAGTAAAGTGTCAGGGTAAAGCCTTCGGTATTGCTGTAAAGATGATGACTCAAGGCTTTATCGAGGGTTTTATCCAGGTCGTCCAGGGCCAGCCCGTACAGCGACTTCTTCGTCAGTTCGCTGATGGTGCGCACCGACGGAATCACCTTGTGCCCGCGGGCTTCGGCCAGCAGCGAGCAGTAATAACCGTGCCCCAGGTACTTATAGCCGCGGCACAGGTTGATCACCTGCACACGCTTGCCAGTCTCGGTTTCCCGGGTCTGTTCCAGGTACTCCTGGGCGGTGACGATATCTTCGCTGGGGAAGTAGGAGGCCCAATCTTCCTTGCGCTCGACAATGATCACGACTTGACGGGTTCCTTTGATAGGGGCAAGAAAATAACCCTTGTCAGTTATTGTCGTCGCGACTGTTTGCTCCGATACTTCACGCCAATGACCTTGTACCGCCGACATAATAGTTGATCCGCTTTAGAGAACTCGACCTTTTCTATTAAGCACGATCATTTAGAGAAGTCCCGTTTCGTTACGCAACTTTTACGGCGGTCATATGGCTCTTTGCTTTCGCGTTGCAACCTCCAACGATGTGTCTGAACTGGTGGCACTGGAACAGCGCTGTTTCAGCAGCGACCGGCTGTCATCGCGCAGTTTCCAGTGGATGGTCAGCCGCGCCCACGGCCAGTTGCTGGTGGCGGAAAATGACCGGCAGTTACTCGGCTATGCGCTGGTGTTGTTTCGTCGGGGCGCCTCCTCGGCGCGCCTGTATTCGATTGCCATTGCCGAGCATGCACGCGGCATTGGCTTGGGCAAGCAGTTGCTGAACGGCGTGGAAGCTATCGCCGTGGCACAGGGCTACACCTGCATACGTCTGGAAGTACGCACCGACAACCCCGGCGCCCTCAACCTCTATGAGCGCAACGGTTATCGGCGCTTTGCCCTGATCAACGATTACTACGAAGACCACACGCCCGCCCTGCGCCTGGAAAAACACCTGTAGCAAGCCCGCTCACTACTTGCACGGATCAAGCTCGCACGGATCAAGCCACCTGTTTGATTGCCGCCTTGGCTTCAAGCTCTCGCACCAGCGGCAACACGCGCTTGCCGAAGTATTCGACTTCTTCCTGGAAGTGCAGGAACCCGGCGAGTACCAGGTCCACCCCCACCGCCTTGAGCGCAACGATGCGCTCGGCGATCTGCTGCGGCGTGCCGATCAGGTTGGTCTTGAAGCCATCGTTGTACTGCACCAGGTCCTCGAAGCTGGATTTGGCCCAGTTGCCCTCTCCCTCCGGCGACGCCTTGCCGGCCTGTTTCGCCGCATCGCCGAAGGCATTCACCGCTTCCGGGTCGGCCTTGTCGATGATCTCCGCCAGCACGGCGCGCGCTTCTTCCTCGGTGTCGCGGGCGATCACAAAGGCGTTGACGCCGACTTTGACCGAGTGGTTATTGGCTGCTGCCTTGGCACGGATGTCGTCGACCTGGGCCTTGATACCTTCCGGGGTGTTGCCGTTGGTGAAGTACCAGTCCGACACCCGCGCCGCCATGTCCCGTGCCGCCCGCGAGCTGCCGCCCTGGAACACTTCCGGCTGGCCCAGTGGCTTGGGCTTGAGGGTGTAATTGTTGAACCGGTAGAAGTCGCCCTTGAAGGTGAAGTCATCCTGGGTCCAGATGCCTTTGAGGGCGCGGATGAACTCTTCGGAGCGGCGATAACGCTCGTCGTGCTCCAGCCAATGTTCGCCAATGGCCTGGAACTCACCCCTGAACCAACCGCTGACGATATTCACCGCGATACGACCATTGGTGAGTTGGTCGATGGTTGCCAATTGCTTGGCCGCCAGCGCCGGCTGCCACGGGCCGGGCAGGATCGCGGCGATCACCTTGAGCTTGGTGGTTGCAGCCAGCAACGCATGGCTGAATGCCACGGACTCATGCTGGTTCTCGGCGCCGTAGCCGGCGGTAAAACGGATCTGGGTCAGGCCGTACTCGAAGCCGGCAGCCTCAGCCAATTGCGCCAGCTTGCGGTTGTAATCGATGCCCCAGTGGGTGCGTTGCTCGATTTTGCTGACCACCAGCCCACCGCTGACGTTGGGCACCCAGTAGGCAAATTTCACGGCGTGTTGAGTCATCGGACGGTACCTCGCACAAAAGGGATGTACCAGGGCTTGAGCAGCAAGCGTGCCAGGCTGGGAAACGCCCGCGCCATGCGGGCTGCGTTGAATACCGTGCGCCGTCGCCAGTGTCCTGGATTGCACGGGTTTGTCGATCCGCTGTTGCCAGGGCAACAGTGACTCGACGTTTGTCCCCGTAAATACGCGCCCCGGCACCCGGCACGGACTGTGCAATCGCCTCTACATCGATCACTGCCCAGGAACCTCGCCATGACCGAACATCACGTCATCAACCCGCTGTCCACCGGCGTCGACTACCCCACGCTGGCGGCACGCTTTCGCCCGATCTTCCAGCGCATCGCCGAAGGCGCCGTAGCACGCGAACACAGCCGCACCCTGCCCCATGAGCCGATCCAATGGCTCAAGGAGGCGGGGTTTGGCGCGGTGCGCGTGCCGGTGGAGTATGGCGGCGGTGGTGCTTCATTGCCGCAGTTGTTCGAACTGCTGATCGAACTGGCCGAAGCCGACTCCAACGTGCCCCAGGCCCTGCGCGGGCACTTCGCCTTTGCCGAAGACCGCCTGAATGCACCGCCCGGCGCCAGACGCGATGTGTGGTTCAAGCGATTTGTGGACGGCGATATCGTCGGCTGTGCCTGGACCGAGATCGGCAACGTGGCCATTGGCGACGTGGTCACCCAGGTCAGCCCCGACGGCGACCAGTGGAAGCTCAACGGAGAAAAGTTCTATAGCACCGGCAGCATCTTCGCCGACTGGATCGATGTGTACGCCCAACGCAGCGACACCGGTGGCGACGTGATCGCCGCGACCCGCGCCCGTCAGCCTGGCGTGGAACACAGTGACGACTGGGACGGTTTTGGCCAACGCACCACCGGCAGCGGCACGTCGCGCTTTACCGATGCGGTGGTGGAGGCGGACAACGTGATCGACTTTGCCACGCGCTTCAAATACCAGACCGCGTTCTACCAACTGGTGCTGCTGGCCACCTTGGCGGGCATCGGCCGTGCCGCACTGCGCGATGTGGCGCATCAGGTGCGCAGCCGCAAGCGCATCTACAGCCATGGCAATGCGGCGCATGTCAGCCAGGATGCGCAGATTCAACAGGTGGTGGGTGAAGTGGCGGCGCTGGTGTATGCCGCCGAAGCGAGCGCGCTGAAGGCGACACTGCCCGCGCAACGGGCGTATGTGGCGCGATTCGGGGGCGACGATGCGGTAGAGCGCGAAGCCAATGTGGCGGCCGAGATTGAGTCGGCTACCGCACAGGTGGTGGTGTCGTCGTTGATTCAGCGGGCGACCAGCGAGTTGTTTAATGCGCTGGGGGCTTCGGATGTGCGCCAGGGTAAGGCGCTGGATCGGCATTGGCGGAATGCGCGGACGGTGTCGTCGCATAATCCGCTGATTTACAAGGCGCGGATTGTGGGGAATTGGGTGGTCAATGGGGCTGAGCCGCCGTTTGTCTGGCAGATTGGGAATGGGCCTGGCGTAGTGGGTTGAGGTTTTTGACTGTGTGTATATCCGTTATTTAGGTGATGGCGGAACCCTAAATGGCCGTTACCTGAACAACGGATATGCCCCCAATCAGAAAGCCAGTTTATAACCAATGGCCATGAGCATAACCGCCAAACACGGCCGCAGCACCCCATCCGGCAACTTCCCCGTCATATGACTACCGATATAGATCCCCGGCAACGACCCCATCAACAAAAACCCGAGCAGATGCCAATCCATATTCCCCATGCTGGCATGCCCCAACCCGGCTACCAGGGTCAACGGCACGGCATGCGCAATCTCAGTCCCCACCAGCCGCCGCGTGGCCAGAAACGGATAAAGAATAAACAACGCCACCGTCCCCAGCGCACCCGCGCCAATGGAGGTCAGCGCCACCATGGTGCCGAGGATCGCCCCTGTCACCACCGTCAGCGCATTCAAGTTGCGCGGGCTCATGTGATAGCTGTCGCCCGCATGCCGCTGGGCAAACGCCAACAGGCTTTTCTTGAACAGAATCGCCAACGCCGTCAGCAGCAGCACCACACCGAGCGCCTGCTTGATCACTGCATTCATGGCGCTGGGGTCAGTATGCAGGCTGGCCAGAAACCACAGCGTCAGCAACACCGCCGGCACACTGCCCAGGGTCAGCCAGCCGGTGATGGTCCAGTCGATATTCTTGTTCTTGCTGTGTACCAGCACCCCACCCGACTTGGTGATGGCGGCGTACAACAGATCGGTACCCACGGCAGTGGCCGGGTTGATGCCGAACCACAACAGGATCGGCGTCATCAACGAACCGCCGCCCACACCGGTCATGCCCACGATAAAACCCACGATCAGACCGGCAACCACAAAACCAAAATTACCCACATCCATTACAGCTACCTGCGGCCTTATAAATTTCTGGCCGCAGGATAGCGATTTTTCTTATAACGACTTATACCAATATGATCTGACTTTATGCCTTTTAGGCCAGTCGATGACAGACATAAGCCTGGGTCTTATACGGAAAGGCCACGGTGTCCTTCCCCTTCAACGCCGGATGGGTGTCGATCAGCGCCTGCAATTGCGCGGTAACGCGGGCCTTGGGCTCATCGTCCAGCGCGGCAATAAAGCTCACCGAGAGAAAGCGATCCATGATCACCTCTTGAGGACTGCCGACATGGCTATAGGGGAAACAGGTGACTTCGGGTTGGGAAAAATACTTGCCGCTGAACGCGTCACGCCAACGCCCGGTATGAAAGCGCGGGGTATCGCCCTCGTACGGGGAGATGATGTCGGTGATCGCGGCGACCCAATCCACCGATTCGTCTCGCACATTCCACACCAGGCCAAGGCGGCCGTCAGGCTTGAGCACGCGATGTATCTCCGTCAGTGCGGCTTCGGTGGAAAACCAGTGGAACGCCTGGGCGCACACCACTGCATCGGCGCTGGCGCCTGGCAATGGGATGGATTCAGCGGTGCCGTTGAGCAGGCGCACATCCGGCAGCAGCCTGGTCAACTGCGCGCCCATCGCCGCCACCGGCTCGACCGCGATCAGGGTCGGTGCCAGGGTGCTGAGCAAGCGGGTGAACTTGCCGGTGCCGGCGCCCAGGTCAATCACGCTGGACTGCGCGCTGATGCGCAACGTGTCGGCCAGCCAGCCGGTGAGTTGCCGCGGATAATCCGGTCGCCCCTGGGCGTAGGTAACAGCCTGGGCAGAAAAACCTTGTTGAGCAGACGTGTGCACACCAGTCATTGCCAATCTCTCCTCGGGTAAAACGGGGGGACACAGTGTGCGCCCTCTCAGGTTTATTTTCTAATCGCTGCATCCAATCGTGCCGGCCATGGGTAGTCCTCTCAGTTACCCCGCTGTTTCACTGAAATGGAGAAGTACCCATGAACGCTAAAGCACTGCTCTGCCTCACCGCCCTGCTCGCCGCCGCGCCTGCCGCCTTTGCCCAGGCCGACCTGCCCGACAGCATCAAGGTGCCGGACGGCCACAAAGTGGCACTGGAGACCACCGGCGTTGGCGAAATCACCTACGAGTGTCGCGACAAAGCCAACGCCGCCGGCCAGACCGAGTGGACTTTTGTCGGGCCCAAGGCAGTGTTGAACGACCGCAGCGGTAAACCAGTCGGCACCTACTTCGGCCCACCGGCCACCTGGCAGGCCGAGGACGGCTCGAAAATCACCGGCACGCAGTTGGCCGTGGCACCGGCGGGGGCGGGCAACCTGCCGTATCAACTGGTCAAGGCCAACCCGGCCGAAGGCAAGGGTGCAATGAGCGGCGTGAGCTACATCCAGCGCGTGGCGCTCAAGGGTGGCGTGGCGCCGAGCAGCGCGTGCACCACGGCCAGCAAAGGCAAGCAGGAAGTGGTGAAATACCAGGCGGATTACATCTTCTGGGCGGCCAACTGAGCAAAGTCGGCTACGCTGCCCCCCATACTGATCGTTGGGGGGGAGCACCACGTGTTTGATTACGAAGCTTGCCTGCGGGCCTGCGCCCGCGGCGAGCAACGCGCCTTGCGCCAGCTCTACGAGCAGGACAGCAGTCGCTTGCTCGGCGTGGCTTTGCGCATCGTGCGCGAAAAAGCGCTGGCCGAAGACATCGTGCACGACGCGTTCATCAATATCTGGCGTGGTGCCGGCAGTTTCGACCCCAGCCGCGGTTCGGCCCGTGGCTGGGTGTTCAGCGTGACCCGGCACCTGGCGCTCAATGTGGTTCGCAACCACTACCGTGAAGTGCCGCTGGGCGATGAATACGAGCAGGTCGCAGCCACCGACACTGTTGAATTCAGCACACGCTCCGGGCAAGTCCATACCTGCCTGGAGCAGCTCGACCCGACCCGTCGCACGTGCATCCTGCATGCCTATGTCGACGGTTTTTCCCACAGCGAAATCGCCCGGAAACTGGACGCCCCGCTGGGGACCGTCAAAGCCTGGATCAAACGTAGCCTCGCCGCGCTGCGGGAGTGCATGGCATGAGCACCCCTCTGGACGAACTGGCCGGCGAATACGTGCTGGGCACCCTGCCCGGCGAACAGCGCGCCGAGGTGGAACAACGTCTCCAGCACGACGCCGAACTGCGTGCCGCAGTGGACGCCTGGGAGCAGCGTCTGTTGCCGCTGACCGCCTTGGCGGAGCCCGTGCCCCCCTCCGCTGAATTATGGCGACGCATCGAGCGCCACACGGCAAGTGCCCGCCCCCCCTGGTGGAACCTGCTCGCCGTATGGCGCAGCCTGGCCGGTGCCGGGATGGTCACCACGCTGGTCCTCGCCGCGCTGCTGCTGACGCGTCCGCCTGTCCTTGAACCCAGCTTTGTGGTCGTGTTGGTCGCCCCGCAAAGCCAGGCGCCGGGCTGGGTGATCCAGGCCAGCAATGACCAGCAGATCCAATTGATTCCATTGGGCGTGATGGACGTGCCGGGCGACAAGGCCCTGCAGTTCTGGACCAAAGGTGATGGCTGGCAGGGGCCGGTGTCCCTGGGGCTGGTCAAGCCGGGCCAGACACTGTCGGTGCCGCTGGACCAACTGCCGCCGCTGACACAGAACCAGCTGTTCGAACTGACCCTGGAAGACTCACAGGGCTCGCCGACCGGCAAGCCCACCGGGCCGATCCAGGCGATCGGCCGTGCGGTCAAGGTGCTCTGATCAGCCGGCGCTGGGCAACCACAACCGGAACCGCGCACCACCCAATGGCGACGCCAACGCCGTCAAGGTGCCGCCCTGGGCTTCCAGGGCGCGCCGGCTGATGGCCAGGCCCAGGCCGAAACCGCCGGTGGCGCGATCACGGCTGCGGTCCAGGCGGTAGAACGGTTCGAAGATGCGTTCACGCTGGTCAAGCGGGATGCCGATGCCATCATCGTCCACCCAGATTTCACACCCCTTGGCGCAGACCTTTACGCCGACCTGAATGCGCTTGTCGCAGTAACGTGTGGCGTTGCGCAGCAGGTTTTGCAAAGCGCGGGCGGTGAGGCGCGGGTCGAGGCTGAAGCGCTCCACGGCACAGTCGAGCGCGACATCGATGACGATCTCGGGATTTTCCAGTTCGTCGTCGACGCTGCCCAGCACGCTGTCGATAAACTCATCGAGCACCACCTCGACCCGCTCCGGCAGTTGCGCCGGGTTTTGCAGGCGGCTGTAGGACAGTAGCTCCAACACCAGTTCATCCAGCTCGCGGATATGTGCCACCAGGCCGTGCAGGCGTTCGCGGCTGGCCTCGGGCAAATCTTCGGACAACGCCAGGGCCAGGCCGAAATCCAGGCGCGTGAGCGGTGTGCGCAGTTCATGGGAAACGGCGTTGAGCAGATCGCGCTGTTGGTTGAGCAGGTGCTCGATGTCGTCGGCCATGGCGTCGAACACCGATGCCAGGCTGCCGATGCTGGAACTGGCCGGAAGACCGGTGCGTTCAGCCAGGTTACCCTGGCCCAGTTGCCCGGCGGTGCTTTTCAGGCGTTCCAGGTCGCGCCAGTGCGGACGCAGCCATATGAGCAGGCAGGCCAGCAGCGCGGCGACGATCAGCACGTTGATCGCCCAATACAGCACGTTCATGTCCATCGGGTCGGGCGGAATGGTCAGCTTGACCACGAATTGCTCATTGATCGGCGAGCTGATCTGCTCCATCCAGCCCCATTCGCCCAGGCGCACCACCGACTTGCCCTGCTCCAGCAGCTGTTCTTCCGCCGGGGTGTAGCTGGCGTCCTGGCGCAACAGCAATTGCACTTTCAGCGGCGCAAAATCGCGGCCCAGTTGCTCGGTCACCTGTGACCAACGCTCTACCGGCGCCCGCTGATATTGCTTGACGATCAGCTTTTGCTGGCCGCGGGTCTGCTCGATGTTGTAGTTCATGTAGCGGTGTTCGAACAGCTGGATCACCAACGAAGGGATCAAATAGATCGCCAGGCTGTAGGTGACGATGGTGATCAGGTAGAGGCGCAGCAATACACGAAACATGGCTCAGCATTCCCACTCGGAACGGCTGAACAGGTAGCCCTTGCCCCACACCGTCTTGATCTTGCGCGCCTCGCCGGCGTTGTCGTCGAACTTGCGACGCAGCTTGGAGATGGCCACGTCCACCGAGCGGTCGGTGCCGTTGAACTCGATGCCGCGCAGGCGTTGCAGGATCTGGTCGCGGCTGAGCACTTCACCGGCATGCCGCGCCAGCACCACCAGCAGGTTGTATTCGCCGCTGGACAACTCCACCGCCAGATCGCGCCAGGTCACGGTGCGCTCCGACAGGTCGATGCACAGGTTGCCCATGATGATCTGGTCGTTGGCCACCTGGGGCTCGGACAGGCTGCTGCGACGCAGCAAGGTGCGGACGCGGGCGAGCAGTACACGTGGCTCGCAGGGCTTGGTCACGTAGTCGTCGGCGCCCATTTCCAGGCCCAGCACCTGGTCGTGGCTGTCATCGCGGGCGGTGAGCATCAGGATCGGCAGGCCCGCCGAGTCGGCACGCAGCAGGCGGCACACCTGCAGGCCGTCGAGGCCGGGCAGCATCAGGTCGAGGATCACCAGGTCCGGCGGGTTCAGGCGTGCGCGCTCACGGACATGGTCGCCACGGCTGAGCACATTGACGTGGTAGCCATTGCGTTCCAGGTAGCTGGCAATCAGCTCGGAGAGTGCGGCGTCGTCTTCCACCAGAAGGATGTTGGGCATAAAGGTGTTTCCAGAAAATACAGTTGTTGGTCGTACACAAATCCCATGTGGGAGGGGGCTTGCCCTCGATAGCGGTGGCTCAGTGAAGCGTATTTCGACTGATACACCGCTATCGGGGGCAAGCCCCCTCCCACATGGCATCTCCATGTTTGCAGGATTGTGCAAGGATATACGCCCCCGGCGCCCCGCGCGCCGCACCTTACATTTCTTCACAGACCCGCTACACAGCTTCACAGCACCACGGCGCAGGTGACTTTAGGATGCGCCAGTCAATATTGGGATAAGAGCATGTCGAAGAATCTGTTTGCGCCATTTTGCCTGCTGGCCCTCACCCTGGCCCTGAGCGCGTGTGGCGACTCCGCCGCCGAAGCGCCGCAAATGCCCCTGGCCAAAGTGCGCATCGAAACCCTGGAAGCCAAGCCCCTGTCGATCAGCAGCGAACTGAGCGGGCGCATTGCCGCGCCGCGCATCGCCGAAGTGCGCGCAAGGGTCGCCGGCGTGGTGATGCAACGGGTGTTCAAGGAAGGCCATGACGTGAAACAGGGCGACGTGCTGTTTCGCATCGACCCCGCGCCCTTCAAGGCCGACCTCGACAGCGCCCAGGCCAACCTGAGCAAGGCCGAGGCGGATGCGTTCAAGGCGCGCCTGCAGGAGCAGCGCTACAGCCAATTGGTGGAAGGCAACGCCATCAGCGGCCAGGACTACGACAACGCCCGCGCCGCCGTACGCCAGACCAACGCCGAAGTCGCCGCCAACAAGGCAGCCGTGGAACGCGCCCGCTTGAACCTGGGTTACGCCACTGTGACCGCGCCGATTTCCGGGCGCATCGGCCGGGCGCTGGTGACGGAAGGCGCGCTGGTCGGGCAGAACGAGGCCACGCCGCTGGCGATCATCCAGCAACTGGACCCGATCCATGCCGACCTGACCCAGTCCAACCGCGAGCTGAACGACCTGCGCCGCGCCTTCCGTGCCGGCAGCCTGAAGCAAGTCGGCCAGGACCAGGCCAAGGCCACCCTGATCGAGGACGACGGCAGCCTGTACCCACTGCCGGGCAAGTTGCTGTTCGCCGAGATCAGCGTCGACCCGGGTACCGGGCAGATCATCCTGCGCAGCGAGTTCCCCAACCCGGACCTCGACCTGCTGCCCGGCAGCTTTGTACGGGTGCGCCTGGAGCAAGCCGTCGACAAGCAAGGCATCAGCGTGCCGCAACGCGCCATCACCCGTGACAGCGCCGGTATCCCGATGGTCTTGCTGCTGGACGCCGAGCAGACCGTGAGCCAGCAGCCGGTGGAGTTGGGCGCGGTGGTCAACGATCGCTGGATCGTCAGCAGCGGTCTCAAAGCCGGTGACCGCATCATCGTCGAAGGCCTGCAGCACGCGCGCCCCGGTGAAAAAGTTGAAGTGGACGACAGCCCGCTCGTAAAGGAATAACCCGCCATGCCGCAGTTCTTTATTGACCGCCCGATCTTCGCCTGGGTGGTCGCCCTGTTTATCCTGCTGGCCGGCTTGCTGGCCATCCCGCAGTTGCCGGTGGCGCAGTACCCCAACGTCGCGCCGCCGAAAGTAGAGATCTACGCGGTGTACCCCGGTGCATCGGCGCAGACCCTGGACGAAAGCGTGGTGAGCCTGATCGAGCAGGAGCTCAACGGCGCCGATCACCTGTTGTATTTCGAATCCCAGAGCAGCCTGGGTTCGGCCACCATCACCGCCACCTTCCAACCGGGCACCAACCCGGAAATGGCCCAGGTCGATGTGCAGAACCGCCTCAAAGCGGTCGAGCCGCGCCTGCCGCAAGCCGTTACCCAGCAAGGCTTGCAGGTGGAGAAAGTCTCCGCCGGCTTCCTGCTGCTGGTGACCCTCACGTCCAACGACGGCAAGCTCGATGACGTGGCGCTCAGCGACTACCTGGCGCGTAACGTGATGAACGAGCTCAAGCGCCTGGACGGTGTGGGCAAGGCCCAGCTGTACGGCGCCGAGCGTGCCATGCGGATCTGGATCGACCCGCAGAAGCTGATCGGTTTCAACCTCACGCCGGCCGATGTGAACGCGGCGATCAGCGCGCAGAACGCCCAGGTCTCGGCGGGCAGCATCGGTGACTTGCCGGGTACCAATACCCAGGAAATCACCGCGGCGATCCTGGTCAAGGGCCAGTTGTCGACGCCGGCCGAGTTCGCCGACATCGTGCTCAAGGCCAACCCGGACGGCTCCACCGTGCGCATCGGCGATGTGGCGCGGGTGGAAGTCGGCAGCCAGGAATACCAGTTCTCCACGCGCCTCAACGGCAAGCCCTCCACCGCCGTCAGCGTACAGCTGTCGCCCGGCGCCAACGCGTTGAGCACCGCCACCCTGGTGCGAGCCAAGATGGACGAGCTGTCGCGCTATTTCCCGGCCAATGTGGAGTACAAGATTCCGTACGATACTTCGCCGTTCGTCAAGGTCTCGATCACCAAGGTGGTCTACACCCTGCTTGAGGCAATGGCGCTGGTGTTCGCGGTGATGTTCCTGTTCCTGCAAAACGTGCGCTATACGCTGATCCCGACGCTGGTGGTGCCGATTGCGCTGATGGGCACTTTTGCCACCATGTTGCTGCTGGGCTTTTCGATCAACGTGCTGACCATGTTCGGCATGGTGCTGGCTATCGGCATTCTGGTGGACGACGCGATTGTGGTGGTGGAAAACGTCGAGCGCATCATGGCCACCGAGGGCCTGTCGCCCAAGGAAGCGACGAAAAAAGCCATGGGCCAGATCACCGGCGCCATCATCGGCATCACCCTGGTGCTGGTGGCGGTGTTCCTGCCGATGGCGTTCATGGCCGGTTCGGTGGGGGTGATCTACCAGCAATTCTCGCTGTCGATGGCCACCTCGATCCTGTTCTCGGCGTTTCTCGCCCTGACCTTGACCCCGGCCCTGTGCGCCACCTTGCTCAAGCCGATCCCCAAGGGCGAGCACCATGCCAAGGGCGGTTTCTTCGGCTGGTTCAACCAGCGTTTTGAAAGCCTCACCGACCGCTATGAAGGCTGGGTGGCCTATGCCCTCAAGCGCAGTGGCCGTTACCTGCTGATCTACCTGGTATTGCTGGTGGGCCTGGGCTGGATGTTCAGTCGCCTGCCCTCCTCGTTCCTGCCGGTGGAAGACCAGGGCTACACCATCACCGATATCCAGTTGCCGCCGGGGGCGAGCAAGAATCGCACGGTGCAGGTGGCCGAGCAGATCGAAGCGCACAACGCCGAAGAGCCTGGGGTGGGTGATACCACCATGATCATGGGTTTCAGCTTCTCCGGTTCGGGGCAGAACGCAGCGCTGGCGTTTACCACGCTCAAGGATTGGTCGCAGCGCAGCAGCGATGACTCCGCATCGTCGATTGCCGACCGCGCCAACATGGCCTTCAGCGAACTGAAAGATGCGGTCGCCTACGCCATCCTGCCGCCTCCAGTGGACGGCCTGGGCACGTCCAGCGGCTTCGAGTTCCGCCTGCAAGACCGGGGTGGCGTCGGCCATGCCGCACTGATGGCGGCGCGTACTGAATTGCTGGCCGCCGCCGAGAAAAGCCCGATCCTGGCCAACGTGCGCGAAAGCGCCCTGGCCGAAGCACCGCAAGTGCAGCTGGAAGTGGACCGCAAGCAGGCCAACGCCCTGGGCGTGTCGTTTGCCGACGTCGGCAATGTACTGTCCTCGGCCGTCGGTTCGGCCTATATCAACGACTTCCCCAACCAGGGCCGCATGCAGCGGGTGGTGGTGCAGGCCGAAGGCGACCAACGCAGCCAGGTGGCGGACTTGATGAAGATCAACGTGCGCAACAACGCCGGCAAGATGGTGCCCCTGTCCGCCTTTGTCGAAGCCAGATGGACCCAGGGCCCGACCCAGTTGACCCGCTACAACGGCTACCCGGCCATCGCGATTTCCGGCGAAGCCGCTCCGGGACACAGTACCGGTGAGGCCATGGACGAGATCCAGCGCCTGGTCAGCCAATTGCCCGCCGGCCTGGGCCAGGAATGGACCGGGTTGTCGTTGCAGGAACGTCTGTCCGGCTCCCAGGCCCCGATACTGCTGGGCTTGTCGCTGCTGATCGTATTCCTGTGCCTGGCAGCGCTGTATGAAAGCTGGTCGATCCCCACCTCGGTGTTGCTGGTGGTGCCGCTCGGCGTGCTCGGCGCGGTACTGGCCGTGGCGTTGCGGGGGATGCCCAACGATGTGTTCTTCAAAGTGGGCCTGATCACCATCATCGGGCTGTCGGCGAAAAACGCGATCCTGATCATCGAATTCGCCAAGGACCTGTACGACCAGGGTGAAGACCTGATGAGCGCCACCCTGAAGGCTGCGCGCTTGCGCTTGCGCCCGATCATCATGACCTCGCTGGCGTTCATCCTCGGCGTGGTGCCGTTGGCGATTGCCACCGGCGCCAGTTCCGCCAGCCAGCAAGCGATTGGTACCGGCGTGATCGGCGGCATGATCACGGCGACGCTGGCGGTGGTGTTTGTGCCGGTGTTTTTTGTGGTGGTGATGAAGTTGGTTAAAAAGCGCCGCGACTGATTGACGTCAACCGACGCAAGCCCACTGAAAAGAGCCCTTACAAACTGTCAATGTTGACAGTTTCGCAGGGTTCTTTTTCGTTTTAGTGTGCCTTTGTTCAATCCGAACGATCAGTAAAGAGAAGCTTCCCATGAGCGAACACTCAGGCTTACTGCTTTCCAACGGGTACCTGGCGGTAGGCATTGGAAACAGTTTTTTTGTCAGCGAAGACTTAACAGTAATCCATACGAGCCAATTGCTGCGTATTGAGGCACCGGGCACTGGAAACTCAGCCGGAGAATTCATCATCACGGTCAATAACCCTGGGAATGGTGGAACAGCCATACCGGTTGGTCCTGGCAACCCTTCGCAGCTCACCTACGAACGGTACGGCTATCCTACCCGCCATGCCGGTAGCGGAAGCATAACCTTCGTGTGGGACCCTACACGTAAAATGCTTGATGCGACGTTTGAAGCCATCTTGGTTCCTGTCGCGCACTACCCCGCAGTCAAACTCAGGGACGGCGCCATCCGTCACGTTGAATAAGCACGGCTGTAACCGCCATGTTTGATGGCCAGGACGTGCAACTGACAAAAAGGAGTGTTCGACGCAGTCAGTCAGGGACTAAAGAATGCGCTATGGTGCTCGCAGAGACATTTCATTGTGAGCCGCCATGCCGTTCCTCGCCCGCACCCACCCTCGCCTCTCCGCCGCCGCCGTGCTGGGTATTGCCGTGGGCATCCTGGCGCCGGCCGACACCCTCGTCAGCAAAATCCTGATTGGCTGGAACGCCGGGGTCTGGACCTACCTGGTGCTGATGCTGTGGCTGACCCGTCGCGCCAAGGCCGAAGACGTGAAGCGCATCGCCGAGGTCGAAGATGAAAACGCCGGCCTGGTCCTGTTCACCGTGTGCATCGCCGCCATCGCCAGCCTGGCGACCATCACCTTCGAACTGGTCGGCAGCAAGGACCTGGCCACTTCCGAACGCCTGCTGCACTACGGCTTTACCGGGCTGACGGTGATCGGTTCGTGGTTGCTGATCGGGGTGATCTTCAGCGTGCATTACGCGCGCCTGTATTACACCTGGGACGGCAAGGAACCGGCGCTGCGCTTTGCCGAAGGGCTGACGACCCCCAATTACTGGGACTTCCTGTACTTCTCGTTCACCATCGGCGTGGCGGTGCAGACCTCCGATGTGGGTGTGGCCACGCGAAGCATGCGCAAAGTGGTGCTGGGGCAGTCGTTGATCGGGTTTCTGTTCAACACCGCGATCCTGGGGTTCTCGATCAATATCGCCGCCGGGCTGTTCGGTTGAGGCTGCACAAACCTTCTAGACCTTCACACGGCGCTGGGCGCTAATAGCCTCACCTAGTCCGCTTCGGTGATTTATGGCCGCGCACAATTGGATCGATCTGTCCCAGGACGCCGACACCGGCATCGAGACCCTGCGCGCGCATTTCGAAGGCCACGCCTACGATCCGCATTGGCACGACAGCTACCTGATCGGCGTGACCGAGCAAGGCGTGCAGCAATTCAACTGTCGCCGTACCCGCCACAACAGCGTGCCCGGCCAGGTGTTCCTGGTGGAGCCCGGCGAACTGCATGACGGCGACGCACCCACCGCAGACGGCTTTACCTACCACATGCTCTACCTCGACCCACAGTGGTTGGCGCGGGAAGTGAGCGCAGTGTTTGAAGAGGCACCACTCGATAGCCAACTGAGTTTCGCCAATACCTTGACCAGCGACCCGCGCCTGGCCATCGCCACCACTCAAGCTTTCCAGACCCTGCACGCCGGCGAACTGCGCATCGTGCGCCAGCGCGCCATGGACCATCTGTTGGAGCGCCTCACCGGCCAACTCTACTGGCGCATCCGCTACCGCGAAGACCCGCGATTGCCACTGGTTGCGCACAAGGCGCGGGAATACCTGCACGCTCATCTGCACGTGGACGTGGGCATGGACGAACTGGCCCTGGCCTGCGGCGTCGACCGTTTCCGCCTGACCCGTGCGTTCAAGAGCGCCTTTGGTTTGCCACCCCACGCGTATCTGGTGCAACTGCGTCTGGCCCACGCCCGGCACTTGCTGGCCAAGGGCGAGCAACCCGCCGATGTCGCGATTGCCCTGGGCTTTGCCGACCAGAGCCACTTGGGCCGCTGGTTCATGCGTGCCTACGGTCTGACGCCCGCCGCCTACCGCAAACGCTGCTCAAATCTTCCAGACAGATGACATACCGGCCCGGGAAGATCGACGCCATCTTTCGGTTTGTCGGAGTCACCTGCCATGTTGCCGTTCATGTTGTTTGCCTTTGTCGCCTCGATCACACCAGGCCCTACCAATATCCTGGTGCTGAGTAACAGCGCGCAGTATGGCTTGAGAGCCGCGTTGCCCATTATTTTCGGCGCCTGCGCCGGGGCTGCCGGCCTTGTATTGCTAGTGGGAACCGGCATGGGCCAATCCCTGGTGCATTTGCCCAAGGTGCAAACGGCCATGCAATTGACCGGCGTCGCCTGGCTGAGCTACTTGGCCTGGCAGATCTTCAGAGCACCCGCTCAAGCCATCGAAGTGAATACCCGCGAAAAGCCCCTCGGCCTGATTGGCGCAGCCAGCCTGCAATTGATCAACCCGAAAACCTGGATGATGGCGCTCGCGGTGGTGAGTATATTTGCCGGTCAGTGTGCCGAGCGCCAAAGCCAGGTGGTGCAGTTGTCCCTGGTGTTTTTCCTGATATCGATACCTTGCCTGGGCACTTGGGCGCTGATAGGGGCCGGCGCCTCACGGGTGTTTCGTTCGGCCACGGCCATGCAACGTTTCAACCAGTGTATGGCCCTGCTGCTATTGGCCGCGACCTGGTTGGGTGTGCTGGTCTGAACGTACCGATCATCTGGCCTTGCCCTGCATCTTCTTGACGACTTTGCTGGTTTAGTGTTTTCCTGAAACCGGTTTCAGTCATTCCAATAAGAAAAGAAGGTCGATGACCGTGAACAACTTTTCCGCCGCCCAGCGCAGCCGCGTGACCATGCTCGACGTCGCCGAGCGCGCTGGCGTATCCAAGGCCAGTGTGTCGCGCTTTATCGGCGACGACCGCGCCCTGCTCTCCGATGCCATCGCCCTGCGCATCGAACAGGCCATTGACGAACTCGGCTACCACCCCAACCAGATGGCCCGCGGCTTGAAACGCGGGCGCACGCGCCTGATCGGCATGCTGGTGGCCGATATCCGCAACCCCTATTCCATTGCCGTGATGCACGGTGTCGAAACCGCTTGCCGTCAACACGGCTACAGCCTGGTGGTATGCAACACCGACCGTGACGACGAGCAAGAACGCCAGCACTTGGCAGCGTTGCGTTCGTACAACATCGAAGGGTTGATCGTGAACACCCTCGGCCATCACCTCGACCAACTGCTGGAACTGCAGCGGGAAATGCCCCTGGTGCTGGTGGACCGCAAGGTCGAGCCGTTGCACAGCGACCTGGTCGGCCTGGACAACCCGGCGGCGGTGCGTATGGCTGTAGAACATCTGGAGCGACAGGGTTACCGCGATGTGCTGATGGTCAGTGAAGCCACCGATGGCACCAGTTCGCGCCTGGAGCGCCTGGACAGTTTCAAGGCTGAAATCGCCAGCCGCCCGGCATTGACCGGCGCTGTGCTGGCGTTGGATGAAACACTGCAACAACACCTGCACACCTTTCTTGCCAAACCTGGCCCCAAGGCACTGTTCTGTGCCAACGGCGTCGCGGCGCTGGCCTGCACCCGTGCATTGAAGAACCTGGGTTGCAACCTGTTCGACGACATCGGCCTGATCGCCCTGGATGACCTGGACTGGTACCCGCTGGTAGGCACGGGTATTACCGCCCTCGCCCAGCCGACCGCATCCATCGGTGCAACGGCATTCGATTGCCTGCTCAAGCGCTTGCGCGGCGATACCGAGCCAACACGTACCCTGGATTTCCTGCCCGAGCTGATCGTCCGTGGCTCGACCCGGCCTCTCTAAAAAATTTTGAACAAAAATGAAACCGGTTTCAGAGGTAAACAACAATGCATCAATACCCCGTCTCCATCAGCCTTTCCAGCTACGGCGCCGAGCTGGTACGTCAGCAGGGCCAGCTTAGTTTCGTCGAAGTCCTCGCCGCCGCCGGCGCCCAGTGCATCGAGTGGCGCGAAGAGCTTTTAACGGACGAACAGCCCACCGAACTGGCCCAGGCAGCAGCGCAACAGGATTTGAAGTCGGTGTTCTCATCGCCTTTGGAACTGTGGGTCGCCGGCCGCGCCCAAGCGAATGCCGAACTCGCGGCCACCCTGGATCGGGCGCAGGCGTTTGGCTCACGCTGGCTGAAAGTCTCCCTCGGCTACTTCACCGACACCAACGACCTGGAAAGCCTGCACGCCCTGCTCAACCGCCACCCGGTCCGCCTGTTGGTAGAGAACGACCAGACCCTGCACGGCGGCCGCATCGAACCCCTGCAGCGCTTCTTCACCGAAGTGGAACGCCTGGGCCTGCCGGTGAAGATGACCTTCGACATCGGCAACTGGCAATGGCAAGACCAATCCGCTCTAACCGCTGCACGCCTGCTGGGCCGGCATGTGGATTACCTGCACTGCAAGGCCGTGGCCCGGCGCCCGGACGGCAAGCTGGTCGCTGTGCCGCCGGGCGCCACCGACCTGCATCTGTGGGAACAACTGCTCAAGCATATGACTCAAGGGATTACCCGGGCGGTGGAATTCCCGCTGCAAGGCGATGACCTGGTCGAGGTCACCACCCGGCACATTGCCGCCCTCGCCATCCTTGGCCAACCGCGTGTGGAGAATGCCCATGTCTGAGATCGATATCCTGTCGTTTGGTGAGACCATGGCGATGTTCGTCGCCGAACAGACCGGCGACCTGGCGCAAGTGGCGCAGTTTCACAAGCGCATTGCCGGGGCGGACAGCAACGTCGCCATCGGCCTGTCACGCCTGGGCTTCAACGTGGCCTGGCTGAGCCGGGTCGGCAATGACTCCCTCGGGCGCTTTGTGGTCGATACCTTGAACAAAGAAGGCCTGGACTGCCGGCATGTGGCGGTCGACCCGTTGCACCCCACCGGCTTTCAGCTCAAGTCCCGTGAAGAAACGGGTGATGACCCTCAGGTCGAGTATTTCCGCAAAGGCTCGGCAGCAAGCCACTTGTCCGTCGCAGCCATCAGCCCTGCCCTGCTGCAAGCCCGCCATCTGCATGCCACCGGCATTCCGCCAGCGTTGTCCGCCGCCACCCGCGAGTTGTCCGCCGAGCTGATGACCCAGATGCGCAAGGCCGGGCGCAGCGTGTCGTTCGATCCCAACCTGCGCCCATCGCTGTGGGCCAACCAACAGACGATGATCCGTGAAATCAACGCCCTCGCTGGCCTGGCCGATTGGGTCCTGCCGGGTCTGGGCGAAGGTCGCCTACTGACCGGCTTCGATGACCCGGCCGATATCGCCGCGTTCTACCTCGACCAAGGCGCCGAAGCCGTGGCGATCAAGCTTGGCCCGGACGGCGCCTATTACCGCACCCAGATGGACCAGGGCTTCATCGCCGCCGTGCGAGTGGACAAGGTGGTCGACACCGTTGGCGCCGGCGACGGTTTTGCCGTGGGCATGATCAGCGCCCTGCTGGAAAACCTCAGCTTTCCCGAGGCGGTGCAGCGCGGCAACTGGATCGGCAGCCGCGCCGTGCAGAGCCGTGGCGATATGGAAGGCTTGCCCACGCGTTCAGAGTTACCGATTCGATCCGTTGCCTGACCCATTCCCTGTTGCCACAACTACAACAAGCTCAGGAGCAACCCCATGGACACCGTGAAACTCGCCACCCGCCGTTGGTGGTACATCATGCCCATCGTTTTTATCACCTACAGCCTGGCGTACCTGGACCGCGCCAACTATGGCTTCGCCGCCGCCTCCGGGATGGCCGAAGACCTGATGATCACCCCCGGTATGTCGTCGTTGCTGGGGGCGCTGTTCTTCCTCGGCTACTTTTTCTTCCAGGTGCCGGGGGCGATCTATGCGCAGAAGCGTAGCGTCAAGAAGCTGATCTTCGTCAGCCTGATCCTGTGGGGCGGCCTGGCCACCCTGACCGGCGTGGTGTCCAACGCCTACATGCTGATCGTGATTCGCTTCATGCTCGGCGTGGTCGAAGCCGCCGTGATGCCGGCGATGCTGGTGTACCTGTGCCACTGGTTCACCCGTGCCGAGCGCTCGCGCGCCAATACGTTCCTGATCCTCGGCAACCCGGTGACCATGCTGTGGATGTCAGTGGTGTCGGGCTATCTGGTGCAGCATTTCAGCTGGCGCTGGATGTTTATCATCGAAGGCCTGCCGGCCGTGCTGTGGGCGTTTATCTGGTGGAAGCTGGCCGATGAGCGTCCAAAGGATGCCAAGTGGCTGAGCGACGCCGAGAAACAGGACCTGGAAACCGCGCTGGCCGCCGAGCAAGTCGGGATCAAGGCGGTGAAGAACTATGCCGAAGCGTTCCGCTCGCCCAAGGTGATCATCCTGGCGCTGCAGTTCTTTTGCTGG
Source organism: Pseudomonas sp. FW305-3-2-15-C-LB1 (assembly GCF_058787615.1). Classification (NCBI taxonomy): domain Bacteria; kingdom Pseudomonadati; phylum Pseudomonadota; class Gammaproteobacteria; order Pseudomonadales; family Pseudomonadaceae; genus Pseudomonas; species Pseudomonas sp. FW305-3-2-15-C-LB1. The sequence continues at coordinate 110,204 of NZ_JBYSZX010000012.1, read as the reverse complement.
AGCATCGGCGTGTATGGCTTTGTACTGTGGCTGCCGTCGATCCTCAAGCAAGGCTTGCAGATGGACATGGTCGAAGCCGGCTGGCTGTCGGCGCTGCCTTACCTGGCGGCGGTGATCGGCATGCTGGTGGTGTCGTGGGGCTCGGACAAGCTGCAAAAACGCAAGCGCTTCGTATGGCCGCCGTTGTTGATCGCCTCCATCGCGTTCTACGCGTCCTATGTACTCGGTGCCGAACACTTCTGGTGGTCCTACACCCTGCTGGTCATTGCCGGCGCGTGCATGTATGCGCCGTACGGACCGTTTTTCGCCATCGTCCCGGAAATTCTCCCGGCCAACGTCGCCGGGGGCGCCATGGCACTGATCAACAGCATGGGCGCCCTGGGTTCATTCGGCGGCTCGTACCTGGTGGGCTATCTCAATAGCAGCACCGGTTCGCCCGGCGCCTCTTACCTGCTGATGAGCGGCGCGTTGCTGCTGTCGGTGGTGCTGACGATTTTTCTCAAGCCCGGCGCCAGTGACCGTACGCCGGCGCCCAACCCGGAATTGAAGGTAAAGACCGCATGAAAAAGTCTGTCGTGTTGTACAAGAAACTCTCGGCACCGTTGATGGCCCGCCTGCATGAACAGGCCGAGATCACGCTGATCGAAGCGTTGGACGAGACCGGCCTGGCCAAGTTGCGCGCCGCCCTGCCCGGCGCCCACGGCCTGTTGGGCGCAAGCCTGCGCCTGGACGCCAGGCTGCTGGACCTGGCGCCACGACTGGAGGCGGTGGCGAGCGTGTCGGTGGGCGTCGACAACTATGATATCGACTACCTCACCGAGCGCGGCATCCTGCTCAGCAACACCCCGGATGTGCTCACCGAGACCACCGCCGACACCGGTTTTGCGCTGATCCTGGCCACCGCGCGCCGTGTGGTCGAACTGGCCGACATGGTGCGCGCAGGCCAGTGGAGCAAAAACATCGGCCCGGCGCATTTCGGCAGCGACGTGCATGGCAAGACCCTCGGCATCATCGGCATGGGCCGCATCGGCGAAGCGTTGGCCCAGCGCGGGCATTTTGGCTTCGGCATGCCGGTGATCTACCACAGCCATTCGCCCAAGCCTGCGGTGGAGGCCCGTTTTGGCGCGCAGTACCGCAGCTTGAACGAATTGCTGCAACAGGCCGACTTTGTCTGCCTGACGCTGCCACTCACCGCTGAAACCGAGAAGTTGATTGGCGCCGAACAATTCGCACTGATGGGCGCGGAGACGATCTTTATCAATATCTCACGGGGCAAGGTGGTGGATGAGGCGGCACTGGTGCAGGCGTTGCAACAACGCACGATTCGAGCGGCGGGGTTGGATGTGTTCGAGCAGGAGCCGCTGAATCATGGCTCGCCGTTGTTACGCTTGAACAATGTGGTGGCCACGCCGCATATCGGCTCGGCCACCCATGAGACGCGGGAAGCCATGGCCAAATGTGCAGTGGATAATCTGTTGCAGGCGTTGGCGGGTGAAAAACCGAAAAACCTGGTGAACCCAGGCGCCTGGAAACAGTAGCGCTGACACAACACAGAACAAATGTGGGAGGGGGCTTGCCCCCGATGGCGGTGTATCAGTCGACTTATCTATAACTGATCCACCCAGATCGGGGGCAAGCCCCCTCCCACATTTAAATCACATTTCAGCCAGCTAAATAACGAACCTGGCCACCATCCCATTCAGGTCCACCGCCAACCGCGACAGCTCATGGCTGGCCGCGCTGGTCTGGTTGGCACCCGCCGCCGACTGGGTCGCCAGGTCACGGATATTGACCAGGTTGCGGTCCACTTCGCGGGACACCTGGGCCTGTTCTTCCGAGGCGCTGGCGATCACCAGGTTGCGTTCGTTGATCAGGCTGATGGACTGGGTGATCTGCTCCAGGGCCACCCCGGCGGCGCGGGCCATTTCCAGGGTGTCCTGGGTGCGCTGGTTGCTCTGCTGCATGGACTGCACGGCTTCACCGGTGCCGTTCTGGATACCGGCGACCATTTTCTCGATCTCCTGGGTCGACTGCGCCGTGCGGTGGGCCAATGCCCGCACTTCGTCGGCCACCACCGCAAAGCCACGCCCAGCCTCACCGGCACGTGCCGCTTCGATGGCAGCGTTAAGCGCCAGCAGGTTGGTCTGTTCGGCAATCGCGCGGATCACGTCCAGCACCTTGCCAATGTCCCGGCCTTGGGTGGCCAGGCCTTCGATCATCGCGGCAGTGTTCTGCACGTCCTGGGTCATGGTCTGGATCGCGCCGACGGTTTCCACCACGCGGTCGCGCCCTTCCCGCGCCGCCTGGTTGGACTGGGTCGACGCCTCGGAGGTGGACACCGCGTTGCGCGCCACTTCTTCCACCGCCGCAGTCATCTCGTTGACCGCCGTAGCGGCCTGGTCGATTTCATTATTCTGTTGTTGCAGGCCCTTGGAGGCTTCCTCGGTGACCGCACTCAGCTCTTCAGCGGCAGACGCCAGCTGGGTGGCCGACCCGGCAATGTGCTGGATGGTCTGGCGCAGGTTGCCTTGCATGGTCGACAAGGCGTTGAGCAAGCGCGCCGGTTCGTCCTTGCCGTCGTCTTCAATGGTCTTGGTCAGGTTGCCACCGGCAATGGTTTCGGCCACCTCCACGGCTTTGCGCAAGGGCGCAACGATGCTGCGGGTCAGCAGCCAGGCCAGCAATACCGTGAGCAATGCGGCGGCAACCGAAACGACAATAGCGCCAGTGATGGCACTGCTGTAGTTTTGCCCGGCTTCCTCGTTGGCTTGCTTGGCATCCGCCGCGTTGATGGCGATCAGCTTGTTCAGCTGTTCGCCCATCTGGTCGGTGCCGTCCTTGATCCGCGTGTTGATCAAGGTGCGCATCTCATCGACCTTGTTCTGCCTGGACAGCGCCAGCATCTCGGCCTGAGCCTTGAGATAGTTGTCCAGGGTGGTCGTGAATACCTTGTACAGGGCGGCCTCCTCGGGCCCGGCAGGCAAGGCTGCGTAACTGGCCTGGGCAGTCTTCACCTTGTCGGCCAGCACGCCGATACGCACTTCAGCTTCCTGAAGGCCGGCAGGCTCACGGTTGACCAGCACGCGGAACGAAAGGATGCGCATACGCAGCACGTTTTCGGTGATCACCGACAGTGACGTCACGCTTGGCAGTTGATTGGTACTCATGTCCACCGAGGCCTGGCGGATCAGCGTCATACGGTTGACCGCAAATACCCCCAATACAACCACTAACACAGCAATAAACGCGAAACCGAGAGAAGCGCGAGGAGCGATATTCAGATTACGGATGGACATGGGGGAGCTCTCAAAAGTAGTGTCTGCGCGCGTCCCTGCCGCGAAACGATCTGTCAGCGTCAACGCACTGCCCAGACCTTGGTCACCACCGTTGTCATTAGTATGTGGGCCTAACCACGCTATCGGCAGGCGCTGCGGTTTCCCGCAGGGGCTTTATAAATATTTTTTTACACTTCTGACGACAGGCAGTTTCTGGCATCCTGCGCCTCCATTTTCTGACCCGAGCCCGCATTTTGTCTGACGCTCAAGCCCCGCGCCCCCGCTATAAATCCGACCTGATCTACGGCCTGGAAGACCGCCCGCACTTCACCGCCGCCCTATTTGCCGCGCTGCAGCATGTGCTGGCGAGTTTCGTCGGGATCATCACCCCCACCCTGATCGTCGGCGGCGTGCTGGGCCTGGAAAGCGAAGTGCCATACCTGGTGAGCATGGCGCTGTTCGTGTCGGGGCTCGGCACCTTTGTGCAGGCACGCACCTTCGGCCCGATCGGCTCGGGGCTGTTGTGCCTGCAGGGCACCAGTTTTTCGTTTATCAGCGTGATTCTCAGCGCGGGCTTCATGGTCAAGGCCCGGGGCGGCGGCACTGACGAAATCCTCTCGACGATCTTTGGCATCTGCTTTTTCGCCGCGTTTATCGAGGTGGTGCTCAGCCAGTTCATCGGCAAGCTGCGCAAGCTGATCACCCCGGTGGTCACCGGCACCATCATCACGCTGATGGGCTTGTCGCTGATCAAGGTGGCGGTTACTGACATGGCCGGCGGGTTTGGCGCCAGCGACCTCGGCGCGGCGAGCAACATGGGCCTGGCGGCGCTGGTGCTGCTGACCATCGTGGTGCTCAACCGCTTCAATAACCCCTTCCTGCGCCTGGGTTCGATCGTGATCGGCCTGACCCTGGGCTTCGTCGTGGCCTGGCTGCTGGGCCGCGTGGACATGGCGGCGCTGCCTGAGGTGCCGTTGATCAGTGTGCCGGTGCCGTTCAAGTACGGGTTCTCGTTCGACTGGGTGGCGTTTATCCCGGTGGCGGTGATCTTCCTGATCTCGCCGCTGGAAGCAGCCGGTGACCTGACGGCCAACTCGATGATTTCCCAACAGCCGGTCAAGGGCCCGCTGTATATCAAGCGCATCAAGTCCGGCCTGCTGGCCGACGGTCTCAATTCGGCGATGGCCGCCACCTTCAACAGCCTGCCGATGGTGACCTTCGCCCAGAACAACGGGGTGATCCAGTTGACCGGCGTAGCCAGCCGCTACGTGGCGTACTTCATTGCCGGCCTGCTGGTGCTGCTGGGGCTGTTCCCGATGATCGGCGCGGTGCTGCAACTGATGCCCAAGCCGGTACTGGGCGGCGCCACCCTGATCATGTTCGGCACCGTGGCCGTCGCTGGGATCAAGATCCTTGCCGAAGCCGGGTTGCATCGGCGCAATGTGCTGATCGTGGCGATCTCCCTCGGCATGGGCCTGGGCGTCGCTGCCGTGCCGGAAGTATTGCGCGAGCTGCCCAAGGCGCTGCACAACATCTTCGAGTCGCCGATCACCGTGGGCGCTTTCTGTGCAATCGTGCTGAACATTTTCCTGCCGGAAGAGTTCATAGAGCTGGAAGAAGATGAATTTGATCCGGAGTCCTCTACCCTCAAAGTGATGCAGGACCCGGACGTCACGAAATAGGAGCACCTTTGTATGCGCAGGCTCATGGTTCTATCGCTGTTGCTGCTGACCTTGAGCGCCTGTGCGCTGTTCCCCGACCGTGATCCGGTGAACATCAACGTAGTGGGCATCGAGCCCCTGCAAAGCCAGGACCTGGAAGTGCGCTTCGCCGTGAAACTGCGGGTGCAGAACCCCAATGAAACGGCGATCGACTACAACGGCGTGGCCCTGGACCTGGAGGTCAATGGCCGACCGTTGGCGTCGGGGGTGAGTGACCAGAGCGGCTCCATCCCGCGATTTTCCGAGACGGTCCTGAGGGTGCCGGTGAGTGTTTCGGCGTTTTCCGTGTTGCGTCAGACCCTGGGCCTGAGCCAGACCCAGAGCCTGAACAACCTGCCGTACGTGCTGCGGGGCAAACTGGCGGGCGGGCTGTTCGGCACGATGCGCTTTGTGGACCGTGGCACGCTTGACCTGCCCAATACCGCCACCTGGTAATTGACGCGGCCCACTTGTGGCGAGCGGGCGTGCCCCGCGTTGGGCTGCGTAGCAGCCCCAGCCCAGGCTCCACACAGTGTCAGACAAAAACGGTCGCTGGCTTCAGGGCGGCTTCGCCACCCAACGCGGGGCAAGCCCGCTCGCCACAGGATTTTGCTCAATCCGTCAGGTAGCGCACGCCGGGCTTGGCGCGCTCGTCCACCACCAACTCGAAGATATCCGGCCGGGCATAATGCCCCACCACGTCATAGTCATACCGCGCGCGTACCAAGTCATCCGTATTGATTTGCGCCGTCAGCAGCCCGGCTTCTCCCAGCAGCGGCCCGGCGAGAATGTCGCCCATCGGCCCGACAATCACGCTGCCGCCCGCGATCAACGGGCGGTCTGCCGGCCAGTTGGCGATCTCGACCCCCAACGCCTCGGGCGAGGCCTGCACCTGGCAGGCACTCACCACAAAGCAACGCCCTTCGTGAGCCACATGGCGCATGCTCACCTGCCACATCTCGCGCTCATCCACCGTCGGCGCGCACCACACTTCCACGCCCTTGGCATACATCGCCGTACGCAGCAGCGGCATCATGTTTTCCCAGCACACTGCGCCACCGACACGGCCCACTGCGGTGTCGATCACCGGCAGTGTCGAACCGTCGCCCTTGCCCCAGATCAGCCGTTCGGTGCCGGTGGGCATCAGCTTGCGGTGCTTGGCCACCAGGCCGCCCGCCGGCTCGAAGTACAGCACGGTGCAATACAGGGTGCTGCCACTGCGCTCGATCACGCCAAGCACCAGACTGGCGCCGGTACGTGCGGACAAGCCGGCCAGCGCCTCGGTTTCCACACCTGGGACATCGATGGCATTGGCAAAGTAACGGGCAAAGGCTTCGCGGCCTTCCGGCAGGCGGTAACCCAACTGTGTGCCGAACGCCTCGCCCTTGGGATAACCACCCAGCAGCGCTTCAGGCATCACCACCAATTGCGCGCCGCTGCGCAGGATCTGGTCCTCATAACTCAGGATTTGCGCCAGGGTTTCACCCTTGCCGCCGGGCAAGGAACCGATTTGCAGGGCCGCCACAGTAGAAACAGGCATCACGATCACTCCAGGTAAAGGGGGTTGCCCATTCTCCCGCCAGCCTCGATCATGAATAAAGCCCACTTCAGTGCTGAATGATATGAGCCAAACAAATATCGACCAGGTCGATCTCAACCTGCTGAAAACCTTCGAAGCGTTGCACGACGAGTCCAGTGCCAGTCGCGCAGCCTTGCGCCTGGGCGTCACGCAATCGGCGATCAGCGCGGGGTTGCGGCGCTTGCGCGAGGTGTACGGGGATCAATTGTTCGTGCGTACCGGGCGCGGCCTGGCGCCGACGTTGCGAGCCAACCAGTTGAAACCGGTGATCAGTGAGGCGTTGGACCGCTGTCGGCAGAGCCTGGCAATGGTCAACCCGGATAACCAGCAGTATCAGGGCCGCTCAGTGGTGCTTGGGTTATCCGATGATTTCGAGGTGGCCTACGGCCGCCGATTGATCGAAGCGATTGCACAACGTGCGCCCAAACTGCGGGTGATTTTCCGTCAGACCCACAGCCAGATCGTCGCCGGCGCCCTGCTCGACCGCACCCTTGACCTGGCAATCACCGCCGGCGGTTTTGCCCAGGGCAGGCTGAGCCGCCAGGTGCTGGGGGAAGGTGATTATCGTTGCCTGGTGGATTCGGACCAGGCACACATCAGCCTGGACGAGTTTGTCACGCGTGAGCATATTTTGGTGTCGTCAGGCGGGTTTATCGGCATCACCGATGAAGGCCTGGCGGCGCAGGGCCTGAGCCGCCAGGTGTGCGCGTCGACCAGCCACTTTGCCGCACTGCCCTTTTTGCTCAAGGGCAGCCAAGCCGTGGCGACCATTCCAGGGCATGCGGCCCAGGCCATTGCCGAGATGACCGGCCTGCGCGTATTGCCCTGCCCGCTGGCACTGCCGCGCTACCCGGTGGAGCTGGGCTGGCGCACCCAGGCGCAGCTGGATCCGCTGTTGTTGAAAGTGCGTGAAGCCATCGTGGCGGGCTTTACTTGTTGGCCGCCATCAGCTTGTTGACTTCGCTGCGCACCATGTTGGAAAACTCCGGCGGCGACATGCCGTCAAGCTCTGCGCGAACCCATTCGGCCCACTTGCCCTTGCGCTTGGCGCGCTCACCGAACAAGCGTGCAGCTTCGCCCTTGGCCTTGCCCAGGTTGGTCTGCCACAGGTCATAGAGGCGGGACTTTTCATCTTCCAGCTCGGCGCGTTCGGCGAGGGTCTTGTTGGCGAGATTGAAGCTCATGTTGAATTACCTGCTGCACAAATAGGCGACATCTTACACTGTAGGTCGAAATTTCCTGATTCGGATTTTGCTCAAGAACAGGCAGCGGCAAAAAAACTGCAACTTTTGCCGCTGGCCAATACTCCATTGTTCACTGCCACATTCACTCACAAGGAGTCACACAATGGCCCGCAAAACCGCTGCCCAAGCCGTCGAAGACCAAATCAAGGACCAAGCCTTCAGCGAACTCACCGCGCTGATCGAAGAATCGGACAAACTGCTCAAGAGCAGCGCTTCCCTGGTAGGCGAAGAAGGCGAAACCCTGCGCGAGCAGGTCGCCATCAAGCTCAAGCAAGCCCTGGACTCGGTGTCCAATGTGCGCGAGCGCAGCAAGCCGGTGGTGGATGCCACCGAAACCTACATCGGTGGTCACCCATGGCAGACCGTGGCGATTTCCGCAGGGTTTGGCCTGGTGGTCGGCCTGCTGCTCGGTCGTCGCAACTAAGCGGCTACAGGGGCTGCGCCAGCGGCGCAGCCCTGTTCAACCTTGCGCGATTTCCCGCAAGTGCTCCAACTCTTTGCGATCGACTTCGATCCCCTGCTCCTGCGACTTCGCCCGTGTGCGATGGCGCCGATCCCCCGGTAAACGCCGCAACCCTACCGCATGCATCTGCCGCACCAGCTCCTGGCTGCGCTCGGCAAACGCTTGCCCGGCGGTCTTGCTCGGGTCGATCACGATCAACAGTTGGCCGGTCCAGGGTGTGCGCGCCCCCGGATGATCGGCCCAATTGAACTCGAACGAGAAATTGCCGCCGGTCAACGCTGCTGCCAGCAGTTCGACCATCATCGATAACGCCGACCCTTTGTGCCCGCCAAACGGCAGGAGTGCGCCGCCCTCGAGGATCGCCTTGGGGTCCTGGGTCGGCTGGCCCAGGCTGTCGACGCCCATGCCCGGCGGCAGGCGCTCGCCTTTGCGCGCAGCGATCTGAACATCACCGTGGGCGATGGCGCTGGTGGCCAGGTCAAACACAATCGGCAAGCCATCGGCGCGAGGCGCGGCAAAGGCGATGGGGTTGGTGCCGAACAACGGGCGGTCGGCGCCATGGGGCACCACGCAGGTCATGCTGTTGACCACGCTAAGGGCCACCAGGCCTTCTTCGGCGAACGGCTCGACATCCGGCCACAGGGCGGCGAAGTGGTGGGAGTTATGGATCGCCAGCAGGGCAATGCCGGCACTGCGGGCTTTCTCCACCAGCAGCGCACGTGCGGCTTCGAGCGCCGGCTGGGCAAAGCCGTTGGCGGCGTCCACGCGCACAAACCCTGAGGCGACATCGGTCACCTGGGGCACGGCCTTGCCATTTACCCAGCCACTGGCCAGGGTGCTGATGTAGCCGGGAATACGGAAAATGCCGTGGCTGTGGGCGCCATCGCGTTCAGCACTGGCACAGTTGTGGGCGAGGATCGCCGCGACTTCAAGGGACGTACCGTGCCGTACGAACACCTCTTGCAACAGCGCGACCAGTTCAGCGAAAGCGACCGTGACGCGGGAACCCTCAACGACGTTGGACGGCGTAGACATCTGAAGCTCCGATTTTATGATTGGAAGGCGCAACAAGACGAAAGACCATGATTAAACAACGCGCCGACGGCCTGCTGTCAATCGACTTTATCGGCATGGCCGTCTCCGATCAGTTATGTACCGCAGTCATCGCACCCTTTGCCCCTAACGTGCTGCTCATCATCGTTGCCATCCCCAGGCCCTTACAGAGAGCAGCTCATGGCCCATGTAGATCCCCCGTATTTTTTTGATGAGTACCTGCGTCCGGTTTCGAGAAAACACCCAACCGACCGAGAGCGGGCGCTGGGTTTGACACTCAAGGATGTCAATTGGCTGAGTACGGTGTACGGCGCCACCCATGTCGGGCGCTATAATCGTGACGCGCCGATGACCGTGGAAACCCTGATGTTGAAAAGGCGCGGCAAGCGTGCAGTCGCGCTCGCCGGTGCGTTCATGATGAGTTCGAGCCCCGAAGAGAAAAAGACTGCGCTCTACACCCCCTATGCCGGTATCGAGGTATTCAATCAGCGCAAGGACTGCCTGGATGAGATAACCCGGCGACTCAAAGACCCAACCTCATACCTTGATTTAATCAGGTTTGTACCTATTGAATGGCGCAACCAGTTCAACCCCGGCAGCCCCTTCACGCTCAGCACCGCCACGGTTGAACACGCGGTATTCGAAGACCAGCAAAACACCCTGCGCGCCAACCAGACCCAGGATCTGCAGTGGGCGTTGAAAGAACTGCAAACCCTGCCGACGCTGCCCGACCTGCTGGAAGCGGTCCTCGACCTTGTCGGGGCAGCGAGCCCACACTTTCAAGGGCTCAAGCTCAAAGACACGCGGGTCAACAGTTTCGTCTCATCAACCCCGGACATTCCCGGGAGCACTTCCCACTGGGTGGCTTCGGCCACCCTGGCTGAAACCTTGCTGCAGTACTACGCCAGGCACGATTGGCCGGCGCAGCGCACACGCACTTTCGTCAACCCCAGGCATGACACCAGCCGGTTCAGCGCGGCCCAGCATCAACAAGACCTGCAACGCTGGGAAAGCCTGGTTCAGCAAGCCAGCGCAATCTTCTCCAAGCTGCTGAGCGCCCTGCTGCAAACCTGGTGGAATGCCCCCATCAGCCAGAACATGTCACGCCTGGATTTGTTTACTCAAATCATGAGCGACAAGTTCCGCCTGGACATGCTGCTCAAGCGCCAGTCACAAAGCGACATTTTGTCCTCAGACAACGCCTACCGCCTGCTCGCCGTCTTCCTCCCCGACGAGGCTGAGCGCAACGCGTGGCAAAAAGGCTTGCGCATCGAAAAAATCAGCATCCATGCGCCCTATCAACATCACGTGGAGCTTGCCGCCACATTGTTGATCAGTGACGAGCACGCCTACCTGTACACCCAATCACGCGGGCTGCAGGTGCTCAAGGATGTCGACGACCTGAACGACACGCTGTTGAGCATGCTCAAGGCCGCCGGGCATCAAGACGAATTGTTGAACTTCCTCTCCCTGGAGGAGCGCAGCATTTACCTCGCCATGCGTGGCGTACAGGTTAGCGGGCGGGCGACACAGGGCAGTGTGTTCGGTGGGATGCTCACAGACATTCAAGACAAGCAACTGAGCAACCTGGAGCATGCACTGACGCAATTCCGCCGCAGCGAGGGCACCGTGGACCTGGCCGCTTTGCTCGATTGCTCCCTGGACATCCGCCAGATGCTCGACAGCCGCCTGCTGGACCTCGACGCCAGCGGACGCTGGAGCATGCACCCCGTCAGCAGCGGAAACGGCCGGCCATCCACCGTGCAGGCAGAACGCGCCAAACTGCAACTCCAAGCACTGCAGACCGATGAAAACGCCTTGCTGGCCGCACGGGCCACTCACCCGACGGTGCGTAGCCTGGCCACCAAAGCCCTCAATGAGGAAATGAATAAGCGCCATCTGGGCCTGGATGCCAGCGACGTCTACGTCAATACCTACCCCAGCGAGGCGCAGGACAGGGAAGAGCGACTGCCGCAGTCATCGGTCAACATGGTCGAGCACTTCATCAAGCGCCTGGCCAACGCCGCCGCGGATATAGGCAGCTCACCGCGCATCGGTTTTTACGGCGCGCGGCGCGACGGCGCAGCCTTGAGCTTGAACAACCTCAACAGCCATATTTTCAATGCAGTGATCACGCAGACCACCGCCTACTTCGTCAAACGCGACGTACGTTCGTTGCCCGGGCGATTCATGAAAAACCATGGTGATCAAATGATCGCAAGCCTCCTCCACGGCCTGCGCAGTGAGGCAGAGCTACGGCGGCTCAACAACACCTTGGGCCAAACCCCTTACGCGATGCTGGATACGGTCTTGCGTCGCGACAGCATGACCCGCGATAAACGCCATGGATTGCACGGTTTCTTGCCGGATGTTTTCGAGGTCACGGTCAGCATCAACGGTGACAAGCCGGTTCACCCCCTGGCCAACTGTTTTGTGCTGACGGAACGGGGCGGACTGGACCCGCGCCTCTCCGGTGCAGTCGTGCTGTGGACGCCGCAGCGCGGCCATGAAGCCTTCGACTCGCTGACCAGCCTGCGCAACCGGCTTCAACAGCGCCTGGAACACCCTGGCCGACGCACCGCCCTGCTGCAGAACTTGCCCATCAGCCTGCGCTCCCCGCACCAGCGATACCGACTGGGCCCATTGCAGCGTATCGACGAGCATTTTTTACTCAACCGCCAAAAGAGCCACCTGGTGCATCATCTGGATACCCTCGACTACTGGCTCGCCATGCCTCTGGAACCGATCCAGTTGCAGGACTGCCTGGATGCCGAGATGGGCCGTGTGGCACCGTCAAATATCGGCAGGGCGAAAGCCATTGCCAATGCCATGATCCAACAGCAAGGCCTGCCTGCCTGGCTGGGCATGGCGTCGCCAAAGGATCAGTTGCTGCATGCCGAACTGCTCGAGCAATATCGTCTCAGCGCCCCGGATAACCAAGATTACCTTCATAGCCTGCCGCTTCTGGAGGAACAGGTCGCTGAAACATTGACCGCCCTGCTCAACGCGCGCTTCCCACACCAGGCATTGTCCCCGGACGACATTCTGATCCCGGCACGCTTGGCACTCAATGGGCACACCCAAAGCCTGACTGAGTTTGCCCTGCGCCATTTGCCCGACCTGCAGCCCGATAACCTCACACCGCACGCACGCGGCACAACACCCTTGCCCGCCGCATTGAATGGCGAAGCGATCGTCCAATTGGTACGCCAATTGGACATCGGGAAAATCTACCGCGACCTGTTGACCACCCACCTGACAGCTGACACCGAGGATGCGCGCAAACGCCGCGAGCTATTCTGTCAGCAGCTTCCGTGGCAAGTACTGCTGCATGCCCACGAGGAAAAGCTGGCGGAACGCCTGAGCACGACGGCGTGGGGTTTTATCCAACAGATTTTCGATATGCCAGATGCCGTTGCCCGGGAAGCTGTCAGCGGCGCCACCGCAATGATCCGTCCGCTGGAACTGATTGCCACCCGCGGGGCGACTCCGGCCAGGGTGCCTGGCGTTTATGTGATAGGCGCGAGGGCCGGAACAAGCGGGCCATTGGTGCTCTATGCACCCTATGCCCCGTTGAGCGTTTTGAAGGAATACGGCGACGAAGAAAAATTGCTGGATGACATCAGCCGCCCAGGCCCACTTCAGGCCTGGATCATCAGCCAGTTGGGGGATCCCGAACAGGCAACATGGCGCAATCTGTTCGAAGCGTCGACCTCGCAGGAAAAAGAAAAAGAAAAAGAAAAAGAAAACATCAGCCTGGCTTCGAATCCGATCAGAGGCAACCTGCTGCGACTGCTGTTTCATGACAATGCCCTCCAGTTGATCAACATGCTTTCCAACCAATTCACCAAAGAGGGCAAGCATCTGTGGGAGGGCGTAACCAGCCTTGTACGTAAAGGCATTCCCATGGCACTGCAATTCATTGCGGGCAAACTCAAGTTTCCGCTGGTGGTCTGGCGTAGCTTCAGGCTGTTTGAAGCCTCCGCCGAGAATTTGCAAGAGCAGCACTTTGGCGCCGGTCTGCGCCTGTTTATCCAAGGCGTGGCTTCAATGGCGTCGCTGCGCAAAGAGCTCGACGGTGTGACCGCGGCTGAGACTGACACGCAGCCACCCACGACCTGGGAAGGCCCGGTGCCTGCCACCACCGTAGAAACCCTGGACATCACAGACCCATTGCGCACTCGGTTACGGCGGTTCGAAGACGTCACGGTGGCATTGACCGATTTGTCACTCGACCGCCAGAACCACGTGTACACCCAGCCGATCAACAGCCGCACCTATGTGCCCGTGGCCGGCCGAGTCTACCCGGTCGCCCGCAGCGGCACACAATGGCGAGTCAGCCTTGCTCGGGAACTGGGGCCCTTTGTCGAACGCAACGCACAGGGTCAGTGGGTGTTCGATCTGTCCATGCGCGAGCCGCGCTTCGGGCCAACCGTGTCCCGTATCAGGGACCGGGTCAGCACCCATCTATCAGAACGCGACGCCATCAATATCGAGGCTGTCGGCATGCCGGCCATTCGCGGGCTTGATCGTGACAAAGGGCTGTCTATCGACCGCGCACTCAACGTTGCGCTGTATTACACCAATACCTGCCAGCGCAACCTTGCGGAGTTTGCACTGCAGCGCCTTACCGAATCCACTGTCGGTCGCTTCTTGAGCGAGATGTTCGGCCTGCTGAATTTCAACCCCGGGCAAGTGGAGAAAATCCGCAACCGGGTCATGGAAGTCATGGAGGAGATGACCCGGCAGGATCTACTCACCCTGGACTCCAATCGATTTGTCACCGGCACTTCACGCTGGCCCATCGACGACGAAATCGCTTTTGTGATTCCTGAGGATGCAGAGCGGAAAATCTATCTGCTGGATCGCTTTTTCAATACCGGCATGGATCAATACCGCGAGCACCTCACTGCACCGTTCGATCTCGAGGATCATGCACGGGCTGCTACCCTTATCCATGAGATCAGTCACTTGGCGTCGAACACCGAAGACATTGCCTACATGGACACCATCCGCCCGTTCGTGGACCTGATCCATCGCGGTACGGCCGAGGGCTTGCGCAAGCACACGAGCCTGTCCACTTTGCAAAGCACTGCCCTCTCCGCGCTCACGCCGGCAACGATGCTGTTCAAGAGCTGGGATGCACTAGAACAACGCTGGGAAGACTTCGGCAAGACCGGCTCCACCAAACTGCGCGACAGGGTACTGCACCTCACGGGCGCCAGGACATTGGATGAAGCGCGGCAGACATTCATGAGCAATGCGGACCTTCGGATGGACATCATCCTGGCAAATGCCGACTCGGTGACCTTTCTGATTACACATCTGGGAAGGCGCTTGGAGCCAGGGGCCTGAACAGGCCCCTGGAGGATGTATCAGTCTTTCTGGTCACGCAGAACGTTGCCTGATGCGCCGTCGATACGGGCTTCATACACGGTGCCATCGGACTTGCGGCCTTTGACTTCCCAATAGCCGTCGTTGTCGGCTTCTGCCGAATAGACCTCGACGTAGCCGGCCTTGGTCTTGGCCACTTCGATGGCTTTTTCAATGGTAATCCAGCCTGCGCCCGGCTTGTCCGCCAGGGCAGCGCCTGCACTGAGCAAGGCGGTGGTTGCACACAGGGTGACTAAGGTTCTCTTCAGCATCGTCGTACTCCATTGTGGGAATGTCCTGAATATTTTTTTAGGTAGCAACAAACGAGAATAAGTTCCAATTGATGTGCAATCGCCATGACGGCTGTTCTCGCCGTCCACCTTGGGAGGTTAGAATGTGGGAAATCAGGATGAGTAAATGAGCGAAAAGTCCCTTTCAGAAGCCGAATATGACGCCATCACCGACGCCGCCGCGCATTGGTGCATGCGCCTGCATGCAAGCGATTGCACGCCCGGCGAACGTCAGGCCTTTGCCCAATGGCATGATTCGCACCCCCTGCACGCCTTTGAATACGCCGCGATGCTGGAGATCTGGGACGTCGCCGACCACTTGCCGCGCAGCGACATCCCGCCGGTAACAGTGCCCTCCAAACCCCGCAGCCGGGTGCGCACCTATGCCGTGGCAGCGGCCATCTGCCTGGCCGCCCTGCCCCTCGCCGCCTTCACTGGCTGGGAAGCGGGCTGGCTGCCGAGTTCCTATGAACGCTTCGATGCTGCCAACGGCTTGCGCCAGGTCACCCTGGGCGACGGCAGCCAGGTGGAACTCAACCTGGGCACCGAACTGGTCTACAGCAACTACAAGGACCAGCGCCGCGTCACGCTGAACAAGGGCGAAGCGTTTTTCAAGGTCAGCCATGACAGTACCCATCCTTTCATCGTGCACGCCGGCGCAGGTCAGGTGCGCGTCACGGGCACCCAGTTCAACGTCTGGAAATATGAAGACCAGGTGCGGGTGATGCTGCTGGAAGGCTCGGTTCAGGTCAGCAGCGACCAGGTGCACGGCAGCGTCCCCCTCACCCACGGCATGCAGGCCAGCTATCAACAGGGCGACGCCACACCGAGCGTGCGTGCAATCAGCCCCAATGACTCGGCCCTGGCGTGGCGCCAGGGCAAGCTGATCCTCGACAACCTGGCCCTGGCCGATGCATTGCCGCTGATCAACCGTTATCTCAGCAAACCGGTGATGTTGGCCGACGCCAACACCGGCACGATTCGCATCGGCGGTATCTACAACATCAACGAGGTCAACAACCTCGTGCCCTCCCTGCCCAAGGTTCTGCCGGTCTACCTGACCCAGAACCAGGACGGCAATCCCGTCCTCAATTCCATTCCGCGTAAAGCCCCCAAAGGCTGAGTCTGTTGCGTCGTGCTTTAGGCATCCTTGCGCCCGCACTGTCCATTTTTTTTACACACACCGTCCCTGGATCGCCCGTGCGCAGCGGATTCAGCGTTTCGTCATGTTCGGTGTTACAGCGCTGATACAACGGGGTGAAGCGGTTGTGCAGTGGCTGGATAGCCGGGGCTTTCAGGGCGGTTGTCTCACGGCTGATACAGCACGGCTATCATTTTGCCTTGCAGTTATTGCAAGCCTTTGAAAAACGGTAATAAATCAAAAGCGGCACGGCTTCTGCTCTTTCCCTCACAACGCTGTTTAGGGTCAGCGTTAAGAATAAGGAATGCCGCCGTGATCACATTCACTCAAGGTTCGATGAACGTACTGCTGGCCAGCTGTGTACTCAGCGCCAGTATCAGTCTTCCAGCCCTGGCAGGTGACGGCGTGATCGTGACGGGCCGCAACGTAGAGGGCCACATGTATGGCCGCTCCTCTTTTGGTCCTGATCCTTATCCCCAGACCGCCAACGCCAATCCCAGCCGAGAAATCAACAGCGCCCTGTCCGGCGAGCTGAGCGACCGTGACTTCGGTAGCGTCAGCAGCGGGCTGGGCATTACCCGCGCCCTCCAGCCCAACAGCAACCTCACCGGCTTGAGTGCCACGCAAAACGGTATGTCCACGCTGGGTGCCGGCGCAGCAGCCAGCCGCTCGGGCGGCAGCGGCAGCATGGGCGGGCAGATCAGCGATTCGATTCAGCGCGGCATGGCGCCCTTGAACAACCTGGGCGGCATGCTGGGTGGCAAACCATGAAACGCGCCCTGTTCATTCTGGCCCTGCTGGGCAGCGCCGTGGCCATGGCCGACAACACCGCCGTGATCAACAACAGCGGCAAGGACTACACCGGCAACCTGATGATCAACCAGGCGGCGGGCAACCAGCAGCAAACGGCAAACAACCGCGCCGTCACGCTGGGCGGCCAGGCCACCACCGGCAATACCCAGAGGATAGACGGCAAGGTCGACCCTTCCCTGAACGCCAAGGCGGCGATCGAGGGCACTTCTTTTACCAATGGCAACGGCATGTTGGGCGTCAACCAGTCCGCCGGGGCCAATAACCAATCAGTCAATGCCGTGCGGATCAGCGTCAATTCTGACCCGCAAGCCATCGACGACAGCGTCCTGTTGCAACAGAACACGACGACGCTGGCAACCGACTCAGGGCTCACCCCCACCACTGGCAGCCGCCAGGTCGTGACAAGCGACCAGGCCTTCACCGGCAGCCGAGGAGTGATTCAGGTGAACCAGAGTGCTGGGGTGGGGAACCGAGTGGCTAACACCCTGGGCATCACTATCAAGTAACCGCTTGGTAGCACACGTTAGACCGTACCAACACTTAACCAACTAATTAGAAGCAAGGAGAAACACCATGAAACCTCAAATGGCTCTGAAACCAATGGTTTTCGCGCTCGCTGCACTCATGGCTGCTGCAGCTCAAGCAGGTGGTGGTGGCTGGCATCCAGCGCCTCAACCTACCGGTGTGGTTGCCTCGGTAGTTACGGACGTACAAAACAGTATCGGCAACAAGTTCGATGACACCAAGACCGAAAATAACGCGTCCAACGATAATTCGGTGAACAGCAACAGCGGTAACGTCGGCGTTAACGTTCAATCCGGCAGCGGCAACCTGGCTGACAACTCTGGCGCGGTCTCCAACGCCAAGGGCGACTTTGCTACCGTTTTCGCGGTAGTCGATGTCAACCAAAACAGCGCGCTGAACAACTTCATCAACAAGGGCACCCAAAACAACGCCTCCGTGGATAACGGCATCAACGGTAACTCCGGCAACGTGGGTTACAACGGCCAAGCCGGTCAAGGCAACCAGGCTAAAAACAACCTGGTAATCACCACCGCTGATGGCAAAAACATCGCAGCGGCCGCCAACACCGAGCAAAACTCGCTCGCCAACAACTACCTCAACACGGCGGCTACCAGCCACGGCTATGGCTATGGCGGCAAACCTCAGTATGTCTCCAACAACTCGAGCCTCGACAACTCGGTTAACCGCAACTCCGGCAACGTAGGTGTGAACCTGCAATCCGGTGCCGGCAACCAAGGCAGCAACAGCTTCTCTATAGGCCAAGGTTGCAGCGTTTGCGGCAGCGGCGTGCGCTTCTGATCCAACGGGGCCTTGGCAACAAGGCCCCTTTCTTTTTCCAGTGTCCAGCAGGTCACACGATCATGCGCCTCGCGACCCTTTCCCTCCTGATGCTGCTCACCGGCCCGACCTGGGCAGGCACCATGGCGATTTCCGCCATGCCTGGCGGTGCAGTCATCTACAAGAAGGTCGAGAGCATCCGTGAACGCAAATTCGCCAACCTGGTGGAACAGAAAACCGATTTCAGCTGCGGTGCCGCGGCACTCGCCACCATCCTGCGCCAGGGCTATTGGCTCGACGTCGATGAAGACCACGTGATCAAAGGCATGCTGGTCAATGCCGACCAGGACCTGGTTCGCACCCAGGGTTTTTCCATGCTGGACATGAAGCGCTACCTCGAAAGCATCGGCATGCGGGCCCGGGGCTACAAGATTTCGCCGGACACCCTGGTGACCGTGAAAATCCCCGTAGTGGTGCTGCTGGAGATTCGTGGCTACAAGCACTTTGTGGTGTTGCAGCGCGCCGACAAGGACTGGGTCTATATCGGCGACCCGGTGCTGGGCCACAAGCGCTATTCGCGCGACGACTTCGTCAAGGGTTGGAACGGCATCGTGTTCGCCGTGCTGGGTGAAGGCTACGACAAGGCCAATGCCTTGCTGGACCCGCCCACACCGCTGACCGCCAAGAACCAACTGAATGAGTTCAGGCCCGTAGGCGATGCCGAGCTGATGGATTTCGGTTTCATCCAGAGCGACTTCTTCTAAGAAGCGCAATAAGGGGCAGGACGCTCCAGGAGCAGCAGATGAACACTCCCCGTTGGCTGACGGTCTTGTGTCTGGCAGCCTCAATGCCCGCTTATGCTTCATCGGCATTCAAGCCGATCGAACTCAAGGATTCGGAATTGGCCGAGTTGCGCGGTCGTTATGTAATGCCGGGGCGGATCATCAGCTTCGGTATTGTCATGAGCAGCACCTGGACCAATGCCGTGGGCGACACCCTCACCGGCAAGGCCAGCATGCAAATCGATTCATCGACCATTACACCGCAGTTCTACGTGCAGACCACCGGCTCGACCGGGAACGGCACCAACCCGAACGCCGGCACCGGTAACGTCACCGGAGGTGCCGGCCTGGGCACCGGCACAGGCGTGACCCAGAGTGTGCGTGCCGCCGGCGACAAAAACACCGCCTACAACAATGTCGGGATCAACGTCACTGAAAACGGCTTTGCACCTTCCAATGCCGCGCAATCGGGGCAGGTGCTGGTGGCCGGCGGTACCGTGACCGGCGACAGCGCGGCAGGCCGCGTGAGCGTCTCGGCCAACAATGGCGGCTTGCAGATGGCGATCCAGGCCAATCATAACCAAGGCAACAGCCTCCAGCAGATTGGTGGCGGCCAGGTGCTGCAAGGCACGGTATTGACTGGAAACAGCAACTTCGTCAACAACATGACCCAACTCAACGTGGTCATGAATAACGCATTGAACAACCCGGCGTTGAACTGCAATCTGGATCAACTCAAAGGCCTACGCACTCTCGGTTATTGAACTACGCTGACCCTCGACACTTACGCATTAGAAAAGGACGGCTTATTTCATGCATCGATCGTTATCGCTACGTGCGGTGGTCTGTTTAAGTACGCTCTTGCCCGCATCCGTGTTGTATGCCGCGCCAGACGCCGATATCGAAACCCTCAAGCAGGAACTTCTGGAGCTCAAGCAGCGGTACGAAGTGCAACAGAAAGCCCTGGCGGTGTTGGAGCAACGGGTGCGCCAGGTCGAGGACACGCCGGCGACCCCCGCGCCCAAACGCCTGGCCAAATCCCCGGCGGACTTTCAAAAGGCCAGCGGTGCCACCGTGGCAGGCACGGGAGCGGCGGCGGCCTCCGGCGGTGCGGGCGGTGGCGGCAGTTCCTATGGGCAGTCGCTCAAGGACGATTCGGCGCCTGCGCAAAGCGTGAGCAACCTCTATAACGAGGCCAGCGGCTTCTTCGGCAATGGCAAATTCAGCTTTGAAACCGGCATCACTTATGCGCGCTACGATGCACGCCAACTGACACTCAACGGCTTCCTGGCGCTGGATTCGATCTTCCTGGGCAATATCAATCTGGACCGGATCAAGTCGGATAACTGGACCCTGGACCTGACGGGGCGCTACAACGTCGACAACCGCTGGCAGTTCGATGTGAACGTACCGGTGGTGTACCGCGAGTCGACCTACCAGTCGGGCGGCGCCGGCAACAATGCCAACGCCACCTCGGAAGAGTCGGTGAGCCGTGACCCGACCATTGGCGACGTCAACTTCGGTGTGGCCTACAAGTTCCTCGACGAAACCCCCACCCTGCCGGATGCGGTAGTGTCGCTGCGCGTCAAGGCGCCAACGGGCAAAGAACCGTTCGGCATCAAGCTGGTCAGGTCAACCGCCAACGACAACCTGTATGTACCGGAAAACCTGCCCACCGGTAATGGTGTCTGGTCGATTACCCCGGGTATCTCGCTGGTCAAGACCTTCGACCCTGCGGTGCTGTTTGGCTCGTTCTCCTATACCCATAACTTCGAGGAGTCGTTTGACGACATCAGCAGCGACGTCAACCAGAAAGTCGGCGGCAAGGTCAGCCTGGGTGACAGTTTCCAACTCGGTGTAGGCGTCGCATTTGCCTTGAACGAGAAGATGAGTATGTCGTTCTCGGTCTCCGATCTGGTGCAGCGCAAGAGCAAGCTCAAGCCTGACGGAGGGGACTGGCAGTCAGTGGTGTCCAGCGATGCCAACGCCGGTTACTTCAACGTGGGCATGACCATTGCCGCGTCGGATAACCTGACGATCGTGCCGAACCTGGCGATCGGGATGACGGATGATGCGCCGGACTTTACGTTCAGCTTGAAGTTTCCGTATTACTTTTAGGGAGAGCCGGGGGTGGGGGGCTGCTTCGCAGCCCAACGCAGGGCAAGCCCGCTCGCCACAGTACATAAGGAAAAGCCCCGCAACGATAAGGGTCGTTGCGGGGCTTTTCGGTTTACCCGCCCTAGCGGATCTGGTGTTTGTGCAGCAACCGGTAGAACGTTGGCCGGGAAACCCCCAGCACACGGGCGGCGACACTCAGGTTGTCGCTGTGCCGGTCGAGCACATCGCACAGCGCCTGGCGTTCGGCGCGGTGCTTGTAGTCTTCCAGTGTAGCCATCGGCGGGGAAATTGCCTGTTCGGCCTGCAATCCCAGATCAGCGGCTTCGATCTGGCGTCCTTCGGCCAGCACCAGGCCACGGCGCACGCGGTTGGCCAGCTCGCGCACATTGCCCGGCCAGGCGTGCTTGGCCATGGCCACCAGAGCACTCTCGCTGAAACTGCGCGGGCGTCGGCCCGTCTCCTGGCTGTAAAAGCGCGAAAAATGGTTGGCCAGCATCGCCACGTCGCCATGGCGTTCGCGCAACGGCGCCGTCACCACTTGCAGGACGTTGAGCCGGTAATACAAGTCTTCGCGAAAAGCGCCCCTTTCAACTGCGGCCTCCAGGTCGACGTGGGTCGCGGCCAACACCCGTACATCCACGGGAATGGGCTGGCTGCCACCGACGCGCTCGATCTGTTTTTCCTGCAGAAAGCGCAGCAGGTTGGCTTGCAGTTCCATCGGCAAATCACCGATCTCATCCAGGAACAGCGTGCCGCCGTGGGCCGCTTCAATACGCCCGACCTTGCGCTGATGGGCGCCGGTAAACGCGCCCTTTTCATGGCCGAACAATTCGGACTGGATCAAGTGTTCCGGGATTGCCCCGCAGTTGATCGCGACAAAGGGCTTGGCATGGCGCTGGGACTGGCGGTGCAACGTCCTGGCCACCAGTTCTTTACCCGTGCCGCTGTCGCCACGGATCAACACCGGCGACTCGGTGGGCGCCAGCTTGGACAGTAATTTACGCAGTTCACGAATCGCCCGGCTGTCGCCCAGCAGCTCATGCTCAGGCTCATCCACCAGGGTGTAGCCCTTGCCGCGCAAGCGCGCCATGCCAAAGGCACGGCCCAGGGTGACCTGCACCCGGGCGACGTCGAAGGGCAAGGTATGGAAGTCGAAAAACCACTCGCAGACAAAATCACCGACGTTCTGCAGGCGCAGTACGTCCGGGCTGAGCACGGCAATCCACTCGGTGCCGCTGCGGCCAATCAACTCCTTGACCGCTTCAGGGCGTTCCAGGTGAGAGGGTTGCAGGCGCAGCAGGCCGACATCACAGGACCGCTCGCCGACCCCTTCCAGCGGGCAACTGTCGACCGCCCAGCCGGCTGCGCGCAATCCAGGCAACAGGTCGTGGCAATCATCACAGGGATCAACCACTAGCAACCGACGTTGAACGGGAGGCATACCCATGACTGTTCCTTGGCGTCAAAATTGTTAAAGTTATTTAGAAACAACGGTTTGTGACGTCTGCGGCTAACACTAGCAAGATCTTGACGCGCGGCTTGTACCATTTCGCTATAAGTGTGGGCAAAAAGCCACTGGCCGGTGTTTTCAACGAATAAAGTTGCGAACCTGGGAAACTTTCATTCAGCTTTCAAAACAGCCGCTTACATGACGTCAATCACTAAAATACGAAAATAGTTGTTCTAACATGTGACCCGTACCCCGCCATCGTGCATCAGTACAAGTAACCCGCCGCACGGTCAGCCCAACCGCCGGCAATCACTTGAATGGGCATTTAGAGAGACGACCCACATGAACGCCCCGCTCCGCATCAACGAAGCTCTTTTGATCGCAGACCGTGCTTTCCAACCCTTTCAGTGCGTGGCCTGGCATGACGGCAATGGCGCCCTCAGCCTGAGCGTCATCGACCGCACCAATACCCGCATCGGCAGCCAGCAACTGGATGCCGACGTCTATTCCGATCCAACTCAGTTGGAAAACTTGCTGTTGCAGGCTCGTGCCGAGTTGGACAAGAGCGGCTATCAATTGCAAACCTGGGCCATGCCGAAGTAATTCAACGCACCGTTGAGCTGACGTCTTCGGTGAAGAACACGGTTTCGGCAACTTCGTGATCAATGTTCGAGCGCAGGACATTGATCAGTTGCAGTCGATTATTCGCCGCATAGTCTGTCAACTTCTTATAGCTGATGTTGCGCTCTACAAAGCGTTTGAGATACCCGCGAATGAAGTGGTAGCCGATATCCCGTGCCGCCCGTGTCCTATAGTGGAAACGGGCCAGCCACAGCGGGCGGCCGCTGGACTTTTCGCGCACTTCGAACTCGCGGATCAGTTCGACTGAAGATGGCCTTTCCACTACGTCGACCTTCCAGGCCTTGTACAGTTGCAACAGCCCTTCCGATGTCGGCGAGTACTTCATGATCATACGGTCACGCATCGCCGAACCCTCCTCCATGTAGCGCAAGATCTCGTCATACAGCGCACTGGGGGTATGTCGGAAGAAGTCTTGCAGGTCCCGATGCCCGGGCGAGTCCGGTCGCGCGTTGAGTGCCTTGATGAGTAACTCCCGTTGCGTCCTCATACGCTGGGCATACTTCCACCATTCGCCGCGCGCCAAGCGGGGCGACAACCTCTGGATGGTCTCCAGGCCGCAAAGCAGGTCGTACTCTCGCTGTGCATTGCGCCACAGGCGCAGTGCCTCATTGCCGATGTCAGCGAGCGACTGGAGCGCATCATCGTTGTCGGGCGGCGTTACAAGCCTCGGCACTGCTCTCCACAAGGACTCCTGTTCAACCCCCGGACGCTCGAATGTAAAGACAGGGCGATGGTCGAAAGGCTCCAGCACATCCACATATTCATGGGTGACACTTTGCTCGAGCACACTGCGTGGATTGCCGATCACCGCTCCCAATATGCCGTCATCAATCAGTCGCTTGGGCATGCTGGTAACTTTTGTGGAAATGGCTTCCAGGCTGGCATCCTGGTAGTGCCGATAGCGCTCGATCAGTTCTTCTTCCAGCCTGAGCTGCAGCCGCCTGACATGGCTTCGAAAGTTGCCCAGTGCTTGAGGGACAATATAGGGAGGCAAAGGGGCCAGATGGTAAGCCACGCGCAGGTTGGCCAGCACCACCCCATCCAGTGCGTCATTGGCGACTCGCAGTTGATGGTCCAGGTTAAAACGGCCGGTGGTATATAGCTCCCGATAAGTCAACAGCTTCAGGCTGCATAACGCGGTGAGCTCTTCGATCAGGTCCATCGTCGCATCCCTGAAGGTGCTCACTCGCCCGTTGAAACACTGCAACGCCAGGGTGCGCAGGTGTAATTCTTGCCATTTCAAGGACATGCGACCACCGGCCCAGGCCGCGTTATCCAGCGCGGCAACAGCCGTGTCGCCAATCCTGCCCGAGCGCTTCATGTCTTCAAAACGCCGTTCGGCGTCCAGGCAAGCCTCGATAGCCTCCAGTTCCAGCGCTGCGTAATCGGGCAGCCTTGCGGCGATCCCACCCCAGGTTCGAGTATCCAGGACCCGTTTGCTCAGACTCTGTGCATCGAACCACGCAGCGTTGAAAAGATCGTCATGGAGCATGACCTTGCGTTTGCTGGCAAGCAACAATGTCTGATTGCGCCGCGCCTTGACTGCTCCGGCGGCGAACCGGTTGTACAACGCACTGAACTCCCTGATCAACATCATTTCCCGACGCCGGGTGAGCGCCTCCATCAGCGCGCTGGAACACCAAAACGCGGTGCTCGCATTGGCCAACTCCTCCTCGATCAGTGCCAGCGTGCCGGGCTCGTCACTGCGCTGGGTCAGCACCTGCAGCGTATCGTCGGCGGGATAGACCAGGCCCGCAAACTTCAGCACCAATTGGTTGTATTCATCATCGAGGGCCTTGCGTCGTTGCTCGGCACTTTTCAATTGCGCCAGACGCTGTTTCTCCAGCGCGAGGGCTTCCTGGAAGTCGTGGGGCACGACCGGCCCAGGGGAAAACAACCATTGCCCGTGTTCACCGGCCACCACTTGGGGGCCGAAACGGTTCACCAGGTCGTCGCTGACCACGCGCGTGGCCCCCTGGTGCTGCTCGACCTTGTACATGTCCCCATCGATACTTGCGTATACGGCTCCGCCGGCACGGAACAAGCCACGTTGCTGACCGCTGCTGATGCGCTCGGCATACGGCAGCGGCCTGACCTTGTACAGCGCCAGTTCGGCCAGGCGAATAACCGACAGCCGCTGGAACAGACCGCTCCATAACCGCTCCAGGTCCCCCGTCCCCCGCACCAGCTCTTCAGGCCCCTGCACCGTCGGCAATTGAACCGTCGGCGTCTGGATGCGACTGGTCTGGCCACCTTCGGACGGATGTTCCGCTGCCTCGCTCCAGCTCATTTCAATACTTTGCTCCAGATCCGCGCCCTGGGCCAGGTCCAGCAAATCATCAGTTTTCGATCGCACTCCCGCCTTGGTGGAAATACGACCACGGCTGAGCAGGAGCAAACCGATATTCAACAACAGGTCGGCCACGCTGGAAGCCTTGTCTTCGGCGTGCTCCTGGCCAATCACGCGAACGTCCTGCACCACCGACCACGCCAGGTACAGCCACCCCAATGCCCGGCCAACCGCCCCCCCATAGAAGGTCAGGAGCAGAAACAGGCCTACGCCGAGAAAGCGCTTGATCCAGTCCCAGAACACCTCCAGCGCGGTCGGCTCTACCGGTTCTGTCAGGCTTAACATCGTGTCGACGCTGCTGCTGAACAGCGCCTCCATATAGTCGCCGTCGACCTCCCTGTCAGCCAGGACAATGCCGTCGCCCGACCACAGCGACTGATTGAAGTCGACCGCCTCGAACGCCGCGGGGCTGGGAGCCGTCACGCCCGGTACCAAATAACGCGACCTTGCCGTCTCCGGCAACCAGGCCAACACTTGGTACTGCAATTGCCCGGGACTGGCGATGGCCGCCATCAGTGCGTCGGCCGTGGCAAACTCGATGAATTTCACTGCACACATTGGCCGATACAGTATTTGCGGGCCTGCGTTGAGGTTGCGCGGGCCGATGATGAACGTGTTGCGAACAGTATCGGGTTGTTCGCCTACCTGGGCGTTGAATGCCAAAGGGCGTAGCACGATCGCCTCGGTCTTGGCGGCGGCGCGCGGCTGAAATACGGCGACCACGCTGGTGTAGGCTTTCCGGGAAAACGCCTGGGGGTACTTGAGGTGGTATTCCAGCGCCAGCATGGGTATTTGCAGGCGCACTTGCCGGATGAACTGGGCCTGGCGCCAGCGCCGCTCACTCTCGTTGTCCTTGAACTTTTCCCGGATCAACCGATTGTAGCCGCCGCGAACATCAGCCCGCGCGACCACGGCCAGCGCTTGAGCGGGTGTGAGCGATACATCAGGGTCGCCAGGGGCCGCCGTGAGCGTAAGTCGTGCAGGATCGACGGCCGTCAACGGCAACCATGCAAACTCGCTCAGGGTCCAGCTGCCATGGTTGTATAACGGCGGCAACTGCCACAACAGCGCGGGCTGCGTTTGCAGGTCACGCTCATCAAGTTCGATCATCACCTTGATGCGGTCGGGGTCGAGCACCGGTTCGCCGGGGTGGTCCTTGGCCAATTGCGCCGACAGCCCCTGGCGCGCGTAATCAAGCAACGACGGCACGCCTTCGTCAAAGGCTCGCCAGTCCGGCTGCCGGACCTGTCTGGCCAGGTCCAGGACATGGCGGCTCATTTGCAATTGCAGGTCATTGGGTGCCTGTATCAACCATCCCGGCAGTGCGTTACGCAGACGCTCCAAGAGCGGGGATTCGAGGGCAGTGCTGTCAAAGTCAGCGGTGATGACCTCCATTGCACGTTCCAGTACATATTGTGGTTCGGGAAATGTTCGGACCAAAGACAGGACGGCGTTGATATCTGCCAGTTGTTTGGCCAGGAAGGTCAGGCTGAAACTGTAGAAGATATTGCCAGCAGGCTGGTACAAACGCCATTGCATCGAATGGCCGGACGCTATTGCGCTCAACAGGTTGACCAGCCATTCGCCCAATTGCGCCAGGGAATCAAAGCGTTGAATGCCCTTCGACAGGGTGAAGAGCAACACCGTCGTACGTTCGCCCTGCTGCTTGACCAGCACCAGCCCGCGCAGCATCTCAAGGTTGATTGCCCCGGTTTCGCCCCATTGGTCAACGATGTAGGCCTGCCCGTTGGCCGGCTCCAGGTGCGAAGTCTGCTGTGAGCGGCTGATCAGACTCATCACCAGATCCAACTCAGTCCCGGCCAAGGCTGCATGGGTCGCCGCGTCCATCAACGCATTCCTGAGAATGTCGGCCAGGCCTATGTAGCGAACGACCTGGCCCTCTCCCCGGCTCATCCAGTAATCCACCAGCGCTTCCTGATAGCGCTCGAGCAACACCGGACCCTGCTGATTGAGCATTCGCTCGACATAACCGATATCGACGTTCAACGGCAGCGGCAAACCCTCGACGTCGCGCACGATGGAATGGTCCTGGGCAAAATCGACGAACCGACCCGTCGCGCAACGCTCGATCAGCGCATCCGGCAGGTTTTGTGCGTCATGGCGTTCAATGGTGTAACTGCCGTTGTCGTAGCGATACACCGGTCGCAACAATATCGGCTCGGTGTGATTGATGGGCAGCCAGGGGTACTGCGTGCCCAGGTGGTGTTGCAGCACGCGCAACGCAACATCCCGCAACGAAGGGGGCTCGGCAAAATGTTGGAGGATGTTCTGCGCAAGCGCCGCGCAACGCTCGCGACAGGGAGGAGTAGACAGGGCGGCCATGGGACATTCCTTGCTGATGAAGCGCCCTGCCATAGCGGGCGCATTAAGTCAGCTTCCATTGTCGGCGCAGTGCCCCGCCTCATTGCTGTATCTGTCTATCGCACGACGTCGGTGCCTTCCCAGCCTGCCAGGATAAACCGCTCGATCGCCTCGGCGGCGCCCTCATCGAGGTTACTACCGGTGACCACACTGGCCTGGCGCTTGACGGTTTCTTCCGCCTGCCCCATGGCAATCGACAACCCGGCCACCTGGAACATCGCCGGGTCGTTACCGCCATCGCCGATCGCTGCAGTCTGCTCCAGCGGTATACCCAGGTGTGCGGCCAGGGCCTTCAAGGCTTCGCCCTTGTTGGCCAGCATCGCCGTCACATCCAGGTAAACCGGTTGTGAACGCGACACCTGGGCCAGCCCCTGTACCTTGGGCTGCAACTGCGCTTCGAGCTCGACCAGCAACGAGGTGTTGTTGCTCGCGGCGACGATCTTGTCGATCCGATCCAGGTAGGGCTCGAAACTCTCCACCACCACCGGCCCGTAGCCCAGGCCATCGGCTTCGCGCTGTACCATCGGCCCGGGCGGGTCGCGGCGCAGCCAGTCACCGTCGGCAAACACCCACACTTCCACGTCCGGCTCGCCGGAAAACAGCGCCAGGGTGACCAGCGCCGCTTCCGCCGGCAAATGGTGGGCAACCAGGATGCTGCCATCGGGGTTGATCAGCGTGCCACCGTTGAAGCCTACCACAGGCACATCGATACCGAACGTTTCGATCAGATGCAGCATGGCCTTGGGCGGACGCCCACTGGCCAGGCTGAAAAACACCCCGGCGTCACGCAGCGCATGCACCGTGTCGACGGTGCGCTGGCTGAGGCTGTGGTCGGGGTGGAGCAAGGTGCCGTCCACGTCACTGAGGATAAAACGGATGGGATGAATCGCTGCATCACTCATCCGAGGCGGTGCCAGGTGCGGCCATCGCGGGCCAGGAGCGCGTCGGCGGCGGCCGGGCCGTCTTCACCGGCCTTGTAGGCCTGGATGCCGTCGTCTTCCTTCCAAGCATCAAGAAACGGCTGCACGGCGCGCCAGCCATTTTCGATGTTATCGGCACGCTGGAACAAAGTCTGGTCGCCGGTCATGCAGTCATAGATCAGGGTTTCGTACCCGGTCGACGGTTGCATTTCGAAGAAGTCCTTGTAGGCGAAACCCAACTGGATATTGGCCATATCCAGGGTTGGCCCGGGCTTCTTCGCCAACAGGTCGAACCACATGCCTTCGTTCGGCTGGATCTGGATTTTCAGGTAGGTGGGCTTGAGTTCGTCCACCTCGGTGTCTCGGAACTGCGCATACGGGGCCGGCTTGAAGCAGATCACGATTTCAGTGTCGCGCACGCTCATGCGCTTGCCTGTACGCAGGTAGAACGGCACGCCGACCCAGCGCCAGTTGTCGATCATCACTTTGAGGGCGACGAAGGTCTCGGTGCTGCTGTCAGGCGCAACGTTGGCTTCTTCACGGTAGCCCGGCAGTGGCTTGCCGCCGATTTCGCCGGCGGTGTACTGCCCGCGTACCGAGTTGGCCCGCGCATCCTCCAGGGACCAGGGGCGCACTGCACCGATCACCTTGGCCTTTTCACCGCGTACCGCATCGGCACCAAAGGCTGCGGGCGGCTCCATGGCCACCATCGCCAGCAACTGGAACAGGTGGTTGGGCACCATGTCGCGCAGGGTACCGGTCTTTTCGAAGAAGTTGCCCCGGGTTTCAACGCCGACGGTTTCGGCGGCGGTGATTTGCACGTGGTCGATGTAATGGTTGTTCCAGAACGCTTCGAACAGCACGTTGGAGAAACGGCTGATCAGGATGTTCTGCACCGTTTCCTTGCCCAGGTAATGGTCGATGCGATAGATCTGCTTCTCGCTCATCACCTTGAGCAGGCTGGCGTTCAGCGCCTCGGCGGTGGCCAGGTCGGAGCCGAAGGGTTTTTCGATGACCACGCGACGGAAGCTGTCGTCGGTTTCCGTCAACAGGCCGGCACTGCCCAGGCGTTGCACCACTTCACTGAAGAAGCGCGGCGCGGTGGCCAGGTAGAACACCGCGTTGCCGGTACCGCTGTCGGCAATCTTGCGGCCAATGTCGGCGTAGGTGCTGTCGTCGAGGAAGTCGCCCTCGACGTAGCTGATGCCCTTGGCCAACTGCGCCCACAAGGCGGGGTCCAATGCGTTGTCGGCATTGCCCTTGACCTTGCTCGCCGCTTCGGTGCGGATGAAGTCTTCGAGTTTCTTGGCGAAGTCGGCATCGCTGATGGCGTTGTGATCCACGCCGACAATGCGCAAGCCATCGCCCAGCAGGCCATCACGGCTGAGGTTGTACAGCGCCGGCATCAGCAGGCGCTTTACCAGGTCACCATGGGCACCAAACAGAAACAGGGTGGTGGGCGGAGCGGGTTCGGCCTTAGGTTTCTTGCCGTTGGCGGTCATTTTTTGGAAGTCTCCACGTGACCACCAAAGCCGAAGCGCATGGCAGAGAGCATTTTGTCACCGTAAGTGCTCTGCTGGCGCGAACGGAAGCGGGCGAACAGCGAAGTGGACAATACTGGCACCGGCACGGCTTGTTCCATGGCGGCTTCGATGGTCCAGCGGCCTTCGCCACTGTCGGCCACGGAGCCGGAGTAGCCGTCGAGTTTCGGGTCGGTGGCCAGGGCATCGGCGGTCAGGTCCAGCAGCCAGGACGAGACCACACTGCCACGGCGCCAGACTTCGGCGATGTCGGCGACGTTCAGGTCGAAACGCTGGTCTTCGGGCAGGTTTTCCGAGTTCTTGGTCTTGAGAATGTCGAAGCCTTCGGCAAACGCCTGCATCATCCCGTACTCGATGCCGTTATGGATCATCTTGACGAAGTGCCCGGAACCGGCGGGGCCTGCATGAATGTAACCCTGCTCGGCACGCGGGTCGGCGCTGGAGGAACGATCCTTGGTACGCGGGATATTGCCCAGGCCCGGGGCCAGGCTCTTGAAGATAGGATCAAGGCGCTGCACGGTCTCGGCGTCGCCACCGATCATCATGCAATAGCCACGCTCCAGACCCCACACGCCGCCGGAGGTGCCGACGTCGACATAGTGCAGGCCCTTTTCCGCCAGGGCCTTGGCCCGGCGCACGTCGTCCTTGTAGTTGGTGTTGCCGCCGTCGATGATTGCATCACCGTCTTCGAGCAGCGTGCTCAATGCGTTGATGGTGTCTTCGGTGGGCGCGCCCGCCGGCAACATGACCCACACGGTGCGCGGCTTTTGCAGCCCGTCAACCAGCGCCTTGAGGTCGGAAACGCCGGTGGCGCCCTCTTCGCTCAGGCCTTTTACAAATGTTTCGTTACGGTCGTAAACAACGGTGGTATGCCCATTGAGCATCAGGCGCCGTGCAATATTCCCGCCCATGCGGCCTAGTCCGATAATCCCCAGTTGCATGTGCTGATGCTCCTAACTACTAAAAAATGTGTGACATAGTTTATAGCGCAATGCGGCTAATGAGGGTTAGTCCAGCGCGGATACCGCTAGTTTCATGGAAAAAAGTTGCCATCATTTCAGCATCGCGGCACAAAAAGTCACACGACCATCAAAAATAAAAAAGTTCCATTGCCCGCAAAAAGAATTCAGAATTGTCTCCGACTGCTGCCGAGAACCTCGACTCAAGCGTTCTGGCACACCGCGACACACCGGCTATTTGCGAGGTAAGCAATGAGCACTGCACAGATGACACGTCCGCCACAGACCCTCTACGTCACTATCCGTCGCGACGAGTTGCGCCAGTTGAAAGACGAGCGCGAACAGCTGCAGCAGGAAGTCCTGCGCCTGCGTGCCCATATCATCCAGGCCCAATTGGACCAGCCCGCCGGTGCGCAACCCGCGCTCTGCTGAGCCCCGTCATCGCTTTGTAAGATAACCGCTACAAAAATCTCACAAAGTTTTCACATGCCTCTCCCGATACTCCAGCCCCCAAGGGCCACCCCATGCAAGGGTGGCCTCCGTTGCGTGCAGCCCTGCGCGTCAACTGGAAAATCATCGGGTTGGAGCACTGGATGGCGATGTTCAAACGCAGCACCACGTCTGCGAAAGGCTTTGATTGGGCCGGCCTTGGCTGGCTGTTCTTGTTTTTCTGGTACTTCTCGGGCATTACCCAACTGCTGATCCAGTTGACCGGAACTTCCGGTTTCAGTGGTTTTCGCCAAGCCTTTTTCATGAGTGCGCTGTGGCTTGCGCCCATGCTGTTGTTCCCCAGCCGTACACGACTGCTCGCCGCCTTGATCGGCGCAGTACTGTGGGCGTGCTCCATGGCCAGCCTGGGTTATTTCTTCATCTACCAGCAGGAATTCTCCCAAAGCGTCATCTTCATCATGTTCGAGTCGAACATCTCGGAAGCCGGCGAATACGCCACCCAGTATTTTGCCTGGTGGATCGTGCTGGCGTTCATCGCCCATACCGCCTTCGCGGTATTCCTGTGGACGCGGCTGCGCCCGGTCTACCTGCCTCGCGGCCAGTCGATACTGGCGGCGGCAGCGATTGTGCTGGCGGTGGTGGGTTATCCGCTGGTCAAGCAGATCGCCACCAGCGACAACATGGAACAAGCCATCGATCGTTTTGAAACCCGTATTGAACCAGCGGTGCCGTGGCAGATGATCGTCGCCTACCGCCGCTACACCGAGCAGTTGGACAACATGCAAGGCATGCTCGACAGCGCCAGCCAGATCCCGCCCCTGACCAACCTCAAGGACACCATGGCCGGCCAACCGTCGACCCTGGTGCTGGTGATCGGCGAGTCCACCAACCGCCAGCGCATGAGCCTCTACGGCTACCCGCGCAACACCACGCCGGAGCTGGACAAACTGCGCGACCAACTGGCGGTGTTCGACAACGTCATTACCCCGCGGCCCTACACCATCGAGGCGCTGCAACAGGTGCTGACCTTCGCCGACGAAGAAAACCCGGACCTGTACCTCAAGACGCCGTCCATCGTCAGCGTGATGAAACAGGCCGGCTACAAGACCTACTGGATCACCAACCAGCAGACCATGACCAAGCGCAACACCATGCTCACGACCTTTTCCGAACAGGCCGACGAACAGGTGTACCTGAACAACAACCGCAACCAGAACGCCCGCCAATACGACGGCGACGTGCTGGCGCCGTTTTCCAAGGCCCTGGCCGATCCGGCCGAGCGCAAGTTCATTGTGGTGCACTTGCTGGGCACCCACATGAGCTACCAGTATCGCTACCCGCCGACCTTCGACAAATTCACCGACCGCCAGGGCGTGCCGGCGGGCATCAGCGACGATCAGTTGCCGACCTACAACAGCTATGACAATGCGGTGCTGTACAACGACTTCGTGGTGTCGAGCCTGATCAAGGACTACGCCAAGACCGATCCCAACGGCTTCCTGCTGTACCTGTCGGACCATGGCGAGGATGTCTTCGACTCGATTGGCCACACCACCCTGGGACGTAACGAAGGCAAGCCGACAGCGCCGATGTACACCATTCCGTTCATGGCCTATGCCTCACCGAAATGGCGCGAAACCCACGACTGGAGCTTCGCCGGTGACTTGCAACGGCCCTACTCCAGCTCGCAGTTGATTCACACCTGGGCTGATATGGCCGGTCTTAGCTTCAATGAACTCGACCGTACAAAAAGCCTGGTGAGTGACAGCTTCACGCCGCGCCCACGGATGATTGGCAACCCTTACGAGCGCCAACAAAAGCCCCTGATCGACTTCAGTCTGATCAAGCCGAAAAAGGCCAGCCCGACCGACGTGGTGCTCCAGGAAAAACCGGCCTTGTAACAGAAAGATAACAATCATTCTCGTTTAAGCCTAAAGATCCCCCTCTCCTTTCGTCTTTGAACCAAGGCCATTCCGACCGGAAAGGCCGCAAAGACGACAAGGAGTCTTCCGCGATGTTCGCGCCTTTCACCCGTTCCATGACGCTCACCATCGGCCTCTTCAGCGTGGTGGCAAGCCCCGACCTACTGGCTGAAACCGACCCCGAAAACAAAGCCCTCGAGCTGCGGTCCACCAGCATCACCGCCGAAGGCCTGGGTGCCACCACCGAACACACCGGGGCCTACACCACCGGCTCGATGAGCACCGCCACGCGGCTGAACCTGTCGGTCAAGGAAACCCCGCAATCGATCTCGGTGATCACTCGCCAGCAGATGGATGATTTCAATCTCAATACCTTGACCGAAGTGCTGCGCCAGACCACCGGGGTCAACGTCCAGCACAACGACTCCGACCGCGTGTCCTATTCCTCTCGTGGCTACGGCATCAACAACTTCCAGATTGATGGGATGCTCAACACGTTCGGCTACATGAAGTCCGATTCCGACACCATCATCTACGACCGCATCGAGGTGGTTCGCGGTGCTACCGGCTTGACCACCGGCGCCGGCGACCCCTCGGCCACGGTCAATATGGTGCGCAAGCGCCCCACCGCCCAGTGGCAGGCGAAAACCGGGGTGAGCGGTGGCAGCCATGACAACTACTACAGCTTCGTGGATGTCGGCGGCCCGTTGGCGTACGACGGCAAGCTGCGCGGGCGTACAGTGCTGGCCTATCGCGACAGCCAATCCTTCCGTGACAACTACGCGCTGCAGCGGGCAGTCGGCTACGGCATCCTCGAAGGCGACCTGTCGGACGACACCGTGCTGGCGGTCGGTTTTGATTACCAGGACAAAAAGGTACAGGGCACTTCCTGGGGCACCGTGCCCTACTGGAACAGCCAGGGTGGCAAGGCCGGACTGTCACGTTCCACCAATATGGCAGCGCACTGGAGTTCCTGGCCGCTGACCGACAAGACCACCTTTGCCAGCCTCGACCACCGCCTGGGCGGCGACTGGCACTTGAAGGCGGCCTACACCCATCGCCAGAGCGACACGGACGGCAAGGTCTACTACGGCGGCGCGGGGTTCCCCAACGACGACCGCAGTGGCATGACGGCCTGGGCCAGCCATATGCGCGGCACCTCGAGAATGGAGGCGGTAGATCTCAACCTGGCCGGCAGCTATGCGCTGCTGGGCCGCGAGCATGAACTGATGGTGGGTTATGGCGAAGCCACACAGCGGGACGTCTCGCCAGTGATGCGCGACAACATCCCGGACGGCTACTACAGCATCGAAGACTGGAAATACATGGGCGGGATCGGCAAGTTTCCCGACACCGTGACCGGCCTCAAGGGTGAGCACAGCAGCAAGCAACAGAAAGCCGGCTACCTGGCCACGCGCCTGAGCCTGACCGAGCGCCTGCATGCGGTACTCGGCAGCCGTTATGGCAGCTGGGAGCTGGAAAGCGCGGCGCCTGAATACACGGCCAATGACCAATTGCTCAGGGCCAACAAGACCCGCCAGACCCACAATGATATGTGGACGCCCTACGCCGGGCTGCTCTACGACATCACCCCGGAGTACACCGCCTACGCCAGCTACACCGACATCTTCAAGCCGCAGAGCCTCAAGGACGTCAGCAACAAATACCTGGAGCCCGTGGTGGGCAGCAACTATGAAGTGGGGCTCAAGGGGAGCTTGTTGCAGGAGCGCTTGAACGTAGCGGCCGCCTATTTCTGGAGCAAGCAGGACAACGTCGCGGAACGGGATGACTCCGTACCGCCGAACCCGATCACGGGCGAGGAGTACTACAAGTCAGGCGGCAAGGGTAACAAAGTGAGCGGCTTCGAGCTTGAGGTGGCCGGCGAGGTGATGCCGGACTGGAATCTCACGGCCGGCTACACCTATACCCACTCGGTGAATGGCACGGACAAACGCAACAACACCGGCCAACCGCTAAACCTGCTGAAGGTTTCCAGTGCCTACCGCTTACCCGGTGCATGGCGCAACCTGACGGTAGGCGGTGCCGTGAACTGGCAGAGCGATATCCATGAATTCGGCAACCGGCCAACGGGGGCCCGTGACAGCGAGGGAAATCGAATCACCACACGGGCAAAGATCACTCAGCAGGCCTACAGCGTGGTCAACCTGATGTCCCGCTACCAGTTCGACGAACATGTTACGGCATCGCTTAACGTCAACAATCTATTTGATAAAAAGTATTACGAGCGCGTTGGCTTTTATAACGGCGTGTATTGGGGTGACCCACGCTCGGTCACCTTGGCTTTGGACTGGAAGCTGTAGGATTTTTTAACCAAAAGTTAACGAAATTGTTAGCTTTTGGTTTTTCTGGCGTTAATTCCTACTTAATAAACTCTCTCCACACTCGCCCCATGAATCTGATCAAGGACAGAGCGGATACCGATCACACTTACCGGAAACACTGCCATGAAACTTTCTACCCTGATAGTTGCCAGCCTGATGACCTTGACCTCCGCCGCCGCCTTCGCCGAAGGTGGCTCGGAGCGTTCCAAGGCGTTCTACAAGGACTTTACCTTCGTGCAGCAACAAACCCACGGCACCGCTGAACAAACCGCGCTGGCCGATGGAAAGAGCGTGAAGAAAGAAACCGCTGACAAGTCCGCTGCCGAGCAACAACCAAACACTTGATGTAACCGTATTAACCCTTTGCCATCCCGCTCCTTTGGCCAAGGTCAACTTTGGCGCCATTCAATGGCGCCTTTTTTTGCCTGTAATTTATTAAAGCGGTTTGCTCCAGAACAACATGCGCCCGTGGGCCGGATCAAACTTCGAGTCATCAAAACCAAACTTGCGATACGCCGCTTGAGCCACCGCATTACCCTCCAGTACCTCCAGGGTGATCTTGCAGCAGCCACGCTGACGGGCGATTTCCTCGACCTTTTGCAGCATTTTCTGGCTCAGCCCCAAACCACGGAATGCATCCATCACCACCACGTCGTGGACATTGACCAAAGGACGGCAGACAAACGTGGAAAACCCTTCAAAACAATTGACCAGACCCGCCGGTTCTCCCCCCACAAACGCCAGCACGCTGAACGCATGGGGCCGTTTGGCCAGCTCGCCCGGCAGTTGCTCCAGGAGGTCGGCGGGCAGGCTGTGACCACCGCCCATCGGGTCTTCGGCATAATGGTTGAGCACGCGGCCGATGGCGTCGGCATGCACGGGGTTGGTGTAGCTGGCTTGCAGCACCAGGATGTCTGGGGTGTCCATGTCCTTCCTCGATCACGATTACAAGGGATTCGGCTCCCTGTGAGGGGCACGATTGTAAGCGTGGAGCGAGCGCCAGATGAAGGAGATTAACTACAAATATGCGCATGAATACGCGAACGTTGCGTGGTTGAAAAAGCGCAATCAGACGATTCCTGGATTTTTTCGTACGGGCGTCAGCCAAAACGCTGCAACTGCATTTCTTGCAGCCGGCTGAGTGTCCTGCGAAAGGGAAACGCCAGGTAGCCCTCGGTATAAAGTCGCTCCAGCGGCACCTGGGCCTCGATGAACAGCGGTACTTTACGGTCGTAGCACTCATCCACCAGGGCGATAAACCGACGCACGCTGTCATCGTGCACCGACAGCGCCGGCAACTCACGGTCGCCGGC
Source organism: Pseudomonas sp. FW305-3-2-15-C-LB1 (assembly GCF_058787615.1). Classification (NCBI taxonomy): domain Bacteria; kingdom Pseudomonadati; phylum Pseudomonadota; class Gammaproteobacteria; order Pseudomonadales; family Pseudomonadaceae; genus Pseudomonas; species Pseudomonas sp. FW305-3-2-15-C-LB1. Next base: position 72,800 of record NZ_JBYSZX010000012.1, on the reverse strand, counting down.
CACTACACGCTGAACGCCATCCTCGGTGCCACGGGCAATCCGGCCAGGACGCTGTTGCGCGCTGAGGTTGGGGACTTCGCCAATCAGGATGGCCTTGAAGCGATCGCACAGCAGCATGAAATCCATGGCCGCCAGCGGTTGTTCGCACAGGTCGGCGTAACGGCACCAGAGCACGGTGTCGCTGGACTGCACGGCGACGATGGCGCGATGCCCCACGACAATCGGCCCGCTGCGGGTTGGCTCGCCCTGGGCCAAGCGCTGGAACACGCACGCCAGCGCCTCGGGTTGATTGACCCAGTAGCGCTGGAGTCCTACACCCGGATGCAACCGGTGATCCTCTCCCCCATCCACCGCAACCACATGCATGTGCTGCTTGATCGCTGCAATGCCCGGCAAAAAGCGCTCGCGGTTGAAGCCATCGGCATACAGCTGGTCAGGTGGTTGGTTGGAGGTGCAGACCATCACGACGCCTTCTTCGAACATCACCTGGAACAGCCGCCCGAGGATAATCGCGTCACCGATGTCATTGACGAACAATTCGTCGAAGCACAGCACACGCACTGCCTGGCTCAGTTCCCGGGCCAGGGCCTGCAAGGGGTTGTGGGTGCCGGTCAGTTGGAACAGACGCTGATGCACCCACTGCATGAAGTGATGGAAATGCTGGCGCCGCGCGGGCACTCGCAGGCTTTGATGGAACTGGTCCATCAGCCAGGTCTTGCCCCGCCCCACCGGGCCCCACAGGTACACGCCAGTGATCGGCGCATGGCCGTGGTGCAGGGCTTGGTGGCAGGCTTGCAGGGCATCCACCGCGCGGCGCTGGGCAGCGTCGGCGACGAAACCCTGTTGGGCAACGGCGTGTTGGTAGGCAGCGAGGGGCGTGTCGAAAGTCATGCCCGCCAGTATGAACTACAGCGAAATATCCAGCCGCGAAATCTTGCCCTGCTCGTTCAAGCGAAAGGTGTAGCGCAGCTCCAAGGGGCTGCCCGGAAAATTGCCGGACACGATATTGCTGACCAACACCTTGCCGGTACGGTGTTGCACCTTGAGCACTTCGACCCGCGGCTGATAACGACGCCCGGTGTCTTCCATCCAGCGTGCTATGGCGGCGGCGCCCACCTGGTGCTGGCCTTCATCGAACACATTGGCATCCTCGGCAAAACACTGGGCGATAGCCGAGGTGTCACGGGTATTGGCCGCTGCGATATAGGCCACGATGGCCGGCGCCAACTCAGGGATAGACATGGCACAGCTCCTTTCTTGGTGATTTGTAGTGCCATGCTAAGCCAGGATCGTGTCAGTTTTTGTCAGGAGTGAAGGGACCGGATTCATTCTGTTCCATCAGCTTGCGCCAGGCCCGCAGCCAATCGCTGCGCCGGCCCGGGTAACGCTCACCGGGCACCTCGGCACTCGCCACGCGGTCGGTGCGAAAGGTGCGATAGGCACCGCGCAACTCACACCAGGCCACAATCACCCGTACTTCATTCAGAAAGCCCAGGGCCAGGGGCCAGATCAGCCGTTGGCTCTGGGTCTGGCTGGCGTCGGCGTAATCGATCTGCAGCTTGGCCTGGTTGCGAATGGCCTCGCGGAACACATTGAGCGGCACGCGGTTTTCCGGGTAACCAAACCCCGGCGGGCCAGGCAGCAGTGTCGGGTTGCGCAAGGCTTCCTGGGCGGCGGGGTCGAGTACATCGGCGATCTTCGCCAGAGCATTGGCCGCAGCGCGACTGAGCACCTCGTCGCCACGCTGGTCGACATAACGCAGGCCGAGCACGATGGCTTCGGTTTCCTCGGCGTTCAACATCAAGGGTGGCAGAAACAAGCCACTGCGCAACACATACCCTACCCCCGCCTCACCAAAAATCGGCGCGCCCAAGGCAGTCAATTCGGCGATATCGCGATACAGCGTGCGCTCGGACACCTCCAACTGCGCCGCCAGCACGGCAGCGGTCACGGGACGTTTCTTGCCCCGCAGGGCCTGGAGCAAAGTCAGTAGACGAGTGGTTCGCGACACAGGAACGCCTGCCGAGAATAGAAAAGTGACGCAGCTTAACAGAGCCCCCTGTCAGAAAACGTCAGCAGTAAAAAAGCCCCCTTGACCGAATACATTACCAAGATCATATTAAATACATGTTACTAAACATGTAAGAAAATCACTGCCTCAGGAGTCCTTGTATGCGCAATAAAGTCTTTGGCCGCCGCAGCGGCCTGCAGGTATCCGAACTGGCCTTGGGCACCGGTAATTTCGGTACGGGCTGGGGCCATGGCGCCGAACGCGACGAAGCCAAGGCGATTTTTGACGGGTACCTCGAAGCCGGGGGCAATTTCCTCGATACCGCCAATGGCTACCAGTTCGGTCAGGCCGAAAAGCTGCTGGGGGAATTTATCGCCTCGGAACGCGACAACCTGGTGGTGGCCACCAAGTACACCCTGCGCACCGAACCGTCCGATGAGGGCACGATCCGGCTCGGTAACAACCGCAAGAACCTGGTGCGCTCGGTGGAAGAAAGCCTCAAGCGCCTGAACACCGACCGCATCGACCTGCTCTGGGCGCACATGAGCGACAACGTCACGCCCATGGAAGAGATCCTGCGCGGTCTCGATGATCTGGTGCGCGCCGGCAAGATCCACTACGCCGGCCTGTCCAACTTCCCCGCCTGGCGCATTGCCCGCGCTGACCTGTTGGCCGAGGTACGCAGTTTCGCGCCGATCATCGGCATCCAGGTGGAATACAGCCTGGTCGAGCGCAGCGCCGACCGCGAGCTGCTGCCAATGGCCGAAGCATTGGGGCTGGCCGCCACGCTGTGGTCGCCCCTGGGCGGTGGCTTCCTGACCGGCAAGTACCGCAACACCCAGGACGACAACCGCGCCAACAAACTCGGGATCCTGGTGCACGCCGAACACACTGCGCGTGAAACCGCAGTGCTCGATACGCTGCTGGCGGTTGCCGGTGAAATCGACGCCACACCGACCCACGTCGCCATCGCCTGGCTGCGGGACAAGGCCCGGCGCTCGACCACCGCGCTGGTCCCGATCCTCGGCTCGCGCACCCGCGCCCAGCTGGACAGCACCCTCGGCGCGTTGAATGTGCATCTGTCGGCCGAGCAAGTCACCCGCCTTGACACCGCCAGTGCCATCCCGCTGGGCGTGCCGCACGGGATCATCGCAGAGCGCTTCCCCGTCGATAACGGCCTGGACACCCCGCGACCACCGGTTATCTGAGGCGAAAAAAAACGGCCTGTCGAACAGGCCGTTTTTTATTCAACGATGCAACTCAGGCAAGGCTCTTACTGACCACCTCGAACACATCACTCGACAACTCACCGGACGCCAGAATGCGCTCCAGCTCGGCTTTCATCAACGCCTGGCGCGCGCTGTCGTATTTACGCCAGCGGGTCAGCGGCGCCAACTGGCGCGAAGCGATCTGCGGGTTCAAGCCATTCAACTGGATCACCAGGTCCGCCAGGAAGCGATAGCCCGAACCGTCCGCCGCGTGGAAGTTGATCAGGTTCTGCCCGGCAAAGGCACCGATCAAGGCGCGTACCTTGTTCGGGTTCTTGAGGGTGAACGCCGGGTGCTCCATCAACGCCTTGACCCGCGCCAGCCCGCCCGGCAACGTGCTGCCAGCCTGCACGCTGAACCACTGGTCCATGACCAGCGGGTTGTCCTTGAAGTTCTCGGCAAACACCGCCAGCGCCTGGGCTTTCTCTGCCTCGAACGGCGAATTCACCAGCACCGCCAGCGCGGTCAGGCGCTCGGTCATGTTGTCGGCAGTGTCGAATTGCTCGATGGTCGCCGCCAACACCTCTGGCTTACCGCTGAGCATCAGGTACGACAGCGCGATGTTCTGCAACGCACGACGGGCGAAGTGCTCGGCGGCCGCCACGTACGGCGTTTGTCTGGACAGCTCGCGATTGGCCTGGTAACGCAACCACAGCGCCTCGTGCAGGTTGTCCGCCAGTTGCTTGCGCGCAAACTCACGGGCGGCGTGGATGGCATCCACATCCGCCACGTCGCTGATTTCGGTCAGGTAGGCTTCACCCGGCAACGACAGCATTTCCGCGACCATCGCCTGATCCAGGCTTTCATCACTCAGCACGCTGCGCAGCGCAGTGATCAAGCGCTGATCCATCTTCAAGGCCTGGCCCTGTTGATGCTGCTCAATCAACTCCTGCAGCACCTGCACCGACAACTGCTGGCCGGCGTCCCAACGGTTGAAACCGTCACTGTCATGCTGCATCAGGAACATCAGTTGGTCGCGGCTGTACGGGAAGCTCAGCTTCACCGGCGCCGAGAACCCGCGCAGCAGCGAAGGCAACGGCTGTTCGGCGATATCAACGAAGGTAAACGTCTGCTCGGCCTCGGTCACCGAAATCACCCGCGACGTGCCTCCCGCAGCCTTCTCACCGGCCAGGCGCAAGGCAATGCCAGCGCCCTTCCCGTCCAGCAAGCCCAGCTCCACCGGAATTACGAACGGCAGTTTTTCCACCTTGTCCGGGGTTTGCGGGCAGCTCTGGCGGAAGGTCAGGCTGTAGGTTTTCGCCGCCGCATCGTAGGACTCGCTCACCGCCAGGCGCGGCGTACCGGCCTGGCTGTACCAGCGCTTGAACTGGGTCAGGTCGGCGCCGTTGGCGTCCTCCATGGCCTTGATGAAGTCGTCGCAGGTCACGGCCTGGCCGTCATGGCGTTCAAAGTACAGGTCGCTGCCCTTGCGGAAGCCTTCGGCGCCGAGCAAGGTGTGGATCATGCCGACCACTTCCGAGCCCTTTTCGTACACGGTCAGGGTGTAGAAGTTGGAGATCTCGATGAAGCTGTCCGGGCGCACCGCGTGGGCCATCGGACCGGCGTCTTCGGCGAACTGATGGGTACGCAGGTACGCCACGTCCTGGATGCGCTTGACCGTGGCCGAGTTCATGTCGGCGGAGAATTGCGAGTCACGGTAAACGGTGAAGCCTTCCTTGAGCGACAGCTGGAACCAGTCGCGGCAGGTCACGCGGTTGCCCGACCAGTTATGGAAGTATTCATGGGCAACGATCGCCTCGACCCGCTGGTGCGCGGCGTCGGTGGCAGTTTCGGCACGGGCCAGCACGGCGCTGGAGTTGAAGATGTTGAGGCCCTTGTTTTCCATGGCGCCCATGTTGAAATCGTTCACCGCGACGATCATGAAGATGTCGAGGTCGTACTCACGGCCATAGGTTTCTTCGTCCCAGCGCATGGACTTTTTCAGGCTGGTCATGGCGTGCTGGCACTTGTCGATGTTTTCCGGCTCGACGTAGATGCGCAGCGCCACGGTGCGGTCGGTCATGGTGGTGAAGGTATCTTCGACACACCACAGATCGCCGGCCACCAGGGCGAACAGGTAAGCCGGTTTCTTGAACGGATCTTCCCAGGTTGCCCAATGGCGGCCGTCCTCACCCGGACCGCTGGCGATCGGGTTGCCGTTGGACAGCAGGATCGGGTAGCGGTGTTGCTCGGCGATCACCGTGGTGGTGAAGGTGCTCATCACATCCGGGCGATCGAGGTAATAGGTGATCTTGCGAAAGCCCTCGGCCTCGCACTGGGTGCAGAACATGCTGCCGGACTTGTACAGGCCTTCCAGGGCAGTGTTGGTTTCCGGATGGATTTTTACCGTGGTATCCAGGGTAAACGTCGCGCTTTGCGGATGCACCGTCAGGTGGCTGTCGGTCAGCTCGTAGTCACCAGCGCTCAGTGCCTGATCGGCCAGGTTCACGCTCAACAGCTCCAGCTGCTGGCCGTCCAGCACCAACGGCGGCAAACCGGCGCCGCGCTCGGGATTGCGGCGCATCACCAGTTGCGCGTGGACCAGGCTGTGGTCCTCGAACAACTCGAAGGTCAGGTGGGTCTCGTCGATCAGGTAGTCCGGCGCCTGATAGTCCTTGAGGTAAATCATCTTCGGTTGTTCGGTGCGCATGGGTGGCATCCTTCTACTGATGCACGGCGAGCTGGTAGGCCGTGTACTTACGAATATTGATCACGCCGGTATCGAAGATCAGGTACTGGCCCTTGATCCCCAGCAGCGTGCCTTCGGCAATCGGGTTCTTGTCCAGGTTGAAGCTGACGATCTTCGCCGGATACTGCTCCACCGGGTAGCGGATTTCGAGCGGCTCGATGTCGGTGACCGGTTGGATGGCCTGCAGGCCAAAGCGTTCCTGCAAACCCAGCAGGCCGTCAGCACAGGCGGCGAACAGTTGGTCACGCACCTGCTTGAGGTCGACGGACTGGGCGTCGCCCTTGAGCAGCGCACGCCAGTTGGTCTTGTCGGCCACTTGGCTGCGGAACAGGTCTTCGACAAAACCTGACTGCTGGCGGGTAGCCACGCGCATGATCGGCAGCGCCTGGCTCGCGCCCTGGTCGAGCCAGCGCGTCGGCAACTGGGTGGCACGGGTGATGCCGACCTTGATCCCTGACGAGTTCGCCAGGTACACCACATGGTCGGTCATGCAGAATTTCTCGCCCCAGCCTGGATCGCGGCAGGTGCCGGCGTCGTAATGGCAACGCTCGGGGCTCATGATGCACAGGTCACACTGGGCCAGCTTGGTCATGCACGGGTAGCAATACCCCTGGCTGAAGCTGGTCTTGGTCTTGCGGCCGCAATGGCTGCAATGGATGGCACCGAGGTATTCCAGGCGCACATGGGTGCCGATCAACGGGTTGACCGGCACCTCGGCGTCGCCCAGTCGAAACGCGTATTGAACGGTCGGCTCACCGAGTTGCGCCGACATCTTGCTGACTGCACCGCGACCAATTTCAATCAATGGATCGCATCCGACTTGAACAGAATGTTCGGCACGGTGGTCGATTTCGACTGGCATTCCTGCGGGCCCATGTAGCCGGTGCGCTGGTCTTCCGGCAGGTTCTGGATTTCCCAGGCGATCACCGCCTGCAACGACAGCTCGCGCTGTTCGGCAGTGAGCTTGCGGCCATCGGACCACTTGCCGATTTCCACGGCGAGCTTGAGGCTCTCGTAGATATCCGGGGTGATGTTTTCGATCATTTCAGCAAAAGAGGACATGAGGCTCTTCCTTATCAAATAGACGATTTGCGACGGCTGTACAGCCCGCCCAGCAAACCTGTCAGGCAACCGATGACCAAGCCGCCGACATGGGCCGCGTTGGCGATTTCGCCGAAACCGATCATCGAGACCAGCCCCGACAGGCAGAGCAGCAGCCAGACCAGCATCATCACCAGTACCCCACGGGGCAGGCGATAGGCCGGGTTGGGCGACAGCAGTTGAAAAATCCAGCAATGCCCGAGCAGGCCATACAACACGCCGGACAACCCACCGAACAGACCGGGGCCACCATAAGCGTATTGAGCGTAGTTGGAGACCAGGCTGAACAACAGGGTCAGGCCCAGCAAGTTGATACTGCCCTGGCGCGCCTCTATGCGCCGGCCCAACTCCCAGTACCACATGCCATTCATGGCCAGGTGCAGGATGCCGAAGTGGATCAGCATCGGCGTGACCAAGCGCCACCACTGCCCCGCCGCCAGACTGTCGGCCAGCGGCGTGAACTGGATGTACTCGCCGATAATGCGAAACTGCAGGAATGTCAGCCAGCTCATGGCTTGCAGGTTTTCACCGAGCAAGGTCACCGCGCCGACGATGATGCTTGCCAGCAACACCAGAGCGGTCAATGGGCTGTGCCGCAGTTGCTGGACAAATCCAGGGCGCCTGTTCGCTGCCTGTTCGGGAATATCCAGTTGCCGGTCCGGGTCACCGGCGGGAAAGCGCTGGTACAGCACGCGCACGTCGTCGCTGATGGTCTCGGGTACCCATAACACTTGCTCCCCGGCCTCTTCACTGACGCGATGGGGCACCTGCATGCGTTGCAGCAATTGGATAAAGCCGCCCAGGTCCACACTCAGTGGCAGGCGCAATACGGCCACGGTACTCATTGGATGACCTCGGGCCGCTCAACGTCGACCCAGACGAATTTATTCGGGTCCAGCCGCGTTTCCTGATCCAGGCGGTACGCCACCAGCTTGCCGTACAGCACCGCGCTGTAGTCCAGGCAGGCCAGGTTCGGGCGGATCGGCGCCGGTTTGCCACTGCGCCAGTAATGCCCGACGAACAACAGCGGTTCATCGACGCCGTAGCGCAGCAGGGAATTCTTTTCGGTGGACGACAACGGTGTACGCGCCACCGGCTCGGGCAGTGCATCGGGCTGGAACACGATATCGCCGTAGGTCTTGGGGTCGTCTTCCCAGAACTTGGTGCGGAAGAACGAGCGCGTCAGGCCATCGCCACCGGTCAACGTGAGGCCGTCCGGCAAACGCATGTCGGTGCCGCGCAACAGGCGGTCGAACGCATTGCAGGCAAAACTGCCCGGCACGGCGGCGGCCTGCAGGAAGTGCTGGTCGATGCAGCCGTCCGGGAAGGTGCCACGCAGCGGCTGGATAAAGCCATCATCCCAGCACGCATGCACCACACGGAAGCGCCCGGCGTCGACAAACAGCGGCATGTCATAGAACCAGCCGAGGAAGTCGTGCCAGTCGGCCGGGTGATGTTCGAACTGGGTCAGGGTCTCGTGGATCAACCGTGCATGCCGTGGGTTGTGCTCACGCACGAACTGCCTGCCACTGCCCGGCGGTGCCGGTGTGGTCCAGCCCAGGGCGTTGAACTCGTGGTTGCCCATGATGCACAGCGCCTGGCCGGCCTCGGTCATGTCGTGGACGATATGCAGCGCCTCGCGGATGCGCGGGCCACGGTCGATGATATCGCCGAGGAACACCGCCATACGCGTTGGATGGCGCCAGGTGCCGCCCTGCTTGTGGTAGCCCAACAGGTCGAGCAAGTGCTCAAGGGTATGGGCGCAACCGTGCACGTCACCAATCAGGTCGTAGCTACGCGCGGGATCGAGCATCAGTCGCCTCCACCCCCCAAGCGGCTGCCCCAGCCCAGCTTGGTGCGGCACACTTCGTAGTAGTTGTGGTCCAGCGGGTGGATCAACCGCAACTTCTGTGCCTTCTTGCTCACGGTGATGGTGTCACCGGGGGCGCAGGTGAAATGGTTCTGCCCGTCACACGAGACCTGCGGGTAGATCTGCATATCTTTGGACACCACGATTTTCAGTTCACTGTTGCCGTCGACCACAATCGGCCTGCTCGACAACATATGGGGATACATCGGCACGATCACAATGGCATCCAGCTTGGGATGCATGATCGGGCCACCCGCCGACAGCGCGTAGGCGGTGGAGCCGGTAGGCGTGGCAACGATCAGGCCGTCGGCCTTCTGGCTGCACACGAACTGGCCGTCGATATACAGTTCGAACTCGATCATCCGCGTGGACTTGCCGGGGTGCAGCACCACGTCATTGAGCGCATCGCCCTGGCCGATGGCTTCGCCGTGGCGGCGCACTTCTGCCTGCAGCAGGAAGCGGTTCTCCACCAGGTAATGACCGTCGAGCACCTTGGCCACTTCGACTTCCAGCTCATCCGGGCGGATATCGGTGAGGAACCCCAGGCTGCCCCGGTTGATCCCCAGCACCGGCACGTTATGCCGCGCCAGGGCACGGGCCGCGCCGAGCAGGCTGCCGTCGCCGCCGACCACGATGACCATGTCGCAGACTTCACCGAGCATCTTGCGCGACGAGGTCTGCAGGCCGTGGCCCGGCAGGATTTCAGCGATGGTGTCTTCGAGGATCACATGCAGGTGACGCTCCAGCAGGAATTTTTTCAGCCGGCGGACGGTGTCCAACACCTGGGTACTGCCCAGGCGACCGATAATGCCGATATTGCGAAATTGCTCCATGGGGCTCCTGCGGGATGTGGAGTGTGGCAAAAAAGAACGATTATGGGCGAAAGGCCGTCTCAGGCAAAATCCTTTGTCGCCGTGAAGCCTTGATGACAACGGTTCTCAGCCACCTTCAGCGCCGTTAAAAGGCTATGCTCGGACCATGACTGTGTTCCCCGATCTGCACAACCTGCCCCGCCAGCTGCGCCACCCCGAGGTGCGCGACCTGGCGTGGGTGATGCTCGCCCCGCCGATGCTCGCGCAAACGCCATGGCCACAACGTCACCCGCTGGCCGGCAGCGACTGGGTGCAGGCGCCGCATCTGCTGGAACGCTGGCTACGCCAACTGGACCAGGACAGCAGCGCCTTGCAGCAGTGGCTGAGCCTGTCACGTACGCGCCGCCTGGGCCTGTATTACGAACGCCTGTGGCAGTTTGCGGTGCAGCATGCGCCGGGCGTGGAATTGCTGGCCGCCAACCTGCCGATCCGCCGTGCCGGGCACACCCTCGGCGAGCTGGACATGTTGCTGCGCGACCGCGATGGCGTGCATCACCTGGAACTGGCGATCAAGCTGTATCTGGGCCCGCAGGACGGTAACGGCCAGGACACTGCGCAATGGCTCGGCCCGGGCTGTCATGATCGACTGGACCGCAAGCTGGCGCATCTGGCCCAGCATCAGTTGCCGATATCGTCACGGGCGGAAAGCCGTGAAGTGCTGGCCGCGTTGGATGTCCAACAGTTTGATGCGCATTTATGGTTGGGGGGCTACCTGCTCTACCCCTGGCCCGGCCAGGCCATGGCTCCCAGTGGCGCGCATCCGCAGCATTTGCGTGGGCGCTGGTTGCATCAGCGTGACTGGCAGGCGTTTGTCAGCCTCAGCCAACCGGGCCGTTGGCAGCCCCTGCCCCGGCATGCCTGGCTGGCGCCGGCGCACTACCCCACGGAAGAAGTGTGGAGCGAACAACAGATGCACGGCTGGCTGGCCGACCTGGACCCGATGGCTCCGGCGCAGCTGCTGGTGCGGCTGGTACAGGTGGGTGAGGATTGGGAGGAAGCCGAGCGGTTGTTTCTGGTGGCGGATCTTTGGCCGAATGTGCCGGGGGCGGGCTGACAGTTTTGCGCTGTCTTTTAGGGCCTCATCGGGGGCAAGCCCCCTCCCACACTTGACTCTATTCACAAATACAAATGTGTGAACCCAATCCAATGTGGGAGGGGGCTTGCCCCCGATAGGGCCGGTGCAGGCACTACAACTGGTCGATATGCCGATACTCCAGCTGCAACCCAAAAGCCAACTCCTGAGCCCTGCCCAACCTGATCGGCCCCCGCTCGATATCCACCAGCAACCCAGTGCAATCCAACACCGGCAACCCGCCAATCTCCTTAAGCCGCCCATCGGTAATCACTAACAGCCGCTGCTGCTCCGCCGGATAGCGCTTGCGCCGCAATGCCAGCCAATTTCCGGCCTCGACAAGCGCCGCCAGCAATGGCGTACCGCCGCCCGCGCCCAACTGCGCCAGCCAACCCGCCAGACCCTTGGCCGCTTTCAACCCCTGCACCTGCCACTTCGGCGCCTGCCCGCTGGCCGTCAACAGTGCCAGGCGCGACCGCTGGCGGTAGGCGTCGTCAAACAACTGCGCCAACAAGCCCTTGGCGTCGGAGAGCGCTCGATGTCGTCGGGTGGACGCCGACGCATCGACAATCACCAACCACAGCTCATGGGCCGCACGACTGCGCAGGTGAAACAGCAAGTCCTCTCTCGTTTGCGGCCGACCGCCAAGCAAGGTGCCCGGCCAGTTGATCGCGCCCTGCTTCGCGCTGCGTGCCTTGCCTTGCCTGCCGTTGCCTAGTCGCCCTGCCTTGGGTCGCGCATCCGCCCCCGCGTCAGGTCGAGGGCGAATGCCTAGGGCTTTTTTGGCCAGGCGGGCACTTCCCGGCGTGCGCCAGTGGGCAGCGCCGGTGCGGGCATATCGCCCCATTGGCCTTGACCGGGCGAGGTGTCGGAGGGTTTCGGCGACTGCCCTTCACTCGGCGGGCTGGCCGGTGGAGGAGACTGTTCCTGACGGCGATGGCGAAGAGCGAATTCAGCAACCGCTTGGATATCTTCCTCGGCAATGGCACTGGCTCCCCGCCAAGCGGCATGAGCCCTGGCACCGCGCAACCAGACAAGGTCCGCACGCAGGCCATCGACCCCCGCCGCAAAGCAGCGCTCGGTGATCTGCGCCAGCGCCAGGTCATCCAGTGCAATGCTGTCGAGCCGCGCCCGTGCCTGGGTGCAACGCTCGCGCAATGCCGCTTGTGGCACGTCCCACTGCGTGCAAAAGGCAACAGGGTCGCTGTCGAAATCCAGGCGACGCCGGATGATCTGCCCACGCTCGGCCGGCAAGGTCTGCCCGCTCAAGGCCACGTTGAAACCGAAGCGATCGAGCAGTTGCGGGCGCAACTCGCCCTCCTCCGGGTTCATGGTGCCGATCAGCACGAAGCGCGCCGAATGGCGATGGGAAATGCCATCGCGCTCGATCAGGTTGGTGCCGCTGGCAGCCACATCCAGCAGCAGGTCCACCAGATGGTCGGGCAGCAAATTGACTTCATCGACGTACAGCACGCCGCCGTCGGCCTTGGCCAATACACCGGGGGAGAATTGCGCCCGGCCTTCGCCCAATGCGGCGTCCAGGTCCAGCGTGCCGACCAGGCGCTCTTCAGTGGCGCCCAAGGGCAAGGTCACGAACTGACCACTGGCCAGCAGGTCGGCCAGACCCCGCGCCAGGGTGGACTTGGCCATGCCGCGCGGGCCTTCGATCAGCACACCGCCAATCTTCGGGTCGATAGCGGTCAGGCACAGCGCCAGTTTCAGGTCATCGGCGCCGACCACGGCGGACAGCGGGAAATGGGGAATATCAGTCATCAGCTGTCTTCTTCTATATCCAGCAACAGGTTTTCCAACGCCTCGCGGTATGCCCCCGGTTCCTGCCACATGCCCCGCTGCTGGGCTTCCAGCATGCGCTCGGTCATGTCGCGCAGTGCATCGGGGTTGTGCTGTTGCACAAAGGCCCGGGTGTCGGGGTCGAGCAAGTAGGCGTCGGCCAACAGTGCGTATTGGTGATCGTCAATCAGTGCGGTGGTGGCGTCGAAGGCGAACAGATTGTCCACCGTCGCGGCCATTTCAAACGCACCTTTATAGCCATGGCGCTTCACGCCTTCGATCCACTTGGGGTTGGCGGCGCGGGAACGGATCACCCGGTTCAGCTCTTCCTTCAACGTGCGGATCTTCGGCAGGTCAGGCTGGCTATGGTCACCGTGGTAGCTGGCGGCCTTGTCGCCGCTCAGGGTTTCCACGGCAGCGAGCATGCCACCCTGGAATTGGTAGTAATCGTTGGAATCGAGCAGGTCGTGCTCGCGGTTGTCCTGGTTCTGCAAAACGGCCTGCACCTGGCTCAGGCGCTGGGCGAATTGCCCGCGGGCGGCAGTACCTTCGTCGGAACCGCCATAGGCGTAGCCGCCCCAATTCAGGTAAACCTCGGCCAAGTCTTCACGGCTTTGCCAGAGACGCCCGTCGATCGCGCCCTGCACGCCCGCACCGTAGGCGCCGGGCTTGGCACCAAAGATGCGCCAGCCGGCCTGTTTTGCCGCGGCCTCTGCGTCCAGGCCCGAAGCCAGCAACGCTTCACGCTCACTGCGCACCTTGGCGGCCAGCGGGTTCAGATCGTCAGGTTCGTCCAGCGCAGCCACCGCCTGCACCGCCGCATCGAACAGGCGGATCAGATTGGCAAAGGCATCCCGGAAGAAACCGGACACGCGCAACGTCACATCAACGCGCGGACGATCGAGCAGGCTGACGGGCAGGATTTCAAAGTCATCCACGCGCTGACTGCCCGTCGCCCATACAGGGCGCACGCCCATCAGCGCCATGGCCTGGGCGATGTCATCGCCGCCGGTGCGCATGGTCGCGGTCCCCCAAACCGACAAGCCGAGTTGGCGCAGGTGGTCGCCATGGTCTTGCAGGTGCCGCTCCAGAATCAGGTTGGCGGATTGAAAACCGATGCGCCAGGCGGTGGTGGTAGGCAGGTTGCGCACATCGACGGTGAAGAAGTTGCGCCCGGTCGGCAACACATCCAAACGCCCACGACTCGGCGCACCACTGGGGCCAGCGGGCACGAAACGGCCGCTCAAGGCATCCAGCAAACCGCGCATTTCTGCCGGGCCACAGGCATCCAGCCGAGGTGCCACGACAATACGCAGGCTTTCGATTACGGCCTTCACGTCCTCCCAACCGGGCTCTTCCAATTGCTCAAGCGGCCCTTCCAGGGCTTGCTCGATCAATCGCGCCGCGTAAAGCTCCAAGCGTTCACGGGTATCGCCGGCGGTACGCCACAACTGCCCGTCGATCTTCTGTAGCACCAGCGGCCGGCGTCCGGTCCAGGGTTCGGCCAGGGCGCAGTCCAGCGGGTCGAAGCCCAGTTCGAAGGCCTTGGCCAGCACGCGCAGCAAGCTCGAATGCGGGCCACGGCCATCGCCACGCGGGATGCGCAGCAGTGCCAGCAAGGTATCGATACGCAGGCGACCCTCGGGTGACTCGCCAAAAATATGCAGGCCGTCGCGGATCTGCGATTCCTTCAAGTCGCACAGGTAGGTGTCCAGGCGCGGCAACCACACGGCGGCATCGGCGTCGCTCTCCAGCTCAAGCTCCTGGTCGATGCGGGTTTCGCGCACCAGCTTGAGAATGTCCTTCTGCAGCTCCAGGGCGCGGCGCGGATCGAGCAACTGCGCTTCGTAATATTCGTCCGCCAGCAGCTCCAGGTTACGCAGCGGGCCGTAGGTTTCGGCACGGGTCAGCGGCGGCATCAGGTGGTCGATGATGACTGCCTGGGTGCGCCGCTTGGCCTGGGCGCCCTCGCCCGGGTCATTGACAATAAACGGATATATATTCGGCAGCGGCCCCAGCAACGCATCGGGCCAGCAGTTTTCCGACAGGCCCACGCCCTTGCCCGGCAGCCACTCCAGGTTGCCGTGCTTGCCCACATGGATCACGCCGTGGGCGCCGTAGGTGTGGCGCAGCCAGAAGTAGAACGCCAGGTACGCGTGGGGCGGCACCAGGTCCGGGTCGTGGTACACGGCGCTGGCGTCCACCTGGTAACCCCGCGCCGGCTGGACGCCGATAAACGTCAGGCCCAGGCGCAGGCCGGCGATCATCAGGCGACCGTCGCGACACATCGGATCGTTCTGCGGCGCGCCCCAGCGCTCCAGCACCGCCTGGCGATTGGCTTCGGGCAGGCACTGGAACATCGCCTCGTACTCGTCCAGGCCCAGGCTTTGATGGCAAGGGCGCAGGTCGAGGCTGTGCAGGTCGTTGGTGACGCCGCCGAGCAACTCGTGGATCAACGCCGTGCCACACTCCGGCAATACGTCCGGCAGCGCATAGCCTTCGGCTTGCAAGGCACGCAGGATGTTCAGCGCCGCCGCCGGTGTATCCAGGCCCACGCCGTTGCCGATGCGACCGTCGCGGGTCGGGTAGTTGGCGAGGATCAGCGCAACGCGTTTCTCCGCATTCGGCACCCTCGCCAACTCGACCCAACGCCGCGCCAGCTCGGCGACAAAATCCATGCGTTCCGGCGCAGCGCGGTAGCACACCACATCCGACTGGCTGCGTTCGCTGCGCCAGGCCAGGTCCTTGAAGCTGATGGGCCGGCTGATGATGCGCCCATCCAGCTCCGGCAACGCGATGTGCATCGCCAGGTCGCGGGGGCCGAGGCCCTGCTCGCTGGCCTCCCAGCCGGGCTGGTTGTCCTGGGCACAAATGGCCTGGATCACCGGGATATTGCGGCGAAACGGGCGCAAATGCGGCGCTTCGGGGCTGGATTGGGCGAAGCCGGTGGTATTGAGGATCACCGCCGCGCCGACCTCATCCAGCAGGTCTTCGACCACCGCCAGGCAGCCGGGCTCTTTCAAACTGGCGACCGCCATCGGCAACGGGTTAAGCCCCGCTGCGTGCAGGCGCTGGCAGAACACATCGATAAAACCGGTATTGGCCGCCTGCAAATGGGAGCGGTAGAACAACACCGCCGCCACCGGCCAGTCGGCGTTCCAGTCTGCCTGCCAATGGTTCAGGCGGGCGCTGGCGTGGTGCGGGTGATAGATCGCCGTGCGTGGCAGGGTTTGGGGCTCGGCCCAGGCATAGTCGCGGCACAGGTAGGCGCTGGCCAGGCAACGATAGAAATCCAGGGCATTGCCCAGGCCGCCCTGACGCAGGAAGTGCCACAGCCGATCACGCGCTTCGGCACCGACGGTGCTCAGCCCGCTGAGTTCCGGGTCCGGGCGATCATCCCCCGGCACCAGGATCAGCTGCACACCGCGCTCGGCCAACTCCACCAGACGCTCGATGCCGTAGCGCCAGTAACCGATACCGCCATGCAGCGAAATCAGGATGACCTTGGCGTGGCGCAGCACCTCATCGACGTACAAGTCGACCGAGGCATGGTTCTGCACCTGCATCGGGTTGGCCAGGCGCAGGCTCGGGTAGTCGTCGGGCAATTGCTGGGCCGCTTCGGCCAGCAGCGCCAGGCTGGAATCGCCGCTGCACAGGATCACCAGGTCAGCGGGGGTTTGGCCAAGGTCGGCAATATTGTCGTCCGAGACGAAACCACCGGGCTGGGTCCTGAGCAGGTGCATGGGTCAGACGCTGAGGGCGGCGCGCAGTTGCGCTTCGAGGCCCGCCGCGTCCAGTTCCTGGCCGATCAGCACCAGGCGCGTGGTGCGCGCTTCTTCAGCGCCCCAGGCGCGGTCGAAGTGTTTGTCGAACCGCGTGCCCACACCCTGGATCAGCAGGCGCATCGGTTTGTTCGGGATGGCGGCGAAACCTTTGACGCGCAGGATGCCGTGTTGCACCACCAGTTGCGTCAGGGCATCGAGCAGCAGTGCTTCATCGGCTTGCGGCAAGTCGATGGAAATCGAGTCAAACGCATCGTGGTCGTGGTCGTCTTCACCTTCGTGGTGATGATCGTGGTGGCTGTGGCGGCCGTCGATGTGCTCTTCGGAACCGGCGCCCAGGCCGATCAATACGTCCAGGGGCAAGCGACCACTGCTGGCTTCGACGATCTTCACCGCCGGCGGCAGCTCCTCGGCGACTTCCAGGCGCACGCGAGCCAGGTCTTCGGCATTGATCAGGTCGGCCTTGTTGAGGATCACCAGGTCGGCGCTCGCCAGTTGATCGGCGAACAACTCGTGCAACGGCGATTCGTGGTCCAGGTTCGGGTCGAGTTTGCGCTGTGCGTCCACCTGGTCCGGGAAGGCAGCGAAAGTGCCGGCGGCGACGGCTGGGCTGTCGACCACGGTGATCACCGCATCCACGGTGCAGGCACTGCGGATTTCCGGCCACTGGAAGGCTTGCACCAATGGCTTGGGCAATGCCAGGCCGGAAGTTTCAATGAGGATATGGTCGAGATCGCCGCGGCGGGCGACCAATTCGCGCATCACCGGGAAGAATTCTTCCTGCACGGTGCAGCACAGGCAGCCATTGGCCAATTCGTAGACGCGGCCGTTGGCCTCTTCTTCGGTGCAACCGATGGAGCACTGCTTGAGGATTTCACCGTCGATGCCCAGCTCGCCGAATTCGTTGACGATCACCGCGATGCGACGGCCCTGGGCGTTGTCCAGCATGTGGCGCAGCAAGGTGGTCTTACCCGAGCCGAGGAAGCCGGTGACGATGGTAACGGGGAGTTTGGCCAGTGTTTTCATCGGATGCCCTTGGGGGCGGGCATATGGGACGATTGGCGCTGCGACGGCGCGCAGCAGCGGATTTCGTCACCGGATCACCCCGCCCGGTTGAAGTAGAAAATCGGTTGCGAGGCAGGTCTCCTGGCTTGGGGCTTGCGGGTCTTGCGACCGGCGCTGGCTGCGCCTTCCCGCCTTGTCGGCAGTGGCGTGGCAGTCAGCTGAACCCTTTACAGTTGCGGGGGCAGCCGCGGCTTGGACCGCGTTCCCTTCTTAGCTTCGGCCTGGGCCGAAGAACCTCGAGGGTGCAAGGCTACGCAGTGCTTGGGGGATGGTCAATGATGGGGTTGGGTTGGCTTGAGTACATATCCATTGCTGCGGTAACGGACATGCCCCCAGAACGCACATCCCCAATTGACTCCCCTCCCACCCCCATGCTCTCCTACACATCTTGTTTCGGGTGCCCTGCAAAGGGTGAAACGGGAAACCGGTGACTCATGCACACACGCATGACAGTCCGGTGCTGCCCCCGCAACGGTAAGCGAGCGAAACGTCATATCCACTGTGCCAGTCGGCATGGGAAGGCGACGTTTTCAGGCATTGAGCCCCTCGCAAGCCCGGAGACCGGCCCGAAAAAATCAGATAACAAACCCGCGGTGGGCGGGCGCTGTTCAAAGCCCTGCGTGCCTGGCTCGCGGGGCTTTCATGCGCTCGTTTCACCCTGACACCTGAAAGGGACGCGCCATGTCGATCATCAGCAGCACTTCGCACGCCACCAGCAGCACCTCTACCTTGGGCCAACGCCTGACCGCCGCCATCGGTGCGTCGATCCTCGGCGCGTGCCTGGTGTATTTCGCCGGCTTCTCGCATATCGAGGCGGTACACAACGCTGCCCACGATACCCGCCACAGCGCCGCGTTCCCGTGCCACTGAGGCTTGCCGACATGATCAAGCGTATTGCGCAAACCGCAGGTTTCACCGGCCTTCTGGCTGCCCTGTTGCTGACTTTGCTGCAAAGTTTCTGGGTCGCCCCGCTGATTCTGCAGGCGGAGACCTTTGAAAAGGCCCCGGCAGCGACTGAACTGCACGAACACGCCGACGGCGCAACTGCACATACCCATGACGCCGAAGCCTGGGAGCCTGAAGACGGCTGGCAGCGCGTGCTGTCCACCACGGGTGGAAACCTGGTGGTCGCCGTTGGCTTCGCCCTGATGCTGGCCGGCCTGTACACCCTGCGTGCACCAACCCGTACCGCCCAAGGCCTGCTCTGGGGCCTGGCGGGTTATGCGACCTTTGTACTGGCGCCTACCCTGGGCCTGCCGCCCGAGCTGCCGGGCACCGCCGCCGCTGACCTGGCACAACGGCAGATCTGGTGGATCGGTACTGCCGCGTCTACTGCAGCCGGTATCGCGCTGATCGTGTTCGGTCGCAACTGGCTGCTCAAGGCGCTGGGCGCGGCAATCCTGGTGGTGCCGCACGTGATCGGCGCGCCACAACCGCAAGTGCATTCGATGCTGGCCCCGGAAGCACTGGAAGCGCAGTTCAAGATTGCTTCGCAGCTGACCAACGTGGCGTTCTGGCTGGCCCTCGGCCTGATCAGCGCCTGGCTGTTCCGCCGCAACCGTGACGATCGATACTCGGCGTGAAACTGGTCGTCGGCCTGGGCTGCCGGGAGGGCTGTGATGTCCACACTCTGCTGGCCTTGTTTGACGCCGCCCTCGTCGAGGGCGGTATCGAGCGCCACCGTATCACTGCGCTGGCCAGTCTTGATCGCAAACAGGAAGAACCCGGGCTACTGGCCTTGGCCGCGCGGCTGAACCTGCCGTTGCAGTGTTTCAACGCTGAACGACTGGCGATTTATGCCGACCGGCTGAGCCATAAATCGGACGTGGCTTTTGCCCACACCGGCTGTTACGGCATCGCCGAAAGCGCCGCCCTGGCCCTGGCCGAACAGCTCGCCAACGCCCCTGCGCACCTGCTGATCACCCGCCAGAAAACCGCCCTGGCCACCTTTGCATTGGCGTGCGCCGACTGAAAACCCGATAATCGCCCCTTTCGATCATGAGCAGATTTCATGCTCGCCCGTTTTTCATCAGGATTTCCCATGACCGTCTACTTCATCGGCGCAGGCCCCGGCGACCCGGAATTGATCACCGTCAAAGGCCAACGGCTGATCCGCAGTTGCCCGGTGATCATCTATGCCGGCTCGCTGGTGCCGGCGGCGGTACTGGAAGGTCATCAGGCAGAAACGGTGACCAACAGCGCCGAACTGCACCTGGAACAGATCATCGACCTGATCAAGGCCGCCCATGCCAAGGGCCAGGATGTGGCACGCGTGCACTCCGGCGACCCCAGCCTGTATGGCGCGATCGGCGAGCAGATCCGCCATTTGCGCGACCTGGGCATCCCGTTCCAGATCATCCCTGGCGTTACGGCGGTGGCCGCTTGCGCGGCCCTGCTGGAAACCGAGCTGACCCTGCCCGACATTGCCCAGAGCGTGATTCTGACCCGCTACGCGGATAAAACCAGCATGCCGGCCGGTGAGGACTTCGACAGCCTGGCGCGACATGGCACCACCATGGCGATTCATCTGGGGGTCAACCACCTGGACAGGATCGTCGCCGAACTGCTGCCCCATTATGGCGCGGATTGTCCGGTTGCCGTGGTGCACCGGGCGACGTGGCCCGATCAGGATTGGGCGGTCGGAACCCTCAGTGACATCGCTGCAAAAGTGGCGACCAAAGGGTTTCGGCGTACGGCGTTGATTGTGGTGGGTCGGGTGTTGGCGAGTGACAGTTTCAGTGAGTCATCGTTGTATCGGGCGGGGCATGCGCATCTTTATCGATCTTGATATTCAACATCACAAAACATTTACAACATATTGATTTTATTGAGTAAATTTATTAAAAAAAATCTGACAGCCCAGCTTTCGCAATGAACACTCAACATTAGATAGATAGCGTAATCTATTGAATTTAAAGCAAAAAAAACGGCGCTCACGGGGCGCCGTTTTTATGTCCGCAGCGAACGCCTTACTCAGTAGTAGGCGTTTTCTTTCTGCGTGTGGTCGGTCACGTCACGTACGCCCTTGAGCTCCGGAATACGCTCGAGCAAGGTGCGCTCGATGCCTTCGCGCAGGGTCACGTCCGCCTGGCCACAACCCTGGCAGCCACCGCCGAACTTGAGCACGGCAATACCGTCTTCAACCACGTCGATCAGGCTGACCTGGCCGCCGTGACTGGCCAGACCTGGGTTGATCTCGGTCTGCAGGTAGTAGTTGATACGCTCGTTGACCGGGCTGTCAGCGTTGACGTTCGGCACCTTGGCGTTCGGTGCCTTGATGGTCAATTGGCCGCCCATGCGGTCGGTGGCGTAATCGACCACGGCATCGTCAAGGAAAGCTTCGCTGAAGGCATCGATGTACGCGGTGAAGCTTTTCAGCCCCAGGGCGGTGTCTTCAGGCTTCTCTTCGCCGGGCTTGCAGTAGGCAATGCACGTCTCGGCGTATTGGGTGCCGGGCTGGGTGATAAAGACGCGGATGCCGATACCCGGGGTGTTCTGCTTGGACAGCAGGTCGGCCAGGTAATCGTGGGCGGCGTCGGTAATGGTTATGGCAGTCATGGAAACTCCTCACAGGCTTGCCGGCAGTTTACGCCAAAATATTACGCAGGTACAAAGTCCTAGTATTTTTGTCGGGCAATAGATTCCGGCCCCTCTATGTCAAGCCAGCGCTTGAGGGCGCGATAGGTTCCCTTTTCAAGCCATTGGTAGCTCCAATATGAGCCCAACGCTATTGCTGCGATGCACACCAGCAGCATCGCGTAGGGATCTATTCCCATACTCTTGGCAATCAATAGCCCAGCAGCGAGTACCGGCACGTGGATCAAGTAAACCGAGTAAGAGCAGTCTCCCAGCATCTTCAAAAGGCGGGAGCCCTGAAAGTAGGGTTCCAACGCCACACAACTGATCACCAACACAGCGCTTGGCACCCCCCACTCCAACGAACGCGGTAGATTTGCCCCGTGATAAATCGCCACTGACGAGACCAGGATACCCAATAACGGCAACCATGAGCCGGACCGGCACAGGCCACATCGGTACAGCATGCCGATGGCAATACCCATCAGAAAGTCGAGAATAATGTCATTCCTGTAAAAACCGCTGGCTAGACCCAGGGCGGGGCCGATGTAACACACAAGATAAAGCAGTGCCGCGACAACCCACAGCCGATAGGATTGCCGAACGAACAAAGAGAAGGAAAACAGCAGATAAAACAGCATCAAGAAGTTCAGGGTCCACCCGACGCCCAGCAGAGGGTAAACCTCCACACCCGGCGGGCTCGGGGCGGCAATGAACAGCAGCGACATCAACACATAGCCCGGCTCGATATTCTCGTACGGAAACATCGCAGGCACAGTCGCAACCAGCAGCATCATGAGCAGGGTATAAAACCAATACGCCGGAACGATTCTTGCCACACGCATGAGCATGAAACGCCAAGGTGTCAGGGTTTTGTCCGCAGTCGAAAGAAAAATCACAAACCCGCTGATAACAAAAAATATATCGACCCTGACCCCGCCTGTTTCGACCAACAGGTCCTCCAGCCAGTTATGCGCCTCAAAGTCGAAAAACAACTGTACGAAGTGAACCCCCACCACCATCCACGCCGCCAAGGCACGTAGCGCTTGCACTGAAATCAACATGATCGGAATACCTGTTCCATTCCCGCAAGATAGATATCCGACCGCTTCAGCACCCGCTCAGAGAGATGACTGGATCACTGTCATTAGTTATAGGTTCTCATAGCGGTTCATGTCCAATACACCCTCTTCCACCGGCGTAGTCTCACGAATGTACCGCGACAGATCATGGAAATACTGCCAGAACAACGGATGACTGCGCCGCACACCCCACCGATCCACAATCTTCTCGAAACCCTTGGCATCCTTGGCCTGCTCCATTTCAGCCACGAACTCAGGCACGTCCTGGGCTGGAATATTGAACATGAAGTTCGGGTAGCTGCTCAGCACACCCGGATAAATCGTCACCGTATCCAGGCCCGGCTGGTAGCGATAGGCCTCCCCCAGCAAAAACGCGACATTACTGTGGGCACGATTGCGCAGCATGCTATAGACCACACGCTTGCCACCGGCGGTTTCAACCCGCAGCATCGTCGCTTCAGGCAATTGATCAATCACCTTGAGCCCGGCAGCTGGGCGTGAGGTCAGGCGGCTCAGGGCCTGCTCCGCATCCTGCAAGGCCGGGTCGATCCCATCGCGAGAGCAATAGGCGCCGCTGCAGCGGTTGATCGGGTCCGGGCTGGCGTTCAAATCGCCGTAACGGGTGAGCAACTGGTTGGCAAAGTCGCGCTTCGGATCGTTTTTGTTCAGGTGCAGACCAGTGGGTTTGTCGTCATCGATCGCCTCGTAATCCAGCCACAGCTTGAGCTTGCCGCTGTTCTGGTACCAATCGTCGAGGAAACCATCACGCGAATCGGCCGGCATCAGGCGCAAAAAGTTCTGCTCGGCACCATTGCGGATCAGGTCGAAATACAGCCGGGTCTGGGCCTGGTGCGACACATTGCCGAACACGTCGAAATTCACCGCCAATTGGTAATAGGTGCGCTCCAGCAGTGGATAGTCGAACAGCCACATCGTTTGCGGCACCTCGCCGATCAGGCCTTTGTTGACCGCGGCACTGTCGAAGTGGCGGAAGATGCTCAGCAAGGCATTGTCATTGCCTGCCCACAGGCTCGACCAACTCGGCGGCGGCAGGTCGGCGTAGCTGTCGCGGCGCAGCGCCTCGTATTCGTTGCGCTTATCGCGGTAGGCCAACCACAGGCTGAGCACGCTGCCCACGTCATCGTTCTGTCCCGGCATGGCCAGCAGCGGCGTGGCCTGGCCGCGATAGCGCGCATCGGTGATGTACAGGTCGTGGTCCGGGTCCTGGAACAGGGTCCAGAAATTGTCGCGGATCACATCCGTGGCGATCTGCCCACGGCACACCGGCCCACGGATAAAGGTACGCACGAAGTATTCGGCGTTATCCAGCATGAACTGGTAGCGCGCCTTGGCCGGGATGGCTTCGAAGGTTTCAAAAGGGTTGGCACGGCGGCCCGGACCGTAGCCCGGCAAGGCGTTGACCTGCCAATTGCCGGCGTAGAACAGCTCTTTGATGCGGGCCATCTTCTCGGCGCTGAACGGGTACGTAATGTGGGTTTTATGCACGATCACGCCCTGCACCGGCCACAGGCGGTAATACACGCGGGTGCCGGGGTCATCATTGGGACGGCGCGTAGCGATCAGGTCAATCGGTTGGCCACTCGGCGTGCGCGAACGCACCCACTGGAAGAAATGCCCCGGCTCGCCATTCTCGAAGTAGATGTGCGCGAGGAATAAATGCTCGAACAACCAGCGCGCCACCAGGCTTTCGCGGGCGCCGGGCTGGTTGAACAGGTTTTCCCACTGCTGCACTTGCAGGGCTTCTTTCGCGCTGGGCGCCAGGCCTTGTTCATCAATCGGCGCGCCGGAGGCAAGCCAGCGTTGCAGGGTCTGGTACTGCTGGTCCGTCAGGCCAGTGACCGCCAGCGGCATGCCTTCCCTGGGGTGGGCGCCGGCATAGGCATTGAACTCGCCGGGCATGGCGCACATGTTCTCGCGGTTCAGGCCCAGCACGATGTCTTCGGGCAGCTTGGCGTTGGGTTGCAACGGCGCGTTGTGGCCCAGCTCCAGCATGCGCGCCATCAGCGCGGCCTGGCTGCCCTGGGCGTCCAGCACCGAATAGAAGCCCTTCTGCTGCCAGGCCTGTTTGCCGAAGGCGTCATAGAACAAGCGGGTGGTCGGCGTAGCCTGGCTGCGCTCGCCATCGTAGACCGGCACTTTGCTCGCGCCGCGCGCCGCGCCCTCGGCACTGCCCAGGTTGAGCTGGCAGGCGGAGTCGTAGCAGGCATGGCAGGCCACGCATTTCTCGGTGAAGATCGGTTGAATGTCGCGGGTGTACGAAATCGCCGGGGCGGCTCCGTCGGCCTGTGCGATGCAGGCGACCAGTGCCAGGACGGCGCTGGTGATGAGGCGAAGTGACATGTATCCGGTCCCGATTCAATGCGTGCGCTGGAAAATTGCCGGTGATTCTACCGGGCCATACGGCCCTGCAACATGAGCGATATTCATCTAAAAACCGGGCATACTGCAAAACCGCACAGGTTTGTTATGATCCACGCCCTCCGTGATGCCTGACCAGAGTAGTCCCATGTCCGATCGTAGCGTTCGTCTGCAAGCCCTTCATCAAGCCCTCAAGGAACGTATCCTGATCCTCGACGGTGGTATGGGCACGATGATCCAGAGCTACAAGCTCGAAGAAGAAGACTACCGTGGCAAACGTTTCGCCGACTGGCCGAGCGACGTCAAGGGTAACAACGACCTGCTGGTGATCACTCGCCCGGACGTGATCGGCGGCATTGAAAAAGCCTACCTGGATGCCGGTGCCGACATCCTCGAAACCAACACCTTCAACGCCACCCGCATCTCCATGGCTGACTACGGTATGGAAGAGCTGGCCTACGAGCTGAACGTAGAAGGCGCACGCCTGGCGCGCAAGATCGCCGACGCCAAGACCCTGGAGAACCCGGCCAAGCCACGCTTCGTCGCCGGCGTGCTCGGCCCGACCAGCCGGACCTGCTCGTTGTCACCAGACGTGAACAATCCCGGCTACCGCAACGTGACCTTCGATGAACTGGTGGAAAACTACACCGAGGCCACCAAAGGCCTGATCGAAGGCGGCGCCGACCTGATCCTGATCGAAACCATTTTCGACACCCTCAACGCCAAGGCCGCGATCTTCGCCGTGCAAGGTGTGTTCGAGGAGCTCAATACCGAACTGCCGATCATGATCTCCGGCACTATCACCGACGCCTCCGGTCGTACCCTGTCGGGCCAGACCACCGAAGCGTTCTGGAACTCGGTCGCCCACGCCAAGCCGATTTCGGTGGGCCTGAACTGCGCCCTGGGCGCCAGCGAACTGCGTCCGTACCTGGAAGAGTTGTCGAACAAGGCCAACACCCACGTGTCCGCGCACCCCAACGCCGGCCTGCCCAACGAATTCGGCGAGTACGACGAACTGCCTTCGCAAACCGCCAAGGTCATCGAAGAGTTCGCCCAGAGCGGCTTCCTCAATATTGTCGGCGGCTGCTGCGGCACCACGCCAGGCCATATCGAGGCCATCGCCAAGGCCGTGGCCGGTTATGCGCCACGCGTGATCCCGGACATCCCCAAGGCGTGCCGCCTGTCGGGCCTGGAGCCGTTCACGATTGATCGCAGTTCGCTGTTCGTCAACGTCGGCGAGCGCACCAACATCACCGGCTCCGCCAAGTTTGCCCGGCTGATCCGTGAAGACAACTACACCGAGGCCCTCGAAGTCGCCCTGCAGCAGGTGGAAGCCGGCGCCCAGGTAATCGACATCAACATGGACGAGGGCATGCTCGATTCGAAGAAGGCCATGGTGACCTTCCTCAACCTGATTGCCGGTGAGCCGGACATCTCCCGCGTGCCGATCATGATCGACTCCTCCAAGTGGGACGTGATCGAGGCGGGCCTGAAGTGCATCCAGGGCAAGGGCATCGTCAACTCCATCAGCATGAAGGAAGGCGTCGAGCAGTTCATCCACCACGCCAGGTTGTGCAAGCGCTACGGCGCGGCCGTGGTGGTGATGGCCTTCGACGAAGCCGGCCAGGCCGACACCGAAGCGCGCAAGAAAGAGATCTGCAAACGCTCCTACGACATCCTGGTGAATGAAGTCGGCTTCCCGCCGGAAGACATCATCTTCGACCCGAACATCTTCGCGGTCGCCACCGGTATCGAAGAGCACAACAACTACGCCGTCGACTTCATCAACGCCTGCGCTTATATCCGAGACGAACTGCCCTACGCGCTGACCTCCGGCGGCGTGTCCAACGTGTCGTTCTCGTTCCGTGGCAACAACCCGGTGCGCGAGGCGATCCACTCGGTGTTCCTGCTGTATGCGATCCGCAGCGGCCTGACCATGGGTATTGTCAACGCCGGCCAACTGGAGATCTACGACCAGATCCCGGTCGAGCTGCGCGACGCCGTGGAAGACGTGGTGCTCAACCGCACCCCGGACGGCACCGACGCCCTCCTCGCCATCGCCGACAAGTACAAGGGCGACGGCAGCGTCAAGGAAGCCGAGACCGAGGAATGGCGCGGCTGGGACGTGAACAAGCGCCTGGAACACGCCTTGGTCAAGGGCATCACCACGCATATCGTTGAAGACACCGAAGAATCCCGGCTGTCGTTCGCGCGTCCGATTGAAGTGATCGAAGGCCCGCTGATGTCCGGCATGAACATCGTTGGCGACCTGTTCGGCGCGGGCAAAATGTTCCTGCCCCAGGTGGTGAAGTCCGCCCGCGTCATGAAACAGGCCGTGGCCCACTTGATCCCGTTCATCGAGCTGGAAAAAGGCGACAAGCCGGAAGCCAAGGGCAAGATCCTGATGGCCACCGTGAAGGGCGACGTGCATGACATCGGCAAGAACATTGTCGGCGTGGTGCTGGGTTGCAACGGCTATGACATCGTCGACCTCGGCGTGATGGTGCCGGCGGAGAAGATCCTGCAGGTGGCCAAGGAGCAGAAATGCGACATCATCGGGCTGTCCGGCCTGATCACCCCGTCCCTGGACGAGATGGTGCACGTGGCCCGCGAAATGCAGCGCCAGGACTTCCACCTGCCGCTGATGATCGGCGGTGCGACCACCTCCAAGGCGCACACGGCGGTGAAGATCGAGCCCAAGTACAGCAATGATGCGGTGGTGTACGTGACCGACGCTTCGCGTGCGGTCGGCGTGGCCACGCAGTTGCTGTCCAAGGAACTCAAGGCCGGCTTTGTCGAGCGCACCCGCGAAGAGTACGTGGAAGTGCGCGAACGCACGTCCAACCGCAGCGCCCGCACCGAACGCCTGAGCTACCCGGCCGCCATCGCCAAGAAGCCGCAGTTCGACTGGAGCAGCTACACGCCGGTGGTGCCGACCTTTACCGGCGCCAAGGTGCTGGACAATATCGACCTCAAGGTGCTGGCCGAGTACATCGACTGGACACCGTTCTTTATCTCCTGGGACCTGGCCGGCAAGTTCCCGCGCATCCTCGACGATGAAGTGGTCGGTGAAGCGGCCACTGCGCTGTACGCCGACGCCCAGGAGATGCTCAAGAAGCTGATCGACGAAAAACTCATCAGCGCCCGTGCGGTGTTCGGCTTCTGGCCGACCAACCAGGTGCAGGACGATGACCTGGAAGTCTACGGCGATGACGGCCAGCCGATTGCCCGGTTGCACCACCTGCGCCAGCAGACCATCAAGACCGACGGCAAGCCGAACTTCTCCCTGGCCGACTTCGTGGCGCCCAAGGACAGCGGCGTGACCGACTACATCGGCGGCTTCATCACCACCGCCGGCATCGGTGCTGAAGAAGTCGCCAAGGCCTACCAGGACGCGGGCGACGACTACAACTCGATCATGGTCAAGGCCCTTGCCGACCGCCTGGCCGAGGCCTGCGCAGAATGGCTGCACCAGCAGGTGCGTAAAGAGCACTGGGGGTATGCCAAGGACGAGCAACTGGACAACGAGGCGCTCATCAAGGAGCAATACAGCGGCATCCGCCCTGCCCCGGGCTACCCGGCGTGCCCGGATCACACCGAGAAAGCCCAGTTGTTCCAGTTGCTCGACCCCGAGGCCCGCGAGATGCAGGCCGGCCGCAGCGGTGTGTTCCTCACTGAACACTACGCAATGTTCCCGGCGGCTGCCGTCAGCGGCTGGTACTTCGCCCACCCGCAGGCGCAGTACTTTGCCGTAGGCAAGGTCGACAAGGACCAGGTGACCAGCTACACCGCGCGTAAAGGCCAGGACCTGAGCGTGACCGAGCGGTGGCTGGCGCCGAACCTGGGGTACGACAACTAAGCCCGGCTGGATTGTCTATGCTCTCCCTCACACACCTTGTGTCGAGGGATGTATGGACGATCCAGTCAACAACAAGCCCCCTACCTTCTGGCAGATGCTGCACAGCGTGGTGGCGGCTGCGTTTGGCGTGCAAAGCGGCAAGAACCGCGCCCGCGACTTCACCCACGGCAAGCCCAGCCACTTTGTGGTGCTGGGCATTCTGTTCACCGCGGTGTTTGCCTTGACGCTGTTCGGCATCGTCAAGCTGGTGCTGCACCTGGCCGGCGTCTAGCGCAGCAGCAGTTGCAGACTGAAGGGGTAACGGTAGGACGCCGGCTTGCCGACGGCTGACAGTGCGCGGAAATCCACCGGCGCCAACGGACCGAGCAGGCGTTGCGCCTGGGTCGCATCGATCAGCTGGAACAACGCCTCCTGGCGGTCACGCCCGCCATGGGCGTCGATATTCACGCCCTTGGCATCATCGTTGATCAACACCATCGCCCAACCACCCAGGGTGAAATGGCCTGCGACCAGCGTACTCAGGCGACCATCCAAGCGTGCCTGCAAGATAGCCGGCGAGCTGTTGACGGCGCTGAACAGTACGTCCTTGCCAGGCACTCGCCCGCTCTGTTGAAAGGCCTGCATCGCCATAGACCAAATGACGCAGGCGCACTTCGAGGTGCTCGGCCAAGCGCGGCGCAGGCCCTGTTCACGCAACTGCGCAGCCGGAGTGGTCTTGGTACCGGAGAACGCCAGCAGTTCGATGGATTGGCCAGCGGCAACGGGACCGTGCAGACGTAGCAGACCCGTGAGCATCAGGTAGCCGGCCTGTTCATCATCGCTGACCATGCTGGCGATCCGTAGCGCACGCGCAGATGCAGGCCGAGGTCCTTGGCACCGGCCTGCATGAATTGCGCATAGCTGACCCGGAAGGTTTCCGTCGACATGCCCGGGTTGAGAAACACCACCGACGTGGCATGGACCATGGCCCCATACGCCGATCCCAGCAACCACACACACGCAATCAGCACCTTCGATAGGGTTATCAAGCCTTGAACATTGACCGCCATGGATAGTGGCAAGGCGACAGTCAATCGAGGCCCTTTACTGGTGGCTCACCCAGAATACGGCGGTTCCCACCACCAGGATGATCAGAAACAGAATGGCCCAGGCATCAACGGTACTATCAGGTTTACGGGCTTTTGTCGGATTGCTCATCGCATCGCCTCTTGTCGGTTTTATAGGAGATAACGCTTAAACACGCTCACAGTAAAGTCGACGATTGCCCGTATGACAAATGTGGGTATGGCGATAACGGTTCTCATTAGTCAATTTGGTTATTTGCATATACTCAAACATCACTTTTGCGCATAAACGCAAACTGGTATCGTGCGCCGGCTCCGTTGGGAGTGCGCGGCCGTGCGCGCAGATTTGCCGAGAACAGGACCTATATGTACGTATACGACGAATACGATCAGCGCATCATCGAGGACCGCGTCAAGCAGTTCCGTGATCAGACCCGACGCTATCTGGCAGGTGAACTGAGCGAAGAAGAGTTCCGCCCTCTGCGCCTGCAAAATGGCCTTTATGTTCAGCGCTTTGCGCCGATGCTGCGGGTGGCCGTGCCCTACGGCCAACTGACGTCGCGCCAGGTACGCATGATGGCCAAGATTGCCCGCGACTACGACAAAGGCTACGCCCACATCAGTACCCGCCAGAACGTACAGTTCAACTGGCCGGCCCTGGAAGACGTGCCGGATATCCTGGCCGAGCTGGCCACCGTGCAGATGCACGCCATTCAGACCAGCGGTAACTGCCTGCGCAACGTGACCACCGACCAATTCGCCGGTGTCGCCGCCGACGAGCTGATCGACCCACGCCCGTGGTGTGAAATCGTGCGTCAGTGGACCACCTTTCACCCCGAATTCGCCTACCTGCCGCGCAAGTTCAAGATCGCCATCAATGGCTCGACCTCAGACCGCGCGGCCATCGAAGTGCACGATATCGGCCTGGAGCCAGTGTACAACGCGACCGGCGAGCTGGGCTTTCGCGTACTGGTGGGCGGCGGCCTCGGCCGTACCCCGGTGGTCGGTGCATTTATCAATGAATTCCTGCCATGGCAGGACCTGTTGAGCTACCTCGACGCGATCCTGCGGGTCTACAACCGCTACGGCCGTCGAGACAACAAGTACAAGGCCCGGATCAAGATCCTGGTCAAGGCGCTGACCCCAGAGGTCTTCGCCCAGAAAGTCGATGCCGAGATGGAACACCTGCGCGGCGGCCAGACCACCCTGACCGAAGCTGAAGTGCATCGTGTGGCCAAGCACTTCGTCGACCCTGAGTACAAGGTCTTGAGCAATCAGGACGCCGAGTTCGCCGCGCTGGATAAAGAACATCCAGGCTTCGCCCGCTGGCGTGCCCGCAATACCCTGGCGCACAAAAAGCCGGGTTATGTGGCGGTGACCTTGTCGTTGAAACCTACCGGCGTAGCGCCGGGCGATATTACCGACAAACAGCTGGACGCCGTCGCCGACCTGGCCGAGCGCTACAGCTTCGGTCAACTGCGCACCTCCCACGAGCAGAACATCATTCTCGCGGACGTTGAGCAGAGCCAGTTGTTCACTCTGTGGGGCGAGCTGCGCGAAGGCGGTTTCGCCACGCCGAACATTGGCCTGCTGACCGACATCATCTGCTGCCCGGGCGGCGATTTCTGCTCCCTGGCCAACGCCAAGTCGATCCCGATCGCCGAATCGATCCAGCGCCGTTTCGACGACCTGGACTACCTGTTCGACATCGGCGAGCTGGACCTGAACATCTCCGGCTGCATGAACGCCTGTGGTCACCACCACGTCGGCCACATCGGCATCCTGGGCGTGGACAAGAAAGGCGAAGAATTCTACCAAGTGTCCCTGGGTGGCAGCGCCAGCCGCGATGCGAGTCTGGGTAAGATCCTTGGCCCATCCTTCGCCCAGGAAGCCATGCCCGAGGTGATCGGCAAGCTGATCGACGTGTACATCGAACAGCGCACCGAAGATGAGCGCTTCATCGACACCTACCAGCGCATCGGCATCGACCTGTTCAAGGAGCGCGTCTATGCAGCGAATCATTAAGAACAACGAAGTCCTCGACGAAACCTGGCACCTGCTGCCCAAGGACGCGAGCTTCGACGGCATTTCCAACTGCGACGACCTGATCGTGCCGTTGGGCCTGTGGCGCGAACACGGCCACGCCCTCAAGGCCCGCGACGGCGGCCTGGGTGTGTGGCTGGACGCCGATGAAGAAGCCGAGGAGATCGGCGACGACGTGGAACACTTCCAGGTCATCGCCCTGAACTTCCCGGCCTTCACCGACGGTCGCAACTACTCCAATGCGCGCCTGCTGCGTGACCGCTACGGTTACAAGGGGGAGTTGCGTGCGATTGGCGACGTGCTGCGCGACCAGCTGTTCTACCTGCGCCGCTGCGGGTTCGATGCCTTCGCCCTGCGCGCCGATAAAGACCCGTACGAAGCACTGGAGAGCCTCAAGGACTTCTCGGTGACGTACCAGGCGGCAACGGATGAGCCGTTGCCGTTGTTCCGCCGGCGCTGAGTATCAAAGGTGGGAGGGGGCTTGCCTCCGATGGCGGTGGATCAGTCAATGAATCTGTTGACTGGCCCTCTGCTATCGGGGGCAAGCCCCCTCCCACATTGGCATCTACTTGCTCTGTAGACCGGTCTTGATCGACGCCAGCACCTGCTTCTGCCCCATCGAACACGGCACCCCTTCCGGCTGCGCCTGCACTGCCTCGATCACACCCAGTAGTTGCGCCTTGCTGTGGGCCAACTGCGCCTGCATGGCCTCAATCTGCTCCACCTTGCGCTCCAGCGCTTCAAGCAACGCCTCACGCTTGTGCTCCCCTGGCGCGGGCATCAACGCCTTGAGTTCCTGCAAGGTGAACCCGGCCTGTTGCGCGCTCTGGATCAATTGCAGGGTCTGCAATGCTTCGGGTGCATAGCGTCGATAGCCATTGGCCTGCCGCCCCACTTGGCTGATCAGGCCCTGCACCTCATAGAACCGGATACGCGACGCCGCCAGCCCACTCTGTTTTGCCAGTTCTCCAATATTCATCGAACTACCTGCTTGACCTTAAAGTTACCTTTAAGCTTAGCCTGAGGCTTCCCCTGCTCAGGAGTCAACTCATGTCGCCCTTTGAAACCCTGCAACTGCCCAATGGCCAAGTCCTTTCCAACCGTATCGCCAAGGCGGCGATGGAAGAGAACATGGCGGACGCCCGGCAAGCGCCCTCCCCCGAGCTGAAGCAGCTCTACACGGCCTGGGCCGATGGCGAGCCGGGCCTGTTGATCAGCGGCAACGTGATGGTCGACCGCCGCGCCATGACCGGCCCCGGCGGCGTTGCCCTTGAGGACGAGCAGCAACTGCAGCGCTTTCGCGAATGGGCCGACGTGGCGCGGCGCAAGAACGTGCACTTCTGGGTGCAACTCAGCCATCCTGGGCGCCAGACACCCGCCAACCTGCGCCAGCAGGCCATTGCACCGTCCGCCGTGGCGCTCGACCTCGGCGGTTTCTCGAAGATGTTTGCCACGCCCAAGGCCATGACCGAGGCCGACATCCAGGACGTGATCCAGCGCTTCGCCACCAGCGCCCGCCTGGCCGAGAAAGCCGGTTTTACCGGCGTACAGATCCACGGCGCACACGGCTACTTGCTCAGCCAATTCCTGTCGCCGTTGAGCAACCAACGTACGGATCGCTGGGGCGGTTCACTGGAGAACCGTGCACGCCTGCTCCTGGACGTGATCCGTGCGGTCCGCACCAGTGTCAGCCCGTCGTTTTGTGTGTCGGTCAAACTCAACTCCGCTGATTTCCAGCGCGGTGGGTTCGAAGAAGCGGATGCACGCGCCGTGGTCGAGATGCTCAATCCGCTGTCCATCGACCTGCTGGAATTGTCCGGCGGCAGCTATGAAGCACCGGCCATGCAAGGCGAAGCACGGGACGGCCGGACCCTGGCCCGGGAGGCGTATTTCCTCGAATTCGCCAGCGAAGTCGCCGCCATTGCCCAGATGCCCGTCATGGTCACCGGCGGCATCCGTCGCCTGCCCATCGTGCAACAAGTGCTCGACAGCGGTATCGCCATGGCCGGCATCGCCACCGCCCTGACGCTGGAACCGCAACTGATCCAGCACTGGCGCGAAGGCCGCGACCCCAACCCGCAACTCAAACCCATCGACTGGAAGCGCAAGCCCCTGGCATCCCTGGCCATTCTCGCCGTGGTGCGCTACCAGATGCGCCGCCTCAGCCGCGGCCATCTGCCCAAGGCCCACGTCGCACCTTGCATGGCGCTGGTGCGTGACCAATGGTTTCTGGCCCGGCGCACCCGGCAATACCGCGCGGCCATGACGCAATCTTCACATTAAAGGCGGAGCATTCGCCGTGATCGAACTGTCCCCTATTGATCAGCAGTTTTTAACCTCACTGACGATTGGAGTTCTTCATGGCGAAAATCAACCTGGCCCAGCAATTGGCGACCACCCTTGAACAGGCGGGCATCAAGCGCATCTGGGGCCTGACCGGCGACAGCCTCAACGGCCTCACCGACGCGCTGCGCACCATGGACAGCATCGAGTGGATGCACGTGCGCCACGAAGAAGTGGCGGCGTTCGCCGCCGGTGCCGAAGCGGCTGCTACTGGCGAGCTGACGGTGTGCGCTGGCAGTTGCGGGCCGGGCAACCTGCATTTGATCAACGGACTGTTCGATTGCCATCGCAACCATGTGCCGGTGCTGGCGATTGCCGCGCAAATTCCATCTTCAGAGATTGGCCTGAACTACTTCCAGGAAACCCATCCCCAGGAACTGTTCAAGGAATGCAGCCACTTTATCGAGCTGGTCACCAACCCCGAGCAGATGCCCCAGGTACTGCATCGCGCCATGCGTTCGGCGATCCTCAATCGCGGCGTGGCCGTGGTGGTCATACCGGGCGATGTATCGCTGCTGGAGGTCGAGGACAAACTCAAGCCGTGGCCCGCCCTGCATGCACCGCGTACGCTGCCAGCGGAACAGGACCTGCAACGCCTCACTGATATCCTCGAAAACAGCCGCAAGGTCACCCTGCTGTGCGGCAGCGGGTGTGCCGGAGCTCATGATCAAGTAGTCGCCCTCGCCGACGCACTGGGCGCCCCCGTGGTACACGCGCTACGTGGCAAGGAGCATGTGGAGTGGGATAACCCGTTCGACGTCGGCATGACCGGCCTGATCGGTTTCAGCTCCGGCTACCACGCCATGCTCGACTGCGACACGCTGATCATGCTCGGCACCGATTTCCCTTACCGCCAGTTCTACCCCACCGACGCCAAGATCATCCAGGTCGACCGCAACCCACAGGCACTCGGTCGACGTGCCACGCTGGACCTGGGTATTGCCGCCGACGTCAGCGAAACCCTCGCTGCGCTGCTGCCAAGGTTAACGCGCAAGACTGATCGCAGCTTTCTCGAAACGTCCTTGAAGCATTATGAAAAAGCCCGTCAAGGGCTGGACGACCTGGCCCAGCCGTCGAAAGCCAATCGGCCGATTCACCCACAGTACGTGGCACGCCTGCTCAGTGAGTTGGCGGATGACGATGCGATCTTCACCGCCGATGTCGGCTCTCCCACCGTGTGGGCAGCGCGCTATTTGAAGATGAACGGCAAGCGCCGCCTGATCGGTTCGTTCAACCATGGTTCGATGGCCAATGCCATGCCCCAGGCCATTGGTGCGCAGGCGGCATTCCCGAATCGCCAGGTGATCTCGATGTCGGGTGACGGCGGTTTCGCCATGCTGATGGGCGACTTTATCTCGCTGGCGCAACTGAAGCTGCCAGTCAAAGTCATCGTATTCGATAACTCGTCCCTGGGCTTTGTCGCCATGGAAATGAAGGCGGCGGGCTACCTGGACGCCGGCACCGAGCTGAAAAACCCGGATTTCGCCGCCATGTCCAACGCCATGGGCATCCTAGGCATTCGCGTGGAGCAATCCGAAGACCTGGAACCGGCCCTGCGCCGCGCCCTGGCCCATGACGGCCCGGTGCTGGTGGATGTGGTCACCGCCACTCAGGAATTGGTGATGCCGCCGACGATCAAGCTGGAACAGGCCAAGGGGTTCAGCCTGTACATGCTCAAGGCGGTGATGAGTGGGCGTGGCGATGAGGTGATCGAACTGGCACGCACCAACTGGCTGCGCTGAACCCAGCGTGGGAGCTTGCTCCCACTGCTGGACCTGATTGCCCGATCAAGCGAGCTGTTTTTCGACCCATTTACCGTAGGCATCGATGAAGGCCTGCAGGAACTGTCTGGTCTTCTCGGACACCTTGCCCGCCTCATCGAACACACTGCCCGCGCCGCCCAGGTAGGCCTCCGGCTGCTGCATGCACGGCACATCGAGGAATACCAGGGACTGGCGCAGGTGATGGTTGGCGCCAAACCCGCCAATCGCACCCGGCGATACGCTGATGATCGCCCCCGGCTTGCCACTCCAGGCGCTCTGCCCGTACGGCCGGGAACCCACGTCGATGGCATTCTTCAACGGGGCCGGGACGGAGCGGTTGTATTCCGGGGTCACGAATAACACCGCGTCGGATGAGCTCACCTGTTTGCGGAAAGTACTGTAGGCTGCCGGCGGTGATGCTCCGTCAATGTCTTCGTTGTAGAGCGGCAAATCGCCAATTTCCACAATGTTCAACTTCAGGTTGGCAGGGGCCAGTTCAGCCAATGCCAGGGCAACCTTGCGGTTGATCGAGTCTTTTCTCAAGCTGCCGACCACGACGGCGATGGTGTAGACCTTGCTCATTGGGGCTTCCCGACGTCTGACTAAAGGAGCTTGTAGTTATAAAGTCTTCGCGACGGGTTCACCAGAAGGTTTTTTGATAATCCTGCGGGCACCTGCATTGCGCAGCATCATGTAGGAAGCATCTGAAAACATCGGCGAATAGTATTTTTATTCCGTAAGTAAACTACCCAGCTCCATGACGGTCTACAGAACCGCAAATCGAGTGTTTATCTCCAGAGGTTCTAAACAGATGGCAGCAGTACTAGTCGGACAGTTTCATGCCAGAGACGCAGAGGGACGCGTGTATTCGGTGCATGAGTTCCAGGAATCCAACCCGGCGCAAGGCGACCTGGCTGGCTCGGCACCTACCATTACCTACAAGCTGGCCATTGGCGACCGTGTAGAGAAACTGGAAGGCGACGAATTCAAGCTGATCCAGTCGGGCACCATTCTCGTGCGCGAATCGCAAACCACCCTCGCGTCATAAGATCCCGCCTTATCCACCTGCTCAGTCCTGGCCATTGACGGCGTTGACTGGGCTGGGGTGATCACGGGCGACGGATCTCGGTGACTTCAATGCCCTGCTCGCCCTCGACCTTCTTCACGGTCACCACCAATCGCCCCCGCTCACCCTCCACCGCGAACATGGAACGCTGGTAGCCCGCCGTGTTGTAGCCTGGGTGCGCCACCACCTGCCTGACCAGTTCAATACCCAACACCGCCCCCACCTGTTCGATGACCTGTTCCTGGGAACGGATAAACGCTTCAAGTGCCAGGTTTTCCGGCGCGGTTTCGTTTTGACTGTTGAAGAGATAAGCAGCCACGCACCCTACGGTCACCAGGACCAGCAGTTGCTTGACCGTTACCCCGAGGAATATCGAGGGTAGAGGCATGTGAGACCAGACCTGTTTTTGTTGTTAATGCCGGCAGCCGGCTTTGGTCGTTAATGATCAGCGAAGCCATTCTATTGAATACCCGGCTCGCTGCACATAGACTCCGGCGATGCGTTTACGTCATATCGAAGTGATTCAGGCCATCTTGCAGACCGGACACCTCGGCACGGCCGCCGAGTGGTTGCAACTTTCCGTGGGCGATGTGGACGCGGCGCTCAAGGACGCCGAGCAACAGCTCGGCTTCATGTTGTTCGCCAGTGTGCGCGGGCGTTTGCAAGCTACCCGGGAAACCCTGGAACTGCAGGCGGAAATTGCCCATGTGTATGAGGCCCTGGAGCCGGTGCAACGCCTGGCCAGCCGCCTGAAAAACCATCATGCCCCTGCCCTGCGCGTGCTCTGCACACCGCCGCTGGC
This sequence comes from Pseudomonas sp. FW305-3-2-15-C-LB1, assembly GCF_058787615.1. Taxonomy (NCBI): domain Bacteria; kingdom Pseudomonadati; phylum Pseudomonadota; class Gammaproteobacteria; order Pseudomonadales; family Pseudomonadaceae; genus Pseudomonas; species Pseudomonas sp. FW305-3-2-15-C-LB1. The sequence continues at coordinate 35,302 of NZ_JBYSZX010000012.1, read as the reverse complement.
CAATCAGCTGTTGCCGCACAGTATTGCGGTGCTGCGCCGACGCTTCCAGGACACGCCCTGCAACCTGTCGAGCCAACCCACCCGGGAGATCATCAGGAGCCTGCTGCTGCACGAAGCCGACGTGGGTTTGAGCCTGCATGACCCGGAGCACCCGCAGATCCACTGCACCGTACTCGCCCAGGGCAAGCTGCAACTGCTGGCCCCCCATGGTTGGCTCAAACCCAAGCAGAAGTACATTGCGCTGCAGGACCTCGCCGGACAATCGATGATCGGCCTGGAGGGCCAGGACCCGCTCAGCCGCCTGCTGGACGCCAAGCTGCAAGCCTTGCGCCCGCTGCCGGTGGTGCAGACGCGGGTGCAGACCTACCAGATGATGCGCAGCATGGTGGAAGCAGGCGAAGGCCTGGCGGTGGTCGACCCGTTCACCGCGTTCGGAGCCCGCGAGGCCGGGCTGGATGCGTGCCCGGTGTCGCCGCCGATCATGATCAGCCTGTATGCGCTGACCCTCAAGGATGGCCCGACCTCCCCGGCGCTGAATGCGCTGCTGGAGATCGTGACGCAGAAGGCCGAGGGTTTGTTGGCGGGTTAAGCGTTGCCGGCTTCGCTCTTGAACAACCGATACCAGAATATCGCCACTTCGCGGGTCTGCGGGTCGATACCGCGATAGCGCAGATGGTCGATGCCGCCCATCACATAGCCGCAACGCTCGTACAAGCGGCAGGCACCGAGGTTGTTGTTCTGGGTTTCGAGCATCATGCCGGGCAGGTTTTTCTTGCGGCTCCAGAACTGCGCCACATCCAGCAACGCCTTGGCTACTCCGTGGCGGCGCGCAGGCAAGGCCACCGCCAACTCGTCGACATGGGCAAAGCCGTTCCAGTTGGTGCTGACCACGATGTGCCCCACCGCCCGGTCGTCCAGGTAGGCCATGAAGATCGCACTGTCGGGCGCGTCACGGAAACTGGCGAACTCCTCAGGGTCAATGCCGTAGCACTTGCGGTACGGCAAGATACGCTCCACGGGCCATTGATCGACCCGCTTGCCCATCTGCGGCTCACCGTAGGCGCTGACCTCAAAGCTGAAGTCATTGCCCCACACATAGGCATCAAAGCCTTCATCTGCGACCCGCACACTGAGTCCGGGATACTTCGGGTTCATTACAGCCTGCATAAACATCCTTAACCCTTGATGCAATCGACGGTGTAACAACGACCGCTGCCATCATCCTCGTGTTGCAACCCATGAACATCGGCGACAAAACCGGGGAAACTGCTATCGAACGTCCGGGCAAACGCCAGGTAGTCGATGATCGAGCGCGTCGACTCGGTAAAGCGCTCGCCCGGCATGATCAACGGAATGCCCGGCGGATAAGGCACCAGCATCACGGCTGCGATGCGTCCTGGCAAGGCGTCGATGGAAACCGCCTCCACTTCGCCCCTCACCAATTGGTCGTAGGCGTCGGCGGGCTTCATCGCGATTTCCGGCAATACGGTGTACATGCGCTTCAAATGCCTGGCCGTGGCGTTGCTGCGATAACAGCTGTGCAACTGGTCACACAGGTCGCGCAAGCCCAGGCTTTGGTAGCGCGTCGGCCCTTGGGCAAACACCGACGGCAAACAACTGGCCAGGCTGATATTGGCGTCGTAACTGCGCTTGAATTCCAGCAATTCGGTGAGCAAGGTACTCCATTTACCTTTGGTAATGCCCATGGAGAACAGCACGAGGAAGGAATACAGCCCGGTCTTTTCCACTACCAGGCCACGCTCCCAGAGGAACTTGCTGACCACCGCCGCCGGGATCCCGCAATCGCTCAAGGCACCGCCGGCATTGAGACCGGGCATTACCAGGGTCACTTTGATCGGGTCGAGCAGCACGTAGTCCTCGGCTACATCACCGAAGCCATGCCAGTCATCCTGGGGATGCAATAACCAATCGGCGGTGGCGACCTTGTCGATCCCCGCCACCGACGGTGGCTGCCAGATGGAAAACCACCAGTCCTCGGCGGCGATATGCTGGCGCAGATTGGCCAGGGCGCGGCGGAAGCTCAGCGCCTCATCAAACATCTCTTGCAACAGCGAACGCCCGGCCGGGCCTTCCATCATTGCCGAAGCCACGTCCAGGGAGGCAATGATGCTGTATTGCGGCGATGTGGAGATATGCATCATGAACGCCTCGTTGAAACGGTCACGGTCCAGTTGGCGGGCACCGCCGTCCTGCACATGGATCATCGAAGCCTGGCTGAAAGCGGCCAGCAGTTTGTGGGTGGAGTGAGTGGTAAACACCAGCGGGCTGTCCGCCGTGCGCGAGGTGCCCATGCCGTAGCGCCCGGCGAAGAACTCATGAAACGCCGCGTAGGCGTACCAGGCCTCGTCAAAATGCAGCACCTCGACGCTGTTACCCAATTGCTGCTTGATCAGCTCGGCGTTGTAGCACAGGCCGTCGTAGGTGGAATTGGTGACCACCGCCATTTTCACTTTCGGCGGGCGGCCACGGGTCAAGGGACTGGCGTCGATCTTGGCGCGGATCGACTCGGGGCTGAACTCGCTCAGGGGAATCGGACCGATGATCCCCAGTTCGTTGCGCTCCGGGCACAGGTACAGCGGGATGGCGCCGGTCATGATGATCGAATGCAGCACCGACTTGTGACAGTTGCGGTCCACCAGCACCAGGTCATCGCGCCCGACCATGGAATGCCAGACGATTTTGTTGGCGGTGGAGGTGCCGTTGATGACGAAGAACGTATGGTCGGCGCCAAAGTTACGCGCAGCACGGGCTTCGGCTTCGGCCAGCGGCCCGGTGTGATCCAGCAGCGAACCCAGCTCGGGCACCGAGACCGATAGATCCGAGCGCAGTGTGTTTTCCCCGAAGAACTGGTGGAACGCTTGCCCCACCGGGCTTTTGCGATAGGCCACACCGCCGCCATGGCCCGGTGTGTGCCAGGAATAGTTCGAATCAGCCGTGTGCTGCACCAGCGCCTTGAAGAATGGCGGCAACAGACCATCCAGATACGTACGCGCCGCACGGGCGACTTGCCGGGCGAGAAACGGCACGGTGTCTTCGAACAGATACAGGATGCCACGTAACTGGTTGAGTTCGCTCATGGCGTCGGCAGGCGCGTTTTCCAGGGTGACTTGCTCCCCCAGGGCAAAGATCGGCAGGTTGGGCGCCCGCAGCCGCGCCAGGCGGATCAGCTCGACCATGTTCTGTAGAAGGTGGGTGTTTTCGCCAGCGCCTTCGGCGGCGATCAACATGCACGCCAGGCCATGATGGGTAGACGCCACCAGCCTGCCTTCGGCGTAGTCCACCGCGGAAAATATAGAAAAGCCCTCTTGCTCCAACTCCCGGGCGATGCCTCGGACCCGGTCACCGGCAACGGTGTCGGCCTTGATGTCGCGGTGCACGATCAGGACGGGAAACTTCAGGTCTTTATACATGTGTGCTTGTCGTCCTGAGGGCTATGCACTCAAGGGTAGAAGCTTGGCGGCCATGACGCGAATGAAGATTGACAGGCAATTGAAATCAATTGTGGGAGGGGGCCTGCCCGCGATAACGGTACATCAGTCAACACAGGTTTCGACTGGCCTGCCCCTATCGGGAGCAAGCCCCCACAGTTCCAATCGAGTTCAGCCAGGGGTTATTGCTGGGTCAGTTGGGTCCATAATGCCGGCGCGCCCGCCGATTTGGCGATCGCTTCGAGCCGAGCCGCGTGTTCCGCGAGGTCCTGTTCGCTGGCGCGGATGATAGTGGTCGGCTTGCGATCAGCCGGCAGTCGGCGGATTTCCGAAGGACGGTTGCCCGAGCCTTCCGCCGAACCGCTGCCATCGGAGGCGTTGCCCGCCAGGGACAGGCTGGTCTGCCCGCCGGTCATGGTCAGGTAGACGTCAGCGAGAATCTCGGAGTCGAGCAAGGCGCCGTGGAGCTCACGGCCGGAGTTGTCGACGCCATAACGTTTGCACAGGGCGTCGAGGCTGTTGCGCTGACCCGGGTGGCGCTCACGGGCCATCATCAGGGTATCGAGGATCGAGCAGTGCCGGGAAATGTCCGCGCGATCGGTCTGCCCCATCAGGGCAAACTCGTTATTGATGAAGCCGACGTCAAACGCCGCGTTATGGATGATCAACTGGGCACCGTTGATGAATTCGAAGAACTCATCGGCGACTTCGGCGAAGCGCGGCTTGCCCTTGAGAAATTCGTCAGTGATGCCGTGGACGGCGATTGCGCCTTCGTCACTGTCGCGGTCCGGTTGCAGGTAGACGTGGAAGTGACGGCCGGTCAGGCGACGCCCCATCAATTCGACACAGCCGATTTCAATGATCCGGTGACCGTCGGTCACCGGCATGCCGGTGGTTTCGGTATCGAGTACAACAGATCGGATGGCCATCAGGGTTCAGCTCTCAACGGTTTGGTGTATTTCAAAGGGCGCGATGTTACCACGTGAGTCGCCTTCAACTCTGCTTGTAGCCCCGCACTTCATCCACGCCACGGTTGGCCAACTGGTCAGCACGTTCGTTGCCGGGATGGCCGACGTGGCCGCGTACCCATTTCCAGGTGATGTCATGGCGATTGCATTGCTCATCGAGCAATTGCCACAGGTCGGCATTTTTCACCGGTTCCTTGGCGGCGGTTTTCCACCCGCGCTTCTTCCAGTTGACCATCCACTCGTTGATGCCCTTCATCACGTATTGCGAGTCGGTCACCAGCAGCACATTGCAGCGGCGCTTGAGTTCTTCCAGGCCACGAATGGCGCCCATCAGCTCCATGCGGTTGTTGGTGGTGTTGGCCTCACCACCCCACAACTCCTTCTCCACGCCCTTGCACACCAGCAACGCGCCCCAGCCGCCGGGGCCCGGGTTGCCCTTGCAGGCGCCATCGGTGAAGAGTTCTACGCTATCGGTCATCGGTTGCTCGGTATCAATTCAAAAAGAGGATTACGCATCGCTTTGCTTGCGGTTGACCTTGGCCATCGGCAATGGCACCAACTTGCCCATCGGCTCGCGGCGCACCTGCTGCAACGGGCGCAGCCCGACCGCGATCTTGCGCGCCACCAGCAGGTAAAAGCCGCCACCGGACAATTGCCAGGCGCCGGCCCGGCGTTCCCAGCCGGCCAGGCGGCCCTGCCACTTGGTCGACGCAAGCGGCGGACGATAGCACCCGAAGCGGCGTTTCTCCAGCGCGAAGCCCAGCAGGTTCAGCCAGTCGCCCACCCGCTGCGGCGAGATGCAGCGCGCCTGGCGCAGGCCGTCATGGGCGAACACATGGCGCAGGCCCCAACTGCTCCAGGGGTTGATCCCCACGATCAGCAAATGGCCACCGGGCCGTACGCTGCTCGCCGCCTCGCGCAACAAGCCGTGGGGCGACAGGCAGAAATCCAGCCCGTGCTGCAACACCACTACATCGGCAGCATGCTCGCTCAACGGCCAGGCCTGTTCCTCGCACACGATCTCCACGCCTGGCAACGGTGCCCCCAGGCGAACATTGCGTTGCACCTGCGGCGCGCAGGGCGGCGTTTCGGCCGAGGGGCCGTAGTGCACCAGATAGCCACCAAAGAACCGGCCCAGCTCGTCTTCGAGCATGCGCCGTTCTTCGTCCAGCAGAAATTGCCCGATGGGACCGGACAGCCACTCGCGGGCCGCGCCGATCAGGGCCAGCCACTCAGGATCGGCCTGGGCGAACGCTTTATCAGTCATTGCATTCTCCAACTCGCCTAGACGTTCTAAGATGCACCAATGTGTTCAGCTTGGCGAATCGAAGAATGATACAGATCAGTGCCCTGCCCGCCTTCACCGATAACTACATCTGGTTGTTACAGGACCCTCGCACCCAACGCTGCGCCGTGGTCGACCCCGGCGATGCCGCGCCCGTGCTGGCCTGGCTCGAACAGAACCCTGGCTGGAGCCTCAGCGACATCCTGATCACCCACCATCACCACGATCACGTCGGCGGTGTCGAACAGCTCAAGCGTGAGACCGACGCCAAGGTCTACGGCCCGGCCAACGAGAAGATCCCGGCGCGGGACGTGGCGTTGCACGATAACGACCGCATCACGGTACTCGGCTGGGACTTCGACATCTATAGCGTTCCCGGCCATACCCTGGGCCATATCGCCTTTTATCACCCGGGCGTGCTGTTGTGTGGCGACACCCTGTTCGCCGCCGGTTGCGGGCGCCTGTTCGAAGGCACGCCGGAACAGATGCACAGCTCCCTCGAGCGCCTGGCCGCCCTGCCCGCCGATACCCTGGTGTACTGCACCCACGAATACACGCAGAGTAACCTCAAGTTCGCCCAAGCTGTGGAACCGGAAAACACAGATATAGCCGAACGAGTGGAGAACGTACGCCAACTGCGGGCCAGAGGCGAGATCACGCTGCCTTCCAACCTGGCCCTGGAAAAGCTGACCAACCCCTTTCTGCGTACCTCTGAAACATCCGTTAAACAAAAAGCGGACGAACGGAATGGCCGTGACAACCGCTCTGGGGCCGAGGTGTTTGCTAGCTTGAGGGCTTGGAAAGATAAGTTCTAAAGGGAAGCAATCTGATACGCAATTTCTGAATGGTTGACCGGAACCCAACGGGTTTCTAGAATCGCCCGACATTTTTGCCCGGAACTTACTTCCAGCCAATGTCGTCATCTATTCGTAAATCCAACCATTCAGACGCATTGACCCGCCTGGCTCAAGCTGTGGCGGTGGCTGTGTCCGCCACACTGGCGGGCTGCCAATCAAGCAATTTCACCGCACAATCCACCGTGCAACCCAAGCCAAACCTCACCGCCAAAATCAAACAGAAACCCGTCATCTGGCTTTCAGAAAAACCGGCTCCCGACGTACCCCAGGATGTTTGGGAACGCATGCGCCGGGGCTTTCAACTGCAGGAGGGTCTAGGTGTCAACCCGCGTATCGAGCAACAGCGCCTGTGGTTCGCCAGCAACCCGTCCTTCCTGGAGAATGCCGGAGAACGCGGCAGCCTCTACATTCACTACATCGTCGAACGTCTCGAAGAACGCAACATGCCCCTGGAGCTGGCGCTGCTGCCAGTGATTGAAAGTGCCTACAATCCGATGGCCTATTCGCGCAGCGATGCGGTCGGCCTCTGGCAGTTCATCCCCTCCACCGGGCGCTACTTCAACCTGCGCCAGACCCGTGCCTACGATGGCCGTCGCGACATCACCGCCTCCACCACCGCCGCCCTCGACTACCTGACCCGCCTGCATGACATGTTCAACGGCGACTGGCTGCTGGCCCTGGCCGCCTATAACGCCGGCGAAGGCACGGTGAGCCGGGCCATCGAGCGCAACGAGAAGCTCGGCCTGCCGACCGACTACTGGAACCTGCCCCTGCCCCAGGAAACCAAGGACTACGTGCCCAAGTTCCTGGCGCTGTCCCAGGTGGTGCTGGCACCCGAGGCCTACGGCGTCAACCTGAACCCGATTGCCAACCAACCTTACTTCGAAGTGGTGGAAGTCAAGCAGAGCATGGACCTGTCACGGGTTGCCGCGCTGGCCGAGATCGACGAAGACGAACTGTTCCAGCTCAACCCGGCGCTGAAACAACGCACCACCCTGGATGGCCCGCAGCATTTGCTGGTGCCCAGTTCCAAGGCGCAACTGCTGACCAGCACCCTTTCGACGATGAAGCCTGAAGAATTGCTGGCGATGCGTCCGAAAAAGCAGGTGTTCGACGAGGTCGAGACCGCACGGGTGGCCGGGCGTACTCGCAGCTACAAGGTACGCACCGGCGACAACCTGACGCTGATCGCCAAGGCCAATAAGGTCGACGTACATGACCTGCAACGCTGGAACAAGCTCAACGGCCAGGCCCTCAAGGTCGGCCAGACCCTGGTAATGCAGGACACGCGCAAGCTGGTGGCCAAGGCCGACAGCAAGAAACCGGTGCAATACAAGGTCAAGAAAGGCGACTCGCTGTACATCGTCGCCAAGCGCTTCAATGTCGAGATGCAACACCTCAAGCGCTGGAACCCGCGTACCGGCCAGGCCCTGAAGCCTGGGCAGATGCTGGTGGTCTCCGGGCCACGCTAAGGCCTCTGGAACAATGGGGACCCCATGTGGGAGGGGGCTTGCCCCCGATAGCGGTAGGCCAGCCAATGAATCTGTTGGCTGGTGTGTTGCTATCGGGGGCAAGCCCCCTCCCACATTGTTTCTGCGTCAATCCAACGGCCTTTTTCCAACCGGAACAAGCTGTTACTGTACCGATCATAAAGCCCAAGCCGCCTGGATCGGATCTCTGACTTGAAGCGTCCCCTCCTTCTACTAATAAGTCTGGCCTTGAGCTTTGCAGCGAACGCGACGATTACCGAGAGCCACGGTTATGCGCAGTTCGGCAGCCTCAAGTACCCGGCCAAATTCACCCACTTCGATTGGGTAAACCCTGCAGCGCCGAAAGGCGGGACATTGCGGGTCATGGCCTTTGGCACTTTCGACACCCTCAACCCCTATACCTTCAAGGGCTCCAGCCCGGTTTCCACGCCGAACTTCCTGCAATATGGCGTCAATGAGCTGAATGAGCCCTTGATGGTCGGCACCGGCCTGTATGCGCCCTCCGGCGATGAACCCACCTCCAGCTATGGGCTGATCGCCCAATCGGTGGAGTACAGCGAGGACCGCAGTTGGGTGGTGTTCAACCTGCGTCCCGAAGCGCGCTTTCACGATGGCAAGCCGATCACGGCGTATGACGTGGCGTTTTCCTATCGCACCTTGCTGACCGAAGGGCACCCGCAATACCGCACCAACCTGCAGGAAGTGGCGCGGGTGGATATCCTCAACCGCCACCGCATCCGCTTTGTGTTCAAGCGTGCCGGCAACCCCTTGCTGATCCTGCGCCTGGGCGAGTTGCCGGTATTGCCCCAGCACTACTGGAAAAACCGCGACTTCAAGGCCACCACCTTCGAACCACCCCTGGGCAGCGGTCCCTACCGCATCAGCAAGGTCACGCCCGGACGGCAACTGGTGTTCGAACGGGTCAAGGACTACTGGGGCAAGGACCTGCCGGTCAACCAGGGCTTCTATAACTATGACAAGGTCGAGGTGGAGTTTTACCGCGACAGCGATGTGGCCTTCGAAGCCTTCAAGGCCGGTGAATTCGATATCTATATCGAGCACCAGGCCAAGAACTGGGCCAATGGCTACAACTTCCCGGCGGTGAACCGGGGTGACGTGATCAAGGCGCAGATCGCCCACCAAATCCCGACACAGAGCCAGGGTCTGTTCATGAACACGCGGCGGCCCACATTCAGCCAAACCAAGGTGCGCGAAGCCCTGGGGCTGATGTTCGACTTCGAGTGGACCAACCGCACCCTGTTCAGCAGCGCGTACAAGCGCACCTTGAGCTACTACCCCAACAGCGAATTCGCCGCCACCGGCGTACCCACCGGCCGTGAATGGCTGATGCTCTCGCCCTACCGCGAGCAGTTGCCGGCCAACCTGTTCACGCAAGCCTTCAGCCTGCCCCAGACCGACGGGCGCGGCATCCCTCGCGAGACCATGCGCCGCGCGCTGGCCCTGCTCGGCGAGGCTGGCTGGAAGCTGTCCGGGCAGCGCCTGGTCAACAAGGATGGCCAGCCGCTGCGTTTCGAGATCCTGCTGGTCAACCCGAACCTGGAGCGCATCCTGCAGCCCTATGTCGAGAACCTGATCAGCATCGGCGTCGACGCGCGCCTGCGTACCGTCGACCGTGCCCAGTACAAGCAGCGCCTGGACCAATTCGACTTCGACATGATCCTGATCACCCTCAACCAGACCTTGAGTCCGGGCCTTGAGCAGTGGCAGTACTTCCACTCCAGCCAGTCCGCGATCAAGGGCAGCAAGAACTACGCAGGCATCAACAATCCGATTGTCGATCACCTGCTGGAACAACTGCTGGCCGCCAAGACCCGCGAAGAGCAACTGGCCGCCGGCCGTGCCCTCGACCGGGTGCTGCTGTGGCAGCACTACAGTATTCCCAACTGGTACCTCAACTATCATCGCCTGGCGTACCGCAACCGGTTCGCCTTTGTCACCACGCCGCCCTACAGCCTGGGCCTGAGCGCGTGGTGGCTGAAAGCTTCGGAGAAAGCCCAATGATATCTTTGCGTACTGCCCTGCTCGGCAGCCTGCTGCTGTGCACTGCGGCCCAGGCCGCCCCGCAACATGCGTTGACGCTGTACAACGAACCGCCGAAATACCCCGCCGACTTCAAGCACTTCGACTACGTCAACCCGGACGCGCCCAAGGGTGGCACGTTCCGCGAGTCGGCCATGGGCGGCTTCGACAGCCTCAACCCCTATATCAGCAAAGGTGTACCGGCCGACAATCTGGGCCTGATCTACGACACCCTGGCCATGCAAAGCCTGGACGAGCCCATCACCGAATACGGTCTGGTGGCCGGCAAGATCGAAAAAGCCCCGGACAACAGCTGGGTGCGCTTCTACCTGCGCCCGGAAGCGCGCTTCCATGATGGCCACCCGATCCGCGCCGAGGACGTGGTATTTACCTTCCAGGAACTGATCAAGGAAGGTTCACCGATCTACCGCACTTATTACGCCGACGTCGACGAAGTCATCGCCGAAGACCCGCTCAAGGTTCTGTTCAAGTTCAAGCGCACCAACAACCGCGAATTGCCGCTGATCCTCGGACAACTGCCGGTATTGCCCAAGCATTGGTGGGCCACCCGCGACTTCGCCAGGGGCAATCTGGAAATACCGCTGGGCAGCGGGCCGTACAAGGTCGCCGAGGTCAAGGCCGGACGAATGATCCGCTACGAGCGGGTCAAGGATTACTGGGCCAAGGACCTGCCGATCACCAAGGGTTTCTACAATTTCGACAACCGCATCACCGACTACTACCGCGACAGCACCGTGTCCCTGGAAGCCTTGAAGGCCGGGCAGTTCGACTACTGGCTGGAATTCAGCGCGAAGAACTGGGCCAACGCCTACAACATCCCCGCTGTTGCCCAGGGCCGGCTGATCAAGGAAGAAATCCCCAACGGTAACCCCACCGGGATGCAGGGGTTTGTGTTCAACATGCGCAAGCCGATGTTCCAGGATGTGCGCGTGCGCAAGGCCATCAGCCTGTTGCTGGACTTCGAGTGGAGCAACAAGCAGCTGTTCAACGGCGCCTATACCCGTACGCGCAGTTACTTCGAAAACTCGGAAATGGCCGCCACCGGCCTGCCCGGCCCGGATGAACTGGCGATTCTCGAGCCCCTGCGCGACAAGATCCCGCCCGAAGTCTTCACCCAGGCCTTCGAACCCTCCAGGACCGACGGCAGCGGCATGATCCGCGCCCAGCAACGCGAGGCCTACCAACTGCTGCAGGAAGCCGGCTGGCGCATCGTCGATGACAAGATGGTCGACACCACTGGCAAACCGGTAACCATCGAATTCCTGCTGGCCCAGACCGAATTCGAACGCATCCTGCTGCCGTTCAAGCGCAACCTGGCCGACCTGGGCATCGACCTGGTGATCCGCCGGGTCGACGTGTCGCAGTTCATCAACCGTATCCGCTCGCGGGACTTCGACATGCTGGTGGGCAGCTTCCCGCAGTCCACTTCACCGGGCAACGAACAGCGCGAGTTCTGGAAATCGTCCAGCGCCGACAAACCCGGCAGCCGCAACTACATGGGTCTCAAGGACCCGGCCATCGACCAGTTGGTGGAAGAGTTGATCGACGCCGATTCACGCAAAAGCCTGGTGGCCCATGCCAAGGCCCTGGACCGCGTGTTGCAATTTGGCTACTACGTGATCCCCAACTGGCACATCAAGACTTTCCGCGTGGCGTACTGGGATCACCTGGGCCACCCGAAAGTCCCACCGCGCTACGACGTCGGCACGGCCACCTGGTGGGCCAAGCCCGACGTCAAACCGGCCGTCATCCCGGACACCAACACGAGCGCCGATCCGGCGAGCGGAGGCGATTAAATGCTGGCCTATATCTTTCGCCGCCTGTTGCTGATTATCCCGACGCTGTTCGGGATCCTGCTGATCAACTTCGTCATCATCCAGGCCGCCCCCGGTGGCCCGGTGGAGCAGATGATCGCCAAGCTCGAAGGCTTTGAAGGCGCCACCAGCCGCATTGCCGGCGGCGGCGCCGAGGTATCGGTGGCCGGCTCCAGCAGCTACCGCGGCGCCCAGGGCCTGGACCCGGCGCTGATCAAGGAAATCGAGAAAATGTACGGCTTCGACAAGTCGGCGCCGGAACGTCTGTGGATCATGGTCAAGAACTACGCCCAGCTGGATTTTGGCGACAGCTTCTTCCGCGACGCCAAGGTCATCGACCTGATCAAAGAAAAGATGCCGGTGTCCATTTCCCTCGGGTTATGGAGCACGCTGATCATGTACCTGGTGTCGATCCCCCTGGGGATCGCCAAGGCCACGCGGCACGGCAGCCATTTCGACGTGTGGACCAGCTCGGCGATCATCGTCGGCTACGCGATCCCGGCCTTCCTGTTTGCGATCCTGCTGATCGTGGTGTTTGCCGGCGGCAGTTACCTGGACTGGTTCCCCCTGCGCGGGCTCACCTCCAACAACTTCGATGAACTGAGCTGGGGCGGCAAGATCCTCGATTACTTCTGGCACCTCGCGCTGCCCATCACGGCCCTGGTGATCGGCAACTTCGCCACCATGACCCTGCTGACCAAGAACAGCTTCCTTGACGAGATCAACAAGCAGTATGTGATCACCGCCAAAGCCAAGGGCCTGACCAACCACCGCGTGCTCTACGGCCACGTGTTCCGCAACGCGATGCTGCTGGTGATCGCCGGTTTCCCCTCGGCCTTCATCGGGATCTTCTTCACCGGCTCATTGCTGGTGGAAGTGATCTTCTCCCTCGACGGCCTGGGCCTGATGAGCTTTGAAGCGGCGATCAACCGCGACTACCCGGTGGTGTTCGGCACGCTGTTCATCTTCACCCTGCTGGGGTTGATCGTGAAGCTGATCGGCGACCTTACCTACACCCTGGTCGATCCGCGGATCGACTTTGCCAGCCGGGAGCATTGAGATGAACCTGTCCCCCCTCAATCGCCGCCGGTTCGAACGGTTCAAGGCCAACAAGCGTGGCTGGTGGTCGCTGTGGCTGTTCCTGATCCTGTTCGTGCTGAGCCTGGGCGCCGAGCTGATCGCCAACGACAAACCCCTGGCCGTGCACTACGACGGCGGCTGGTACTTCCCGGCGCTCAAGCGCTACCCGGAGACCACATTCGGCGGCGAATTCCCTCTGGAGGCCAACTACAAGAGCCCGTACATCCAGGAACTGCTCAAGGCCAAGGACGCCTGGACGTTGTGGGCGCCGATCCCGTTCAGCTACCAGAGCATCAACTACGACCTCAAGGTGCCGGCCCCCGCGCCGCCTTCCAGCGTCAACCTGCTGGGCACCGATGACCAGGGCCGCGACGTGCTGGCGCGGGTCATCTACGGCTTCCGCGTGTCGGTGCTGTTTGCCCTGACCCTCACCGTGCTCAGCTCGATCATCGGCGTGATCGCCGGGGCCCTGCAGGGCTTCTATGGCGGCTGGGTCGACCTGGCCGGGCAGCGTTTCCTGGAGATCTGGTCCGGGTTACCGGTGCTGTACCTGCTGATCATCCTCGCCAGTTTCGTGCAGCCCAACTTCTGGTGGCTGCTGGGGATCATGCTGCTGTTCTCGTGGATGAGCCTGGTGGACGTGGTGCGCGCCGAGTTCCTGCGTGGGCGTAACCTGGAATATGTGCGGGCGGCGCGGGCGCTGGGCATGCAGAACGGCGCGATCATGTTCCGCCATATCTTGCCCAATGCGATGGTGTCGACCATGACCTTCATGCCGTTCATTCTCACCGGCGCCATCGGTACGCTTACCGCCCTGGACTTCCTCGGCTTCGGTTTGCCCGCCGGCTCGCCGTCCCTGGGTGAACTGGTGGCCCAGGGCAAATCCAACCTGCAAGCGCCGTGGCTGGGCATGAGTGCCTTTGCCGTGCTGGCGATCATGTTGAGTTTGCTGGTGTTTATCGGCGAGTCCGCTCGCGATGCCTTCGACCCGAGGAAATGAGATGAATCAGGACAATCTGATCGAAGTCCGCGACCTCTGCGTCGAGTTCGTCACGGGCGAACACCACCACCGCGTGGTGAACCATGTCAGCTTCGATATCAAGCGCGGTGAAACCATCGCACTGGTGGGTGAAAGCGGCTCGGGCAAATCGGTAACCGCCCACTCGATCCTGCGCCTGCTGCCCTACCCGCTGGCGCGCCATCCCTCCGGCACCATCGAGTATGCCGGCCAGGACCTGCTGACCCTCAAGGAAAAAACCATCCGCCACATTCGCGGTAACCGCATTGCGATGATCTTCCAGGAGCCGATGACCTCCTTGAACCCGTTGCACACCATAGAGAAGCAGATCAACGAAGTGCTGGGCCTGCACAAAGGGTTGCAAGGCAAGGTCGCCACCCAGCGCACCCTGGAGCTGCTGGAGCTGGTGGGTATTCCTGAGCCGCACAAGCGCCTCAAGGCCCTGCCCCATGAACTGTCCGGTGGTCAGCGCCAGCGGGTGATGATCGCCATGGCCCTGGCCAATGAGCCCGAATTGCTGATCGCCGATGAGCCGACCACCGCACTCGACGTGACGGTGCAATTGAAGATCCTGGAATTGCTCAAGGAACTGCAGGCGCGCCTGGGCATGGCGCTGTTGCTGATCAGCCATGACCTCAACCTGGTGCGCCGGATTGCCCACCGCGTGTGCGTGATGCAAAAGGGTTGCATCGTCGAGCAGGCGGAGTGCGAGACGCTGTTCCAGTCACCCCGGCACCCGTACACCCAGGAGTTGTTGGCGGCAGAACCCAGCGGCGGCCCGGCGACCAACGATGTTGGCCCACCGTTGCTGGAGGTCGATGACCTGAAAGTGTGGTTCCCGATCAAGAAGGGCTTTTTGCGCAACACCGTTGACTACGTCAAGGCGGTGGACGGTATCAACTTCAGCCTGCCCCAGGGGCAGACCCTGGGCATCGTCGGTGAAAGCGGCTCGGGCAAGTCCACCCTGGGCCTGGCGATCCTGCGGTTGATCGCCAGCAAGGGCGGTATTCGTTTCGAAGGCCAGCAACTGGACAAGCTCAGCCAACAACAGGTACGCCCGTTGCGCCGGGAAATGCAGGTGGTGTTCCAGGACCCGTTCGGCAGCCTGAGCCCGCGCATGTGCGTCAGCGAGATCGTCGGCGAAGGCTTGCGCATCCACAAGATGGGCACGCCGGCCGAACAGGAAGCGGCGATTATCGCGGCGCTCAAGGAAGTGGGCCTGGACCCGGAATCCCGGCATCGCTACCCTCACGAGTTCTCCGGTGGGCAGCGCCAACGCATTGCCATCGCCCGCGCGCTGGTGCTCAAGCCACGTCTGATCCTGCTCGACGAGCCCACCTCGGCCCTCGACCGCACGGTGCAACGCCAGGTGGTGGAACTGCTGCGCAGCCTGCAGGCCAAGTACAACCTGACCTACCTGTTCATCAGCCATGACTTGGCGGTGGTGAAGGCGCTGAGTCACCAATTGATGGTGGTCAAGCATGGGCAGGTGGTGGAGCAAGGGGATGCGCAGGCGATCTTTGCGGATCCGCAGCATGCCTATACCCGCCAGTTGCTGGAAGCCGCTTTCCTGGTTCCCGCCTGACACAACCTTGAAAAAGTCTGAGAGGAGGCTTGCCGCCCGCAGGCCTTAACCTTGCGACCGTGGCTGACGCAAGCCACGGCCTTGCAGGAAACACCTGCTACAGAGGCCCCCTCCTCGTGGCGGATGATCCGGGGTTTCATCAGCCGGAACCGACCTCATGGATGACATTCACGCCCTTGCCCTGACCTGGGACAGCCTCCCCGGCGACACGCCGCTGCCACTCAGTCTCAGCCCTTCTATCGCCTACCTGAACGAACGCCAATCCCTGCGCAGCGAAGGCGACACGACCCTGATCGGCCACTTGAGCCGCCTGCTGGCCATCGCTTCGAACCAATCATTACCGCCTCCCACGCATCCCGTGACAATGGTCGCGCATTCTCAGTTGGGCCAATGGTGCGAAGCCTTTTGCAAGGCCATCAATCAGAAAGACTTCATTGACTGGGCCAACGCCGAGGGGTTTGATCTGGCCACGCTACGCGTGCACAACAGCCGGCTGAGCGTGACGGCTCACGGGCAGCCCAGGGTCTACACCCTGGCCGACACGTCCGCCTGGTGGACATTGGCCAACCCGATCATCTACATCAGCCAACTCCTGGACCCGACCGCACTGGGCATGCCGTATATCGCACCTGTGCCTCCCGCCGGTGCGCGCACCTTTCCCTTGAACCTGACGCTGGCGTTCCATGGTTTGCCGATGCCTGCCAACCGCCTGCAGGCGCAGACCATTGTCGAAGAGCTCGACGCCTTGAAGGGTTTTCCCGGCTTTGACGATAACGGGCGCAGCAAGTCGATGAGCTACGCCGAGTCGAGCCAGCAGATGCTCGACTATCGACAGCTGGCAGAGGCCCTGCAACGGTTGGTCAAGGACGAGAACAGCTTTGACGCGTTGGATATCTACCGCACTGTGCTGTATCTGACATCCGATTCGCGGTTGTCCAGAAACCTCAAGGAGGCGGCGGGCCTGTTGCAGGCAATCATCAATAGCAACGACCTGGGCAGCACGGACGACGCGCCAGCGCCCGCTTACTTCGATTACCAGCGGCAAGTGTTGTGTGTGCTGAACCCGGACAGCGGGCGCGAAATAAACACCTTGGTGCCAAAGGCACCCGATGAGCGTTGGAACCGGTTGGCCACACTCGGCGAACAACTGGGCAGCCATGTCTATACCGACCAGCGCATCAGTATGGTCGGGGCTTTGCAGGCGTATGCCATCGAGCGCCCGCTGAGCAGGACGGAGGTCAGCCTCCTGAGCCAGCGCCTGCGCGACTGGCCGGCGCCTGCGGTGCCGGTGATATTGAACAGCGCCCGGTCGTTCGGCGAACTGTACCGCTATCGGCAGTACATCGGTCTGCTCAATGATCGCCACGTACTGCGCAACGCCTTGTCGACGGTGATCGCTGGCGGGAACCTGAATGATGCCGATCGGTTTGAGGTAGGCGCCAGCGTTGACCCGGACACACTCCAGGCAACCGTTAAAAAAGCCTACGCCCAGATCCACGTGCTGACCGACCACCCTGACTTCCTGGCCATCCGCACCCGGGAACGCGTCGACCCTGCCAGCCACGTATTGCTCACTGCCGAGGGTAGCGTTGGCGCCAATGGCCTGGACGGCACCTGGAAAACCCTGACCGACCCAGTGATGAGCAATGTTGAACTTGCCCCTCTGGTGTCGCGCCTGAAGCTGGTAGCGGCCAAGACAGGCGGGTACTTGCGCAGTCATTTCAAGGTGACGCTCAGCCAGGCACTGAACCTCTACCACCTTGTACGCCCCCACACACTGCACGAGGCACGCCTGACGTTGCAGCAACTGACCGTCAGCCAACCCCTGCCGACGCGTCAGGGCCACTACTGGCGAGCGCTCAAGCCGCTGTCTGGTTCACAACCCTCAGCCTGGAAACTGTCGGTGCTCGATCGCACGCAAATCATGCGCATCATCGAGCGCTTCACGGCCGACCAGGACGTGCCGCTGTTCGAGTACCTCGGCCAGCCCATCGTCGCCGGCAAGTCGATAGCCGATGTGCGGGCGGAAGCGGATTTCCTCATGGTCCGCCTGCTCGCAACACCCTTGGCCCAGCAACTGGCAGACGCTTTGTCGAACGCCCTGCACTGGCATGGCGGCCACGCCGGCGAGCGCACGGAAAGTGGCAGCCGCAGTGCACTGATACTGGCAGCACTGATCCTGAGCCTGGACCCCGAGCCCGATGCGTACCCGAACCGGATCAATCTGGTCGACTGGCACGACGATTACTTCTGGGGTGAGCACGTGCCGTTCATACGCCAGTGCATCGACAGCAGCCTGGCCGGGCTCCACCCAGCTACCGCAGCACTGGCCGCGCACCTGTTGCTGAGCGAAAAGGGTCCACATTTGCTCGTACGCGACATACCCGACGCCACGCCTTGCCTGAGCGCCCAGACCTGGGTGCTGTATCATCAATACGTCATGTACATGGAAAAGGTCATGCCGGGGTCTTCCCGTCAATTGACTTACAACCAGATCATGTTCCTGGCCGGGCTGGCGCCACACGGCAGCTGGAAGCGCTTCCTCGAAAGCAGCGAAGCAACGCCGCCGGTGCTGGAATGGGCCGTGGTCAACGGCATGCTGGACCCTCGACCGCGTTACGATGTGCTGGCGATCAATACGGCACTGGAAGGCCTCAATCGACAGCGTGCCAGCCTGGCCGACGCCGTCGAGACGTTTGCACAGCCTGTGGTGACCTTGCGCCAGACCGCGCTGGACGATCTGCGCCGAGTGTATGCCGACAACACCTTGCTTGAAGAGCCAGTGCTGATGTGGCTGCCGGAGCATTCGCCGTTTTCCGAAGACGGCCGCTTTGAGGGCGTGTATACGGGCCCTCTGTACTCGTTCGTCGACCTGCACAGTGCCGGTGCCCTGGATGTCACCTCGAAACGCTGGCACTCGGCAAACGCTGGGGTCAAATATCGGGAATTGGCTCGGCAATTCCACTTGCTCACTCCGATCAATCGGCTTTTTTTCGACACCTTTGATCGCAAGCTCGGGCAGTTGAAAGAAGCCTACGGGACCGCGCTCCGTTACGGCTTGTCGCACCTGACCCTGCCCAGTCGTGAAGCCCTGGAATACGGCCTGGTGCTTTTTTTCGGTCTCACCCAGAGGCACGGCGAAGTCGGCCGGTTCGGTGTACTGATGTATGTCTCGCATTACAGCGACAGAAAGTTCTATGAAGTTTTTCCCCGGCACCTGTTGGTTCGTCCACGTCCAGACCTTGACTACAATCGGGTCATGCAGGCGGCCAAGGACGGCGCCAGCGGTGCCTGGATGCGTTTCGACTGGCCGGCCTACGCGCAAGGCACCCGACCTGCCGAGGTGGCGCTGACCACGGCGGCGACAGACCTGGTCATCCATCAGCTCGACAACTTCGCACCCGCCGAAATCCCCGCCCCGGACCTCTTCGGACGCAGGGTGCCGCGCACCTTCGACTCACCACGCAGCCGCGCCTTGATGAGTGTCATCGTCGAGCGGCATATGCTGCATGACGGCGAGGCCCTGCGGGAAAAGGCCCGGCAACCGGTCACCCTGGCTGAGGCCGTGGCCGGTTACGATCCATGGGCCGACTACCTGCGCCGCTGTGCACCGCCGGTACGTCAGGGCTTGAACAATGGCGGGTTTTAGCTGACGCTGCTCGCCTGCCCGTTGAACTGCTGCGAGGAAGCGCCCGCCCATGACTGCTGCCACTGCTCCGTATTTCTGGCGTGACCCCGCGCTGGCCTTTATCGAGGCGCGGACCATCGCCGATGGGCGCAAGGTCACCTACAGCCGGCATGCCCATGAGCATTTTTCCATCGGTGCGATCACCACCGGGCGCAGCTATTACCACTATGGCAGCGAGACATTCCAGATCAGCGCCGGCACGGTGGTGTTGATGAATCCGGGCGATGTGCACGCCTGCAACCCCATCGACAATGAACCGTGGTCCTACCAGATGCTGTACATCGACACGCCCTGGCTGACGGAGTTGCAGCATCAGTTGGGCTTCAGCACCGACCAGGGTTACCGACCGTTCAATACGCCCCATACCCAGGACGCCGTGCTGTACCGTGGCTTGCTGGAGTTGTACCGCATCCTGGTCGATGAACAGGCCGAGCACTTGCAGAAACAGGACGCGCTGGTGAGTTACTTCAGCGACGTACAACAGCGCCTCAACCCAGCCGGCACCCCGCTGCGCGAGGTCAACCACAAGCTGGAGCGGGCCGCCGAGTACATCCGCACGCACTGCACCGAAGGGGTGAAGCTGGAAGACATCTGCCTGGCGGCCGAACTGTCGCCGTCCTACCTGATCCGCGCCTTCAAGCAATATTACGGGCTGACACCCCATGCCTTCCTGGTCAACCAGCGCATCCAGTTCGCTCGCGCCCGATTGCGTCAGGGCGCGCCCATCGCCGACGTGGCGCTGGCGGCGGGGTTTGCCGACCAGGCGCATTTCCAGCGCGCGTTCAAACAGCATTTCGCCGCAACGCCAGGGCAATACCGCGACGTGCTCAAGCCATCAGCAAATAACCCACACTGGCCACCAGCAACGCGGCCATTGAACGGTTGAATACGCGCACGCCCTGGGGGTTGCCCAGGTAGCGCCGCAGAAACGTGCCGGCATAGGCCCAGCACGCCACCGACAGATAGCAGATCACCAGGTAGAGTCCGGCAAACAACCACACCTGCCCTGCATCGCCATCAGCGACGAACAACCCCATCCCGGCCACACACGCCAGCCAGGCCTTGGGGTTGAGCCACTGCATGATCGCGCCGTACAGCATCGACGGCGCCATGGCACTGCCATCGGCGTCCAACCGACCATCGTCCACCGCCAGCTTCCAGGCCATGTACAGCAAAAAAGCCACCCCGCCCCACTGGATCAATTGGGTCAGTATCGGCCAACGTATCAGCACCTCATGCAACCCCAGGCCAATCAACACCAACAGCAAGGTGAAGCCCACGGCGGCCCCCAGGACGTGTTTCTGGCTGGCGACAAAACCGAAACGCGCCCCCGTACTCAGTGCAACCACATTCACCGGGCCGGGGGTGATAGACGTGGCGAGTGCGAAGGCAGCCATGGAAATGATCAGACTCATTGCAGTTCCTTTTTATTCGAGCGAGTGACGATGGGACCACGGTAAAGGGGCCGCTCGGTCGAGGTATTGAAGAAAATGCCCCTCGCTCACTTAGATGCTTTTATTCCATTGATATAACTGTATTTTTTTCTTTCGCACTGGCGATTTTGATAGGCAAAAATGCGTATTTGCCGTGCGGGGGCCGATGCTAGAGTTCAATTCCTACTGATCAAAAAAAGGAACCGCCATGTCACGTCGCCTGCTGGCAGCCGCCTGCCTGATGTTGTGTTTTTCCGCCGCCCAAGCCGCTGAGCGCTGGGAAACGCTGCCGCCAACACCCGCCCCCGTGGCCGGTGCCAAGACCGGCTATGCCGCCGTCAACGGCATCAAGGTCTACTACACCCGTACCGGCCATGGCTCGCCGGTGGTGCTGCTGCATGGCGGCCTGTCCAACTCCGATTACTGGGGTAATCAGGTCAAGGCCCTGGCAGCCAGGCACACGGTGATCAGTATCGACAGCCGCGGCCACGGGCGCAGTTCGCGGGATGAAAAACCCTATGGTTATGACTTGATGGCCGATGACGTGGTGGCCGTGCTCGACCACCTGAAAATCCCCCGCGCCGACATCGTCGGCTGGAGCGACGGCGCCATCATCGGCATCGACCTGGCCCTGCGTCACCCGGACCGCCTCGGCAAAGTCTTCGCCTTCGCCGCCAACACGCAGACCGCCGGGGTGAAGGAAGGCGTCGAGAAGAACCCGACCTTCACCGCCTTCATCGAGCGCGCCGGCAAGGAGTACGCCAAGCTGTCGCCGACGCCGAAAGAGTACGACGCGTTTGTCGAGCAGATCAGCCATATGTGGGCCAGCCAGCCGAACTGGACTGACGCACAATTGCAAAGCATCAAGACGCCGATCCTGATTGCCGACGGCGACCATGACGAAGCGATCAAGCGCGAACACACCGAGTACATGGCCGCAACCATCCCCGGCGCCGGCCTGCTGATCCTGCCGAACACCAGCCACTTTGCGTTCCTGCAAGACCCGGCGTTGTTCAACGCAGCCCTGCTGGGCTTCCTCGACAGCAAGTAGGCACCGCCTCAAGCTCCGGGCATCTGGGTGACGATGTCGCCGATGCCCAACACCCGGCCATCCTCGGCGAGGATCTCGACCTTGCGCAGTGGCTTGAGCGAGCGCGCATCCAAGACTTGCGCGCCGACCTCCTCCGGCTCGGTATAGGCCTGGCCCCACTGCGCCAGCGTCACCAGCACCGGCATCAGCGCACGGCCCTTGTCGGTGAGTTGGTATTCGCTGCGTGCGCCGACTTCGCTGGTCTGCAACAGGCCTTGCTCGACCATGTCCTTGAGCCGTGTGGCGAGGATGTTTTTCGCCACGCCCAGGTGTTTTTGAAAATCACCGAAACGTGTTACTCCGGCAAAGGCGTCGCGGATGATCAACAACGTCCACCAGTCGCCCACCACGTCCAGGGCGCGGGCCACCGGGCAGCCATCGCCTTCCAGGCATTTGCGTTTCATCGTCGGGCCTCCGGGCACTTGCAAAATGAGGTTGCATTATAGGACCAACAGGCTCAGGATAAAACGGTTTCATTATTAAACCTAACTAACTGTCTGGAGCGCATCATGGATATTCGTGGAAAAGTGGTACTGGTCACCGGCGCCAATCGCGGCCTGGGTAAAGCATTCGTCATTGCCTTGCTGGAAGCCGGCGCGGCCAAGGTCTACGCCGGCGCACGCGATCCAGGCAGCGTGAACATCCCCGGCAGCACGCCGATTGCCCTGGACATCACCGACCAGGCCAGCGTGCAGCGCGCCGCGGAGCAGTGCACCGATGTAGACGTGGTGATCAACAACGCGGGGTTCCTGAAATACGGCGCGCTGCTGGCTGAAGACAGCGTCGAAAACCTGCAACAGCACTTTGACGTGAACACCTTCGGCACCCTGCGCGTCAGCCGTGCCTTTGCGCCGATCCTGGCCAGGCAAGGCGGCGGCGCGCTGATCAATGTGCTGTCGGTATTGAGCTGGCTCAGCCCGCCCGGCACTGGCGGCTACAGCGCCTCCAAGTCCGCCCAGTGGGGCCTGACCAATGGACTGCGCGGCGAACTGCGCGAACAGAAGACCCTGGTGATCGGCGTGCACCCCGCCTACATCGACACCGATATGGTGGCCGACGTGCAGGCGCCGAAGAGCACGCCCCAGGACGTGGTCGCCATCACCCTCAAGGCCCTGAGCGAAGACCGCGAGGAAGTGCTGATCACCGACATGACCCTGGCCGTGAAGGCCTCGTTGTCCACTGACAGCCCGGTCTACCTCAACAACTGATCAACCCGATGCCCGCCAGCGGCTTATCACCGCTGCGCGGGAATCCGCACGTCGCCATCGCGGCACTGGGTTTTCACACTGCGCGGGCAACCAGCAAAGGCCAGGTCCTTGGTCAGGCATACCCGCACCTCGGACAGCACTTTGCCTTTGCAGATGACTGCCAGCCCATGATTGCCCATGCGCGGGTTGCTTTCACGGAACAACGCCTCGATCTCACTGGCCTGCAACGCCGGCGGCGTATTGAACGGCTGCAGTTGCTGCGGAATGCTCACCACCCCCAGCGCCTGGTCGGTTTTTTCCAGGTAGGCCGACGGTTCCAGGCCACTGCAGGTGCCATGCTTGGACCATTCATGCTTGAGCAATGCACGGGTCGGAAACAGTGTTGCGCCCTTCTCGATTTCTTCACGACTCAACGGCGACTGCGGCGCACAGGATGCCGGCCAGCCGCCACGCGCATATTGCGGCCACAGGCCATGCAATACAAAACCGTAGCCTTTACCGGAGCACTGTTCATTGTCCGGGTGGGTCAGGCAAAAAGTCGGCGACCACGACAACGACAGCACATAAAAATCAAACTCCCCCGGTGTGCCTTGGCTGCGCGGAGCCGCCATCGCACTGGTGGCCAGCACCAGCCACATCGCCATCCAGTATTTCATTTGTCTATTCCTTGGAAAAAAGACCACCCTAACGCGCCTACTCAGGACGATGGGGGTTACGTTGTAGCACCTTGTCCAGGATCCGATCGGTCTTCAACGCTTCGATGCCCAGCGATGGGTGCTCGGCTTCGCCACGGATATGTGCGTTCATCGCCAACACGTGGTGCCACTGGATATGCGCATGGCACGGCACTTCCAGCACTTCGCACGATTCACCCTCAAGGTGCAGCGGCTGGTCTTCGAAGACCGAGAATCGGATGCGCCCATGGCTGCCGATCAGTTCCACCCGGTCCTCGCGACGGTCCGCGACAAAATTCCAGCAGCCCATGCCCAGTGCGCCCGAACTGAACGTCCAGCACGCCGTCACTGCATCCTCGGCCGCATACCTCCCGGCTTGTCGCGCGGTAAACCCTGTGACCTCAACGATATCCCCGGCCAGGTACTGGAACAGGTCGAAACCATGGCTGGCCAGGTCGGCGAAGTAACCACCGCCAGCGATGGTCGGGTCGGTGCGCCAGTTGGCGGGGCTGGCGTCGTCGGCACCCGGTGGCTTGCACAAGGTCCAGGTCAGGTGGCGCAGTTCGCCGATGCGCCCATCTCGCAACCAATCGCGCACTTGCTGGAAACGCGGCAGTGAACGGCGGTAATAGGACACAAACAGATGCAGCCCGGCACGCTCGAAGGTGCGCTGCATCAACGCGCTCTGCTCGGCGTTGAGCGACATGGGCTTCTCGACGCAGCAATGCTTGCCGGCCGCCGCGACCATCAGGCTATATTCGAGATGGCTGTCCGGCGGCGTGGCGATGTACACCGCGTCCACCTCGGGGTCGTTGATCAGCGCCTGGGCATCGGTGTAGAAACGCGCAATGCCATGGCGTGCCGCATAATCACGCACCGCCGCTTCGCGGCGCCCCATCACGGCCACCAGCGCAGAACCTGGCGCTTTGTAGAAAGCCGGTCCACTCTTCAATTCAGTGACACTGCCACAGCCGATCATGCCCCAGCGTACGGTGCTCATCTGCCCTCCTCGTGCGTTTTGATCAATCGGGCAGTATCCACATCCCCACACGTCAGCGCCATAAGCACTTAGCATGACAATTGCATTACACTTTTATGACACTCATCCCGCTGCGGGGCACAGACGATGAAAATACGTGCAACGGTCATTTGCGAACACGAGGGGCATATCCTCTTCGTGCGCAAGGCCAGATCCAAATGGGCATTGCCGGGAGGCAAGGTCGAACGCAACGAGCGCCCGGTCGGCGCGGCCGAACGCGAGCTGGAAGAAGAAACCGGATTGAACGTGGACGGCTTGCTGTATTTGCAGGAACTCAAGGCCCGCGACACCGTGCACCACGTGTTCGAAGCGTCGGTGGTGAACGTCGCCGATGCGAAACCTTGCAATGAAATAGTCGATTGCCAGTGGCACCCCTATGGCGCCATGGACGAGTTGGACACCACCGATGCCACCCGCCACATCGTCAAATCCTTCCTGCGTCGCCTGTAGTTCAGCGCTCCGGACGCAGACCTACAAGCGCCACGTTCAGGACTGAGGCTTGCGGCCTGCCGCCTGCCCCCGCAGATACAACGCCTCCACTAACTTCTGCCGCTCCTCCCGAGGCAGGGTGCTGGCGAACTGCGCCAACGTCGTGTCCACCAACGCACGCAGCGCCATATCGGCTTCACGGGCCTTGGCCAGTTCCGCCACCAGCACATCCCGATCCAGGGTCGGCGCTTCCAATTGCTTGATCACGCCCATGCGCGCTTCACGCCCGGCCATGATCAGCGGCTGGCTGTCGGCCCGGTTGTGCCGCAGCAGTTGGCGCAATTCCCGGCGGCGCTCCGGCGGCAGCTTGATCATCGCCTGGCGCAAGCCGTGCTGATTGACCACCGCCTCCGCGGGCTTTGCACTGGCCATCCAGTGGTAGAGGCCACCGCCGACGCCGCCGATCAGGAACACGTTGAGCAAGGCCGAGGCCAGCAGCCAGGGTTTGAGGGACTTCAGGCTCATTGCTCGGTGTCCTCGGCATTGACGGTAAAGATGACTTGCGCATCGCCTTGATCGAAGACGCTGGGCAACACCTCGGACGACAGCATCGGCAGCGGCACGCTCAGGGATGCCACCAGCATCCCGGTGACAATGCCCGCAACACCCACGCCTACCAGGCCGGCCGGCGACAACCAGCGGGCATAGCGCGACCAGAACGAATGGCCGCGCGGGGCCGACAGCTGAATCTGCCGCGCCAGCGAAGGATCGACGTAGGCCAGTTGATGGCTGTCCAGTTGACCGTCGAGCCAGCGCGCCTGTTGCTGGGCCTCATGCGCAAGCACATTGCCGCTGTCCAGCAAAGCCTGGGCTGCGGGCTGTTCGGCGCGGGGCCAGCGGTGCAGGTCGGCGCCATAGGCGTCGGCCAGGTAAGCAAAACGTTCGGGTGTCATGGTTTTCCCCTTCCTGGGCGGGCAAGCCCGGGTGTGTCGGCAAGTTGGCTGCGCAACTGGCGTCGGGCCCGCGACAGCAGGCTCTCCAGTGCCTCGACGCTGATGTTCATCAGGGCCGCGGCGTCGATGTTCGACAGCTCCTGGTAGTACTGCAACACAATCGCTTCGCGCTGACGCTCGGGCAGCGCCGCCAGGGCGGCAGCCATCCGGGCGCTGCGATCGGCGGCTTCCAGCTGTTCATCCGGCGTCAGTGCGCTGTCTGTCAGCGCCAACGCTTCCTCGTCCTCCAACGGGCGCTCCTTGCGCCGGCGCAGACGGTCGTGGCACAGGTTGAGCGCCACCCGGTGCAGCCAGGTGTCGAAGCGCGCCTCGCCACTGCGCCAACTGGCGGCGTGGCGCCAGATGCGCAGGAAGCTTTCCTGGGCCACGTCCCTGGCTTCGTCGGCATCCCCCAGGATCCGGCCGGCGAGCGCCAGCAGACGCGGCAGTTTGCGCGTCACCATTTCGTTGACGGCCGCTGGTTCGTTGTTACCGATGCGCGCCAGCAGTTCAACGTCCGGATCAGTGTCTTTCAATCGGGCAATTCTCGGTCAGCGGATCCAATGCCCTTCACGCCAGTACCAATTGGGGCCGTGAGCCTCCCAATGGCCCGGTTCCCAACGCGCATTGCGCATCACCGGCTGCCAGTGCCCAGGCACCCACCCATAGCCGTGCCCTTCCCAGCGCCAGTGGCCGCGGTCCCAGGCGTAACCCGGGCGCTCCACGGGGATCACTTCCACGCGTTCCGGTGGCGGTGCCTGGCGGATGATGATTTCGGTCTGGGCAAACACAGGGGTGCTGACAAGCGCGGCAAGGACCAGCGGAGCAAGCAAGGCATAGCGCAATTTGGCCAGGGGTCTCATGGCAACTCCTTCATGCAACACGCGAAAGTGCGGGTGCTGATGGGTTGAACGGCGGGGGCCGGAAAATCCGTCGCAGATTTTTTGCGCAGTATTGCTCAGGGGGTGGCAGGGCTTGATGAAATGTTTGAAAGCTTTGCGACGGATTTATGCCGGTGGCCGCGTTGAAGGATTGACGCTGATCAACCCAAGAGGAAACACCATGTATCGCCGACTTTACATGCTGGTTGCCGCACTGCTGATCGTCAGCCTCAGTGGCTGCGTGATCCTGCCGGAACATCGCCATTGCTGCTGGCGCTACTACGGCGCGCTCGATGCCCCGAGCCACACCGTCGATGCCTGACCCAGCGCAGTACACCGGATACCCCGGTCAACAGAGGGTCGCCCCGTCCGGCGACCTCTCGTCTGCTGCGCCGCCGAAGGCTTGACTCGGCGCCCCGATCGAAAGACGCTCTTGGCTTTTCGCCATCATCCAGAGCAGCCGCCCCATGAGCATCGACCCTCCGAGCCAGCCCGACAGCGATGTGTACAAGACCTTGCTGGAGTCGACCAAGGCCATCCCCTGGCGTATTGATTGGCAGAGCATGACCTTCAGCTATATCGGCCCGCAGATCGAGGAGTTGCTCGGCTGGACCCCGCAAAGCTGGGTCAGCGTGGACGACTGGGTCGAGCGCATGCACCCGGACGACCGTGAATATGTGGTGGATTTCTGCGTATCGCAGTCCCGCGCCGGGGTCGATCACGAAGCGGATTACCGCGCGCTGACGGTGAATGGCGACTACGTGTGGATCCGCGATGTGGTGCACGTGGTGCGCAAGGACGGCGAGGTCGAGGCGCTGATCGGTTTCATGTTCGATATCAGCGAGCGCAAGAAGACCGAAGAGCACCTGGTGCGCTTGCAGAAACAACTCGAGGAGTACTCCTACCAGGATGGCCTGACCGGCATCGCCAACCGCCGCATGTTCGACACCGTGCTGGAACGGGAGTGGGCCAGCGCCCAGCGCAGCCAGTTGCCACTGTCGTTGATCATTCTGGATATCGATTTTTTCAAGCAGTACAACGACCACTACGGCCATATCAAGGGCGATGAGTGCCTGCGCCAGGTCGCACACACCTTGTCCCAGGCGGCCAATCGGCCACGGGATTTCATTGCGCGCATCGGCGGCGAAGAGTTCGTGTGGTTGCTGCCGGAAACCGATGCGCAATCGGCCAGGCAGGTGGCGCAACGCTGTCTGCACCTGATCCGCCAGCAGCAGATCGAGCATGGTCATTCGGCGGTATCGAGCCTGCTGAGCCTGAGCCTGGGCGTGGGTACACGTATCGTCAAACCTGATACGCCGATGCTGGGGTTCGTCGAAGAGGTCGACAAGTTGCTGTACCAGGCCAAACGCAATGGACGGATGCGCGCGGAGTTCGGCGACAGTGAAGTTTGACGCGAAGGTCAAATCCCGGGCAAAAAAAATCCCAAGTAGCTGATGGAAACTTGGGATTTAAAAATGCATAAACCGTGGGAGGTGAACGCCCGGCTATAGTAACGATTGTAAAAAGCTGTAACAAGATTATTTTAATCCTTTCGTCGGATTAAAAGCGCTGTAAGTCATTCAATAACCACACATTTTTTAAGGTAGCCAACCCTATAAGTGCCACTTTTTGGTGCAACTTCTGGTGCTATTTCCACTGATAAGAAAGGGTTATTGAGTTAAGGCGACTTCACACTTTCCGATATACGCTCGCTCAACTGTTCGCAGGCATCTTGTGTATCGAGGCTATTGGGCAACACCGAGCGCGCCACACTTTCCACCTGTCGGCACAGCGCCAAGCGCTCATTGGTCGCATCCCGCTCGCGGTCGACCTGGGCATTGAGCTGCACAAAATAGACCCCCAGCAACACCGCCGCGCAAAGCACTCCGATCACGAAGTAGCGAAAGTTGTTGGACGGCGGCTCGGATGGACTCATGGCTCACTGCGCCCTGCTCTTCTCATACTCAGATGGTTTTGCACCACCGAGGTGCGAAGGGTGAAGAGCGTGTCGACATCGTCCTGCGTCGCCGCGCGGATAAGCGTTTGCATACTGGCCTCCCAATGAAGGACCCAATTGTATGTAAATTGAAACACAGCGATTGTCGTGGATTTGTAAAACCGCCGCCCTACAAGGCCTGGCCATGTTGCTGGCGACGGAATTGCCCTGGGGCCAGGCCATGGGCCTTGCGGAAGCAGCGGGAGAAGTACGCTTCATCGGTAAACCCGCAGCGGTGCGCAATGGGACCGATCATCTGCGCACTGTTGAGCAACAAGGTGCGCGCCAACTGCAGGCGGCGGTCGAGCACCAGTTGCGAAAACGGCTTGCCAGTCTCCTTGCGCAACAGGTGCGTGAGGTAGTTGGGTGACAGGAACGCCGCCGCCGCCGCGTCAGTAAGGTTGAGGGTCGGCTCGTGCAGATGCTCGCGGATGTAGCGTTGCACCCGCGCCAACGCATCCTTGCGCCCGCGCCGGGTGGCGTTGTTGGCGGCGTACGCCTGCAACGGCTCGGCATACTGTCCGCAGACCAGGCCGATCAGTTGAAACAGGTAGCCCTTGAGACGCTCGCGGGCGCCAAAGGAACGGCGGGCATCCAGTTCGCGCATGTGAGCGAGCCAGCTTTGCACCTGCTCAAACGCCGCATCATCGAGGATGAAGTCCAGGTGTTCCTGGAAGCGAAACGGCGAAAGCTCCGGCGCCTGGCCGATGGGAATGTCTTCCAGGTCGAGGGGGTCGCAGGTCAGTTGCGGCAGGAGAAACCCCTGGCTGAAGTTGATCAGCATGAATTCGCCGTCTTCGGGGTGGGGGATCACATGCAGGCGATGGGGCAGGATAAAGGCAAGGGCCTTGCGCGGGAACGGCCGCACAGCGCCGCCAATGTGCTGCACAGTGTCGCCGCCGAGGTTGACCTGGATCTGGAAGTATTCATGCCGATGCGGGCTGGTCAGCGCCGCCCGCCCGCGCTTGTCGCGGATGTAGAAGTCGGGGCGGTCGCTGCGCTGCTGCATGCCGTAGGTGGTAACGCGGGTGCCTGGCATAACGGTCTCTCGGGTGGCCGGGTCACCACTTTAGCCTCAAGCCTGGCCGAGGGTGAACTGCAACTCGCCGATGCCCTCGATGCCCGCCGTGACCACATCGCCCGGCTGCAAGGCACCGACACCTGCGGGGGTGCCGGTGAAGATCAGGTCGCCCGCCTTCAGCGCGACAGACTTTGAGGCATGGCTGATCACTTCGCTGACCGACCAGATCTGGTCGGCCAGGTCGCCCACCTGGCGCTGTTCGCCATTGACATCAAGCCAGATTTTTCCGCTGGACGGATGCCCTACCGCGCTCACCGGGCGCAATGCGGTACTCGGCGCAGACGCATCAAACGCCTTGGCCCACTCCCACGGCCGCGAGAGTTTTTTCGCATGGGCTTGCAGGTCGCGGCGGGTCAGATCGACGCCGACGCCATACCCCCAGATGTGGGAAACCGCCTGTTCCGGACTGATATCCACGCCGTCCTTGCCGATGGCCACCACCAGTTCCACTTCATGGTGCAGGTCGGCGGTCAGCGGTGGGTAGGCGATCACACCTTCGGCGGGCACCACGGCATCCGCCGGTTTCATAAAGAAAAAGGGCGGCTCGCGGTCCGGGTCGTGACCCATCTCACGCGCATGCTCACTGTAGTTGCGGCCCACGCAGAACACACGGCGCAGCGGGAAGCGCGCATCGCTGCCCTGTACTGCGAGGGATGGGGTTGGTGCGGGGATGAATACGTAGTCAGTCATGGCCTGTGCCTCTGGATTTGCCTGGCGCCAGTATGGCCAGGGGCGCCGAGGGAAAGTTGGACAGGCTTACGCAGATTTTGCACGGGGCGGTGCTTGCTCGATCATTTGCGTGCGACCTTGTAGCGCACGCAATCCTGATAGAAACCCTGGCGAATCGCCTCGGGCTTGAGCCGCGAACGGCTGTCGTAGGTCTGTTCGGTGATGCCCATGGCCATCATGCGCATCCAGGATTTGTTGAACTTCATGCTCTGGATCTTCTGCCGCGCCGCGTACAGCGACACCCCCGACAGTTTCAACTCCTGGGCCCTGGCCGCGGTGCCGGCGCCCCAACTGCACATGTACTTGTCACCCTCGCGCAGCTCCCGAGCCTGCACGGCTGCCGCGCCGCCGGCCAGGGAGCAGGCGATCAGCATGATTCCAACAGTGCGCATTTGCATCCCCACCTAACCACCTGAAAATAAAAGCGATTCTGGCGAGGATTTAGTTACAAAGGGGCCATTAAATTGCCTTATCACCACTGATAGGTTGCGCTCGCCTGCACGGTACGCTGCGAGCCATACCAGCACCACGAATAGGAGTAGCAGGACGCGACATACTCTTTATTCGCCAGGTTAGTGGCATTGAGCGCCAGGCGCAGGTTGTCCTTGAGGCTGGTGATGTTGGGGATGTCGTAGTGCACGGCGGCATCGAACAAGGTGTAGCCCGGCACCTTGAGGGTGTTGGCGGTATCGCCCCACGAAGACCCGACATAACGCGCTCCTGCGCCGGCGCCGAAGCCTTTGAGTTGACCGTCATGGAAGGTGTAGTCGGCCCACGCCGAGGCGGTGTGGCGCGGCACGCCGTAGGTGGTGGTGCCTTCGGCGGGGATGGCCGGACCTACGCCGATATCGCTGATGGGCGCGTACCGCACGGTGTTGTTGGATTTGCTGATGCGGTTGTCCAGGTACGCGTAGGCCGCCGTGATGTCGAGGTTGTCGTTGAGGCTGGCCTTGCCTTCCAGCTCGAAGCCACGGGATTGCACTTCGCCGTCCTGGCTCTGGCAGCGCCCGGTGCCGCACAGGTGGGTGGGGTCCGGGTCGGTGGTCAGCACGTTGGTCTGGCGCAGGTCGAAGATGGCCGCAGTGATGAAGCTGTTGCTGCCCGGCGGCTGGTATTTGATGCCGATTTCATACTGCTTGCCTTCCGTCGGCTTGAACACCGAACCGCCGTAACCGGTACCCGATTGCGGGTTGAACGACTCCGCATAACTGGCATACGGCGCCAGGCCATTATCGAAGAGATAGACCAGGCCGATACGACCGGTAAACGCCTTGCTGTCCAGGGACGACTCGGATTTGGCGCCGGTGCGCAGGGTCTTGGTGCTGCTGTCGGTGCTGGCCCAGTCATAGCGACCGCCCAGCAAGAGCACCCATTTGTCCCACTTCATCTGCTCTTGCAGATACACGCCGGTCTGTTCGCTGCGCGAGGTGCCATCAGTGGTGTAGGCCGGCACCGGGATGGCTGCGCCGTAGACCGGGTTGAAAATATCCAGGGTCGGACCTGCGGTGTACACGCCGGAGCCGGACTTGGTGTCGGTGCTGGTGTTCTGGTAGTCGAGCCCCATCAACAAGGTGTGCTGCAACGGGCCGGTGTCGAATTTGGCCTGCAGCTGGTTGTCGAGGGTGTAGGCATCCAGGTCGACATCGCTGGCGATGGTCGAACGGCGAATGGTGCGGTAATCCGCCATCAGGTAGTTGCTGTACAGGCTGCGGTACTGGCCTTCGCTGCGCAGGTAACGCGCATTCTGGCGCACAGTCCACACGTCATCGAAGTGATGCTCGAACGCCCAGCCGATCGAGTAGTACTCGCGGTCGCTTTTCTCGAAGTTCTTCTCGCCATCGTAGAAATCCACATCGATGCTGCGTCCAGTCGGGCTGTGCAGCACCGAACCCCAGGCCGGCACCGAGCCGTAGGAAGCGCCCTTGGGGTCCTTCTGGAAATGCCCGAGCAGGGTCAGAGAAGTGGCATCGTCCGGACGCCAGGTAAAGGCGCTGGACAATGACTGACGGCGCGTCTCGGTGTGCTCCACCTGCCCATCGGCATCGTCGAAAAGCCCGGCCACACGGTAGGAATACACGCCCTGATCATCCAGGGGGCCACTCAAGTCGAAGGTGGTGCGCTTCTTGTTGAAGGTGCCGTATTCCACGCCCACTTCATGAAACGGCGTGTCCAGCGGGCGCTTGCTGACCATGTTGATTACCCCGCTCGGCGTGCCCTGCCCGTACAGCACCGACGCAGGGCCGCGCAGCACTTCCACGCGTTCCAGGTCGAAGGCATCTTTCTGCGGCAAGGCGTCACGGCTCGACGGCATGCGCAGGCCATCGAGGTAGGTGGCCGGGGAGAAACCGCGGATGGTCAGTTGATCGAGACGCGATGCGGTGGCGCCACGGGTTTCCGGGATGACGGCGGCGCTGTAGCGCAGGATCTGGTTGAGGCTCTCGGCGTTCTGCGCACGCATCTGGTCTTTGGTGACGATGGAAATCGACTGCGGGGTTTCGATCAGCGCGGTGTCGGTCTTGGTACCCGACAAGCTGCGCGTGGCCACATAGCCGGCCACCGGCCCGGTCGGGCTTTCGGCCTGGTACGCGCCGCTGATGGTGGTGGCCTGGAGTTCCATGGCGCCACCGTTATCCGGGATGGCTTCGAGGCGGTAGCGGTCGGCGGAAATCTTCAAGGCTTGCAGGCCGCTGCCGGCGAGCAATTGGCTCAGTGCCACGTCGGTGTCGTATTGCCCGCTCAAACCCTTGCTGCGCTTGCCCCGGGTCAGGCCCGCATCGAAGGCCAGCACCAGACCCGCCTGCTCGGCCAGGCTATTGAGTGCCTGGCTCAAGTCACCCGCAGGAATCGAGAAACGGCGCAGCGCGCTGCTGCTCTCTTCGGCATAGGAAGACTGAACGGTCAGCAACGGCACGGCGGCAAAAGCCATCGCCACTGACAGAGCCAGTGGGTGCAAGGGACGAGCAAGGCGCGACATGGGAAATCCTGCGTAAGGGAGGTTCTATTAACCATGACGGCCATGTCGGGAAATCGGGCAAGGATGCGAGCGATTTTTATTTGGCGGGCAATTTTGCAATCAGGTTTATCGCTTTTCGGTGTAGCACTTCGAGCTGACTTTTCGCGGTTTTTCCCCCTGCGTAGTGGGCTCTTTCTGAATTTTCCAACCGTTCATCCAGCCGCATTTTGCTGCGGCATGCTCCGACGCCTTGCCCTTTGCCGAGACGTCACGGATGACCCACGCTGCCCACATTGCCCTGATCGAATTTGAGCTGGATGGCTTTCATCAGAGCCTGGTGATTTATCGCCAGCAGATGAACGCCTGGTATTCGCGCGCGCTGGATTCAGTGAGCCATGCGGCTGACATGCCGTCGTTGCTGGGGATGGACCGGGTATTGCGGGTTGGCGATTCGCAGCGTTCGGTGAGTCTTTCCGACACTGACCTTTCGACCGTGACCCGCTGCCCGATGGGCGGTGAACTGAAGATCGAGAGCAAGTTCGAGTCGGTATATGACGTGCCGATCGGCAATATCCCGGTTGAGGTCATCGGCCTGGATGACGGCAGTTCCAGCGTAATCATGCTGGATGAACAGGGTAAGGGCTCACACCACTGCGCGGCGGGTGGGCGCTATCAGGTGCGGGTGCAGGGCGGTGTTTCCAGCGAGCAAGTCGACGCGTTGTTTGCCTCCTACGACGGGTTGATGGGGGATCTGCAGCAGTGGCTTCGGGAGCAGTGGTCTGGCTTTAAACCGCACTGGGAGCGCTCGACCGCCAGTGCGATTGGCAGCGGTCTGTTGGCGGGCAGTTGGGCGGCAATTCACGACGTGTGGGACAGCATCAAGCTGGTACAGGCGATTCTTGAAGACCCGCTGCAGTTCGCCGACCAGTTAGGTGATCAAGCCGCCAAGTTGGCACAAATCGCCACCGATACGCCAAAGGTCATGGAGCAGGCCATGTTGCTGGCCAGTGACGAGGCGGCGCTGTACCTGATGGTACGCACGGCGATGCTCTGGCTGGACGCATTACCGCCCAGTGAAATGGCCGAGGTAGCGGCAGGGTTAGTGGTGTCGCTGCTGATTGACCTGGTGATTGGCGCCGTGTTGACCATCGCCTTGCCGGCGGCGGGTGTGGCGTATCTGAGCTTGCGGTTGGTCAAGTATGGAGCGGCGATTCTTGAGGCGGCGGTGGGTTTTGTTAAGGGCCTGTTGGCGATTCTGACCAAATTCATGCAGGCGGTGGATCGCTACAAGGCGGTGGCGGTTCGCGGGGTAGTCGGCGGGCTCAAGCAAGGCACGATGCAGATACGCTGGAAGGCGCGGCAGAACGCGGTGCTGAAGCAGAAAGAGCATGTGGATGACGTGCCGGTTTCTGCTCGCAACCCGAATGGGGATGCTGCCGCCTCTTCGGACAAGACCGCCACCAACGGCTGCCCGGTGTCGATGGTCACCGGCGAGGAACTCC
>NZ_JBYSZX010000011.1:0-217032 GCF_058787615.1 Pseudomonas sp. FW305-3-2-15-C-LB1 | reverse complement strand
GGCCAACCTGGTGAGAATTAGGGCCTGCCTGACGGCAGGCCGTTACCGGCCCGCACACAAAAAATCTGACAGTCCCCCATCGGGGGCGAGCCACCTCCCACATTAATCTTGCGTTCCTAGCGCCGACCTGTGCGGGTACTCACATCCACCCAAACCGCCAGCACCAGAATGCTGCCCTTCACGATCATCTGCCAGTAACTGTCCACATCCAGCATCGACATGCCGTTATCCAGGCTGGTAATCACCAACGCCCCGAGCAACGCGCCATACACCGTGCCCGAGCCGCCGCGCATCGATGTGCCGCCGATAAAACACGCGGCTATGGCATCCAGCTCACCCATGTTACCCGCCGACGGCGAGCCGGCAGCCAGGCGAGCGGTGTTGACCAATCCGGCGAGCGCGCACATCACGCCCATGATGCCGAAGATCCACAGTTTCACTGCCTGCACGTTGATGCCCGACAGGCGCGTGGCTTCCATATTGCTGCCCACCGCATACACCCGGCGGCCGAACACGGTCTGGCTGGTGACGTAGCTGAATACACCGAGCAGTACCAGCAACAGCAGCACCGGCACGGGGATGCCGTCGTAGCTGTTGAGGGTGGTGACGAACCCGGCCAGCACCGCGCCGATCACCACCACGCGCAGCACATCACGCACCAATGAATGCGCAGCCAGGCCATGCAGTGCGCGGTTGCGCCGTTGTTTCCAGGTGAGGAACAGGGTCAGGGCAAACAGTAAGACACCGAGGCCGATCCCGACCGAATGGGGCAAATACCCTTGGCCCACATACACCAAGGAAGGCGACACCGGCGCAATGGTGGTACCGCCCGTGATCCCCAGGAGAATCCCGCGAAACGCCAACATTCCCCCCAGGCCAACGATAAACGACGGGATACGCAGGTAGGCGGTCATGTAGCCGTTGGCCAACCCGATCATCAAGCCGCACAGGGCAACCAGGCTCAGGTTCGCCAACAGCGGCACGTGATACACCACGTCCAGGATCGCCGCCAACCCGCCGAGCAAGCCGAGCAACGAGCCCACCGACAAATCGATCTCGCCGCTGATGATCACCAGCACCATACCGCACGCCAGGATCCCGGTGATCGACATCTGCCGCAGCAGGTTGGACAGGTTGCGCGGTGTAAGGAAGCCCCCATCGGTCTGCCAACTGAAAAACAGCCAGATCACCGCCACGGCGATCACCAGGGCAAGCATTTTGTAGCGGGTAAACAGCTGTTTGAGCTGATTCATCTACGCGGTCTTCCGATCATTATTATTGTGTTGGCTGAGCGCCGCGGCGAGCACCTGTTCCTGGGTGAGCCCGTCATTGATGAAGTCGCCGCGCAACTGGCCGTCGCCGATCACCAGCACGCGGTTGGATACGCCGAGCACTTCGGCCAGCTCCGAGGAAACCATGATGATCGACACTCCCTCGGCCGCCAGCGCGCCCATCAATTTGTAGATCTCATACTTGGCGCCCACGTCCACCCCGCGTGTGGGCTCATCGAGGATCAGCACGCGAGGCCTGGCCATCAGCATTTTCGCCAGCACGGCCTTTTGCTGGTTGCCACCGGACAGGCTGGTGATCGGCAGGAACGGGCTGGCGGTCTTGAGGTGCAGGCGTGCAATCTGCTGGTCGATGCTGCCCAGTTCGGCTTCGGCGTCGATGCGCGTCAGGTGCGCGTAGGTGTCGAGTACCGCCAGGGTGATGTTCTGGCCCACGCCGAAGTCGGGAATGATGCCCTGGCGCTTGCGGTCCTCGGGCACCATGCACAGCCCGGCGCGGATCGATTTGAGCGGGGTGCGCGTGTCGATCACCTGGCCGTCCAGCCACACCTCGGCACTGTAGCGACCGGGGTAGGCGCCGAACAGTGCCGACACCAGCTCTGTGCGCCCGGCACCGACCAGCCCGGCAATGCCGAGGATTTCCCCGCGCTTGAGCACAAAGGACACATCGTCCACGCGCTTGCGCCTGGGGTTGTCGACGTCATGGCAGGTGACGTTGCGTGCCTCGAAAATCACCTCGCCCACCGCATGGGGTGCGGTGGGGTAGAGGTTGCTCATCTCGCGGCCGACCATCTGGGTGATGATTTGTGCGATGTCCATGTCGGCCATGGCGGTGGTCGCGATGTGCTTGCCGTCGCGGATCACCGCAACGGTGTCGCACACCGCCGCCACTTCATCGAGCTTGTGGGAGATGTACACGCAGGCCACGCCCTTGGCCTTGAGGCCGCGGATGATGTCCAGCAGCACCTCGATTTCCGAGCGGGTCAGGGCCGAGGAGGGCTCGTCGAGAATCAGCAGCCGCGCCTGTTTGTTCAGGGCCTTGGCGATTTCCACCAGTTGCTGGTGGCCGCCGCCGTACTGCGACACCGGCAGCGCCACGTTCATGTCCGGCACCTTGAGCTCGCGCATCAAGGCTTCGGCGCGGTGGAACATCGCCGGGTAGTTCATCCGCCCGCCCGGCAGGGTCAGTTCATGACCCATGAAGATGTTTTCGGCCACCGACAGGTCGGGCACCAGGGTCAGTTCCTGGTGGATGATCACGATACCGGCCGCTTCGGTTTCGCTGATCGACTGGGCCTTGAGCGGCTGCCCGTCCCAGAGAATTTCGCCGTCCCAGGTGCCGTGGGGATACACCGCCGACAGCACCTTCATCAAGGTGGATTTACCGGCACCGTTCTCGCCGCACAGGCCGACGCATTCTCCCGGCCGCACCTTGATATCTATGCCGTTCAGCGCGTTGACCCCGCCAAAGCGTTTGACGATGCCGTTCATTTGCAGCAGGTAGTCGGCCATGGCGCTTACTGCCCGGCCATCTGCTCTTTGGTGTAGAACCCGTCTTTCTCCAGCAGGTCGATGTTCGCCTTGGTCAGCGGGGTCGGGGTGAGCAGGATGGTGTCGACCTTTTTGCTGCCGTTGTCGTACTGCGAGCTGTAGGTGGGTTGCTCATTGCGCGCCAGTTGCACCGAGAGTTTGGCGGCTTCGCTGGCGATCAGCCTGAGCGGCTTGTACACGGTCATGGTCTGGGTGCCGTCGATCACGCGCTTGACCGCCGCCAGGTCGGCATCCTGGCCGGAGATCGGCACCTTGCCTGCCAGTTTCTGCGCGGCCAGGGCCTGGATCGCACCGCCGGCGGTGGCGTCGTTGGAGGCGACGATGGCGTCGATCTTGTTGTTGTTCCGGGTCAGGGCGTTTTCGACAATACTCAGGGCTTCGGTGGGGTTCCATTCCTTGACCCACTGCTGGCCGACCACCTTGATATCGCCCTTGTCGATGGCCGGTTGCAGCACTTTCATCTGGCCTTCGCGCAGCACCTTGGCGTTGTTGTCGGTGGGCGCGCCGCCGAGCAGGAAGTAGTTGCCCTTGGGCGCCGCTTGCAGCACGCCGCTGGCCTGCATTTCGCCGACCTTTTCGTTATCGAAGGAGATGTAGGCGTCGATGTCCGCATTCAGGATCAGGCGGTCATAGGACACCACCTTGATCCCGGCTTTCTTGGCTTCGGCGACGGCGTTGGTGAGCACGGTGGCGTTGAACGGTACGATGACGATCACATCGACGCCGCGGGAAATCAGGTTTTCGATCTGGGAGATCTGTTTTTGCTCGTTGGCATCGGCGGATTGCACGAAGACTTTGGCGTCGAGTTTCTCTGCGGCGGCGACGAAGTAGTCGCGGTCGCGGGACCAGCGTTCCAGGCGCAAGTCATCGATGGAGAAGCCGATCTTCGGGTGGGCCGAGTCGGCCAGCACCGGCAGGGCGAACAGGGCAAGGGCAGTGGCGATGAGGGTGCGTTTCATGGTTATGCGTCCTTTTATTGTTGTTGGAAAGACTCTAGGCAAACACCGTACTTGTGGCGATGAAGCGTGTTGTGGCAAGTGAGCTGTTGTGGCGAGCGGGCTTGCCCCGCGTTGGGGCGCAAAGCGGCCCCTTTCCTGGCGACATGTTTTCACCTGGCATACCGAGGCGCCTGGTTCTGGGGCTGCTTCGCAGCCCAACGCGGGGCAAGCCCGCTCGCCACAACAAGCCCGCTCGCCACAAGAAAAGCCCGCATGTCACACAGTCAGCGGTAGATAAAGCGATTCACAATACCTTCCAGCATCTCTTGCCGACCACTCACCGCCTGCGGGTTCAGCTCATGGGCAAAGGCATGCTCGGCCAGGGATTCCAGGCTGAATTCCCCCGCCAGCACCGCCTGGCCCAGCGGCTGCTGCCAGCCGGCGTAACGCTGGTCCTTGAACTGCTGCAACCGGTCGTTCTCGACCATGGCCGCCGCCCGCTCCAGCGCCAGCGCCAACACATCCATGGCCGCCACGTGCCCGTGGAACAGGTCCACCTCATCGAGGCTCTGGCGGCGTACCTTGGAATC
This sequence comes from Pseudomonas sp. FW305-3-2-15-C-LB1, assembly GCF_058787615.1. Taxonomy (NCBI): domain Bacteria; kingdom Pseudomonadati; phylum Pseudomonadota; class Gammaproteobacteria; order Pseudomonadales; family Pseudomonadaceae; genus Pseudomonas; species Pseudomonas sp. FW305-3-2-15-C-LB1. The sequence continues at coordinate 212,664 of NZ_JBYSZX010000011.1, read as the reverse complement.
GAAATTGTAGCCGCCATTCTTGAAACCCCCGGCCTTGAGGATTTCATAAGTGGCCAGGGTCATTTCCTCGACGCTGTTGGGGAACTGGTCGGTGTCCCAGCCGTTCTGCGGGTCGCCACGGTTGGCGTCGATGCTGCCGAAAATCCCGAGGGACACGGCGGTTGCGATCTCATGATGAAAGCTGTGCCCGGCCAGGGTCGCGTGGTTGGCCTCAATGTTGACCTTGATCTCATGCTCCAGGCCGAACTCATGCAGGAAGCCGAACACCGTGGCGCTGTCGTAATCGTATTGGTGCTTGGTCGGCTCCTGGGGCTTGGGCTCGATCAGCAGGTCGCCCTTGAAGCCGATCTTGTGCTTGTGCTCTACCACCATGCGCATAAAGCGTCCGAGCTGTTCGCGTTCGCGCTTGAGGTCGGTGTTGAGCAGGGTTTCATAGCCTTCACGGCCGCCCCACAGTACATAGTTGGCGCCTTTGAGCCGCAGCGTCGCGTTCATCGCGCTGAACACCTGGGCGGCGGCGTAGGCAAACACCTCCGGGTCTGGGTTGCTCGCGGCGCCGGCGGCAAAGCGTGGGTTGCTGAAGCAGTTGGCGGTGCCCCACAGCAGTTTGATGCCGGTCTGTTCCTGATGGCGTTCCAGGTGGTCGACCATCTGCGCAAAGTGATTGCGGTATTCCTTGAGCGAGCTGCCTTCGGGGGCGACGTCCGTGTCGTGAAAGCTGTAGTAGTCGATGCCCAGCTTGGTGAAAAACTCGAAGGCCGCATCGGCCTTGCCGATGGCCAGATCCATCGGCTCACCACTGCGTTGCCATGGCCGTTTGAAGGTGCCCACGCCAAACATATCCGCCCCTGGCCAGACGAAGGTGTGCCAATAACAGGCGGCCATGCGCAGGTGTTCGCGCATGGGTTTGCCGAGGATGATTTTATTGGCGTCGTAATGGCGAAAGGCGAGGGCAGAGTCGCTGCTGGGGCCTTCGAAGCGAACCTTCTCGACACCGGGGAAGTACGGCATGGCGTTTTCCTTATTGTTCTTGGCGGTGCCCCGATACTAGCAACGGCCAATGGGCTGCCGATTATGAAAATCACCAAGGGAGGGTGCGATTTTGAGTGGCAGGGTCTAGGCTGTTGCGACCGGCCCCAGGACAACAACAATGAAAACCCTACCGCCCGTGCACCGCATCGCCTTGCTGTTCAACGGCAGCAAAATCTACGACCGTGGCATCATCGCCGGCATCGGCAATTACCTGAGCAGTACCCGCGCGTCCTGGGACTTGTTCCTTGAAGAGGACTTCCTGTGCCGCCTCAAAGGCATTGAGCGCTGGCAGGGCGACGGCATCATCGCCGACTTCGACGACCCGCTGATCGGCGAGGCGCTGGCCGGCAGCAAGGTGCCGGTGGTGGCAGTGGGCGGTTCTTATGAGGATGTGCGCGCCTACCCCAAGGGCATTCCCTATGTGGCCACCGATAATGCGGCCTTGATGAAGCTGGCCTATGAACATTTGATCGAGGCCGGTGTGACGCGGTTCGCCTGTTTCAGCCTGCCCGAAGCCCAGGCCAATCGCTGGGCCCAGGAGCGCGAAAAGGCCTTCAAGCGCTTGCTGCAACGCGATGGCTTGCCAGTGCAGATCTATCGCGGCCTGGGCACCAGTGCGCCGCTGTGGGACAGCGCGGTGGAGCAGCAGATCGCCTGGCTGCAAAGCCTGCCCAAGCCCATCGGGATCATTGCGGTCACCGACGCCCGCGCCCGGCAACTGCTGCAAGCCTGTCTCACCGCCGGCATCGCGGTGCCGGAAGAGGTGGCGCTGATCGGTATCGACAACGACCCACTGACCCGCACCCTCACGCGCGTGCCGTTGAGTTCGGTGATCCAGGGCACCGAAACCATGGGCCGCACCGCCGCCGCGCTGTTGCACCAGATGCTGCATGGCAAGCCTTGCACCGGCACGCAGGTGCTGGTGCCGCCGGATGCGATCAACGTGCAGGCGTCGAGCCTGCACCAACCCTTGGGCAACCCCTATGTGATGCAGGCGTTGCTGTTTATCCGCCAATACGCCTGCCAGGGCATCAAGACGGCGCAGGTGGCGGCCTATGTCGGCGTGTCGCGTTCATCGCTGGAGTCGCACTTTCGCAAGGCGCGCGGGTGCAGCGTGCACGACGAGATCCTGCGCTTCAAACTCGCCAGCGCCGCCAAGGGCTTGCAGGGCAACCACCTGGCGATTGCCGACATCGCCCAGCAGTGCGGCTTCAAGTCGGCGCAGTACCTGCACACCGTGTTCCGCCGCGAGTTCGGCTGCACGCCACGGGAATACCAGCACAGCCATTAGAAACTTTGCAGGCATCGCCCATTCGCCGCTGGACTTGCACCGTACAGACTAGGGAGAATGGTTTTTTGTGGCGTAAATGGAAGCTCCCATGACCGACAGTGCCCAGCGTGCCGCCAGCGACATCGACCTGATGACCGAAGTGGCCATGCTTTATTACCTCGACAACATCACCCAGGAAGCCATTGCCAAGCGCTTCGACCTGTCGCGGGTCAAGGTCAGCCGCTTGCTCAAGCGCGCCCGTGATGAAGGGGTGGTGGAGGTGCGGGTGTTGCAGCATCCGGCCCTGAACACGGAGTTGGAGCAGGCGCTGGTCGAGCGTTTCCAGTTGGACCGCGCCTTGATCGCGGTCGACCACGGCGACCCCGACACCCAGCGCTCGGCCGTGGCCAGCCTGGTGGCCAACTACCTGAACAAGACCCTCAGCGACGGCATGATCGTCGCCGTCGGCATGGGCCGCAACGTGGGCGCCGTGGCCGAGAACGTGTTCCTGCCGGTGACGCGCAACTGCACCTTCGTTTGCGCCATCGGCGGCTCGCTCAAGGCCGGCGAATACATGAACCCCGACCATATCTGCCGGCGCCTGGCCCTGCGTTTCGGCGCCGAGAGCGAAACCCTGTACGCCCCGGCCCTGGTGGCCAACCCGGAACTGCGCAGCGTGCTGATCAACAACGACACCGTGCGCTCCACCCTCGACCGTGCGCGCCGCGCCGATATCGCTTTGATCGGCATCGGCGACATGAGCGAGAACAGCAACATGGTGCGCATGGGCTGGTTCTCGCCCCAGGAAATCGCCCAGGCCCGGGTGTCCGGTACGGTCGGTGACATGATGGGCTACGACTTCATCGACATCCACGGCCAGCCGGCGGTCAACGCCATGCAGGGCCGGGTGATCGGCCTGACGGTACAGGAGTTGGTGCGCATTCCCGACGTGGTAGCGATTGCCAGCGAAAACACCAAGGCGGCGGCCACCCTCGGTGCGTTGCGCTCCGGGGTGATCAACACCCTGGCGACGACCGTCTCGAATGCCTACACGATCCTTGCCCTGGATGATGCAACGCGCCGCTAGGTGACATCTTGTATGTGGTGAGCCCGCTTGTTGTGGTGAGCGGGCTTGTTGTGGCAAGCCCGCTCGCCACAGAAAGCCCCGTCCACCAAAGAGGCTGTGTAGGGCAAACCCGCTCCCACACCTAGGCCACCAACCGCGCCTCAACCGATTCGGCAAGGTTGGTCAGGATCAGGCAGCACGACACTGCGCCCGCATCCAGTACTCCCAGGGAGCGCTCCCCCAGGCGGCTGGCACGGCCGATCTTGGCCACCAGGTCGCGGGTGGAATCACGGCCCTGGGACGCGGCGCTTTTCATCCGGTGCAACGCTTCGCGGAACGTCGCGCCGCTGGCCTGGGCCTGTTCGAACGCCTCGACCGCTGGAATCAACGTATCCATCAGGCACTTGTCACCCACGCCGGCGTCGCTGATGTCTTGCAGTGAGGTCAGGCCGCCACGCAGCAGCCTGGCGAAGGTCGCCCCATCGATGCTATCGCGGCCGCGCACTTCGTCGGCCATGCCGATAAACAGGCTGCCATACAGCGGGCCCATGGAGCCGCCGATGCCTTCCATCAACGCCAGGGTCAGTTCGTCCAGCGCCTCGGCCAGGGACAGTTCGCGGCCCTCCAGGGTCTTGCCGCAGCGCGAGAATCCCTTGGCCATGTTGATGCCGTGGTCGCCGTCGCCGATGGCGCCGTCCACTTCACTGAGGTATTCGCGGTTGGCGACGATGATCGACACCAGGTTGGTGACGATGGCGCTGCCGGTGTTGCTCGGGAAATGTTCGCTCATGCTTCACTCCGACTGGGTCATGCCGATGGAGCGGCAAGGTTGGTCGATCAAACGGCTCAGCTCGGCGTCGAGGCCAAGCAGGGTCAGGGTCACGCCCATCATTTCCAGGGACGTGAAGTAGTTGCCCACGTAACAGCGGTGTATGCGCAGGCCCTTGGCGCGCAGTTGGCGCTCGACCTCGGCGTAGAAAATATACAGCTCCATCACCGGCGTGGCGCCCAGGCCCGAGACCAGCACCACCACGCTCTGGTCCTGGGTGAAGTCGCGGTCGGCCAGGATCGGCGCAAGCATGCGCTCGGCCATGGCGGCGGCGGACTCCACCGGCACCACTTCGATACCGGGTTCGCCATGGTGGCCGATGCCCAGTTCCATCAGACCGTCAGCAATCTGGAAGTTGGGTTTGCCTACCGCCGGAATGGTGCAGGGCGTGAGCCCCACGCCGATGGAGCGGCAATGGTCCACGGCCTTCTGCGCCACGCGGATCACGCCGTCAAGGTCGTAGCCCTGGGCGGCGGCGGCACCGCCGATCTTCCACATGAAGATCTCGCCGGCCACGCCACGCCGCTTGGCGATTTCGGCGGGCGGGGCGGAGGCCACGTCGTCGTTGGCCACCACGGTGCGGATGTCCATGGCTTTGCTGGCGGCCGTTTTCATCGCCAGCTTCACGTTCATGTTGTCGCCGGCATAGTTGCCATACAGGCACGCCACGCCTGCGCCCTGGTCGGCGGCACGGAACGCGTCGAAGAAGCTCTTGGCGGTGGGTGAAGAGAAAATCTCGCCCACCGCCACCGCATCCACCAGCCCCGGGCCGACATAGCCTAGAAACGCCGGCTCGTGCCCCGAACCGCCGCCGGTGACAATACCGACCTGGCCGGCCGGTGAGGACGTGCGTTTGCGGATGACCCGTGGGTTGCTCTCGTACTGCACCAGTTCCGGGTGCGCCAGGAGGATGCCCGCGAGCATGTCCTCGACCACCAGGTCCGCATCATTGATGACTCGATTCATTGGGTGTTTCCTTGTTCTTATTCGTCTGGAATCGGCTTACTGAATGCTGTAGCCGCCGTCGATCACTACGTTTTCCCCGGTGATCATCCTGGCCGCGTCGCTGACGAGGTAGAGCACCAGGCCGGCGATCTCTTCCGGCTGGGCGAAGCGCCCCACCGGAATCTGCAATTTGGCCCGTTCGCCCAGTTCGCCCGCCCAGGCTTTCTTGCCCAGGGCGGTCTCGACGATGGTCGGTGACACGGCGTTGACGTTGATGCCGTGGGGCGCCCATTCCATGGCCAGCACCTTGGTCATGCCGACCACGGCGGCCTTGCTCGCGCAGTAGGCCACATGACGGTCCAGGCCGATGACGGCGGCCTGGGAGGCAAGGTTGACGATACGCCCGCCGCCTTGTTCGATCATGTAGCGGGCACAGGCCTGCGCCACGAAGAAGCTGGCCTTGAGGTTGATGTCCAGGGTGGTGTCCCAGGCGTTTTCATCCACGTCCAGGGCCTTGTCGAGCAGCGCGACCCCCGCGCTGTTGACCAGGTAATCGATGCGCCCGAGCCCGGCAGCGGCCTGGTCGACGACGGCCTGCAGCGAATCGAGCTGGCGCAGGTCAGCCACCAGCCCCACATGACCCGCGCCGAGGCTGGCAGCCACTTCGACCACCGCCGGGTCACGGTCCAGCAACGCCACCCGGGCGCCGCGCTCCACCAGCAACTGGGCACAGGCCAGGCCGATACCGGCGGCGCCCCCGGTGATCACGGCGCAACGGCCGGTGAGGTCGAACGCCTGGTTCCAGAAATTGGACATTGCACACACTCCACTTAGCGTTTTTTCTTGCGCCAGACATCAATCAACACCGCAAGCACGATGATCAATCCCTTGGCCACTTGTTGGTAATACGACGACACCCCGAGCAGGTTCAAACCGTTGTTGATCACACCGATCAGCAGTGCGCCAAACAACGTGCCGACAATGCTGCCGGTGCCACCCGACAGGCTGGTGCCGCCGATCACCACCGCCGCAATCGCATCCAGCTCATAAGATACGCCCGCCTGGGGCAGGGCCGAGGTGGTGCGCGCCGCCAGCACCACACCGGCCAACCCCGCCAGCAGGCCGGAAATCACATACACCGAGAACGTGACCTTGCGCACGCCGATGCCGGAGGTGCGCGCGCTTTTTTCGTTGCCGCCCACGGCGTACACGTAGCGCCCGTAGGTGGTGTAGCGCAGCACCATCCAGAAGATCAGCGCGACCACCGCAAAGATAATGATCGGCACGCCAATGGGGCCCAGCTTGCCGATGCCCATGGCGAGGAAGCTGTCCGGCAGGTCGGTGACCGGGCTGCCGTCGTTGAGAATAAAGGTCATGCCCCGCGCCACGCTGAGCATGCCGAGGGTGGCGACAAAGGGTGGGATGCTCAGGTTGGCTACCATGAAACCGTTGACCACGCCGAGCATGGCCCCGGCAAACATCCCCGCACTCACCGCCGCCAACAGGCCATAACCCTGGGTGGCGACCAGCGCGCTGCACAAGCCGGCGAAGGCCAGGATCGAGCCCACCGACAGGTCGATGCCCTTGGTGAGGATCACGTAGGTCATGCCCACGGCCAGGATGCCGTTAATGGAGGTCTGGCGCAGGATGTCCATCCAGTTGCGCCAGGTCATGAAGTATTCGCTGGAAAACGCCATCACCAGGCACAGCAGGATAAACACCAGCGGCAGGCCGAAGCGGTCGAGGGACAAGCGCAGGCGGTTGCGCGGCGCGGCAGTGACGGGTGCGGCGAGGACTTTACTGTTCATGAGGCAAGACTCAACAAGGCTTCCTGGGAAAGGGCGGTGTCGCTGCTGACGGTCACCAGGCGGCCGCCCTTGAACACCGCGATGCGGTCACTCAGGTGCAGCAGTTCCGGCGCCTCGGACGAGACCACGATGGCAGCACCGCCGGCGCGCACGAATTCGTCGAGCAGGTGATAGATCTCCTGCTTGGCGCCTTCGTCGATGCCGCGCGTGGGTTCGTCGCACAGCAGGCAGATCGGCTGGGTCGACAGGCATTTGGCGAGCACCACTTTCTGCTGGTTGCCGCCGCTCATGGACTCCACCGGCAGGTCCAGGGACGAGATCTTGATCTGCAGGCGCTTGACCATGCTCTGCGCCAGGGCCTGTTCCTTGCGCGCATTGATCACCGACCAGTTCGACAATTGCTTGTAGGCCGACAGCGCGATGTTGGCGAGGATGCTGGCGCTGAGCACCAGGCCACTGTCCTTGCGGTCTTCGGTGACCAGGGACATGCCGGCGCGGATGGTCGCCGCCGGGGTGCCGGTGGGCAGGGGCTGGCCTTGCAGGGTGGCGCTGCCGGCGTCCGGCAGGGTCAGGCCATACAGGCAGTTGAGGAATTCGCTGCGGCCCGAACCCATCAGCCCATAGATGCCGAGGATTTCGCCCTGGCGCAGTTGCAGGCTGATGTCCTGGAACTCGCCGTCGCGGCTCAGGCCATTGACATCCAGGCACGTGGCGGCGGCGCATTCGCGGCCGACTTTATGGTCGATGCGCTGCAACTCCTGGCCGACGATGCCGCGCACCAGGTGGGCGCGGTCGATATCGACCATGCGCCCGCTTTCCACAAAGGCGCCGTCGCGGAAGATGCTGTAGTCATCGGCAATCTGCGCCAGTTCACTCAGGCGGTGCGACACATAGATGATCCCGGCGCCACGGGCGGTCAGGCGGCGGATCGCCTTGAACAGGGTTTGCGCTTCGTGTTCGCCGATGGCCGAGGTGGGTTCGTCCATGATCATCACCTGGCAGTCATGGCTGAACGCCTTGGCGATCTCCACTAGTTGGATCTGCGCCACGCTCAGGCGATGCATGGGGCTGGTGGCGTCCACGTCGAACTCCAGGCTTTGCAGCAGTTCGCGAGTGCGTCGGTTCAGTTCCTTGCTGTCGACGATACAGCCGGCGCGGCGTGGCTCGCGGCCCAGCCAGATATTTTCGGCGACGGTCATGTAGGGGATGGGTTCCAGCTCCTGGGTGATCATCGCCACCCCGGCGGCGAGGGCTGCGCTGGGGCGGTCGAACTGCACCGGCTGGCCGTTGAGCAGGATGCTGCCGGCGTCACGCTGGGTGATGCCCATCAAGATGCTGAGGAAGGTGGATTTGCCGGCGCCATTGCCGCCGCACAGTGCGTGCACGCTGCCGGCCCGCAGGGAGAGGCGCCCGTCGCGCAGGGCAGGGACCCCGGCGTAGGCCTTGGAAACTTGTTCAGCGTGGAGCAGTAATGGCGGGGCCATCGGTGTGTCCTCTTGCTGATTTTCTTATTAGGTAGGCTTAGCCAACAGCCTGATCATATGATCGGATAGTGATCATATGTTTAAACTGCTCGGGCCGGCTTTGTCAATGGTTTGGCACAGTGTTCGCCCGTGCTTTTATCGTTTTAGTGGGCTGTCGCCTTGAAATAAGCCTTGACAGCGGTGGGCTGATCGTCCGCTAATGATTGTGCATAATTTCAGTGAGTGATCATTTGATCGGTCTGATGGAGAAACAGTAATGGGTGCACAAACGATGTTTTCGGTGGCCATCGGATGCGACGAGGCAGGCTTTGAGCTCAAGGAAATGCTCAAGCGCTTTATCGAAAGCCTGGGGTATGGGGTCGAGGACTTTGGCTGCCATTCGTCCAGCCCAGTGCTGTACCCGGACATCGCAGCAGCCGTAGCCACGGCGGTGGGCGCGGGTGAGCAGCGCCTGGGTGTGTTGATCTGCGGCACCGGCATCGGCATGGCGATTTCCGCCAACAAGATCAAGGGTGTGCGGGCCGCCCAGGCCCACGATACCTATTCGGCCGAGCGCGCACGCAAGAGCAACGATGCGCAGATCCTGTCCATCGGTGCGCGGGTGATCGGGCCCGAGCTGGCCAAGAGCATCGTCAAAGTGTTCCTGGAATCGGAGTTCGAAGCGGAGCGCTCCGGGAGGAAAGTCGAGCGCATCACTGCACTCGAACGGGCGAACAGGGCGTTGCCATCAGACGACTGAGTCGCTTCAGAACACCGCCTTGACCTGCAGGCCCAGCACCAGGGCGTTGTCGATGTTGTCACCGGAAAACGCACCCGGCTCGATGATGTATTGCACATCCGGGCGCAGGGTCAGCCAGGGGGTGGCCTGGTAGCCGTAGCTGAGTTCGATCAGTTGTTCGGCATTGTTCAGGTCGGGATAGTCGGTCCCGGCCTTGAAGGCGGCCAGTTCCTGTACCTCGCGACTGCGCGGGTTCGGCACGGCGCGACCATAACCCAGGGCCAGGGTGTCACGCGGCCGGCCTTCGAACGGCTTATACAGCACCACGCCTGCGCCGTACCACTTGCTGAACGGCGAGGCCGCTTCGCTGGCGGCGGAATACTGGCCGAAGGCGTGCAGCACACGGCCGGCGGATGAGTCCGAGGCCCACACTGCCTGGTCGATCAGCAGGTAGTGACCACCGCGGCCGCTGACCTTCCTGGTGCTGCCGATGCGTTTCACGTCGGAGCTGTCGTAGTAATAGCCCAGCTTGTATTCACCCGGCAGGCTGCCGGCGTGTTTGTAGATCAATTCGATGGGCACTACGGTGCCAGTGGTGTGCTTGGGGTCCAGGCGCCAGGCGCGGCTGGAGTTGCCGTTGCTTTGCGGGTCGACGTTGAAGGCGGCAACGCGCAATTGCCAGGCCGGCGAGAAGTCATATTTCACCCGCGCACCCAGGCGTGCATTCGGGTAGTTGGTCCAGCCGCTGCCGCCGGACATGTTCAGCGGGTGCCCGCAGAACCCGGCGTTCATGAAGTTGCACAAGATCCCGCTGTCGAGGCCGCCGAGGTCATTGCCCATGGCCATGTAGCCGAGCTTGACGTTCAGCGCCGGGGTGAACAGCGTGCGTTCGTAGCTCAACTCGGTGAGGCGGGTGTAGAGACCGCCGTAGTTTTCCTGGATCGGCAGGCGGTTGCCCACGAGGTCCTCGGACGCACTGTTGCCGCGCCGGTCATTGATCGTGAGCTGGATGCGGTCGCCATTGTTCAAGCCGTAGAGCTTGCCCAGGTCGAACTGCACGCCGAGCTTTAGGTTCTGCGAGTAGCGCGCCGAGCGGTGCTGGCCGCCGTGGGCGTTGTAGGCGGTCTCGCCGCTGTAGTCGCCGGTGAAGCGGATGCCCTGTGCGTCGAGTTCACGGCGCAGGCCGCCCCAGTCGCCGGTCAGGGTGGTGTCATCGGCTTGTACGGGCAGGGCGGCACCCAGGGCGAGGCCCAGCAACAGGCGCCCAAGGGCAATATGAGAAGTGGGGGTCATGCGGGTTTTTCCAGGTACAAGGCGCGGCGCCGGGGAGGCGCCGCGCGAACAGGGGGGTTAAGGCAGGGCGTAGGCGATCACGTAGTCGCCACGGTCAGTGGACTGGCGTGCGCCACCGGCGGTGATGACGATGTACTGCTTGCCGGTTTTCGGCGATACGTAGGTCATCGGGCCGCCCTGGCTGCCGACGGGCAGGCGGGCCTTCCAGATTTCCTCGCCATTGCCGCTGTTGAAGGCGCGCAGGTAGAAGTCCTGGGTGCCGGCGATAAAGATCAGGCCGCCCTGGGTCGACAGGGTGCCGCCGAGGGTCGGCAGGCCGATCTTGATCGGCAGGTGCATGCGGATGCCCAGGGGGCCGGTGTCCTCGACGGTGCCGACCGGTACTTGCCAGGCGACTTTCTGGGTCTTCATGTCGATCGCAGTCAGGGTGCCGAACGGCGGCGCCTGGCACGGAATACCGGCCACCGACAGGAAGCGGTTTTTGTTCACCGCATACGGCGTGCCCTTGAGTGGCACGGCGCCCATGCCGGTATTCAGCGCTTCGCCACCCGACGCGGCCTGGGCCTTGTTCTGCGACGGTATCATCTGGATCCACAGGCCCAGGCGCATGTCGTTGACGAAGATAAAACCGTGCACCGGGTCGGTGGAAATGCTGCCCCAGTTCATGCCACCCAGCGAGCCCGGGAAACTCAGGGATTTATCGGTGCCCGGCGCGGTGTACAGGCCGTCGTAGCGCATGCCCTTGAAGTCGATGCGGCACAGCAACTGGTCAAACGGCGTGGCGCCCCACATGTCCGATTCGGTCAGGGTCTGCGCGCCGATCTGTGGCATGCCGACCGATTTTGGCTGGGTGGGCGAGTAGGGCTCGTCAGGGATGTTGGCGGCCTTGACCGGCACTTCCTTCACCTCGGTCAGCGGCTTGCCGGTGGCACGGTCGAGCACGTAGATCTGCCCGGCCTTGGTGCCGATCACCACTGCAGGCACAGCCTTGTCGCTGCCCGGCGGGGTGAAGTCGATCAGGCTCGGCTGCATCGGCAGGTCGAAGTCCCACAGGTCATTGTGGACGGTCTGGTACACCCATTTTTCCGTGCCGGTGGAGGCGTCCAGTGCCAGTACCGACGCGCCGTATTTGTGGTTGAGCTGGGTGCGCTCGACACCGTAGATGTCGGTGGACGAGCTGCCCATCGGCAAGAACACGGTGTTCATCAGCGGGTCATAGGACATTGGCGCCCAGCTGTTCGGCGTGCTGCGCACGTAGGTGCTACCGTCGGCCGGGGCTTTTTTGTCTTCCGGGTTGCCCGGGTCGAACGCCCAGCGCATCTGGCCGGTGATTACGTCGAAGCCACGGATCACGCCGCCGGGCATGTCGGTCTGCACGTTGTCGGCCACGCGGCCGCCGACCACCACGGTGGTGCCGGCGATCAGCGGTGCCGAGGACAGTTGGTAGTAGCTGTCCGGCACGTTGCCCAGGCCGGCTTTCAAATCCACCTGGCCGTGGGTGCCGAAGTCTTCGCAGAACTGGCCGGTGTCGGCGTCCACGGCGATCAGGCGTGCATCGATGGTGTTGGTCAGCAAGCGGCGCTGGCACTGCGCACCGGCGGGCACGCTGGCGGCGATGATCGGTGAGCTGTTCGGTTGGGTAGGCTGTGCAATCGGCGCAGTGGCGTCGAAGTAGGCCATGCCACGGCAACGCTGCCACACCGCCGATTTGGCGTTGATCTCGTTCTTCCACAGCTCTTTGCCGGTGTCGGCGTCGAGGGCGATCAGGTTGTTGTGCGGCGTGCAGATGAACACTTTGTTGCCGATCTGCAGCGGGGTGAGCTGGTCTTCGGCACCGTTGCCGTCGCTGAGGGCGACGTCACCGGTGTGGTAGGTCCAGGCCACTTTGAGCTTATTGATATTGTCGCGATTGATTTGGTCCAGCGCGGCGAAGCGGCTGCCGCCTTCGGTGTTGCCGTAGTGCGCCCAGTCTTTCTGTGCGTCGGCCGCGGCCACCGGCGTGATGCCTGGGCCAGTGCCGGTGGGTGCCACGCTCGGGTGGGCGACAAACATGTTGCCCGCCGCCACGGCCACGGCCACCGCCAATACCGCCGCCACGCCATAGGCGCCACGTGCAGGCCGGTTGACCAGCAGCGGGTACAGCAGCGCTACCACCAGGCCGATCACCGTAAACATGAACAGGCGGGAGAACAGCGGCCAGAACACCAGCCCCACATCCGCCACCGCCCAGAGAGCCGTGCCGACCAGGAAGGCCGCGAACAGCCACGCGCCCGCCGGCTTGCGTCGGGCAATCAGCAAGCCGGAAACGGCCATGGCCGCACCGCCGATCAAGAAGTACCAGGAGCCTCCCAGGCTCACCAGTTTGCCGCCGCCAATGGCCAGCGCGAGGCCGAGCAGGGCGATGATCACGCCCAGGCCCAGCAGTAGGATTCTAGAGACGCCAGTGGCGCGCGATGCTCGTTTCATGTCGATAGGACTCGAATGTGAGAGGGCAAAGACGCGATTTTAGCAAGATAAGTAACTGGTTAGTACATTGGAGTCCTGCAATAGACTATTACAGGTGCTGCGATGATGGCATGTGGTCGAATGTCGCTCGAGGTGCGATGCGTCTCGCACCTGGCAGGCCGGCGTTTTAGTCGGATTTCTTGCCGCGCAGCTTTTTTTGCGGGGCCTCGGTGCTGGCAAGTGCGTCGCCGCCCAGGCTGCGGGTCAGTTCGACGGCGGCTTGCTGGAACAAAGGGTGCAGCGTCTGCGCCTGTTCGGCGGTCAGGCGGCTGGCGGGGCCGGACAGTACCAGTGCGCCGATCAGGTTTTCCCCTGGACCGAAGATGGGCAGGGCCATGGACGAGGCATGGGGGTCGGTGGCGCCATGGGAGAAAATCGGTTTGATCATTTTCGCGGCCAGCGCATAGGGTGTGCGCAACGCCTCGGCTCCGGCGGCGCCGTCCATGGGGCGAGTGTCCCCGGGTTGCAGGTGCAGGCGCAGATGGTGAGGGGAGTTCACGCGGTACAGGCACATCCGATAAGCGCCGTGGCGTACGTAGAAGGAAGCGGTTTCGCCGGTTTCCTGAGTCAGGCGGTGCAGCAGCGGAGTGATGTGGCGTTCAAGATCGAGGCCGTCCTGATACACCGTGTTCAAGCGCATGATTTCGGTGGCCAGCTGATAGCGACCATCGGCCAGGCGGGTGATCAGGCCGTGATTCTCAAGCGAAACCATCAAACGCATGATGGTGCTTTTGATCAGTCCGGTGCGTGCGGCGAGTTCGGCCAGTTCCAGGGCGGTATCCCCCATGCGGAAGGCAGTCAGCACGGTGAGCACCCGATCAGCCGAGGCCACCCCGGTGACTGCGGGGCGTGGGCGGGTTTTTACCATGGGTTGCTCCTTGTGAGGGGGTGGGCGGGTAGGCTGCAAAATACTGCCATTGGTCGGCGCGGTCAAAGCGGTGGGGAGAAGGGCAGTCGAATCATCGTGCTGCCCCTCCCGCTTTTTCAGGTCGCGCTGGCAGGTTTGTTGAGTTGCGCCGTTTCGCTCATCTGCTTGCGCCCCATCAACAAGACCATGATCGCACCAGCGGCACACAGCGCCGCCAGCGGCAGCAATGCAAGGGCGTAGCTGCCTGTGGCGTGATGAATGGTTCCATACACGTTGACCATGATGCCGCCGCCTATCAGGTTGGCCATCGCGCCTACGGCGGCCAGGCCAGCGGCTGCGGTGGAGGATGAAAGCCAGGTCGAGACCAGCGCCCAGAACGGTCCTTTCATGGAGTACGCACCGATCAGCACCATTGACAACATGAACACCGTGGCGACCAGCGAAGAGGTCACCAGCGCCAGCAGCAACCCGCCGGTGATCAGTAGCAGGGTGAGTGCGGTATGCCAGCGGCGTTCACCGGTCTTGTCGGAGCTGCGGCCCCACACAATCATCAGGATGGACGCGAGCCCGTAGGGGATGGCGTTGACCATGCCGATTTCCAGGTTGTCCAGGCCAAATGTCTTGAGCAGTTGCGGCGCCCATACACTCATTGTGCTGCCGGCCGCAGATGCGCCGGAGTAGATCAGTGCCAGCACCCAGATGTGCTTGTGGCGCAGCAGTTTCCACAGGGAGATATGCCCGATGGCGGTCTTGCGATTGCGCTCTTCGTCGAGGCGGCCAGTGAGCCAGTGGCGCTGCTCGTGGTTCAGCCATTTGGCTTGTTCCGGGCGATCAGTCAGCACGAACAGGCAGGCGATGCCCAGCAGTACAGCGGGAATGCCTTCGATGATGAACAGCCAGTGCCAGCCACGCATGCCGAACCAGCCGTCCAGGCTCAACAACAAGCCGGACAGTGGTGAGCCGATGAAGTTGGCGCCGGGAATCGCCACCATGAAAATCGCGACCATGCGCCCACGGTATGCCGCTGGCAGCCAGTAAGTGAGGTACAGCAGCACGCCCGGGAAGAATCCTGCCTCGGCCGCGCCCAGCAGGAAGCGCATCACATACAGCGAGTTGGCGCCGGTGACAAACGCTGTGCCGGCGGAAATCAGGCCCCAGGTAATCATGATCCGCGCAATCCACACCCGTGCGCCGAAGCGCTGCAAGGCCAGGTTGCTCGGCACTTCCACCAGGAAGTACGAGACAAAGAACAGGCTGCTGGCAAAGCCGAAGATCGCCGGGGTCAGCCCCAGGTCCTGGTTCATTTGCAGCGAGGCCATGCCGATGTTGCCGCGGTCGATGATCGCCAGCAGGTAGCAAAGGATCAGGAACGGCAGCAGTCGCCACGCCACCTTGCGCATGGTTGAGCGCTCGATGGCGCTGATGTCGGTAGAACTGATAGGCATGACTCTCTCCCGTATTGTTTTTTTTGGAGATGCGTGATGAGCCCGCATGTAACCGGCGGGAGATGTCAGTGTGCGTAGAGGTGGCGGTTGACCACAGCACGCGGCGGCGGCGCGATGCCGTCCCAGAAATCGATGATTTGTTGCAGGGCCAGCAGGCCCACTCGGTCCCGTGCTTCGGCGGTATTGGCCCCCACATGCGGTGTGGCTACCAGGGTAGGCAGGCCCCATAGCGCCGAATCGGCGGGAGGGGGTTCGGGGTTGAACGTGTCGAGTCCGGCGCCGGCAATCTGCCCGGTGCTCAGGGCGTGGACCAAGGCTTCGGTGTCGATCAGTTCACCGCGCGCCGTATTGATCAGGAGGCTGCCGGGGCGCATGCGCTTGAACTGCGCCGCGCCAAACAGGTTGCGGTTATGTTCGGTCAGTGGGCAATGCAGGCTGATGATATCGCAGCTTGTCAGCAGGTCATCAATGTCGTCGACGCGCTCCACATTCGGCAGTTCCGGCAAGTACGGGTCGAACACCTTGATGGTCATGCGCAGCGGCGCCACCAGTTCCATCAGGATTCGTCCGATGCTTCCCAGGCCCACCAAGCCCAGGGTCTTGCCGGACAGCTCGATGCCCACTGAAGTGGCTTTGTCCCAATGCCCGTCACGCATCCGTGCGTCGAGCAGGGCGGTCTGGCGCGCCACGCTGAACATCAATGCCAAGGCGTGTTCGGCCACCGATTGCGCGTTGGCGCCCAGGGCGATAGTCACCGGGATCTGGCGTTCGGCGGCGGCGGCGATGTCGATGCTGTCGTAGCCGACGCCGTGCTTGGCGATGATCTTCAGTGCGGCCGATGCGTTGATCATCTCCCGGGTCAGTTGGCCCTGGCGCACGATGATTGCGTCCGGTTGTTCGCGGGCAATGATCGCGATGAGTTCATCGGCCGGTGCGTAGGGGGTGGTAGGGATGACGCGCACGCCGTGGGAGGCGGCGTGGGTCATGGCGTCGGCGGTCAATTCCGGGCCGGTCAGCAGGAGGGTTCGGGTCATTTCTGTGCACCTTGGTGTTTTTGTCGGTGTGCGGTAGTGACTGGAAATTATCATAATGAAACGGCGTTGCAATAAATAATTTTTTTATCGTCGCTTCAAAATCGGCCAAATACAGTACCCAACCTTGCCATGTAGGGTTTTCTGCTGGTTTTTCAGGAGTGGTACCGCTGGTCATTTGATGCCTGGGTTGGGCTTGAGTCTTGTTGATTTGAATTTGTGGTGTTAATTTCGAAATGGCGTTTCAAAACAAACAAAAATCATCAGAGGAATACCCCATGTCCATCGGATTCAGAGTGCTCAAGCAGCAACGCAAGGTCGCCGTTGAGTGGGTCGAGCGTTACCGGAGCGTGCCTGTCGCCAATATCAGCGACTCCATGCACCGCCTTACCGCCGGCGGCGCAAGCCTGCAACCGATGCATCGCACGGGCGTATTGGTCGGGCCGGCGCTCACCGTAAAGGCGCGGCCGGGGGATAACCTGATGCTGCATCACGCGCTGGACATCGCTGAGCCCGGCGACGTGATCGTGGTGGATGCCGGCGGTGACCTGAGCAACGCGCTGATTGGCGAGATGATGGTGGCTTATGCGATCAAGAAAGGTGTGGCGGGTATTGTGATCAACGGCGCGATTCGCGACGCAGCCAGCATCGGCACCGGGGATTTCCCGGTGTTCGCCGCCGGTATCACCCATCGCGGCCCTTACAAGGACGGACCTGGCGAGGTGAATGTGCCGATTGCCCTGGCCGGTATGGTGATCGAACCGGGCGATCTGGTGATCGGTGATGAAGATGGATTGCTCTGCGTGCCGTTCGAGCAGGTCGGTGAGGTGTATGATCGCGCCAGTGCCAAACATGCCGCCGAACAGAAGCAGTTGGAACAGATTGCACTGGGCGAAAACGACCGCTCCTGGGTCCTTGAATCCCTGAAACAAAAGGGCTGTGAGTTTATTTGAATCCTGCGTCTACCTCCCGATGGCCCACGCCCATCCGCGCGCTGCGCCATCGCAATTTCCAGATCTACTTTGTCGGTCAGGGTCTCTCGACCCTGGGCAAGTGGGTGCAACAGGTCGCGCTGTCATGGCTGGCCTACCACCTGACGGGCTCGGCCGTACTGCTGGGGGCCATTGCGTTTTTGACGCTGTTGCCGCAGCTGTTGGTCGGGCCGCTGGCGGGCGCCTGGTCCGACCGCCACGACAAGCGTCGCCTGTTGATGGCGGTGCAGGCCGCCCTGGCCCTGCAATCGCTGGCCCTGGCCGTGCTGACCTGGCAGCAGTGGATGGGCCGTGAAGTGATCATTGCCATGGCGCTTCTGCTGGGTTTGCTCAACGCCCTGGAAACGCCTCTGCGCCAGGCCTTGATCGCCAGCTTCGTCGATGACCCCAACGACCTGCCCAATGCCCTCGTGCTCAATGCAATGCTGATCAACGCCGCGCGCTTTATCGGCCCACCGCTGGCCGGTTTGCTGATCAACTGGAGCGGTGAGGCCGGTTGCTTCCTTCTCACCGCTATCGCCTTCGGTATGTTGCTGATCGGGCTGGGCAAGGTGCAGAGTCGTGCGCCCGTGCGGGCAAAGGGGTCGACCGGGGAGATTTTCCGCGAAGGCCTGCGCTACCTGTGGGGCACACTGTCCATTCGGCGCTTGCTGATCAGTGTGGTGATGGTGAATCTGCTCGCCTCCTGCTACACGGTGCTGCTGCCGATTCTGGCCAAGCACACGTTCAGCGGCGACGCGCAGACCCTGGGCTGGCTATGGGGCGCTGCGGGCGCGGGGGCTTTTGTGGCCACGATCTTTCTCGCTTTCGCTGGCAGCACCTCACGATTGGGCCGCATCATCGCCATGGGCGCGGTGGTCTGTGCGGTTTCGTTATGCGCGGTGGCGGCCGACCCACCGCTGTGGCTCACGCTGGTTGCGCTGGCTGGGTTGGGCTTTGGCATCACGGCGAGCAATGTCAGCAGCAACATGACTCTACAAAGCGCCGCGCCCGAAGCGTTGCGGGGCAGGGTGATCGCGTTCTATATCGCCATGCGCTTCGGCTTTGAAGCCATCGGCGGGTTACTTGCAGGCTTGTTGGCGGCGGCGCTGAGTGTGCAATGGACACTGCTGCTGGCGGGCGGTTTACTGGGGCTTTATCAGTTGGCGAGTTGGCGGATCAGCCGCGCGCGCGGGTGAGAACACCCCCGCACGGCCCACGGCTTGACCCGGCATGCTAGCTCGGTTGCTGTTCCAGAAATGCCGCCACACAGGCCATGCACGCTTCTCGTTCTTCCACGTGGGGCATATGACTGGACGCCTCGAATATCTGCCACTGCACGTTGGCGATTCCGTCGGCGAATGGCTGCACCGTTGCGGGGGTGGCTTCATCGTAGCGACCGGAAATCAACAGCGTCGGCACCTGGATGCGAGGCAAGCGATCAATGATCGTCCAATCGCGCATGCTGCCGATCACGTGGAATTCGGTGGGGCCGTTCATGGCGTGGTAGACCGTGGGGTCCGCATCGATGGCAGCGAAGGTGCGCGCCACTTCGGCGGGCATCGGCTGGATGCGGCATACATGGCGCGCATAGAACACGTCCGATGCTGCGCGGTACTCGGCGCTGGAGGTGGTGCCTGCTGCTTCGTGGCGTTGCAGCGTCGCCTGCACATCCGCAGGGAGTGCCTGGCGTAGCTCATTCGCGGCCTCGGACCACAGCGCCATGGACGCCGGTGAGTTGGCGATGATCAGTGCCTTGAGGCCGATCGGCTGGCGTACCGCATGCTCGGCCCCCAGAATGCCGCCCCAGGATTGGCCGAGCAGCGCGTAATCACGGATACCCAGATGAGCGATCAGGTTGTTCAGTTCGGCGAGAAACAGGTCCACCACCCAGTATTCGCGGGGCGCATCCGGCAGATGGGTCGAGCGGCCATTGCCGATCTGGTCGTAGTGCACCACCGCCCGACCGGTGGCGGCCAGGTCCTTGAAACTGTCGACGTAGTCGTGGGTGCAACCGGGGCCGCCGTGGGCAACGATCAGGGGCAGGCGCCCCGAGTCCGGATCGCCCGTGACCCGGAACCATGTCCGGTGCCCACGGAACTCGGCATAACCTTCGCGAACCTGCATGCTGTGTACCTCCTGGGGATCAATGAGGTACAGGCTAGTCAAAGCGTGCCGTCAGGGGCACTGGCAAAAGTTATAGGTTCTCAGATCTCCACCAGCCGGTAATGCAGGCCACGGACCACCGCTTCCACGCGGTTGCGCGCGCCCAGTTTGCGCGCGGCACCCACCAGGTGCAGGTTGACCGTGGCCTGGGACCGGTTGAGGGTGGCGGCAATGCCCTTGGCCGTAAGCCCCTTGGCCGAATGTTGCAGGCACTCGCGTTCGCGGCGGGTGAGGTGGATGTGGGTGCAGCAGCGTTCGGCCGGCGCCAGCAACTCGCTGGCCCTGGACTGGAAGGCATGGGCCAGTACCAGCATCTCGCCCAGGTTGTGCTGGGCTTGTCGTTCGGCGCCGTCGGGCGTGCCGTCGACAATGGCGGTCAGTGTGGCAAAGCCGCCATCGGGCAAGTGCAGCGGCACGGTCAGTCCGGTGCTCAAGCCATAGTCGCGAATATAGTGAGCCACCGGGCGATGGGCGTCGGTGAGGGCGCCGTTCCAGTGCGTGTCCGCGCTGAATGACCAGACAAATGGCGTAGTCCGGCGGGCTGCGCATTGCTGCACCGGGTCGATCTGGTAATAGCCGCGCTCACACCACAACGTGTGCATGTCGGTCGGGGCATTCAGGGTCTTGAACACCGACGGCGTGATCAGCGCCCCCTCGTGGCTCACCGGCACGGGGGCGTAATCGTAGATCAGCGTCTTGAAACCCAGTTGGTCGGTGGCGGCCTGAACCTCGGCCAGGCACGCGTCCAGCGTCGTGGTGTGGGCGAGTTGCTCGCTGAATCGCATCAGGTCGGTGTGCATGGCGCCTCCGGGCGTTGGGTTGCGCGGTTTTCCAAGCAAACAATCTGCCAAGGCCAAAACCTAGTATTTTTCAGGATACAGCTGCCGGCCTGTAACGCCCTAGAGTGAAGCTTCTGTCCAACCCTTGCGGAGCGTCATCATGATCGATCCTTCCACCCCCGGTGACAGCGCGGAGCTTGCGCGTTTCGGATATACCCAACAACTCAAGCGCCAGCTGAGCCTGGGCGACCTGCTGATCTACGGCATGGTGTTCATGGTGCCGCTGGCGCCATTCTCCATCTTTGGCGGGGTGTTCGACGCCAGCCACGGCATGGTGCCGCTGACGTACCTGATCGGCTTCGTCGCCATGCTGTTCACCGCGATCAGCTACCAGCAGATGTCCCATGCGTTTCCGGTCGCCGGTTCGGTGTATGCCTATGTGGGGCGTGGGCTGAACAGCCAGCTGGGGTTTCTTGCGGGCTGGGCGATCCTGCTCGATTACCTGCTGGTGCCGACGTTGCTGTATGTGATCGGTGCCAATGCCATGGCCAATGTGATCCCCTCGGTGCCTCAGCCATTGTGGATCGTGTTTTTCGTGGTACTGAACACTCTGGTGAACCTGCGCGGTATCCAGACCACTGCGCGCGCCAATCGCTTGTTCCTTTATGGGCAGCTGGTGGTGCTGGTGGTGTTTGTGGTGCTGGCCAGTATCGCGATCAGCAACGGCGTGAATGGTGCCAGTTGGACCCTGAAGCCACTGTACAACCCGGCTGAGTTTTCCCTGCCGCTGATCTTCAGCGCATTGTCGGTGGCGGTCCTGTCGTTCCTGGGCTTCGATGCGATCTCCACGCTGTCGGAGGAGACCCGTGGCGGTAGCCGGGCGGTGGGGCGTGCGACCTTGTGGGCACTGACCCTGGTAGCGGCATTGTTCATGGTGCAAACCTGGTTGGCCGCGCTGTTGCAGCCCAACCTGGTGCAGTACCCGGATGCCGATGCGTCGAACAACGCGTTCTACGAAATCGGCCGCCTGGTGGCAGGCCCGTGGTTGCAAGTGGTGATCGCCCTGGCCGTGGCCATCGGCGCCGCCATCGCCAATTCCTTGGTGGCCCAGGCCGCCACCTCGCGCCTGCTGTTTGCCATGGCCCGCGATCGCCAACTGCCGCAGTTTCTCAGCCAGGTGCACCCGGTCACCGGCGTGCCGCAGCGCGCCACCTTGTTGGTCGCGGGCTTGAGCCTGGTGCTGGGCTTGTTCTTCGTGGGACAGATCAATCTGCTGGCGTCGATGTGCAACTTTGGTGCGCTGAGTGCGTTCCTGCTGCTTCATGTCGCCGTGGCCTGGCACTACCGCGGCGCCGGTCGTCGGTTGGTGCATGGGCTGGTGCCATTGATCGGCTTTGTGATCATCAGCTATGTGCTGGTCAATTCTGATATCTATGCCAAGGTCGGCGGCACGTGCTGGCTTGCGCTGGGGATTGTCGTGTTGGTGTTCTTCAAGGCCACCGGGCGCTCCACGGAGCTTCAGGTGGGGTGACCGATCCTGTGGAGCCGGCAAGCCGGCCCCTGCGGAGGATGGATCAGAACTTGAAGCGTCCCACCAACCCTTTGAGCTGACCCGAAATATCCGTCAGCCGACCCGACCCGGTCTGCGCCGAATGGGCAAACCCCTCGACCAGTTGCGCATCGGCATGGATCTGCGCGATGTGCCGGTTGATCTCTTCGGCCACCTGGTGCTGTTCTTCGGCGGCGGTGGCGATCTGGGTGTTCTGGTCGCGGATCGAGTCCACCGAGCCACGGATCTTGTCGAAGCTGTCGCGGGCCTGCTGGATGCGCTCCACGCTGGTGTGGGACACCAGCAGGCTGCCTTGCATCTGCTGCGTCACTTCCTGGGTGCGACGGGCGAGGTTGCCGAGCAGGCTGTCGATCTCGCCGGTGGAGTCGGCGGTGCGACGGGCGAGGGCGCGGACTTCGTCGGCGACCACCGCAAAGCCACGGCCCTGGTCACCGGCACGGGCGGCCTCGATGGCCGCGTTGAGCGCCAGCAGGTTGGTCTGTTCGGCAATCGAGCGGATGGTGTCGAGGATGGTGTTGATGTTTTTGCTGTCCTGCTCCAACTGCTGCATGGTCTGGGTCGAGCGTTGCAGGTCTTCGCTGAGCTGAAGCACGCTGCCGGTGGCTTCGCCGATGTGCTGCTGGCCGTCGTGCACATCGCGGTAGCCTTCGTCGGCACTGGTGGCGGCGGCACTGCAGGAGCGCGCGACTTCGTTGGCGGTGGCCACCATTTCGTTGAACGCTGTGCTTACCAGTTCCACCGCTTCACGCTGGCGACCGGCGGCCTGGTTCATGTTGTGCGCGACTTCGCTGGTGTCGGCGGCGGCGGTTTGCAGGTCGGACGAGGCGTTGCCGATGCGCTGCACCAACTGGGCGATCATGCTCAGGAACTGGTTGAACCAGCCGGCCAGGCTGGCGGTTTCGTCCTTGCCTTGCACCTTGAGCTGGCGGGTCAGGTCGCCTTCACCTTCGGCGATCTCTTGCAGGCCGTCGGCCACGCCGCGAATCGGACGTACGATCACGCTGGCGAAACTGGCGCCGACAATCGCGAAGACCACGGCCAGCGCGGCGGCAATCGCCGCGATCAACCAGGTAAGGCGGGTCGCGCCGGCCATCACTTCGTCGCGCTTGATCAGGCCGATAAAGCGCCAGCCCAGGTCTTTGGAGCTGACCATGTTGGCCATGTACGCCACGCCATCAATATCGATCTGGCTCACGCCGTCGCCGCGCTTGGCCAGCTCGGCGTAGTTGGGGCCCAGATCGGCCAGGGGCTTGAAATTGTGCTTGGCGTCGCTGGGGTCGACCAGCACGTTGCCGTTGCCTTCCACCAGCATCAGGTAGCCGCTGTCGCCGAGCTTGATGTTGCGCACCAACTCGGTGAGCTGCTTGAGCGACACGTCCAGGCCGACCACGCCGAGGATCTTGCCGGCGGCGTCGGTGACGGTGTGCACGGTGCCGATCAGCGTCACGTCGTCCGGCGCCCAATAGTAGGCCCCGGTGCGCACGGTTTTACCCGGCGCGGCGATGGCGGCCTGGTACCAGGGGCGTACGCGCGGGTCATAGTTGTTCAGCTTGGTGTCGTCGGGCCAGCTGGCGTAGCCGCCGTCGGCGAGGCCCAGGGACAGGTAGGCGGTGCTCGGATGGCTCTTGGCGAACTGGTCGAAAATCTCCAGCAGCGCTGTGTTGGTGGGGGTGAGGGGGATTTGCGCGGCATCGGCGCCGGCGTAGCTCTTGAGGTCCTTGGCCGCGACAACGCGCGGGTCCTTGGCCACATACTCGACGTTCTGGCTGATGCCGTCGAAGAACTGCTTCATGCCATTGTCGATCTGGCGGATCTCGCGGCCGCTGCTGTCGAGGAAATTGGCCTGGGCCCCCTCGCGCAGATTCAGTACAACCAATACAGCGACCAAAATAACCGGGACGCACGCGATGGCGGCAAACGCCCAGGTCAGCTTTTGCTTGATATTCATGACTTCACCCGCGGGTATTTATAATTTTGGCAAGGAGAAAACAGTAGCGTCGAGCGTCGCATGTGTTGTTTTAAGGGGTGTGGCCCATGCGTACCCTCTGTATATCGACTGCGCGGGCACGCACTTGAGGGCTGAGGGAGGGTTTAACCGATGCGCTCGCCACCCAGCGCATCACGCTGCATCGACTGCAGGTTTTTTTCGATGGTTTCGCAGATGGTGTCCATCTGGATCTGGTGTTCGCTGGAGTTGAACGGGCTTTGCAGGTCGGTGCCGATGCGCTCGATGGCCAGCAGCATGAACCCCACCACCGTCGAGGCCAGCGGGGTGAACCAACCCAGGGACTCCACCAGGCCCACCGGCACGATCAGGCAGAACAGCGAGATAAACAGCCGCGGGAAGTACACGTAAGGGTAGGGCAGCGGGGTGTTGGCGATCCGCTCCATGCCGCCCTGGGCGTTGGACAGGTCCACCAGGGTCGACTCCAGCCGCGCCAGACGGATGCTGTCGAGGTGACCGACCTTGTACTCCCGGGCCAATAACGCCGCCGAGCCGGTAAGGATATCGTTGGCAAAGTTGTTGGTGGCGCCGTTGCGCGCAAACTCGTCACCAGGGATAAACGCGCGGACTTCTTCGGGGCACGGCTGGCCCTTGAGGTGCGCGGCCAGGCAATTCACATAGGCCACATGACGACGCAGCAGGGTGGCCTTGACCGGGTTCACTTCGTCGTCGGGGTCGTCCAGCAGGGTCAGCACCTGACGGGCAAAACTGCGCGAGTTGTTGACCATCGCGCCCCACAGTGTGCGGGCTTCCCACCAGCGGTTGTAGGCGCTGCTGTTACGGAAACTGATCAGCACCACCAGCGCCGAACCCAGCAGGGTCAGGGGCATCAGCGGCAGATTGATCTTGTAGGTGAGAAACAGCATGAAGTCCACGGTGACGGCGACGTCCCACAGCAGCAGCCAGAACAGCGCCCAGCCAACGTAGCCCATGGTTTTGATGATCAGGCGGTACTTTTTGAGGATGGCGGCTTTCAAACGGAGACCTCGCGGTGAGTGGCAGGCAACGGTGCCTTAGCTCGGACGCGGGTCGCGGTGAAAGGTTCGCCCCAGGGCCTGAATCGTTTAAGTAGCGCTCACCGGCTCCCGTGAGAGTCGTCGCAATTCTTCCAGTGCCGCCAGGATTCAATGGCATCGGCGAACAGGTCGATTGAACAGTTTCATCACAACGCTTGGATATATTTAAAGGCAGCGAAGCACCGCAGCTGTCATGGGCGTGTATGAGTGGGTTGTTTTAGGGACGCCAATACGTTTTGGAACAATTTTGGTAGCGATGATGTCTGTCGGGTTAATCGCGATACATTGCGCTCGAGGCAAAACGCCATCACTGGTGGTGTTTACGACGTGAGTTGTTGTGAGACCTGGTTGCAGAAGTGCTGCGCCATCGATCAGTGAATTCCAGTAGGTTGATCAGGGCTCTTTCTCATGTGCGTCAGTTCGTTGAAGTGGGCGTTGGATCATTCCGCGCGGGTGTTGGAACGTCACGGGGAATTTGAATGCAGTATTCGCGCGCACTACGCCATTCTGCTGGTTCCCTATTCAAAACGACCGTTTTTCTACAAGACAGCGCTGAAGTTCAACCGTTTGATGGTGTCCTTCACGCTGCTGAGTGAATATTTCTCCAAGCCCGCGCCGTTGTTGTCCGACGTGAAAGCGTTCTGCGTGGCTCGCGGCTTCTGTTCCAGGAACAGCCTGGAGTCGATCTTCCTGCTGTTCCGGGCACTGGGGTTCATGAAGGTCGCCGGCCACCCTGACGACAGCCGTTTCCGAGTGTTCAGCCCATCGGCGCAGGCCTGCCATGAAGTCAGGTCGATGCTCAATTCCGTGGTGCAGCCGCTGGGACCAATGTGCCCCAGTGAAGCGCAGGTCCAGCGGATGAGTGAGTTGGACGACCGAGCCTTCCTGGCACTTTATTTCAAAGGTTTTGCCACCCTTCTTTCAAATAAGCTGACCATCGATGTATTGCTGCCGGAATGTGACTGGCTGGTTAACCGCGATGCCGGACATATGCTGATGTTGGCGATTTATAACGATGCCTGTTCCTTGGACTGTCAGGGCGCAAGTTTCAGGACGTCTTCTTATCTTTCACTGGCGACGCGACTTTCAGTGTCCAAGACCCATGTGATTCGTCTGGTTCAGGAGGGTGTTGAAAAAGGTTGCTTTAAAGTGCATTCCAAGACGCAGTTGGAAGTATTGCCGCCCTTTGTAAAGTTGGTGCGCCGTTTCATGGCGTATTCATTTGCAATCACCCTGCAAAGTATCGAATTGGGCCAAGCCAGCAAAATATAGGCAACTTATGCGCAGGGAGTGTTGAGATGCCGGCTGACTTAAAGCTCAGGCCAAGGATGCAGAGGTTATTGTCGCCCGCTGTTGCCCAGGCGGAATGGATAGGCCTGATTGCCTGGTGGTGGGTGCTCTTGGTGGATCCGGTGCTGGAGTTCGGGTGGTACACCGTGCTCATTACCGTGTGTTTGACAGCGTTGTGTCGATTTCACCGGCGGTTGACCAATTTCCTGGCCTGGCGGGCGTTCGGTGTGGTCTATATGGCGGTGTTGGCCGGCGGCTTTGCGTTGGTGATGCAGACCGATCAGGCGTTGCAGGTATTTGCTCTACCGCTGGCGGTGATTCTGGTGCTGAGCAGTGCCTTGCTCTTTATCGCAGTCCAGGATTTCTTGATAGGCGCTGCATTGATCTGGTCGATGCTGTGGCCAGCTGTTCATATGTCGATCTACGTCGGGGTTGAGGTTTACCTGGTGATGTTCTGCCTGGCGTCGGTGTCGATCGGCTTTATCCTGAATTATTCCTACGTGAAGAACCTGCGCTCTGTGTTGCTGGTCGAGAGTGAGTTCCGGGAACTGGCAGAAACGGATTACTTGACCTCCATCCTGAACCGCAGGGCCTTTATCGAACGTTTCGCCAAGGTGATCGCCGAGGGGCAGTGCGGTTATTTCATGATGCTGGATATTGACAGCTTCAAGTTGAAAAACGACCAGTTTGGCCATGATGTCGGTGACAAGATTCTCTGTGCGATGGCGCACTGCCTGAAAGCCACGCCGGGCAGCGACAGCTTCGGCAGGATCGGGGGAGAGGAGTTCGGCGTGTTGCTGGTGGGGGATGACCCTGGGGCGGCCACTGATTTTGCTGCGCGGCTGCTGCAAGCGATTCGTGGCAGTGTCCCGCCGCCCCATCACTACACGTGCAGCGCGGGTATGACGCATTTCTCGGTGGGTGCCGATATGTCAGTGGTACTCAAGTGCGCCGACCGCAACCTGTATGCCGCCAAGCACAATGGCAAGGACTGTGTGTATCTGGATGGCGAGCCAGTGACCGCTTCCAGATGAAACGGACAGACGGGCCTCAGTGCTGGGCCAGAATGCTCGCGAGCAAGCCGGGGAAGCGGCTTTCCAGGTCGTCCGCGCGCAATGCATTCATGTGCGTGGTCCCCACGCTTCGGGTCTGCACCAGCCCGGCATCGCGCAACACCCGAAAGTGATGGGACATGCTCGACTTCGGTCGCCCACCGTCCAATTCGCCGCAGGTAGCCTCGGGCACGCCGGCCAGGCAGCGCACGATTTCCAGGCGCACCGGATCACTCAGGGCGTATAGCACGCGCTCAAGGGTCAGGTCTTGCAGGGGAGGGTGTTTGAAGGCTCGCATGAAACGAATCATAACAGGGGGCTATCGTTGAATACCATAGTTCGATTACCATCGAACTATCGAATCAACCACCTGCTCACTGGAGTCGCCCCATGGCCGCATTGTTCGAACCGTTCCAACTAAAAGATGTCACCCTGCGTAATCGCATCGCTATCCCGCCGATGTGCCAATACATGGCCGATGACGGCATCGTCAACGACTGGCACCTCGTGCACCTGGCCAGCATGGCCCGTGGCGGTGCTGGCCTGGTGGTGGTCGAAGCCACTGCCGTCGCGCCGGAAGGTCGGATCACCCCAGGCTGCGCGGGGCTTTGGAGTGATGCGCATGCCGAGGCGTTCGTGCCGATGGTCCAGGCGATCAAGGCCGCCGGTTCCGTGCCGGGCATCCAGATCGGCCACGCCGGCCGCAAGGCCAGCGCCAACCGCCCGTGGGAAGGGGACGACCATATCGCCGCCTCCGACGCCCGCCGTTGGGAAACCATCGCACCCTCGGCCATCGCCTTCGGTGCCAACCTGCCACAGGTGCCTCGCGCCATGACCCTGGACGACATCGCCCGGGTGCGCCAGGACTTCGTCGATGCCGCCCGCCGTGCCCGCGACGCCGGTTTTGAATGGATCGAGCTGCACTTCGCCCACGGCTACCTGGGCCAGAGCTTCTTCTCCGAGCACTCCAACCAGCGCACCGACGCCTACGGCGGCAGCTTCGACAACCGCAGTCGTTTCCTCCTGGAAACCCTGGCTGCCGTGCGCGAAGTCTGGCCGGAAAACCTGCCGCTCACCGCACGTTTCGGTGTGATCGAGTACGACGGTCGCGACGAGCAGACCCTCACCGAGTCCATCGAACTGGCCCGCCGTTTCAAGGCCGGTGGCCTGGACCTGCTGAGCGTCAGCGTCGGTTTCACCGTCCCCGACACTAACATCCCGTGGGGGCCTGCGTTCATGGGGCCGATTGCCGAGCGCGTGCGTCGCGAAGCCGGTATCCCGGTGACTTCGGCCTGGGGCTTCGGCACCCCGCAACTGGCCGAAGGCGCGTTGCAGGCCGGGCACCTGGACCTGGTGTCGGTAGGGCGTGCGCATCTGGCCGACCCGCATTGGGCGTACTTCGCGGCCAAGGAACTGGGTGTCGAGAAGTCCTCGTGGACCTTGCCAGCGCCCTACGCGCATTGGTTGGAACGTTATCGCTGAGGTCACGCGTCAACGATGAGCCACTCGATTGAGTGGCTTTTTTTTGCCTGCGTCAGCGCTGATACACAGTCGATGCGCGAAAAATAGCGAATGAGAATAGATGTCAACCGCGAATCACTTGATATACCATCCCTCGCGAATTCTTGGCAGGTCTGCCGTCCCATCTGGCTCATTCACTAGGTTCCACACCCATGCGTCGTACCCTGATTTCCCTCTGCGTGCTTCAGGCGTTTTCCTCGTTCACCTGGGCAGAGGTTGCTGCTACCGAGAAAGCCAGCCTTGAGTTGCAAGCGACCAATGTCACCGGCGAGGCGGATTACGAGACCGCCCAAGGGCCGGTGCAGGGCTACCACGCCACACGTTCAGCCAGTGCGACGCGCACCGACACCTCGATCCATGAAACCCCGCAGTCCATCAGCGTGGTGTCCAGGGCGGTGGTCGAAGACATCGGCGCCACTCGCCTGCAGGATGCGCTGGATTACGCTGGCGGTGTCGGACGCGCCAACAACTTCGGCGGGCAGGGCCTCACGACCTTCACCGTGCGCGGCTTTACCACCGGCGAGTTCTACCGCAACGGTTTCCCGATCAACCGTGGCTACCCGAACATGCCGGACGCCAACACCATCGAACGCCTGGAAGTGCTGCGCGGCCCGGCGACCATGCTCTATGGCCGTGGCGATCCCGGCGGCACCTTCAACGTGGTGACCAAGCAACCGTTGGCCGAACGCACGGTCACCCTCGGCAGCCAATTGAATGACCAGGGCATGAAGCGCGGCACCCTGGATGCCTCCGGCCCGTTGGACGAGGAGGGTCGCCTGGCCTATCGCCTGAACGTGGTGGGCGAGGGCGGCGACACCTTCCGCGACCATGTGGAGACCGAGCGCTACGGCGTCACCCCGGTGCTCACCTGGCAGGCCAGCGACGACACCAAGGTGATCTTCGAAGGCGACTTCATGCGCAACAACCACCCGCTGGATCGCGGGCTGACACGCTTTGCCACTCAGAAAGGCACGGCGTCCCGCGATACCTTCTGGGGCGACAAAGACGTCGGCAAGCTGCACAACGACAACAGCATGGCCCAGTTGCGTTTCGAGCATCTGCTCAATGACAACTGGACCCTGGGCGGTGGTTTTCAATGGCTCGATGGCACCCTGCAAGGCAACGCCATCGAAGCCAACGGTCTGGCCGCTGACGGTCGTACCCTGGGTCGCAACTTCAACTACCGCAAGCTGGAGTGGACCGACAAGGACACCCAACTCAACCTCACCGGGCATTTCTCCGCCGGCGGTTTTGACCACACCCTGCTCACCGGCGTCGAGTTCGAAGACTACGACTACAAGTCGATCATCCAGCGCTCCAGCGGCGCGGTGGGTGCCTACCCCATCGATATCTTCAACCCGGTCTACGGTCAGCCGCGTCCGGCGCTCACGCGCACGCCGACCCACGACAAGGAAAACCTCAAGACCTACGCCGCCTTCGTCCAGGACCAAGTGGCCCTGACCGAGCGCCTGAAGGTACTCGCCGGCGCGCGCTTCGAGCGCTTCGAGCACGACTACCACACCTATGTGCCAGACGGTAAAAGCTGGGAGGCCAGCGATAACGCGGTCACCCCGCGCGTAGGCGTGACCTACGACCTCACCGACACCGTCGCGGTGTACGCCGATGCCGCTCGCTCGTTCAAGCCGAATACAGGTGCCAGCCGCCAGGGGGGTGGGTTTGAGCCGGAGAAGGGCAAGTCCTACGAAATGGGCATCAAATGGGAAGCGCTGGATCGTCAACTGAGCGTCGATGCTGCGGTTTACCAGATCGAGAAGAAAAACGTGCTCACCACCGACCCCCTGGACTCGACCTTCAGTGTCGCCGCCGGCCAGGTGCGCAGCCGCGGCTTTGACCTCAACGTGGCCGGCAACCTCACCCCTGAATGGCGCGTGATCGGCGGCTACGCCTACGTCGACGCCGAAGTCACCAAAGACAACACCATCCGCGTCGGCTCACCCCTGGCCAACATCCCGCGCAACAGCTTCAGCCTGCTCAATGTCTACGAGTTCCAGGACGGCCGCCTCAAGGGGCTCGGGCTGGGCGCGGGCGCCAAATACGTCGATGAACGGGTCGGCCAGACCTCCAACACCGCCTTCTCGATGGACGCCTACACCGTGGTCGACCTGCTGGGCTACTACAAGGTCAACGACAAGGTGCGCCTGAACCTGGATGTGAAGAACCTGTTCAACCGTGATTTCGAGGAAGGCGCGTTCGGCAACTTCTACGCCTACCCAGGCGCGCCACGCACGGTGCAGGTGGGCATCGCCTACACCCTCTAATGCCTAGCACAGTTTCAATGTGGGAGAGGGCAAGCCCCCTCCCACATTTGGTTCTGTGTACCCCTTGAAGTCAGAGCGGCGTAAGCACGTTCATCACCGTATCCAACGCCACCCGCGTGTCATCCAGCTGCACCAGCGATGCATGCCGGGCGCCGAGGGCGTCGCGGTTCTGGATCGCGGTGAGGATCGCCTTGTGCCGGGGCAGGCTCAGGCCCTGGATGTCCGGGCGGCGGTTGGTGATGTTGATCGACTCGCGCAACGGCAGCGACAGCATGTTGCACATGTAGGCGAGCAGGTCGTTGCGGGTGGCATCGGCGATGGCGCGGTGGAAGTCCAGGTCGGCCTGCAGCAGTTGTTCGTGGGTCTGTGCGGTTTCCATGCCCAGGTAGGCTTTTTCGATGGTGGCAATGTCTTCGTCGGTGGCGGTGGTCGCGGCCATGGCGGCGATTTCCGGTTCGAGGATGCGCCGCACACCGGCCAGGGTGTTGAAGAACTCGCTGTGGGGCGTGGACTGCATCAACCAGGACAACACGTCCGGGTCGAGCAGGTGCCACTTCACGCGAGGCCGCACCACCGCGCCCACCCGTGGTTTGGAGTACACCAGGCCTTTGGCACTGAGCACCCGCGTGGCTTCACGCAACACCGAGCGGCTGACCTGGTACTCCTCGCAGAGCGTGGCCTCCATGGGCAGGCGTTCTTCCGGCTTGAAACGGCCGGAAACGATGTGCATGCCCAAGTCCTGAACGATCTGGGCATGCTGGCTCTTGCGCGGCTTTGGCGGCTGGTGATCCATAACGACGGGGAGGCTCTGACTTAAAGACGCGGCATCATAGCATCCCAATTAGTGGGAATGCCGTGGGACTTGCGCCCCACGGCAACCCACCAGAAAGTCAAAGTCGCAGCCCTGGTCGGCCTGCAGCACATGGTCGATGTACAGCTGGCGGTAGCCGCCGACGATGAGGTTCTGCGGAGGCGCCAAGTCTGCCATACGTGCCGCCAGCTCTGCGTCGGGGATGTCCAGGTGCAGGCGGCCGTTGGCGCAGTCCAGTTCGATCCAGTCGCCTTCCTTGACCGTGGCCAATGGTCCGCCGGCAGCGGCTTCCGGCGCCACGTGCAACACCACTGTGCCGTACGCCGTGCCGCTCATGCGTGCATCGGAGATTCGCACCATATCGGTCACGCCCTGGGCCAGCAGCTTGGCCGGCAGGCCCATGTTGCCGACCTCGGCCATGCCCGGGTAGCCCTTGGGGCCGCAGTTTTTCATGACCAGGATCGAGTTGGCGTCCACGTCCAGCTCCGGGTCATTGATGCGCGCCTTGTACATGTCGAAGTTTTCGAACACCACCGCACGGCCACGGTGCTGCATCAGTTCCGGGCTGGCGGCGGAGGGCTTGAGCACCGCGCCCAGCGGCGCCAGGTTGCCGCGCAGCACGCAGATGCCGCCGTCGGCGCGGATCGGGTTGTCGAGTGTGCGGATCACCTCGTCCTGGCCGTAGATCGGCGAGTCCTTGGTGTTTTCGCCCAGGGACTTGCCGTTGACGGTCAGTGCATTCGGGTGCGGGATCAGGTTGGCTTCACCCAGGCGGCGCAGCACGGCGGGCAGGCCGCCGGCGTAGTAGAACTCTTCCATCAGGAAGCGCCCCGAAGGTTGCAGGTCGACGATGGTCGGCATGCCACGGCCCATGCGGGTCCAGTCGTCCAGGTCGAGTTCGACGCCGATGCGCCCGGCGATGGCCTTGAGGTGGATCACCGCATTGGTCGAGCCGCCGATGGCCGCGTTCACACGGATCGCGTTTTCAAACGCCTCTTTGGTGAGGATCTTCGACAGCTTCAAGTCTTCGCGCACCATCTCCACGGCACGCATGCCCGACATATGCGCCAGCACATAACGCCGCGCATCCACCGCCGGAATCGCCGCGTTATGGGGCAGGGAAGTGCCGAGTGCCTCGGCCATGCAGGCCATGGTCGACGCGGTGCCCATGGTGTTGCAGGTGCCCGCCGAGCGCGACATGCCGCCTTCGGCTGCAAGGAAATCGTCCAGGGTAATGGTGCCGGCTTTCACTTGTTCGCTGAGCTGCCACACCACGGTGCCCGAGCCAATGTCCTGGCCTTTGTGCTTGCCGTTGAGCATCGGCCCGCCGGTGACCACGATGGCCGGCACGTCGCAACTGGCGGCGCCCATCAGCAGGGCCGGGGTGGTCTTGTCACAACCGGTGAGCAACACCACGCCGTCAATCGGGTTGCCGCGAATCGCCTCTTCCACGTCCATGCTCGCCAGGTTGCGGGTGAGCATGGCGGTGGGACGCAGGTTCGACTCGCCATTGGAGAACACCGGAAACTCCACCGGGAAGCCACCGGCCTCGATCACGCCGCGTTTGACGTGCTCGGCGATCTGGCGGAAATGCGCATTGCACGGGGTCAGCTCCGACCAGGTATTGCAGATGCCGATGATCGGCTTGCCATGGAACTGATGGTCGGCAATGCCCTGGTTCTTCATCCAGCTGCGGTACATGAAGCCGTTCTTGTCGGCGGTACCGAACCACTGGGCGGAGCGGAGGCCGGGCTTTTTATCAGGCATGATCGATTCTCTTATTGTATGACTATATGTTCTATGCGTGCTTAAACATAAGCGCAAAAACGCTGCTTTGGAAGAGTTGTTTTGTAAATAGTCCTACTATATAGTCGATCTCAACTGAGGTATGACCCTGGCGGATTTTCGCGAGAGGCGTCCCCCGAGCTTCTATAAAAACAACAATCGGAGATCGACCCCCATGAGCCAGGAACTGCGGCTTATTCGGCGCATCACGCTGAAACTGATTCCCTTCCTGATCCTGCTGTACCTGATCGCCTACGTGGACCGTTCCGCCGTGGGCTTCGCCAAGTTGCACATGGGCGCCGACGTCGGCATTGGCGATGCTGCCTATGGCCTGGGTGCGGGGTTGTTCTTCATTGGCTACTTCCTGTTCGAGATCCCCAGCAACCTGATGCTCGACCGCTTTGGCGCACGCCGTTGGTTTGCGCGGATCATGATCACCTGGGGCGCCATCACCATCGGCATGGCCTTTGTGCAGGGCCCGCACAGCTTCTATGTGATGCGCTTTCTGCTCGGCGCGGCGGAGGCGGGGTTCTTTCCCGGCGTTCTCTACTACATTACCCAGTGGTTCCCGGTGCGCCATCGCGGCAAGATCCTCGGGCTGTTCATCCTGTCGCAACCCATCGCGATGATGATCACCGGTCCGGTGTCCGGCGGTTTGCTGGGCATGGACGGCATCCTTGGCCTGCACGGCTGGCAATGGCTGTTCATCGTGATTGGCACCCCGGCGATCCTGCTGACCTGGCCGGTGCTGCGCTTCCTGCCAGATGGCCCTGAACAGGTCAGTTGGATGAGCGACGACGAAAAGGCCTGGCTCACCGGCGAACTCGCCAAAGACCTGCAAACCTACGGCCAAACCCGTCACGGCAACCCCCTGCATGCCTTGAAAGACCAACGCGTGTTGCTGCTGGCGCTGTTCTACCTGCCGGTGACCCTGAGCATCTACGGCCTGGGCCTGTGGCTGCCGACCCTGATCAAGCAGTTCGGCGGCACTGATCTGGTCACCGGCTTTATCTCTGCGGTGCCGTATCTCTTCGGCATCATCGGCCTGCTGATCATCCCGCGCAGTTCCGACCGTTTGAACGACCGCTACGGCCATCTTGCGGTGCTCTACGTGCTGGGCGCCATTGGGCTGTTCTTCAGTGCCGCGCTCAGTGTGCCGGTGCTGCAAATGGCAGCGCTGTGCCTGGCGGCATTCGCGATGTTCTCCTGCACGGCAGTGTTCTGGACCTTGCCCGGGCGCTTCTTCGCGGGCGCCAGTGCGGCGGCGGGCATTGCGTTGATCAACTCGGTGGGCAACCTCGGCGGCTATATCGGCCCGTTCGTGATCGGCGCGCTCAAGGAATACACCGGCAACCTCGCCTCAGGCCTGTACTTCTTGTCCGGGGTGATGCTGTTCGGGCTGGTCCTGACCGTTGTGGTCTACCGCCTGCTCGAGCGCAGGCACGTGCTGCCTGCCGACCAATTTGCCGCCAGTGCCCGTGGCGCCACCCGACCTTAATCCAGGAGAACAGTCATGCGTTTAGTTCAGTTCGAGTTGCGTAACGGAGACCGCCGTGTCGGCGTGGTCGACGCCACCAAGGTGCGCGAAGTACAGACAGCCCACAGCGTGCGCGAATTGGCCCTGGCTGCCATCGACGCCGGCGTAGGCCTGGCGCAACACGTGGACAGCCTGGGCCTGGGCGACAGCTATGACTACGCCGCGCTGCTGGCCGACTTGAAAATTATGCCGCCGCTGGACCACCCGGACCCGGCCCATATGCTGATCAGCGGCACCGGCCTGACTCACCTGGGCAGTGCCTCGGCGCGGGACAAGATGCACCAGGCCGGCGACGACAGCGCATTGACCGACACCATGCGCATCTTCAAATGGGGCGTGGAGGGCGGCCGTCCACCGGCTGGCCAGGCGGGTGTGCAACCCGAGTGGTTCTACAAGGGCGACGGCAGCATCGTGGTGCGCCCCGGCGCAGCCTTCCCGGTGCCACCGTTTGCCGAGGATGCCGGTGAAGAGCCGGAGATCGGCGGCCTGTATGTGATCGGCCCGGACAGCAAGCCCTATCGTGTCGGTTTTGCGGTGGGCAACGAATTCTCCGACCACATCATGGAGCGCAAGAACTACCTGTACCTGGCCCATTCCAAACTGCGCAGTTGCAGCTACGGCCCTGAGTTGCGCGTGGGCGAGTTGCCCCAGCACCTGGCGGGCACCAGCCGCATTCTGCGCAACGGCGAAGTGATCTGGCAGAACGAGTTCCTCAGCGGCGAGGCCAATATGTGCCACAGCCTGGAGAACCTCGAATACCACCACTTCAAATACCGTCAGTTCCTCAAGCCGGGCGATGTGCACATCCACTTTTTCGGCACCGCCACGCTGTCATTCGCCGACGGTATACGGACCCAGGTCGGCGATGTGTTCGAGATCAGCCAGGCCGAGTTCGGTGCGCCGCTGGTCAACCGTGTCGGCAGCAGCGCTGCGGCGTTCGAACCCGGCAATGTCATCACCCTTTAATGGAGAACCCCATGACTCAGTTTCTCGGCCACAACTACATCGGCGGCCAGCGCAGCGCCAACGGCAGCGTCACGCTGAAAAGCGTCGACGCCAGCACCGGCGAGGCCTTGCCCCAGGCCTTTTTCCAGGCCACGCCGCAGGAAGTCGACGCCGCCGCCAAGGCTGCCGCGCAGGCCTACCCTGCGTACCGCGCCTTGAGCGCATCGCGCCGTGCACAGTTCCTGGATGCAGTGGCCGATGAGCTGGACGCGTTGGGGGATGATTTTGTCGAACTGGTCTGCCGCGAAACCGCGCTGCCGGCCACACGCATCAAGGGCGAGCGCGGGCGTACCAGCGGCCAGATGCGCCTGTTCGCCACGGTGCTGCGTCGCGGTGATTTCTACGGTGCGCGCATCGACAAGGCACTGCCCGACCGCCAACCGCTGCCACGCCCGGACCTGCGTCAATACCGCATCGGCCTGGGGCCGGTCGCGGTGTTTGGCGCGAGCAACTTTCCCCTGGCGTTTTCTACGGCGGGCGGTGATACAGCGGCTGCTTTGGCGGCAGGCTGCCCAGTGGTGTTCAAGGCCCACAGCGGGCATATGGCGACCGCCGAACGCGTGGCCGATGCGATCATCCGCGCGGCCGAGGCCACCGAGATGCCGGCCGGTGTGTTCAACATGATCTTCGGCGGTGGCGTGGGTGAGGCGCTGGTCAAGCACCCGGCGATCCAGGCGGTGGGCTTTACCGGCTCGCTCAAGGGCGGGCGTGCCTTGTGCGACATGGCGGCGGCGCGCCCGCAGCCGATCCCGGTGTTTGCCGAGATGTCGAGCATCAACCCGGTGATCGTATTGCCCCAGGCCCTGACCGTGCGCGCCGACAGCGTCGCGCGTGACCTGACCGCCTCGGTGGTACAAGGCTGCGGCCAGTTCTGCACCAACCCTGGCCTGGTCATCGGTGTCGCGTCGCCTGCATTCACCGCGTTCACCCAGCAAGTCGCGCAACTGATCGGCGAGCAACCGGCCCAGACCATGCTCAACGCCGGCACCCTGGGCAGCTACGGCAAAGGCCTGGAAAAACTCCTGGCGCACCCGGGCATCCAGCATCTGGCGGGCAACCAGCAGGCCGGCAATCAGGCGCAACCACAGCTGTTCAAGGCCGATGCGAGCCTGTTGATCGACGGCGATGAAGTGCTGCAGGAAGAAGTCTTCGGCCCCACCACCGTGTTCGTCGAAGTCGCCGACCAGGCCCAACTCAACGCCGCCTTGCACGGTCTGCACGGTCAACTTACGGCGACGATCATTGGCGAGCCCGCCGACCTGCAACAGTTCGCCGAACTCACGCCGCTGCTGGAGCAGAAAGTCGGACGCATCCTGCTCAACGGCTACCCGACCGGCGTGGAAGTCTGCGATTCGATGGTGCATGGCGGGCCGTACCCGGCCACTTCGGATGCCCGTGGCACCTCGGTTGGCACCTTGGCCATCGAGCGTTTCCTGCGCCCCGTGTGCTTCCAGAATTACCCTGATAGCCTGCTGCCCGACGCGTTGAAAAACGCCAATCCGTTGCGCATCCAGCGGCTGGTGGATGGCACGCCATCTCGCGAACCGCTGTAACGCACACCTGAGAACAACAATCCAGGAGGCATCATGTCGTGTATCGCCGTTACCCCGCACCGTGCGCAATTGGGCGAGGGACCGTTCTGGGACGCGCCCACCCAGGCACTGTACTGGGTGAATATTGCCGGCAAACAGGCACTGCGCCTGATGGGCGGGCAGTTGCGGGTGTGGCAGTTGCCCGAGCATGTCTCGGCGTTCATCCCGTGTGAGGGCGGCGATGCCCTGGTGACCCTGAGCAGCGGCGTGTATCGCCTCGACCTGGCCACCGAGGCCCTGACCCTGCTGTGCGTGGCCGACCCGCAACCCGGCAACCGTGGCAATGAA
The DNA here is from genome assembly GCF_058787615.1 of Pseudomonas sp. FW305-3-2-15-C-LB1. Classification (NCBI taxonomy): domain Bacteria; kingdom Pseudomonadati; phylum Pseudomonadota; class Gammaproteobacteria; order Pseudomonadales; family Pseudomonadaceae; genus Pseudomonas; species Pseudomonas sp. FW305-3-2-15-C-LB1. The sequence continues at coordinate 174,703 of NZ_JBYSZX010000011.1, read as the reverse complement.
GCACGCTGCGATGCCCAGGGCCGGCTGTGGCTGGGCACCATGCAGAACAATATTGGCGAGCAGGGTGAAGACCTGCCCATCACGCGACGCTCCGGCGGCCTGTTTCGTATCGATGCCGATGCGCAGGTCACACCGTTGCTCAGCGGCCTGGGCATTCCCAACACCTTGCTGTGGAGTGATGACGGTCGGCAGGTGCATTTCGGCGACAGCCTGGACGGCACGCTGTACCGCCACGCTATCCAGCCAGACGGCCAACTCGAATCCGCGCAGGCGTGGTTCGGTCCCCACGAGCGTGGCGGGCCGGACGGTTCGGCCATGGATGTGGAAGGCTACATCTGGAACGCCCGCTGGGATGGCAGTTGCCTGCTGCGCCTCACGCCCGACGGCACCGTCGACCGCATCATCGAGCTGCCCGTCAGCCGCCCCACCAGTTGCGTGTTCGGTGGCCCGAACCTCACCACCCTGTACATCACCAGCGCGGCCAGCCCGTTGGAACACCCCTTGGATGGCGCGGTATTGGCCATCGAGGTCGATGTGCCTGGAAAACCCTGTCATCGCTTTGCCGGATAAGTCCCCCTTTAAAAACAACAACAAGGAGTCACCCGTATGAATCGTCGTCGTGGTTTGCGTTCCCTGTGCTGCGCCGCTGTGGCGGTCTCTGCCATGAGCTTGAGCGGGCTGTTGCTGGCCGCTGAAGAAGTGAAGATCGGCTTCCTGGTCAAGCAGGCCGAGGAGCCGTGGTTCCAGACCGAATGGGCCTTCGCCGAGAAAGCCGGCAAGGAGCATGGCTTCACCGTGATCAAGATCGCCGTGCCCGATGGCGAGAAGACCCTGTCGGCCATCGACAGCCTGGCCGCCAACGGTGCCAAGGGCTTTGTGATCTGCCCGCCGGACGTGTCCCTCGGCCCGGCCATCGTGGCCAAGGCCAAGGCCAACGGTTTGAAAGTCATTGCCGTGGATGACCGCTTTGTCGACGCCAAGGGCAACTTCATGGAGGACGTGCCGTACCTGGGCATGGCGGCCTTTGAAGTGGGCCAGAAGCAGGGCGCCGCGATGGCGGCCGAAGCAAAAAAACGCGGCTGGGACTGGAAGGACACCTACGCGGTGATCAACACCTTCAACGAACTCGACACCGGCAAGAAACGCACCGACGGCTCGGTCAAATCCCTGGAAGAAGCCGGCATGCCCAAGGACCACATCCTGTTCACCGCCGCCAAGACTCTCGACGTACCCGGCAGCATGGACGCCACCAACTCGGCGCTGGTCAAGCTGCCCAGCGGCGCGAAAAACCTGATCATCGGCGGCATGAACGACAACACCGTGCTGGGCGGCGTACGCGCCACCGAAAGCGCCGGCTTCAAGGCCGCCAATGTGATCGGTATCGGCATCAATGGCACCGACGCCATTGGCGAACTGAAAAAGCCTGAAAGCGGCTTCTTTGGCTCCATGCTGCCCAGCCCGCATATCGAGGGCTACAACACTGCGAAGATGATGTTCGATTGGGTCACTAAAGGCACCGAGCCTGCGAAATACACGGCGATGGACGAAGTGACGCTGATCACCCGCGCCAACTTCAAGGAAGAACTGACCAAGATCGGGTTGTGGCAATGACCGCTGCGGCCCTGCGCTTTGACGGCATCGGCAAGACCTTTCCCGGGGTCAAGGCGCTGGATGGCATCAGCTTTACCGCCCACCCCGGGCAGGTGCACGCCCTGATGGGCGAGAACGGTGCGGGCAAGTCGACGCTGTTGAAGATCCTCGGCGGCGCCTACATTCCCAACAGCGGCTCGCTGCACATCGGCGCGCAGACCATGGCCTTCAAATGCGCCGCCGACAGCATTGCCAGCGGCGTGGCGGTGATCCACCAGGAACTGCATCTGGTGCCGGAAATGACGGTGGCCGAGAACCTGTTCCTCGGCCACTTGCCGTCGCGTTTCGGCGTGGTCAACCGGGGGCTCCTGCGCATGCAGGCCCTCGCGTGCCTCAAGGGGCTGGCGGATGAAATCGACCCGGCCGAGAAACTCGGGCGCTTGTCCCTTGGCCAGCGTCAACTGGTGGAAATCGCCAAGGCGCTGTCCCGTGGCGCCCATGTGATTGCCTTTGACGAACCGACCAGCAGCCTGTCGGCGCGGGAGATCGACCGCCTGATGGCGATCATCACCCGCCTGCGCGATGAGGGCAAAGTGGTGCTCTACGTGTCCCACCGCATGGAAGAAGTGTTCCGCATCTGCAACGCCGTCACGGTGTTCAAGGACGGCCGCTACGTGCGCACCTTCGAGGACATGAGCGCGCTGACCCATGACCAACTGGTGACGTGCATGGTGGGGCGCGATATCCAGGACATTTACGACTACCGCCCGCGTGAGCACGGCGAAGTCGCGCTCAAGGCCGATGGCCTGCTCGGTCCCGGCCTGCGTGAGCCGATCAGTTTCAGTGTGCGCAAGGGCGAGATCCTTGGCCTGTTCGGGCTGGTCGGGGCTGGGCGCACCGAGCTGTTCCGGCTGCTCAGCGGCCTGGAGCGCGCCAGTGCCGGCAGCCTGCATTTGTGCGGGCAGGCGCTGCAACTGCGCTCGCCCAGGGATGCCATCGCCGCCGGCGTGCTGCTGTGCCCGGAGGACCGCAAGAAGGAAGGCATCATCCCGCTGTCCAGCGTCGCCGAGAACATCAATATCAGCGCACGCGGTGCCCACTCCACGTTCGGCTGGCTGCTGCGCGAGGGCTGGGAAAAGGGCAACGCCGACCAGCAGATCCAGGCCATGAAGGTCAAGACGCCGAACGCCGCGCAGAAGATCATGTACCTGTCCGGCGGCAACCAGCAGAAGGCCATTCTCGGTCGCTGGCTGTCGATGCCGATGAAGGTGTTGCTGCTGGACGAACCGACCCGTGGCATCGATATCGGCGCCAAGGCCGAGATCTACCAGATCATCCATAACCTGGCGGCCCAGGGCATTGCGGTGATTGTGGTGTCCAGCGACCTGATGGAAGTGATGGGCATCTCCGACCGCATCCTGGTGCTGTGCGAAGGCGCGATGCGCGGCGAACAAACCCGCGAAGACGCTACCGAATCCAACCTGCTGCAATTGGCCCTGCCGCGCAGCGTGGCGAACTGAGAGACGACTATGACCACTCAACACAACGTGCTGCCCACGGCGCGCAAGGCTCTGGACCTGCGTGCACTGCTGGACAACTGGGCGATGCTGCTGGCGGCGGTGAGCATTTTCCTGCTGTGCGCCTTGCTCATCGACAACTTCCTGTCACCGCTGAACATGCGTGGCCTGGGCCTGGCGATTTCCACCGTGGGCATCGCCGCCTGCACCATGCTGTTCTGCCTGGCGTCGGGGCATTTCGATCTGTCGGTGGGCTCGGTGATCGCCTGCGCCGGGGTGGTGGCGGCGATTGTGATGCGCGACACCGACAGCGTCCTGTTGGGCATTGGCGCCGCCTTGCTGATGGGCCTGATGGTGGGGCTGATCAACGGCATCGTGATCGCCAAGCTGCGGGTCAACGCGCTGATCACTACCTTGGCGACCATGCAGATCGTGCGCGGCCTGGCGTACATCTTCGCCAACGGCAAGGCGGTGGGGGTGTCCCAGGAGCAGTTCTTCATCTTCGGCAACGGCCAGTTGCTGGGGGTGCCGGTGCCGATCCTGATCACGATCCTGTGCTTCCTGTTCTTCGGCTGGCTGCTCAACTACACCACTTACGGACGCAACACCATGGCCATCGGCGGCAACCCGGAAGCGGCGTTGCTGGCGGGCGTCAATGTGGACCGCACCAAGATCCTGATCTTTGCCGTGCACGGCCTGATCGGCGCGTTGGCCGGGGTGATCCTCGCCTCGCGCATGACCTCCGGCCAGCCGATGATCGGACAGGGCTTCGAGCTGACCGTGATCTCGGCGTGCGTGCTGGGCGGGGTGTCGCTGAGCGGCGGGGTGGGGATGATCCGTCATGTGATTGCCGGCGTGTTGATTTTGGCGATCATCGAGAATGCGATGAACCTGAAGAACATCGACACCTTCTACCAGTACGTGATCCGCGGCTCGATCCTGCTGCTGGCAGTGGTCATCGACCGCATGAAACAACGCTGATCCCAAGCCAAATGTAGTTCCAAATGTGCGAGGGGGCTTGCCCCCGATAGCGGTGTGTCAGTGTGCATCTCTGTCTTTGACACTCTGCTATCGGGGGCAAGCCCCCTCCCACAAGTTTAGTCCGCGGAGAATTTGAAGACAGTGTTCTGGGTGTAGGTCTGCCCTGGGTTCAGGCGGGTCGACGCAAACTTGGGCTGATTAGGCGCATCCGGAAAATGCTGGGTCTCCAACGTAAACCCACTCCAGTGCTGATAGGTCTTGCCAGCCTTGCCCTTCACCGACCCATCGAGGAAGTTGCTGGTATAGAACTGCACCCCAGGCTCGGTCGTAAACAGCTGCAAGCGCCGCCCGGACGCAGGATCATGCACCTCGGCCGCCACCTGCTTCACGTCACCCTGGGTATCCAATGCCCAGTTGAAGTCGAACCCACCCTGTTTCGGCTCGGCGAATTTGAGCTGCGGGTGATCGTCCTTGATGTGCTGGCCGATCGGCGTCGGCGTGAGGAAGTCCATCGGTGTGCCCTTGACCGGCGCCAGTTCGCCGGTGGGAATCAGCGTCGCATTCACCGGCGTGTAATGGCTGGCATGCAAGGTGGCGACCTGCTTGAGGATATCGCCATTGCCCGCGCCGGCCAGGTTGAAGTAGCTGTGGTTGGTGAGGTTGAGCACCGTCGGTTTGTCGGTGGTGGCGCTGTAGTCGATGTGCAGTTCGTTGTTGTCGTTGAGGCGGTAGGTGACTTCGGTCTTCAGGTTGCCGGGGAAGCCCATCTCGCCGTCCTTGGACAGGTAGGTGAGGGTCACGCCGACCGAGTCCTTGGCCTTGACCGGCGTGGCTTTCCACACCCGCTTGTCGAAGCCCTGGGCGCCGCCATGCAGCGAGTTGGGGCCGTCGTTGAGTGGCACCTGGTAGCGCTTGCCGTCGAGTTCGAAGGCGCCGCCGGCCAGGCGGTTGCCGAAACGGCCGATGGTCGCGCCGAAGAACGCCGTACCGCTCTGATAGCCTTGCACGTCGTCAAAGCCCAGCACCACGTCGTCGAGCTTGCCGTGTTTGTCCGGTACTTTCAGCGACTGCAACACGCCGCCGTAGGTGATCACCGTGGCTTGCATGCCATGGCTGTTACGCAGGATGTACTGCTCGACGGCGGTGCCGTCATTGGTTTTACCGAACGGTTTGTGTTCGCTGGTAAGGCCCGCCGCCTGGGCGCCGCCGCTGGCGACCAGCATGGACAGGGCGAGGCCCGAAAGCAGGTAACGAGGGTGCTTCATGGTCGAACTTCCTTTTGTTGTTTTGAGTGGAATAGTTCTACTAATGTGCGATATTTTGTCGATATGACAGCGAATTTATAGCCTTAAACCGCGTTTTGCAAAATAAAATAAGACTAATTAAGTGAGGCAACCTTTTATGACCACTCATCACGCCGTTTATCCCGACCTTGAAGGCAAGACTGTCCTGATCTCTGGAGGCGCCTCAGGCATTGGCGAATTCATGGTGCGCGCCTTCGCGGCCCAAGGCGCCAAGGTCGGCTTTGTCGACCGCGCGCAAAGCCAGGGCGAACGCCTGGCGGCTCTGTTGAGTTCGCGCGGGCACACCGTGGAATTCGTCAATTGCGACATCACCGACGAGATAGCCTATAAAGCCGCCATCACTCGTTTCGAACACTCGCTGGGGCCGATCACCGTGCTGGTGAACAATGCCGCTAATGACGTACGCCACAGCTTGGAAGAAGTCGATTCGGAAATGTTCGACCGGCTCATCTCCGTCAACCTCAAGCACGCCTTCTTCGCCGCCAAGGCCGTGGTGCCGATGATGAAAAACGCGGGCGGCGGGGCGATCATCAACCTCGGTTCGGTAGGCTGGATGATGGCTTCGGCCGGCTACCCGGTGTACGCCGCCAGCAAGGCCGCCGCCCACGGCATGACCCGCGCCCTGGCCCGGGAACTGGGGCCGAGCCGGATCCGCGTGAATACGCTGGTGCCGGGTTGGGTGATGACGGAAAAACAATTGGCGATGTGGGTCGACGATGCCGCCAAGGAACTGATCAGCCGCAGTCAGTGTTTGCCGGGGAGCGTTTTGCCGGAACACATCGCCAACATGGCGTTGTTTCTCGCCTCCGATGCCTCGGCGATGTGTTCGGCGCAGAACTTTATTGTGGATGGTGGTTGGGTGTAGAGAGTCACCCAACTCAAGCGCCGATGGCGGTGGCACAGGCGATAGATTCATTGCCCATACCACCGCTGTTATGACATTTTTTGCATTTTACGGTGGTTGGCATGTGTCGCCATCGCTGGTTTTTTCGAAGCGTTTTTCAAGTAATGAGGCGGGGGTATAGCGCTCTTCGAGGGCTTTAATACCTAGCCGTTCGGCTAGTTGTTTGCCATGAGAATGATCTGATAATGTCTTGAAGTGGCTATCAGGTATTGAGATTATTTTTCATGAAGCTGACTGATATTGGTAGGACACCGCTCATAGAGTTGGCAAGTCTGTCTATTAATGGCGGTAGGTGCTTTTCTAAGTGCGAGTTCTTGAACCCGTCGGGAAGCCATAAGGACAGAACATATTTAAGTATTATTAATGGGTTGGAAAAGATTGGTGCTATCCAACCCGGTATGACCCTAGTAGATAGCTCCACAGGGAATGGCGGTGCGGCACTTGCATGGATTGGACGTCTGAAGGGATACAAGATAAAAATTTTTATGCCTGAAGGCATGACGCAAGAGAGAAAAGTCCAGATACGCTCATTGGGTGCGGAGATAATCGAGACGCCTAAGGAAGGTTTCTTGTCGGGTGCGGTACTTGCAGCTAGGCGCTATCAAGCTGAACAGTTGAATGAACAGGTTTTTTTTCTTGATCAGTCCAATAACCTATTAAATAAGGCCGCTTGGGCTGACTGTGGAGAAGAAATAGTAGAAGCGTTACGTCATCAGCATGTGGTACCGGATTTTTTTGTGTGCTCAATTGGCACGGGAGGAACTTTTTCGGGTATAGCTGAGGTGTTGAAGTGTGAGTATAGAGAGATAAGGACAGTGGCGATTGAAGTCAATAAATCTGCTCCACTGTATTCAGAAAGAAATAATTTAACATTTGAGCACCGCCCTCATAATTTGATGGGGTTAGGGGGAGGGGTGCTGTCGACTAATACGGTCTCTGCGCTTGTCGACGAAGTGCGAGTGGTTGATGGCAATGAAGCATGGGTTCGAATGAAGCAGTTTATTGAACATGAAAGGGTGCCTGTCGGGCCTACGTGTGGCGCGAATTTATTAGTTTGCGAAGAGGTCGCTCTAACGCATCAGAAGAAAAATATTGTTACTGTGTTTTTTGACAGTTCTTGGAAGTATGCGAGTCGCTGGGACGGTTTTTATCCTGAGTATGGTGGGGTGGATGATGCTACTTGAACAAGTCTATAAGGATGCGAAAGTTGTTAACTCTGGGGGGGCGTACACTACGGTGAATGAGTTTACCGACCAGATTCCCGCGTTGCGCCCTGCGGTATTGGTGGAGGTGGCTCAACGAATAGTAAGGTTGATGGATCTGAATGTTTCAAAAATTGTGACTGAAGAAGATAAGGGAGCTGCGCTAGCTACCACGGTATCCTTGCTTACCGGCATTCCCATGGCTGTGGCCAGATGGTATCCCTACAGTCTTGGCACTATTAATGAACAAGTAGTTTCCATCGACTCTGAATATTTTCAAGGCGAAATGTATCTCAACGGGATTGAGGCAGGCGATCGTGTTGCAATTATTGACGATACATTGAGTACCGGGGGGGCAATTGTTGCTTTAACTGAAGCGATAAGGTCGGCGGGAGGGGAGTTGCTCGATGTGGTCTGTGCGGTTGAAAAAGTTGGAAATGGTGGTTTCGAAAAGGTTCGAAAGATGACAGGCCTTTCTGTTAAGTCCGTCTTGAAAATCAAGGTAAACGAAAGCGGAGTGAGCGTGGTTTGAATTGCTTTGCTGGCTCAACTTGACAGGTGTATCCATGGTGCGTTCTGGCGTAGTTGTAGGTTTGATTTTTTGCCTGATCAGCGCTGCGTTCGATGTGTACGTAGCATTCGTCACGCAAACGATCAATACGCTGCTTGTTGTTTTTTATTGTTTTACAACGTCTGCCATTTTTTTTGTCGTGTGTGCCCTGTTTGATAACGCTGGCTCGTTACTTTCAAAGATAAGGATGCACTGGGTAATAGTTGTTGTCGTGAATGTTTCAGTATTGCTTAATTGGGGTGGCCTGTTTTACGCCTTGAAATACCTGGAGCCTGCCGTGGTCGGAGTCGCTTCGGTCGCCTGTGGCCCGGCGCTCACGTTAGTTATCTTAATGGCCAACAAGCGTAATGCCAAAGTCGCTTTCGTAGATGCGGTGGTGTCGTGTCTGGTGCTTGTTTCCGTGGGAATCATGCTGTTTAACTCCTTCGCAGGAGACAGTGGTATAGCCACTACGACGCTGGAAGAGCGGCTGATGGGAATCGCCAGCGTGGTGGTGTGTGCACTGGGTACGGTTATGTACACGGTGTTTTCCAAGGAGCTTTACCGGCGGCAATGGTCCGTCTATGAAATTCTGGCGGTCAGGAGCGTGGTAATGGTCGGTGCATGCGTCCTTGCAATGACTGCTTTGGGGGAGAGTTTCAGGCTGAATGCCGAGTTGATTCTGCCAATGGTACTGCTGGTTGTGATAGGGCATCTGTTGCCCATCTACTTGATCCAGAAAACAATCTTCTATCTCACGCCCATCCATGTTTCTTTGGTGTTGTTGACGCTTCCGGTATTTGTCTTGTTGTTGCAGTACCTCGACGACAGAGTCGAATTCTCTATCGCGAGTGTTACTGCGGTCAGCCTCATTGTGTTTTTGCTGTTGGGAAGGGCGTTATATGCACTGCGGAGGGAAACAACATGAGCAGGGTGATTGTCGTCGATGGTTTCTCATCCGGAAAATTTATATCAAAGCGCCTTGCTGAAGCAGGGTGTGTACTGATGCATGTGGCCTCATCCAACACCTTGGACGGTTATTACTATCGAGGCTTCGATTATTCCATTTATGACAACGTCATCGTGAATACGGGGTTTGCCACCACGTTGGCGAGTGTCGAGCAGTTCAAGCCACAATTCATTATTGCCGGCGCCGAAACCGGTGTACGGCTGGCGGATGAATTGAATGAGCACCTTCAACTGCCTTATCGCAATGACATCGAGAAGAGCACCGCCCGCAGAAATAAATACGACATGATTCATCGCATTACCCAAGCGCAGCTATTGGCAGCGCAGCAGTTCACCGCGGACACGTGGGAGCGTGCTGAGACCTGGATTAATGATCATGGTCGTTTTCCCGTGGTGGTTAAACCCCTCGAAAGCGCTGGCGCTGATGGCGTATTCATTTGTGAGGACTTGCGTGCTTGTGAGGTTGCAGTCGGCAAGCTATTGGGCGCGACTAACAAATTGAGCATTCCCAATCACCAGGTGCTGATCCAGGAGTATTTGGCAGGGGTGGAATATGTGGTGAATATGGTTTCGCTCAACGGCCAGCAGCTTGTCACTGAAGTAGTTCGCTATCAGAAACAGCGCACTGAAAGCGGTGGGGTCCTCTATGACATTGATGAGTTGATTGACGCCGATTCACCGGAGTATTCGAGCTTGGTGGATTACACTCGGGAAGTGGTGCGCACGCTCGGCATCCGTAACGGCCCCAGCCACGCCGAAGTTATGTTCACTGACGATGGCCCGAAACTGGTGGAGATCGCTGCACGAACCGATGGCATTTTACGGCCCGACGTGTCTAGGCAAACGACAGGACTCGGCCAAATCGAAGCAACTGTTTTATCGATCACTGCACCTGAACTGTTTGCCCGATTAGTGGCAGCAAACACCGATTATAGGCTGATGCAACACACCTACAACGTTTGCTTGATCAACCGTGCGAAGGGACGTTTCAAACAGGGCTTTTTTCTGAGTGAATTGCTTAAGCTTGAGTCCTTCTTTGATGCGGTGTTTTACGTTGACGATGGGCACGTACTAAGTGTGACTCAGGATGTGTTCAGCCAGCCAGGCACGGTGTATCTGGTACATGCTGACCCTGAAGTGATTGCCGCCGATTACCTCAGGATCAGGGCACTTGAACTCCAGGGCGTGTATTCGATGGCATGACGATTGGACACCGGAGGCGGTTCTATTCATTCGCAATAGCGTCGCCCATTGGGAAACGCTTCGGCCTTAATCACTGACGCTACGAGATCGCGGCGTGTCAGTCTGCACACCTGTTGCTGAAACATAGTCATCGGCAGCAATTCGAATCGTCACGCCGCCCCCCCACATTAGAACTGCCTTGCCTACTCGATTGGATAACGCTTGAAAGCCGAGTGCTGTTCCAGCCGCTCGGCGTGGCGTTTGAGGTTGGGGAACGCATCGGCCTTGACCACCGACGCCACGGTGAACTGGCTGAACGACCAGGCGACTGCCGCTGTCAGGGAAGCCTGGGTCAACTCCTGACTGTCAGGCAGTTGTTTTTCCAGCAGCGAGTAGGCCGCCAGCAATTGCCCGCTGACGCGATCCAGCCAGGGCGCATGCAGCTTTTCGGCCGGGCGCAGGTTGTGTTCGTAAACGATCTGCACGCTTTTCTCGCAGGCCGCCAGGGCCAGGCCAAGGATATGCAGGTCATGGGCACGACCTGCGGGGGAGGGGGGCAGCAGCTTTTTATCGGCCGGGGCCAGGGTTTCCAGATAGTCGAGGATCAGGCTGGAATCCATCAGCACCGTGCCGTCATCCAGCACCAGGGTCGGCGCCTTGACCACCGGGTTGATCTGGGAAAACTCGGTGAACGTGCTGAACACCGACAGCGGTTCATGCACAAAATCGACGCCGTAAAGGTCCAGGGAAATGGCCACGCGGCGTACGTAGGGCGAGTCCAGCATGCCGATCAGTTTCATGAAGCCTCCGTTGCTCTCAAGGTGATGGCTCCAGAGAGTAAGGGCACAGGATCGGCATGCGCAATGACTGAATGTTGCCTGCAAAGGTCAGGCTGCGGTCATTCAGGCAGGACGCCTGATGTTCTGCCGGCTGGCCCCCGGTGGCTGGCCGGTAATGCGCTTGAATGCACGGCTGAACGCCGCCTGGGAGGTGTAGCCCAGGCGCAGCGCCACTTCTTCGATGGGTAAACGTTCCAGGGTCAGCCACTGGCTGGCCAGGCGCATGCGCAGTTCCGTCATGTAGCGCAGTGGCGGGAGACCCAGGGTTGCCTGGAAGCGCTCGGCGAATACCGAGCGGGAGGTGTGACACTGCGCGGCCAGTTCGGCCACGCTCCAATCGCGCCCGGGTTGCTGGTGCAGCACGAGCAGGGCGCCCGCCAGGCGTGGGTCGCGCAACGCTGCGACCAAACCCGACGCATTGCCGCAGGCGCATTCCACCCAACCCCGCACAATCATGGCAGCCACCACATCGGCCAGACGCGTGAGGATGCCGGGGTAGCCGACGCGAGCCGCGGCGACTTCGCGCTCCATCACCGCCAGGATCGGCATCAGGCCGGGGTAACGCTGGCCCTGGGCATCGATCAGCATCAAGGCTGGCATCAGGCTGCCGAGCCCCTGGAGACTGCCGAGTTCGAACTCCATGCAGGCGCTGAACAGCAACGTGCTCGGCGGTGAGTCCGGTGATGCGTCCACGGCGCAGACGGTCTCGCCCAGTGGTGTCGTGTCAAAGCCGCCGATGGCCTGCACCGGCCTGTCCGCACTGGACAGCAGCGCATGGGCACCGCCGTGGGAGATGAACACGGCATTGCCCGCCGACAGTTCGAACAGGCTGCCGTCATCGGTGCGCAGGGTGGCCGTTCCTGCGGCGAGGAGGTGGAAGTAGGCATGCCCCGGTCTGGCGTCAAAGCCCATGCCGAAGCTCGGTCCGGCCTGGATGCGTCGGTACTGCACGCCGCGCAGGCGCATGCCGCGCAGCAGTTCGTCGATAAGGTCGGAGGACAGGTTGAAGGGCGCCGCTGCAGCCATGTTCGGGGTTTCGGTCAAAAACTCAAGGGTTTGCATCATAGATCATCCGGGTTGGCAAACCTAGACTGGCCGTCGTGCTAATGACCGAGGATGTTGTGTGATGAATGATTGTGTAGCCCAAGCCGCTCACTCTGCCCAAGTTGAGCCCGATGCGCCCGCCTGGATGGCGGTGTTTTCCCTGGCCATGGGGGTATTCGGCTTGTTGACGGCGGAATACCTGCCGGCAAGCTTGTTGACGCCAATGGCGATGGACCTGGGAGTGTCCGAGGCGCTGGCCGGCCAAGCCGTGACGGTGACGGCAGTGGTGGCGTTGTTTGCCGGGCTGCTGGTGCCCGGCCTCACGCGTGGGATCGACCGACGCGTGGTGCTGCTGGGTTTTTCCCTGCTGATGATTGCGTCCAACCTGTTGGTGGCGTTTTCTTCCAGCCTGGCGGTGCTGCTGTTGATGCGCATCCTGCTGGGTGTTGCCCTGGGCGGCTTCTGGAGCATGGCGGCGGCGGTCGCGATGCGGCTGGTGCCGGCGGCGCTGCTGCCCCGTGCGCTGTCGATCATCTTCAGTGGCATTGCCGTGGGCACGGTGGTTGCCGTGCCGTTGGGCAGCTACCTGGGCGGCCTGTATGGCTGGCGCAGTGCATTTGTGGCGGCGGCAGCGGTCGGCGGGGTGACGCTGGCGTTCCAGCTGTTCACGTTGCCACCGTTGGCCCCCACGGGCAGCGCACGCTTGCGCACGGTACTGGATGTGCTGCTGCGTCCAGGCATCGCCATCGGCATGTTGGGCTGCGTGCTGGTGCACACCGGGCACTTTGCGCTGTTCACCTACATCCGGCCATTCCTCGAAAGCACCACGGGCGTGGGCACTGAAGGGCTGGCCTTGATGCTGCTGGGCTTCGGTGCGGCCAACTTCGTCGGCACGCTGTTGGCCGGTTGGATGCTGGTGCGTTATCCCCGCGGCACCTTGGTGCTGATGCCGGTGTTGGTGGGCGTCGCGGCGCTGGCGCTGGTGTTGCTGCCGGCCTCGCTGCCAGGCCAGGCGTTGCTGCTGGCGCTGTGGGGCATGGCGTTTGGCGGCGTGCCGGTGGCGTGGTCGAACTGGGTAGCCCGCAGCGTGCCGGATCAAGCTGAAAGTGCCGGCGGCATGGTGGTGGCGTCCGTGCAGTCGGCCATTGCGGCGGGCGCGGCCGGTGGGGGCGCGATGTTCAGTCTCAGTGGCATCAGCGGGGTGTTTCTCGGCGCCGGTGTGTTGATGCTGTTGGCCGCCTTGTTGATTGCCCTGCGGGTAACGGTGCCCGGCAATGACGCCGTGGGTGCACCGCTGCATCTTTGACGTCAGCCTGGAGATTGGCCGCATTCACGGTGTGACGAGCCATCGACCTTTGGTTTAGTCTGGAACGCTTCGTTGAACGCAAGCACATTTGGAGCAGTAAGCATGACCGATTACGTACCCCCGAAAGTGTGGACCTGGGACACCGAGAATGGCGGCACTTTCGCCAGCATCAACCGCCCTGTGGCCGGCGCGACCCATGAAAAGGAATTGCCGGTGGGCAAGCATCCACTGCAGTTGTACTCCCTGGCCACGCCCAACGGGCAGAAGGTCACGATCCTGCTGGAAGAGCTGTTGGCCCTCGGGCACAGCGGTGCGGAGTACGATGCCTGGCTGATCAAGATCGGTGACGGCGACCAGTTCGGCAGCGGCTTCGTGGGGGTGAACCCCAACTCCAAGATCCCGGCACTGCTGGACCGCAGCGGCGCCACGCCGATTCGGGTGTTCGAGTCGGGCGCGATCCTGCAATACCTGGCGGAGAAGTTCGGCGCGTTCTTGCCCACCGAACCCGCCGCCCGCGCCGAATGCCTGTCGTGGTTGTTCTGGCAGATGGGCAGCGCGCCCTACCTGGGCGGTGGTTTCGGCCACTTCTATGCGTATGCGCCGAGCAAGATGGAATATGCGATCAACCGCTTTGCCATGGAGACCAAGCGTCAGCTCGATGTGCTCGACCAGCGCCTGGCGGTGAGCGAATACATCGCGGGTGATGAGTACACCATCGCCGATATCGCCATCTGGCCCTGGTATGGCGGGTTGGTCAAAGGGCGTTTGTATGGCGCGGCGGAGTTCCTCTCGGTGCATGAGTACCAGCATGTGTTGCGCTGGGCGGACGCGATTGAAGCGCGGCCGGCGGTGCAGCGTGGGCGGCGGGTCAACCGGGTGTCCGGCGAGCCCCATGAGCAGTTGGCCGAACGCCATAGCGCTCGCGACTTGGACTAAAAATGTGGGAGGGAGCTTGCTCCCTCCCACATTTGGATCACCACACTCCAGTTTATTGGTAGCGCTGCTCGAACACCGCCACCTGCTCGGGCTTGATCAGTTCGAACGGCACCCACACCTGCGGCTCAATCGCCTCGCCCTTGATCATTCGCACAGCCGCCTGCAAGGCCTGGGTCGCCTGGGCCTTCGGGTCCTGGAACACCGACGCCGTCAGCAGGCCGCGTTTGATCGCCGCCAGCCCGTCGGGCAAGCCATCAATGCCCACAATCGCCACCTCACCCTTGGCTTTGCCCGCCTGCTGCAAGGCCATGGCCGCGCCAATCGCCATTTCATCGTTGTTGGCCACGATGGCATCGAACGGCGTGCCCGCCAGCAGCCAGTTGCTGGTCAGGTCCATGCCCTTGCTGCGTTGCCATTCAGCACTTTGCTGCTCGACCACCTTGATCCCGGGAAAGTCCTTGAGCACCTGTTTGGCGCCCTCGGTGCGGTCGTGGGTGGCGTTCTGTGCGAGGTCGCCCATGATGATCGCCACGTTGCCCTTGCCGCCGAGTTTTTCCGCCAGGTAGCGCATCTGCAACTGGCCGGCCTCGATGTCGTTGGAGGCCACGGTGACCACGCCCTTGGGCAGGGTGCGTTCGTCCGGGTGGCGGTTGACGTACACCAGCGGCGTCTTGGCGGAGACGGCGGCGCGGGTCATGTTGGCGGTGGCGGCGGTGTCCACCGGCAGCACGATCACCGCGTCGACCTTCTGGTTGAGAAAACCTTCGACCTGATTGAGCTGGCGCACCACATCGCCCTGGGCGTCTTCGAACTGGATCTGCACATCCTGCTGCTTGGCTGCCGCTTCCAGGCCGGTGCGCACGTACGTCATGAAGTTGTCGTCGACCCGGGCAATGCTCACGCCGATGCGATAAGCCGCGAAGGTCCATTGGCTGAACAGCAGCAACAAGGTGGCAGCAAACAACGAATAGCGATTCATAAGGGTGATCCTTTTATTGTTATAGGGTGAACGCCTGGCGGAAACGCTCCAGGGCCAGCTCGCTGTCGCCGCTGGCCCAGCCTTCCAGGCCGACCACCCCGCTGTAGCCTATGGCGTGCAAGGCTTTGGCAATGGCCGGGTAGTGGATTTCACCGGTGCCAGGCTCCTTGCGACCTGGTACATCGGCCACTTGGATTTCACCGATGGCGCTGCCGGCGCGCTGGATCAGTTCGATCAAATTTCCTTCGCCGATCTGCGCGTGGTACAGGTCCAGATTCATCTTCAGGTACGGGCTGCCCACGGCCTCGATCAGCGCCAGGGTATCGTCGGCGCGGGCGAATGGCGTACCGGGGTGGTCGACTTCGGTGTTGAGGTTTTCCAGCAGGAACACACGGCCGGCGTCTTCCCCCAGGCGGGCGATTTTTTCCAGGGTCTTGCAGGCGCTCAGCCACATGCGCCCGGTGGCCAGGCTCACCGGTTGAACGGGCAGGCCGCCTTCACCCAGGCCGGTGCCGTGCAGGTTGAGTCTGGGGCAATTCAGGTGTGCGGCTACCCCTAAGGATTCGCGGGCGCTGTCGAGTAACTGGCGGATGCCATCGGAGTCGGTGAGGGTGCCGCTGATGTAGCCGGTCATGGAGGTGAAATCGGCGCCGGTGGCGGCCAGGGCGGTGATGTCCTTGTCTGTCCAGTTCCAGATTTCGGCGCTGAACCCCAGTGCGTGAATGCGCTTTACACGCTCGACAAACGGCAGGTCGAGAAACACCATCTCGGCGCTGACCGCCAGCTTGAACGGGCTCATACCGCCACCGCCTTGCCGGTTTCGAACGACTCGATGCACGCACGGGCAATCGCCAGGGCCGCGCGCGCATCCTCGCCGCTGGCCATCGGCTTGGCACCGCTGCGCAGGCAGTCGACAAAGTGGTTGAGCTCGGCAATGTAGGCGTCGCGCAACAGGTCGGTGTCCAGGCGCTGGGTGTCGGCCTGGATGCCCTGGGCCAGGTAGCGCACCAGGTCGCTGTCGTTGAGACTGCCCATGCTCAGCATACCGGCGCTGCCGAACACTTCGCCGCGCACATCGTAGCCGTACACGGCCTGGAAGTTGGCTTCGGCGGTGGCGATGGCGCCGTTGTCGAAGCGGATCGCGACCACGGCGGTGTCGAGGAAGCCTTTGCTTTTGAATTGCGGAGCGATCAGTGCGTCGGCCATCACATACACCTGCTCGGCCTCGGCACCGGGGTTGAGGTAGCGCAGGGTGTCGAAGTCGTGGATCAGGGTTTCGAGGAAGATTACCCATTGCGGCGAGTTGGCCGGGTTGTTCAGCGCCGGGTCGCGGGTCAGCGAGCGCAGCAACTGCGGCGTGCCGATGCGGCCGGCGGCGACGTCGAGGTGCGCGGTGCGAAAGCTCTTGGCGAAACGCCGGTTGAAGCCCACCTGCAACGGCACCCGCGCATCGGCGGCAGCGGCGATGGCGCGGTCGGCCTCATCGAGGGTGATGGCCATGGGTTTTTCGCAGAAGATGCCCTTGCCGGCGCGGGCGGCGCTGATCACCAGCTCGGCATGGCTGCGGGCCGGGGCGGCGATGATCACGCCGTCGATAGCCGGGTCGTCGAGCAGCTGCTGAGGGTCGGTGTAGACCTTGCTCACCCCCAGTTCGGCGGCGAGGCGGGCGGCCTGGCCTGGCGTCGGGTCGGCAATCGCTGCCAGGCTGGCACCGGGGATGTGCCGTGCGGCGGTCAGGCCGTGGAAGCTGCCCATACGACCGGCACCGATCAAACCCAGGCGGATGTTTTGTGTACTCATGCAATGACCCCTTGTTGTTATTGGCCTCAGGACAGTCCTGATGGGCAAGGGGGTGGGAGCAAGGCGTGTGCCAGTTTTTAACCTATTGATTAATAAGGGTTAATTAATATCTACAAACAATAAGTGTTCATTCTGATGACATGCCTATACTGACATGTCAAAAATATGAACATGGATATCACCCAATGAGCATGGCCTTCAGTGTGCAAGACCTCGACTACCTGACGACCCTGGGGCCTGCGGCGCTGAATGACGGCCCGGTGGCCGCGCTGGAGCAGGCCTGGCGCGATTGCCTGGCCGGCCAGGTCGACCGGCCGGCGTCCGTGCGCCAAGTGATCTGGGATTCGTGGCGGCGCAGCGTCGAGGCGGGCATCGATCCAGCCGACAACGCGTACCGCTTTGTCGCAGCCGACACGCTGACCGCCACCCTGACCACCCACCGCGTGCTGATCGCCGCTGCCGCGCAAGTCATGCACGGCTTGCTGGCCTACAACCCGCGCGGCCATATCAACCTCACCGATGCCGATGGCGCCACCCTGTATTTCTGTGGCCTGGACATCACTCCGGTCGGCAGCCGCCTGCTGGAGTCGGTGCAAGGCACCAACTGCACCGGCCTGGCCCTGGCCGAAGACCGCCTGGTGTACGTGCTGGCCGAGGAAAACTTCGGCATCGGCCTGCGCCAGCGCCGCATGCACTGCGCCGCCGCGCCGATCAGGAATGCCCAGGGCCACACTGTGGCGATGCTGACCCTCACCGCCGAGCCTGGCTGGTTTCACTTCCATACCCTCGGTACGGTGCAGGCGGCCGCCGAGGCGGTGTCGCGGCAGATGGCGTTGCAGGTGTTGCTGGAGGAGCAGCAAGCGGTGCTCGAAGTCCTCAACGAAGGCCTGGTGGTACTGGACGAGCGCGGCTGCATCAAGGCGCTCAACCGTTATGCCCGGCAGTTGTTCGGCGTAGGGCTGGAGCTGATCGGGCGGCCGTTCCAGCAACTGGGCCGTAGCGAGTTGAGCGACGTCCTTGGCGAGCCCGTGCGCGACCTCGATTGCACCTTCCACTTGGCTGACCGGGGCCAACTCGCCTGCCTGGTGTCGGTGTGCCCGATGGAGCAGGGCGGGGTGATCGTGTCGCTGCGTGAAAACCGCCGCATCCGCGAAATCACCCGGCGCCTGATCGGCACCCAGGCCAGCTACACATTTGAAACCATCCAGGGCAGCTCCCGAGCCATCCAGGACGCCGTGCACCTGGGGCGTATCGCCAGTCGCAGCGACTCCACCACGCTGATCCTCGGCGAAAGTGGCACCGGCAAAGAGCTGTTCGCCCAGGCCATCCACAACGGCAGCGACCGCCACAAAGGCCCCTTCGTGGCGGTCAACTGCGGGGCGATCCCCCGTGACCTGGTGCAAAGCGAACTGTTCGGCCATGTCGAGGGCGCGTTCACCGGCGCCACCCGTGGCGGTTCGGCGGGCAAGTTCGAACTGGCGGATGGCGGCACCATCTTTCTGGATGAGATCGGCGACATGTCCTTCGATGCCCAGGTCAGCCTGTTGCGGGTGTTGCAGGAGGGTGAAATCACCCGGGTGGGCGCGAAGAACTCGCGACAAGTGGACGTGCGCATCATTGCCGCCACCCACCGCAACCTCAGCCAGGCCGTGGCGCAAGGCGCGTTTCGCGAAGACCTCTACTACCGCCTCAACGTCCTGAACCTCACCGTGCCGCCCCTGCGCATGCGCCGCGAAGACATTCCGCTGCTGGCGCGGCACTTCCTGGCCCGCTGTGCACGCTCGTTGCGCAAGTCGGTGCAGGGCTTTTCGCCGGAGGCGATGGCATTGCTGTCGGCCTATGGCTGGCCGGGCAATGTGCGGGAGTTGGAAAACAGTATTGAGCGGGCGACCAACCTGGCGATGGGCGAGCTGATTCAGCCTGCCGATCTGCCGATGGAAACCAGGCAGCACACCCCGCTGCGCGCCTATGAGCCGCAACCCGCCCAGGACCTGAGCAGCCACGAAATGCACGCCATCGTCGCCGCACTCCAGAACACCGGCGGCAACATCCGCCTGGCAGCCCGGCAACTGAACGTGTCGCGGGGCGGGCTGTACAACAAAATGAGCCGGTTCGGGCTGAGTGCCAGCGATTTTCGCCGCGGATAAGGCCTAAGGTTTCAACTGCTTCCAATCAATGGCAAAGCGCGCCAGGTACTTTCGCAGGCGGTCAGCATCATTGGGTTGCGCCTTGGCCTGGCGCGAAACCCCGAACAGTCGTCGGCCGGCGTCGGAAAGGCTGTCGGATTGCAGGCACACGTCGATCACCGCCTTGAGTTGCAGCTGGTCGAACAGGTCCAGATCAGGCGGCAGCAGTGCATGGGTTTCGGTCAGCCCCCAGGCGCAGCGCAGGCGCTGGATCTCCTCTCCGGCCAGGACTTCATCAATACGCCCGCTGTCGGCCAGGGTGGCCATGCGCGTGATGGAGGCTGATAGCTCGCGAAAATTACCTGGCCACGCCGCTTCGCTGGAGCAGGCGAACGCCAGGTAGTGGCGGCGCGCTTCCAGGTTGAAACGCACGCGGCGGCCTTGCTCGCGGGCATGGCGCTCCAGTTCGAAGTCGATATTGGGCTCGATATCTTCGCGCCTTCCCGCCAGGCCTGGCAGGTCAAAGGTCCACAGGTTGATGCGCGCATACAGGTCTTCGCGAAACAGCCCTTCAGCCACGCGCCCGCGCAGGTCGCGGTGGGTGCCGGCGATGATCAGAAAGTCGCTGGCCACCTCACGGTCGGCGCCCATGGGATAGAAGCGTTTTTCTTCGATAGCCTTGAGTAGCATCGCCTGCTCATCCAGGCCCAGCTCGCCGATTTCATCTAGGAACAACATGCCGCCGTGCGCTGCGCGCAGCAGGCCGTCGCGGGAGTTCTGCGCGCCGGTGAAGGCGCCCTTGGTATGTCCGAACAGTGCCGACATCGCGCTATCGCCGCGCAGGGTGGCGCAGTTGACTTCCACGAAGCGGCCCTGGACCTGGTGGCGGCTGCGCTTGAGTTCGTAAATACGCCGGGCGAGAAAGGATTTGCCTGCGCCAGTGGGGCCGATCAGCAGCATGGGCGCGGTGGAGCGCACGGCCACGCGCTCGATCTGTTCGATGGAAGCATTGAACGCACTGCTGCGCGTGGCGATCCCGGACTTGAGGAAGTCTAGGCCTTCCAGGCGTTGGTGGGCGAAGCGCGAGGCGATGCGGTCGTAGCGCGACAGGTCGAGATCGATCAGGGTGTGGGTACCGGTGGCGGGAGCGGTGTCGTCCCGGCGGCGACTGGGGGCTGTCTGGATCAGGCGCGCCGGCAGGTTGCGTGCCTCGGTGAGCAGGAACCAGCAAATCTGTGCCACGTGGGTACCGGTGGTGATGTGGACCAGGTAGTCCTCGTGGTCGGTGTCGAAGGTGTAGGCGGCGGTAAAATCGTGCAGCGCGCCGTAGACCTCTTCGAAATCCCAGGGGTTGTGCAGTGGCATGGGGTGCAGGCGCACCTCGGTATCCGGCGAGATCTGCTGGATGTCGGCACGTACCCGCTCGGCGAGGCTGACGTCACGGGCGTCGACATCGTGGATCAGCTCCAGGCGATCGACCTGCAAGTTTTCCTGCTGGCACAGGCTGACGCTGGGGCGCCAGTGATTCCAGCGGTTGGCGCCCTTGCCGACGCGATCCAGCTTGGATCCGATAAATCCGATGGCGACCGTGCGCTTGTGTTTCATGACTAGACCAAAAGATAAATAACGATATGGAAGGATATGAATTTGGCTGCGGAGTTGTCATCGTTTTTCAAAAGTGAAAGCTGCAGTTATTTAAATTATATATATAAAACAATTGCTTATAAATTATTTTAGAGTTGGGAAAAAACGTGGCACGCCCGCTGCAGTCCCTCAGCCAACGCCGCAGTGTCGGCCTGCACATTAAAGAATCGAGATCATGCAAGAGACCACCTACCAACTGCTGGAAGTCGCCAACGGCAAGCCGATCAAACTCTGGACCCAGGGTGTGCCTGTGGAGCCTGAAGCGCGCGCGCAACTGATGAACACCGCCCAGATGCCGTTCATTTTCAAGCACCTCGCGGTGATGCCCGATGTGCACCTGGGCAAGGGCTCGACCATCGGTAGCGTGATCCCCACCGTGGGCGCGATCATCCCGGCGGCGGTGGGCGTGGACATCGGCTGCGGCATGATCGCTGCGCGTACCACGTTGATGGCCGGCGACTTGCCCGACAACCTCCACGGCCTGCGTTGCGCCATCGAGGCCGCAGTGCCGCATGGTCGGACCCATAGCCGTAAAGGTCGCGACAAAGGTGCGTGGGAAAATGTACCGACCCAGGCCGATCAGGTGTGGTCGGCGCTGCACCCGCGCTTCAAGGCGATCACCGACAAGTACCCGCAACTGGAGCGCAGCAACAACCGCCACCACTTGGGCACCCTGGGCACCGGTAACCATTTCGTCGAGGTGTGCCTGGATGAAGCCAACCGTGTGTGGTTCATGTTGCACAGCGGCTCCCGTGGAGTGGGTAACGCCATCGGCAACTTGTTTATCCAACTGGCCCAGGCGGATATGCGTCAACACCTGGCCAACTTGCCGGACCGCGATCTGGCGTACTTCGAAGAGGGCAGCCAGCACTTCGATGACTACGTGGAAGCCGTAGGCTGGGCCCAGGATTTTGCCCGGCAGAACCGTGAGTTGATGATGCGTGCGGTGGTCCAGTCCACGCGCCAGGTGATCAGCAAACCGTTTGAAGTGGCGCTGGAGGCCGTGAACTGTCATCACAACTACGTGCAGAAAGAGCGGCACTTCGGCGAAGAAATCCTGGTCACGCGCAAAGGTGCGGTGTCGGCGAAGAAAGGTGAACTGGGGATTATCCCGGGCTCCATGGGCGCCAAAAGCTTCATTGTGCGTGGGCTGGGTAACGAAGAGTCGTTCTGCTCCTGCAGCCACGGCGCCGGGCGCACCATGAGTCGCACCAAGGCGAAGAACACCTTCACCGTGGCCGACCAGATCCGCGCCACCGCCCATGTCGAGTGCCGCAAGGATGCCGATGTGATCGACGAAATTCCGATGGCCTACAAGGACATCGACCAGGTTATGCACGCTCAGCGCGAGCTGGTGGAAGTGCTGCACACCTTGCGCCAGGTAGTGTGCGTCAAAGGCTGAGAGGGGAAGCAAGATGCAAAAGGATGAACGCCACCCATTGAGCGACGCCATGCGCGCGCGGGTGCTACAGGAGCTTGACCGCATAGAGCGCGAACGCAATGTCACGGTGTTGTATGCCTGTGAGTCCGGCAGCCGGGCCTGGGGGTTTGCGTCCACCGACAGCGACTATGACGTGCGCTTTGTCTACGTGGAAAAACCCGACTGGTTCATGCAGGTAGATGCGCCGCGCGATGTGATCGAGCGTCCGTTGGATGACGAATTGGATGTCAGTGGCTGGGAGTTGCGCAAGACCCTGGGCCTGCTGCGCAAATCCAATCCCACGTTGCTGGAATGGTTGGACTCGCCGCTGGTGTATCGCCAGCACGTCGAGGCCACACAACCGTTGCGCGCCTTGGCAGAGACGTTCTACAGCCCGTCGGCGGCGCGCAGTCATTATCTGTCAATGGCCAAGAAAAACTTCCGTGGTTACCTGCAAGGCGACACGGTGCGGTTCAAGAAGTACTTCTACGTGCTGCGGCCATTACTCGCGGTGCGTTGGATCGACCTCGGGCTGGGCCGGCCGCCGATGACGTTCGCCGATTTGTTGAGCACCGTGGATGACGCGCAACTGCTCGATGAAGTGGCAACCCTGCTGGCGTTGAAACGCAATGCCGGGGAAGCGGCCTACGGGCCTCGGCGTCCGGCGCTGCACGCGTACATACAAGCTGAATTAGAACGCAGCGTGCCTGGATTGCCACGAACTCATGCGGATTCACAACAACTGGACCAGTACCTGCGGGACACGGTCAAACGCTTTGCTTAAGGATGACGATGAAACAGGACGTGATTGAACTCGACGGCGCCATCGGCGGTGGCCA
This sequence comes from Pseudomonas sp. FW305-3-2-15-C-LB1, assembly GCF_058787615.1. Taxonomy (NCBI): domain Bacteria; kingdom Pseudomonadati; phylum Pseudomonadota; class Gammaproteobacteria; order Pseudomonadales; family Pseudomonadaceae; genus Pseudomonas; species Pseudomonas sp. FW305-3-2-15-C-LB1. The sequence goes on along the minus strand of NZ_JBYSZX010000011.1, from coordinate 151,571 downwards.
GGTACTGCGCAGTGGCCTGAGCTTGTCGATGGTGACCGGACTGACCCTGCGGATTAAAAATATTCGCGCCAAGCGCAGCCGGCCAGGGTTGATGCGTCAACACCTGACCGCTGTGCTGGCGGCGGCGCGAGTCTGTGGGGCCCAGGTACACGGTGCGCAATTGGGCTCGCAATCCCTGGTGTTCGAGCCGGGGCCGATTCAAGGCGGCGAATACCGCTTCAGCATCGGCACCGCCGGCAGTTGCACCCTGGTGTTGCAGACCCTGTTGCCGGCCTTGCTGCGCGCGCCCACGGCCAGTCGCGTGACGATCTGCGGCGGCACCCACAATCCGCTGGCGCCGCCGGTGGACTTTTTGCAGCGGGCCTGGCTTCCGCTGTTACGGCGCATGGGCGCGGTTATCGAATTGAGCTTGAACCGGTATGGGTTTGTGCCTGCCGGTGGTGGTGAGTTGGAGGCGTTTATTCAGCCGGCGCAACTGGCACCGTTGCAGTTGATGCAGCGCGGAAAACTGCTCGAAGCCCGGGCGATAACGCTTAACGCCGGGTTGCCTGCGCAGGTCAGCGAACGCGAGTTCAAGCGCGTGCGCCAGCGCTTGTCGTTCGATGACTCCCAGTTGTGCCCGATTGAGATCGACCCGGAACGAGGTCCGGGCAACATGCTGATGTTGGAGTATGTCCATGAGCACGTCACCGAAGTGTTCAGCGCTTTTGGCCAGGTCAACGTGCGCGCCGAGACGGTGGCTGACCAGGCGATCGAGCAGGTCATGGAATGGAAGGGCACCGACACGGCTGTGGGCGAACATCTGGCCGATCAATTGTTGTTGCCGATGGCATTGGCCGGCGGTGGTCGTTTCACCACACCGCATATGAGCGACCATCTGCACAGCAACATGCAGGTGATCCAACACTTCCTGCCCGTGCTGATTGAGAGTCACGTGCGGGAGGAGGGCGGTTTGATCATCCAGTGCCGTGCCCGCTAGAGGTTCTCCGACGTCACAATCTGCGGCGGTATATACACCCGCTGCCGCACCGGATCGAACCCTTCTGCAGTCTGCAACTCCACCATCAACTGCACCAACGCCGTCGCCGTCTGCCCCGGCTGCGAGTCCATCACCACATCGATCAAACCCTGGCGCAGCGCCTGGCGCGACAGCTCGGTGGACTCCTGCAGGATGCAGCACAACGCCGGCCGCCTGGGCAACTGCGCCAGGGCGCTGATGATGCCGTCGCCACCGCCACCCACCACGCATAGACCGCGCAGATCGCTGTGGCGGCTGATCAGGTCGAGGGTGGCTTCTTCGGTAATGTCGCAGTTGTCGAGGTTGATCAACGGCTCCAGCGGCTTGAGCCCCGGCGCGTGCTCGGCCAGGTAGCTGTGCAGGCCTTCGACCCGTGCCTGGTGGCCGAGGAAACGATGGCCGCCGAGCAGGATGCCCACGCTGCCTTTGCGCGCGCCGCAGGTGCGGGCGAGCAGCCAGCCCATGGTGCGGCCGACCACATGATTGTCCTGGCCTACGTAGGGTTCCTCCGCCTGTTCGTGGATATCCGAGAGCAGGGCGACCACGGGCACGCCGGCTGCGCGGATTTGCGCCAGGCAGGCGTTGATCGACGGATGGGCAAAGCTGACCACCGCCAGGCCATCGCACTGCACGGCCAACTGTTCGATCTGCGCGACGATGGCGTTGGGCGAGCGGTCCACGATGTACTCGAACTGGCACGTCAGGTTGGCGTTGGCATGCTGCTCCGCGGCGGTGCTGACGGCCTGCGCCAGGCTGGCATAGAACGCCTGGGCGGTGGCCAGCAACAGGATGCCGAAGCGATAGGTCGGCCGACGCTCGCGAATGCGCTGGCCGATCAGCCGCGCCGCAAAATACCCCACGGCTTCGGCCGCCTGGAATACCTGCTCGGCAGTCTCGGGATTGACCGGTGCCCGCGCATTCAATACGCGGTCGACCGTGGCCACACTCAGCCCGGCATGGGCGGCCACGCTGGCGATGGTTGGGCGTTTGTTGTTGTTCATGACTAGCCCCTTGTGCGTCTTGATAGAAAACTATCAAGCCCCGCTGGGCCTGGATGATAGCTTGATAGGGAATGGATTCAAGGCCTTGAGGGTGAATAACCCGTTCTCTAAGGTGGGTTTCACACAGCACCAGAAACCACCCGCTTGTGGAGAACAATAACAATGCCTGAACACACCGCTCCTATCGGCCGCCGCGACTACAGCCTAACCGGCCCCGAAGCCGCCCGCGCCGCTGAAAAAGGCCTGGTCTCGGCCAGTTGGTACCAATCGCCGATCTCGCGTAAACGCATGAAAGAACTGATGCAACGCCGTGACGGCCCGGCACTGCTCGACACCGCGATCTGGGTGATCGCACTGTTTGCCAGCGGTTTTGGCGGCTACTGGTTCTGGGGCACCTGGGCCTGCGTGCCGTTCTTCCTGGTCTATGGCGTGCTGTATGGCACTGCTTCCAACCCGCGCTGGCACGAAACCGGCCACGGCACCGCCTTCAAGACCCGCTGGATGAACGATGTGCTGTATCAGGTCGCCAGCTTCATGTGCATCTTCGAACCCCACGTGTGGCGCTGGAGCCATGCCCGGCACCATACCGACACCATCGTGGTCGGCCGTGACCCGGAGATCGTCGAACCGCGTCCGCCGAGCTTCTGGATGATGTGCCTGAGCCTGTTCAACCTGCCCCTGGCCTGGAAAACCTTCAGCGGCGTGGCGCGCCATGCCATGGGCAAGATGAGTGCCCAGGAAGCGGACTTCATCCCCGAATCCGAATGGCCCAAGGTGTTCCGTGCCGCGCGTATCTGGGTCGGCATTTATGCCGTGGTGATCGGCACCGCGTTGTACCTGCATAGCTGGTTGCCGCTGATGCTGGTGGGCCTGCCGAGTATTTATGGCGCGTGGCTCGGCTATCTGTTTGGCCTCACGCAGCATGTCGGCCTGGCCGAAGATGTACTCGACCACCGCAGCAACTGCCGCACCATTTACATGAACCGCGTGCTGCGCTTTATTTACATGGACATGAACTACCACCTCGAACACCACATGTACCCGATGGTGCCGTACCACGCCCTCGCGCAACTGCACGACGAAATCCGCAGCGACTGCCCGCCGCCGTACGCCAACCTGTTCGAGGCATTCAAGGAGATTCTGCCGACCATCTGGAAGCAGCGCAGCGATCCCACCTATTTCGTCCAGCGCCCGATTCACCCGAATACGCCTCCGGCTGCCCATGCGCCGGTGCATGCAGAAACCGCTGCCGGTTGAACCCCCCCCCCAAGAACAAGAGAAAAACGCCATGAACGATCAATGGATCGACGTCTGCGCCGTGGGCGAAATAGACGAAGAAGACGTGCTGCGCTTCGACCATGGGCCGCACACCTATGCGGTGTATCGCTCGGCCGAGAATGAATTCTTCGCCACCGCCGGGCTGTGCACCCACGAGAAAATCCACCTGGCCGATGGCCTGGTGATGGACCACGTGATCGAGTGCCCCAAGCACAATGGGCGCTTCGATTACCGCACCGGCAAGGCCCTCGGCGCGCCGGTGTGCGTCAACCTCAAGACCTACCCGGTGCGGGTCGAAGCGGGGCGGGTGTTGCTCGCTGTCACGGCCTGATCATGCACGATCCCTTGATCATCGTCGGCGCCGGTCATGCCGGCGGCCGTGCGGCGCTGACCTTGCGTGAAGAAGGCTACACCGGGCGGCTGATCCTGATTGGCGATGAGCCGCACTTGCCCTACGAGCGGCCGCCGCTGTCCAAAGGCGTGTTGCAGGGCACGGCGGACCTGGCCGGCTGCAGCCTGTGCGACAGCGCGCGACTGGCCGAGCTGGGTATCGAGCACATCGCCGCTAACCCGGTGACGCAGTTGCAGCCGCAACAGCATCGCCTGCAACTGGCCGATGGCCAATGGCTGCGGTACGCCGGCCTGCTGCTGGCCATCGGTGGGCGGGCGCGCCGGTTGCCTCAGGAGCAGGCCAACGTGCTCTACCTGCGTACCCACGATGAAGCGCTGGCCCTGCGCGATGCGCTGAAGCCCGGCACGCGGTTGGTGGTGGTCGGTGGCGGCTTTATTGGCCTGGAAGTGGCGGCCACGGCACGTGGCCTTGGCTGTGAGGTCATCCTGCTCGAAGCCGGGCCGCGATTGGCGGGCCGGGTGTTGCCGGCCGTTATCTCTGAGGCGCTGCTGGCCCTGCATCGCCAGCACGGGGTCGATGTTCGCCTGAATGTGGCCTTGGAATCGATCCACGCCGACGCCGTGCTGCTGGTGGACGGGCAACGCTTGCCCTGCGACCTGGTGGTGGTCGGCATCGGCATGCAACCCAATATCGAATTGGCCGCCGCAGCGGGGTTGGACGTGGGCCAGGGCATACGCGTGGATACGCACCTGCGTACCAGTGCGCCGGATATTTTTGCCGCCGGTGACGTGTGTGAGTTTCGCCTGGATGGCCTCTATCAGCGCCAGGAAACCTGGCGCAACGCCGAGGTCCAGGGCCGGCATGCGGCATTGAACCTGCTGGGCCGCGATGTGCCGTTCGAGGCGCTCCCCGGGTTCTGGTCCGACCAGTACGACTGGGGCTTGCAGACCGTCGGCGTGCTCACGCCCTCGACGGTCAGCCGCCCATTGCCGGGCGGCGGCATGTTGCTGTTCCATCTCGATGCCGATCACCAGTTGCAAGGCGCGTGCGGATGGGCGCCAGGCAACAGCGTGGCCAAGGACATCAAGCTCTGCGAACGCCTGATCAGCGCGCGACGCTCACTCGATCCCGCCAGCCTGGCCAACCCCGAGCTGTCCCTCAAACACCTGCTGCGAGGCTGATATGCGCCAATTCCTGGTGTTCCAATCCCTGTGGGCCATGCAGACCGAACCCGGCCCACTCGAGGCTCAACTCGAGCGCATCAAGGCCGCCGGGTTCGACGGCATTACCGATCATTACTTCAAGCCCGCCGATGTCGCCCGCCTGCACGCCGCCGCCACGGCGCAGGGCTTGCAGATCGAAGGCCAGTTGTTCCCGCAGTCGGTGGATGACCTGGCCGCCGCGCTGGAGGTGATCAGTGGCTATGGCTGCCACCACCTCACCCTGCAAGCCGACGTGCGCCCACGCACGCAAAGCGAAGCGGCGCGATTGGTCGAAGGCTGGCAGCGCTTGGCCGAACAGGTGGAGTTTCCGGTGCTGCTGGAAACCCACCGTTATCGCCTCACCAATGATCTGCTGTTCACCCTTGACCTGCTGGCACAGATGCCCGACTTGAAGCTGCTGGCCGACCTGTCCCACTACGTGGTCGGGCGCGAACTGCCGGAGCCGGGCGCCGCCGAGGACGATGCGCAGATACGCAGCATCCTGCGCCACAGCTGGGGTTTCCACGGTCGGGTAGCCAGCAGCGAGCAGGTGCAAGTCTCGTTGGCGTTTCCCCAGCACCAAGCCTGGGTCCGGCGCTTTACCGAGTGGTGGCGCTACGGGATCGAAGACTGGCTGGCGCGCCCGCAGACGCCGCAGAGCCTGTCCTTTACCTGCGAACTCGGCCCGCCGCCTTATGCGATCACCGGCGCGGACGGGTGCGAAATCAGCGATCGCTGGTCCGAAGCGCTGAAGATGCAGGCGCTGATTCGTGAGGTGTGGCGCAGTTGTCAGAAATGATCTGCTAATCTGCGCGGGTTCAATCTCGCCCTTTAGCCTGGACTTTCACCATGACCCCATCCTCCGTTCAGCCGCCCCTGGAACCCCAGTCCGTGTGCCACCCGATCACCAGCAGCGCGATTTTCATGGTCGCCACCGTCGCCCCCGGCAGCGAGGACACGGTACGCGCCTGGTGCGCCGATATCGCCGGGCTGGTGCGCTCGGTGGGCAAGCGCGTGCCGGCCGGCAACCTGACCTGCGTCTGCGGGTTTGGCTCGGACGCCTGGGACCGCCTGTTCGGCGCGCCACGCCCGGCGGCGCTGCACCCGTTCCGCGAGTTCGGCGTGGAGGGGCGCATGGCAGTGTCGACACCGGGGGATATCCTGCTGCATATCCGCGCCGAACAGATGGACCTGTGCTTCGAACTGGCCACCCATCTCATGGCGGCCCTGGGCGACAGCGTGAAGGTGGTGGATGAGGTCCAGGGTTTCCGCTATTTCGACATGCGCAGCATCATCGGCTTTGTCGACGGTACCGAGAACCCGGTAGGGCGCAAGGCCGAGGGCTTCACCATCGTCGGCGACGAAGACAGCGAATTCCGTGGCGGCAGCTACGTGCTGGTGCAGAAGTACCTGCACAACATGACGGCGTGGAATGGCTTGACGGTGGAGGCCCAGGAGAAAGTGATCGGGCGCACCAAGTTGTCGGATATCGAGTTGGACGAAGAAGCCAAGCCGAGCAACTCCCACAGCGCCTTGACCGTCATCACCGACGAGCACGGTGAAGAAGTGAAGATCCTGCGCGATAACATGCCCTTTGGCCGGCCAGGTGCCGGGGAGTTCGGCACCTACTTCATCGGCTATGCCCGCTCGCCGCAGCCCCTGGAATTGATGCTGGAAAACATGTTCGTCGGCCGTCCGGTGGGCAATTATGACCGCCTGCTGGATTTCAGCACGGCAGTCACCGGCGGCCTGTTTTTCGTGCCGTCGGCCGACCTGCTGGAAGAACTGGCCGACCGAACCGACAGTCTGTAAGGCAACACGGTACAAAGGTGGGAGAGGGCTTGCCCCCTCCCACATTGGATTAATGCTGGTTTGAGATTAATGTCAGATCAGCTCAGCCACCCAGTGCTGACCGCCACAATCAGGAACACCCCCAACAGCGCGCGGTAGATCACGAACGGCCAGGTGGAGAACCGCTCCAGGAACTTCATCAGGCCCCAGATCGCAAAGAACGCCGAGACGCTCGCCACCACCAGACCGAACAGCAGATGCGGCCAGGCATGGGCCGGCATGTCGGCGTGCAGCAACACCCACAACTCCTTCAGCCCGGCGAGGGCGATGGCCGGCAGGCCCAGCAGGAAGGAGAAGCGTGCAGCTTCCTCACGCTTGAAATTGAGAAACAACGCAGCGGTCAGCGTAGAGCCGGAGCGCGATACCCCCGGAATCAACGCGCCAATTTGCGCGATCCCGACGATCAACGCATCGCGCAGGCGCATTTCGCTCACCTCACGGGTGTGGCGTGCGCGTACTTCCGCCACAGCCAGCAGCACTGCCATCACCACGCAGGAAATACCGATCACCATCAGCCCACGCAGCGGCGAGTTGCAGGCATTCAAGGTCGACGACAACGCCAGGCCGGCAATCCCGATGGGAAGGGTCGCCAGCACAATCGCCACCGCCAACTTGAACCAACGGTCGTTGTAGTCACCCCGACGCACCGCGCCGATGCTGCCGGTGGTGACCTGGCGCACATCGCGCCAGAAGTAACTGACCACCGCTGCCAGCGCCGCCAGTTGCATGGCCGCAGAAAACGCCGAGCCGGGGTCTTGCCAGCCGAGCAGGGCGGGCACCACGCGCATGTGGGCGGTGGACGACACCGGCAGCAGTTCGGTAATGCCCTGGATCACGCCAAGGATGAAGATCTGTAGGTAATCGAGGGAGGCAAAACCCACATCCAGGCCGGCGGTACACATGTTGGTCAAAATAGGTGTCCTTGAAGAGCAGGGGCAAATTTCACGAAGTTTATTCGAAATGTTTCAAGGTTTTGGGCGAGGCAACACCTATTTGCAATCGGTTCAGCAAGTAGAAAGGTTGGCCTCTCCTCGCGTTTTGTGAACAATGGCGCCCTGCGTTTTTTCACCGAGAGCCCCATGCCCGAAGTCACCGTCGAATTGATCCAGACCGGCCCCGAAGCCGCCGAGCTGATCCGTAATCTCTACCAGTACTACGCCTATGAGTCGTCCGACTGGGAACAGGAAGATGTGGAGGCGGACGGCCGTTTCTACATCCATGACGAACACCTGGCCCGCTACTGGCAAGACCCGCAATGGAGCGCCAACCTGCTGCTGGTGGATGGCTACATTGCCGGCTTCCTGCTGATCGAAGGCAGCGAATTGCCAGGCATCGATGCCCTGGAGCTGGCCGATCTGTTCATCCTCAAGCGCTACCGCCGCAAAGGCATCGGCCGTGCCATCGCCAGCCAGGTGCTGTGCAGCGGCCAGGCCAATTGGCTGGTGCGGTTCTATGACCAGGACGAAGTGTCCCAGGCGTTCTGGCGCACGGTGCTGGATAACCTGCCGCGCCCGGTACAGACGATAGAGCTGGAGGATGACCCGCAGTTGGTCAGTTACCTGGTTACGCGGGCGGCCCTGCATTAAAGGCCTGTTGCATCACCGCCGGCGGCTGCCCGAACGCCCTCAGGAACGCCTGGCGCATGCGCTCGCGATCGCCAAAGCCGGTTTCGCGGGCCACCACCTCCACCGGGTGACGGCTGGTTTCCATCAGTGCCCGGGCGGCTTCCACGCGCAGGGCTTCGATGGCTTTGGCCGGTGTCTGCCCGGTTTCCTCACGGAACACCCGGCTGAACTGGCGCGGGCTCAGCCGGGCGACATCGGCCAAGGTCTCCACCGTGAGGTCGTGGGTCAGGTTCTCACGGGCGTAGGCCATGGCCAGTTGCACGCGGTCTGACTTGGGGTCCAGCTCCAACAGCGCCGACAGCTGCGATTGTTCACTGCCGCGACGCTGGGCAATCACCAGTTTGCGCGCAATGCGCCGGGCGAGGTCGCTGCCCAGGTCGTTCTCCACCATGGCCAATGCCAGGTCCACCCCGGCGCTCATGCCGGCACCGGTCCACACTTGGCCGTCCACCACGAACAACTTGTCTTCTTCCAGCTGGATGTGCGGGTAGCGCTTGCGAAAGGCCGGCGCGTGAATCCAGTGGGTGGTGGTGCGCTTGCCTTCCAGCAGGCCGGCTTCGGCCAGCACGAAGATGCCCATGCACAATGAGGCGACGCGCCGCGACTGGGCAGAGGCGGCCTTGACCTGTTCCAGCAGGTTGGCTTCCGGCAGGCGAAACTCCATGTAGCCGCCGACGATCAAGGTGTCATAGCCCTCGGCCCGAATGGGCGTGGTGTTCACCGAAAAGCCCTGGGATGTCATCACCGCGCCGCCGGTCTCCGAGACCAGGTGAAACGCATAGGCCGGCTCGCCGCGCAACAGGTTCGCGCACTCGAACACCGAGCCCACGCTGAGGCTCAGGCATTCGAAATTCGGGTAGACCAGCAGCGCAACGCTGTGCATCGTGTTTCTCCAGGGGGTAGGGGAGACGCGATTGTCGGTGGCTGGGCGAGAAACGGCAACTGCCGTCGAGCGATGTCCGAAAACCTTGCGGATATGACGTTGTGAGACGACGCCCGGGCTCCTAAGCTTCAACCCACAGTCATCCCGAGGCACTCGACAATGAAAGTATTGATGGTATTGACCTCTCACGATCAGTTGGGCAACACCGGCCGCAAGACCGGCTTCTGGCTCGAAGAATTTGCCGCACCTTATTACGCGTTCAAGGACGCCGGCGCCGAGGTGGTGCTGGCATCCCCGGCCGGCGGCCAGCCGCCGTTGGATCCGGTGAGCGATCAGCCGGACTTCCAGACCGAACAGACCCGCCGCTTCGCCGCCGACCCGGCCGCGCAACAGGCCCTGGCGACCACGCTGAAGCTGGATTCGGTCAACGCCGATGCCTTCGACACCGTGTTCTACCCAGGCGGCCACGGCCCGCTGTGGGACCTGGCGGAATCGCCGGTTTCCATCGCGTTGATCGAGTCCTTCGAGCGTGCCGGCAAGCCGATCGGCTTTGTCTGCCATGCACCGGGTGCCTTGCGTCATGTCAAGGCGGTCAACGGCGAGCCGTTGGTCAAGGGCCGGCGTGTCACCGGTTTCTCCAACTCGGAAGAAGCCGCCGTTGAATTGACCGATGTAGTGCCGTTCCTGGTGGAAGACGAGTTCAAGAAGCTGGGTGGCCTGTATGAGAAAGGCGCTGACTGGCAGTCCTTTGTCATTACCGATGGCTTGCTCGTCACCGGGCAAAATCCCGGCAGTTCCAGCGATGTCGCCAAGGCCCTGCTGAAACTCACCGCCTGACTCAATAAACCGCTTGATGCATTGGCGACTTGAATAAGTCGCCAATGCTTTCGCGCGCTCGTAATCTGGAAGAATGAGATGACCGTTTTAAGTACCCCGGTGAAACTGGGTCACCACACACTGAACAACCGTATTGTGCTGCCACCGTTGACGCGCCAGCGCAGCGCCCAGCCGGGCGATATCGCCACTGACTTGATGGCCGAGTATTACCGCCAGCGCGCCAGTGCCGGCTTCATGGTCAGTGAGGGCACGCAGATTGAACCGCGTGGCCAGGGTTACGCGTGGACGCCGGGCATTTATACGCCGGCGCAGATCGACGGCTGGCGCAAGGTCACCGAGGCGGTGCATGCCGAAGGCGGGGTGATCTTCGCCCAGTTGTGGCATGTCGGTCGGGTGTCCCACAGCGCGTTGCAGCCTGAGGGTGCCGCACCGGTCGCACCTTCTGCTATCCAGGCAATTCAGGCCAAGGCCTTTATCGAAACGGCGCCGGGCGAGGGGCAATTGATGCAACCGCCTGTACCGCGTGCGTTGACCACGCAGGAGGTCAAGGACCTGGTCGGGCACTACGCCCAGGCAGCGCGCAATGCACTGGATGCGGGGTTTGATGGGGTGGAAATCCATTCAGCCAATGGCTACCTGGTCAACCAGTTCATCTCGGCCCACGCCAACCAGCGTGACGACGAGTACGGTGGCTCGCTGCACAACCGCCTGCGCTTCCTGCGCGAGATCGTCGAAGCAGTGATCGCCGTGGTCGGGCCCGAGCGCCTGGGCGTGCGCTTCTCACCATTGTTCAGCGGCACCGACCAGGACCGGGTGTACATCGGCCTGGTGGAAGACGACCCGCACCACACCTACATTGAAGCGATCAAGGTATTGGAAGCGTCGGGCATCGCCTATGTGTCCATTGCCGAAGCCGACTGGGATAACGCCCCGGTATTGCCCGAATCATTTCGCCGAGCGGTACGCGACACCTTCAGCGGGCGGATCATCTATGCCGGTCGCTACACCGCTGAACGCGGTGCAGCACTGGTTGAAGCGGGGCTGGCGGATCTGATCGCATTCGGGCGGCCGTTTATCGCCAATCCGGACTTGCCGCAGCGGATTTTCAACGACTGGCCGTTGAACCCGCTGCGGGCGGAAGGGATGTATGGGGGAGGCGAAGCGGGTTATGTCGACTACCCGGTGTTCGCCGGGTAATCAAACCACCCGCAACACAATCTTGCCAATGTGATCGCCACCTTCCATCCGCGCATGCGCCTGATCGGCCTGGGTGTAATCGAACACCTGGTCGATCATCGGCAGGCAGCGCCCGGCTGCCAGCACCGGCCATACGTGCTCGCGCAGTTGGTCGGCGATGGCGGCTTTCTCGTCCTTGGTACGGGCGCGCAGCAAGGAGCCGGTGACGACGGCGCGTTTGCCGAGGATGGTCAGCAGGTCCACGTCATTGGCCTTGGCGCCGCCGAGGAAGCCCAGCATCACCAGGCGCCCGTCCATGGCCAGGGCCTTGAGGTTGTTGTTGAGGTAGGAGCCGCCCATGATGTCGAGGATCACATCGACACCTTGAGCCCCGATCACCTCGGCAAAATCCTGCTCGCGATAATTGATGGCTTCAGCGCCCAAGGCACGGATGGCCGCACATTTCTCTTCGCTGCCAGCGGTGGCGAACGCCTGGATACCGAATTCGCGGCACAGCATCAGGGCGGTGGTGCCGATCCCGCTGGTACCGCCGTGGATCAGCACGCGCTGGCCCTTGTGCGCGCCGCCGATGCCGAACAGGTTGGCCCACACGGTGAAAAAGGTTTCCGGGATGGCGGCGGCTTGAATCCACTCCATGCCTTCGGGAACCGGCAACGCCTGGCTGGCGGGCACCGTGCAGTATTGGGCGTAGCCGCCGCCATTGGTCAGGGCACAGACCCTGTCGCCAATCGCGTATTCGCTGACCCCTTCGCCCAGCGCGACCACTTCGCCGGCCACTTCCAGGCCGGGGATCGGGCTGAAGCCGGGTTTCATCGGGTACTTGCCGGCACGTTGCAAGGCGTCGGGGCGGTTGACCCCGGCGGCGTGCACGCGGATCAGGATTTCGCCGGAGGCCGGGGAGGGCACCGGTTCCTGGCGCGGCTTGAGCACCTCGGGGCCGCCGGGCGTGGTGATTTCAATCAGGGTCATGTCGGTAGGCAGGGTCATTTGGCAAATCCTGTAAGGGGGAGCGTATGGGTTGGGACCGTGTCGAGCGGTCGACGGTTCAGCACAATCATGCCCAGTTCCAGGGCCAGGGCGACCACGATGGCGCCAGCGGCAATCACGAACAACAGCGCATGCTGGCCACCGCTGCTGTTGAACAGTGCCGAGTAGGCAAACCCGGACAGTGCCTGGAAGGTAGCAAAGGAGACGGTGGCGCGGCTCCACGCTACCTGCTGCTGATGATGGTTGGGCAGCAATTCATGCACCCGCGCCAAGGCCAATGGCACGATGCCTGGCGGGAACGAACCGAGGATCACCGCCAGTACGGCAAGGGCAGTGAACGAACTGGCCAGCGGCAACAGGCCGACGGCAACCGCCTGCACCACCAGCACCACACGGATACTCAGGCGTGCACCGAGTTTATCGGCGAGGAACCCGTAGCTTACCGGCCCCACAATCGCGCCCAGGCCGTACGTCACCCAGACCATCGCGCCGATGTGCGCACCATCACCCAGGCCACGGGCCACGTAATCCACCAGGAACACCATCGCCGGCACCAGGCCTGCGGCCATGAAGGCGTACTGGGCGAACAGCAGGTACACGCCGGACGGCATCCGCGCTGAAGTGGCCATTGGTGCTGCTGCTTCATGCAGCGTAACGCCGGGCCAGGCGAACCAGCTGGCCGCCGTCAACAGCAACGCCAGCAGGCCCAGGCCCAGCCACGTCTGCTGCAAGCCCAGGCTCAACAGCGGCGGCACCAGTGTGCCGGAGCCGGCAATGCCCAGGCCGATGCCGAGGAAGATCGCGCCACTGGCCAGGCCCCGGCGTGCGGCCGGTACGTGGGGCAATACGGTCGCGGCCACCAGCACCATGATTGCGCCGCCGGCAATCCCCGAGAGCAGGCGCCAGGCGAAGAACCACACCACCGACAACGGGAAGGCACAGGCGAAGAAGGCCAGGGTCACCGCTACCATCATGATGCGCAGGGCGGTCGTATTGGAGGTGCGCTGGGCGATGGGCCGGCCGATCAGCGCACCGATCAGGTAACCCACCAGGTTGGCGGCGCCGAGGTAGACCACGTCATTGGCGGAAAACCACTGGGCCTGGATCAGGCTGGGGATCAGCGGTGTGTAGGCAAAGCGTGCCAGGCCGATACTGACCAGGCTGGCACACAGGCCGGCAAAGATCGGCAGCCAGACCGCGCTGCGGGATGGTGCGTGGGAGTCGAGCATGATGGCTGTCCTGAAGTTTTTTCTGCGGCGGTCAGCATATCGGGCTTTTTAGATGCAATAATGCAGCGAATTAGCGTCATGATGATGCATATCTGCATCAATGGGAGGCCGCATGAATTGGGACGATGCACGGGTATTCCTGGCGGTGTGCCGCGAATCCACGTTGCGCGGCGCCGCACGGGTACTGGGCGTGGACCAGGCCACCGTAGGGCGCCGCGTCAACGCCTTGGAAAAGTCCTTGAACGCAACCTTGTTCCTGCGCACCTCCGAAGGCTACGCGCTCACGGCGGTCGGCGAAGCGGCGTTGCTTTCGGTGGAGAAAATGGAGCGCTCGGCCCTCGACCTGGAGCGCCAGATCCAGGGCCTGGATGACCGCCTGACCGGCACTGTGCGGGTCAGTACCACCGACTCCCTGGCCATCGACTTCCTGATCCCGGCCATCGCCTGCCTGCACGACAAACACCCCGACGTGCGCGTGCAACTGGACGCCTCCACGCAGATCCTCAGCCTGGCCAAGCGCGAAGCCGATATCGCCGTGCGCAACCAGCGCCCGGATAACCCCGACCTGATCGCCCGGCGTATTGCGCGCTGGCCGCTGGGGTTGTTTGCGTCCCAGGGTTACCTCGAGCGTCACGGCGTACCTGAGCCGGGCAGCCTGTTCGAAGGCCATGACCTGGTGGTCTACCAACCTCACCTGCAAAGCCAGAAGGACATGACCCTGGTCTCCGAGCCCCTCGGTCGCGGGCGCATCGTTGCTGCCTTGAGTTCCAGCCTGCTGGTGCGCCGCTCCATCGCTGCCGGCATCGGCATCGGCGAAATCCCGGTGTGCACCGGTGAGCGCGACGGGCTGGTGCGCCTGTGGCCGGAGCGCACCCGACCCCTGCCATATGACGTGTGGCTGGTGACCCACGCCGATCTGCGCCACACCGCACGGGTGCGGGCGGTGATCGATGAGATCGTGGCGGCGTTTGCCGGCACCGGGGAGTGAGGTCAGCACAGGCTTGCAAGCGCGGCGGTGGCTCGGTCGACACAATCGTTGTTTGTGGCAATCAACCGAGAGCACGTATGAACGAATCGACGCGTCAGGACCTGGGACTATTGTTTCTGCGGATCAGCGGGGCGCTGTTCCTGCTGTGGGTGCATGGCTTGCCCAAGTTGCTCAACTACAGCGAGCAATTGCAACTGATCGAAGACCCGTTTCACCTGGGGGCGAACATCACGTTGTTGCTGGCGATTTTCGCTGAAGTGCTGTGCCCGCTGCTGATCATTGCCGGGGTGCTGGTGCGCCTGGCGTGCCTGCCGATCCTGGCGGTGCTGTTGATCGCTTTGTTGGTGGTGCACCCGGAGTGGACGTTGTTCGAAGGGCAGTTCGGCTGGCTGCTGTTGATCATCTTCACCACCTTGCTGATCAGCGGGCCCGGTCGCCTGGTCCTGGGCCAGCGTTTCTCCTGAGCAAAAAAAGGCCGGGCAAGCCCGGCCAAAATAAGGAGAGGGTGGTGCAGGTGTTTCAGCGTTGCAGGAACGCCAGCAGGTCTTCGTTCAACTGCTGCGCGTGGGTCACGGCGAAGCCGTGTGGCGCGTCCTTGTAGACTTTCAGTTCGGCGCCCTTGATCGAGGCGGCCGCCACTTTGCCGGTGGTTTCGAACGGTACGATCTGGTCGCCATCGCCGTGGATCACCAGGGTCGGCACGTCGATTTTGGTCATGTCCGGGCGGAAGTCGGTTTCGGAGAACGCGGTCACGCAATCCACCGTCGACTTGAGGGATGCCAGCATCGCCACCTGCAGGGTCTGGGTCAGCACGCCTTCAGAGACCTTCTGGCCCTGGTTGATGCCGAAGAACGGCGTGTTGAAGTCGCTGATAAATTGCGCACGGTCTTTCAACAGGCCGGCCTTGATGCCATCGAACACTTCAGTCGGCACGCCCTGCGGGTAGTCCGCTTTCTGGCCGAACAGTGGTGTGACCGCGCCCAGCAGTACCAGGCCGGCCACGCGTGCGCTGCCGTGGCGTGCGATGTAGCGGGCGACGTCGCCACCGCCCATGGAGAAGCCCACCAGGGTCACGTCCTTGAGGTCCAGGTGTTCGATCAACTGGGCGATATCGTCGGCGAAGGTGTTGTAGTCGTTGCCGGTCCAGGGCTGATCCGAGCGGCCGAACCCACGGCGGTCAAACGCGATGGTGCGAAAGCCGCGGCTGCTCAGGTATTCCATCTGGTATTCCCACATGTCGGCGTCCAGCGGCCAGCCGTGGCTGAACAGCACGGGTTTACCGCTGCCCCAGTCTTTGAAATAGATCTGGGTACCGTCTTTGGCGACGAATGTGCTCATGAACATCTCCTTATCGAGGGGGGATAAAACGCAGGATCACTATTGCCGTTAACCGGCTCGAGGGCTTGTACGGGTGTGCTTGCTTGGGGTTACCAGCTGAACTTGAGCTCGACCCCCAGGTAATTGCTGTCGTCACCGCCAGCATCGCGCAGGGTCTGGCCCACGTCGTAGTGCACGGCCTCGACGGCGCCGGTGAGGTTGGGGCTGAACACATAATCGGTGCGCACTTGCGCATAGGCGCCAGTCCAGCGATCGCCCTGGCCTGCGGTGCCGGCCACCGGCAGGTTGGGCTGGGTGTAGACCGCGTCGCTGGTGGTTTGGCGCCACAGCAGGCCGATGGCGGTTTGCACGCTGAGCCTGTCGATCGGCTTGACCGTGATCGACGGCTTGACGTGAATCAGGTTGCTGTAGCCGGTGTAGCCCGCCAGGGAAAAATAGTAGCCGTTGGGGAACAGCGGGTTGAAGGTGCCGACGGTGCCATCCCCGGTTTTGCGGTCGCCCGAGGCGATGTCCAGTTGCAGGCCGATGCGCGGTTTCCAGGCCAGGCTGTCGAAGGTGTAGCCGGTACGGCTGCCACCGGCCCAGGCGCGAATGTCCTTGTTGCCGACCGAGCCGCTTTGCAGCATCGCTTCGATGTCCCAGTCAAAGCCCATGGCCGCGCCGCCCAGGCGTGCGTCGAACAGGTGGCGGGTCTCGTCGCCGTCGGCGTCCAGGTAGTGGGCGCCGGTGCGCTCATACACGCCGTAGTAGGCGGACAACTCGTTCTTGCCGCCCACCAGTCGCTCCACACGCACCATGTGGAAGCGCGCATCGCTGTTGGATTTGTCGTCGAAGTGACGCCCGTCCTGATACTGCACCGGCTGGCTGGCGATCCCGATAAAACGCCAGTTGGAGGTCTCCCAGTCGGCCCACAGCGCATCGAAGGACTGCCGCACATTCGGGCCGTCCCGCGATGAGATGAAGCGTTGCAGGTCGAAGGCGAAATCCTGGCGCCCGACACGGGCCTTGAGAGTCCCACTGCTGAAGGTATTCACGTACTCGGCGAAGGCCAGGCGCAGATCGACGCGATTCTGGTCGGCGCCGCCGATCGTGGTCTTGTCGTACGCCCGCACATCTTCCAATTGGGTGAACACCCGCCAGTGCTCGTTCAGATGCAGGTCGGCGTGGACCTGGAAGCGTTGGATCAGGTAGCGATCACGCTTCACATCCCGCACGCCGAAGCCACTGGCATCGTTCATCTCGAAACGCTCGCGCAACGTCGCGCCCAGGGACAGGTAGGTGTAGGGGTTCGCGCTGGACAGCGGGATGTACTTCAAGCTGTCCAGCGGCTGCGTGCGCAGCGCCGGGTCCTGCAAAACCGACCAGTCTTCCTGCCAGCGGTTGGCCTTGATGGCCGGGCGTGTCGCTTGCTCGTCCGCGTGGACGCTGCCGACGAGCACCGGCCACAGCACGGCCAGGCCCCAGCCTGTGCGGCGCATCATTTTGCGGCGTTGAGTTGATGGATCTCCGCGACGTAGCCGCCCGGAAATTCCACCAACGCACTGCGACGGCCTCTGCTGTCGAACGCAGGCACTAACACTTTCGCGCCGGAGCCGGTGGCCTTGCCCAGGGTGGCCGTCAGGTCAGCCACTTGATACCCGGTGGTCTCGTGGCCGAACGGGTAGGGCAGTTGGCCGTTGGTGACCAGTACCGCCATGCGCCCGAATGGCGATTCGATGTCGACGCGACGGTAGTTGCCGTTGGCTTGGCCGATATCCACGCCAGGGGCATGTTTGTCATCGGCCAGGACTTTGCCGTGGGAGAAGCCGATAAACGATTTGATAAAGGTGTCGGCACGCTCGGCACTGAGGTACACGCGGTTTTCCGGCACGGTCTGGAACGCGGCGTAATCCGGGGTCTTGGTGTGCCAGTAAAGCTGCATGTTCACACCGCCCGGCCACTGCACCACCGCGTCACGCCCGATCGGGTCGGGAAAGTCGCTGACGATCACCGCCGCGCCGTTCTCCCGGGCGGCCTTGAGGGCGACGTCCATGTCCTTGACCAGGTAACCGTTGCGCTCCTGGCCGAACGGGTGCGGGATCGGCGTGGTGAAACCGAACAGCGACACTGTGCCTGCCGGGGTCTGCAGCAGTTGCGACGTGGTGCTGCTGGGCACCGGCAACACGTTCACCACCACTTGGGGCGTGCTTGTGCCGCCGAATGTGGCCAGGAAGCTCTGGGTAAAACGCTCCACATCGGCCGGTGCCACATAGACGTGGCTGGTGTCGTATTGCGGGGCCACGGCGACCGCCGGTGTAGCGGCGAAGGCGCTGTTCATCATGGCCCCGGCCAGCAAGGTGACTGCCAGCGATACCGTCCTGACTTTTCTACACATACCCACTCTCCCGCGTTTTGAGAAAGTCTCGATCTTAGGGACGGGGCCGACCGGCGGATTGTACGGACGTGCTCGGTTGAACGATTCAGCGTCCATGCTGGTCATGGTTGAACGGTGGCATCCAGCAGCCCCAGGACATGCTCGACTTCTGCGCCAGGCACGGGATTGTCTCGGACATCGAGATGATCGATATCCAGGGTATCAACGAGGCGTATGAGCGGATGCTCAAGGGCGATGTGAAGTATCGGTTCGTGATCGATATGGACAGCTTGAAAAAGGAAAGCCAAGCGGCGTGAAACGCATTCCCTGAACCGCTGTAGAACCCTTGTGGGAGGGGGCTTACACCCCGATAGCAGTCGGCCAGTCACCGCATAATTGACTGACCCGCCGTTATCGGGGCAAGCCCCCTCCCACATTATTTTGTGGTGTGCCTGGACCGAGAGGTGCTCGTACAGAATCGTCGCCCCTACCAACATCAACACCACACCACCGACCATCTGCGCACACTTGCCCACCAGATCATGTGCAGCCCCAGCCCGACCAGCAGGGTAAACGCGATCCAGTGCTCCCAGTCTCTGGCTGAAACCCTCCCGTTAAGAGCGAACACTGCAACTGTGGCGAGCGGGCTTGCCCCGCGTTGGGTTGCGAAGCGACCCTGGAAGGAGGAATGCGGTGAATCAGGCATGCTCCGGGCGCTGGTTTTGGGGCTGCTGCGCAGCCCAACGCGGGGCAAGCCCGCTCGCCACAGGGGACTTATCGCCCGTTTTGAAAGGGTTGGCCCTCAGGGCCGCTGCGGTTTCACCGACGTCCCGAAGGTATTGCCCATGCGCACGCTGGTGGCCGCCGGGGTGGATAGGCCCACCGCGTTCGGCGGGCGTTTTTCGATGGGGAGGTTCTGCGCCTCGCGGTTCTTTTTGGCCGCCTTGGTTGCGTTCGTGTGGTTGCCCATCTGCTGGCTCAGGCAGCCATAGTCGGGCGCCTTGTAGCCATCCACGCTGACTTCGGCACACGTGCCGGCAGCGTTTTCGGCATGGGCGAACAGGGGCAGGGCAGCGCACAGCAACAGGCTGGCGAGGGTCGGTAACTGCTTCATCGGGCCTCCTGGCAGGCCCGAAGGAGTGGGCCGGTAAGGCTTGGAAGTCTAGTGCAGCGGGCCTCTCATCACCGTGATGTTTTTTTTGCTATCACCGTAACATCAGGTTCATAAACTGGCCTCAGGATGACGGTTTTCTAGGGCGCGTCGGCCGTGCAGCGATGCAGAACAGGGGGTGAACAGGGAGCCTGGAGGCGCGTCATGCGCGCCCTGGTCTTGCTGTTGCTGCTGGCCGCTGGTCGCGCGGCGCAGGCAGAGTCACCGCTGCTGCCGTTGAACCTGCCGGCGCAGGACCTGGAACATGCACTGCAAGCCTACAGCCGTGCCACCGGGATGGCGGTGCTGGTGGACCGTGAGTTGACGCGCGGGCGGCGCTCCATCGCAGTGCGCGGGCGCTTCACGGCGCAAGAGGCACTGGCGATGTTGCTGACAGGGAGTGGCCTGATGGCCCGTTATGCACGCAGCGATGCGTTTACCTTGCAGACCCCGCAAGTCAGCCCGCCGCCTACTACGCGGGGTGCGGCGGAACGCAACGCTGCGCGGATCAACAACAGCTACGCGACGGCGTTGCAGCAAGCCATCGAGACCAGCCTGTGCCGCTCGCCGTTGACCCGGCCCGGCAGTTTTCGCGCGCTGGTGCAGGTGTGGGTCAACCCGGAGGGGCGGGTCGAGCACAGCCGTTTGGTGAGTTCCACCGGCGACGAACAACGCGATGAAGCACTGGTGCGCAGCCTGGCAGCGGCGCGGGTCGAACGCCCGGCGCCAAGCTCGCTGCGCCAACCGGTGACTTTACTTTTGATGCCTGACACAACAGGAACGCGCATGGAATGCACAGCCGCAAAAGGAGCCTCGGAGGGATGAAAAATACCGGGCACAGTACGATGGTCAGCCTGTTCCTGGCCTCTTACGAAGACTTCAAGGTGCGGTTGCGCAAGCGCCTGGGCTCGGAGGACCTGGCCAACGACGTGCTGCACGAGACCTACCTGCGCGTCGACCGCATGGACGTGCCGCCGAACCTGCAACAGCCCAATGCCTACCTGTACCGCATGGCCCTGAACATCGCCGCCGACCGCCGCCAGGCCGATGCGCGCCTGCTCACCGGCAGCGAGGTGGAAGAGCTGCTGCAAAGCGCCGACGAAGCCCAGGACCCGTCGCGAGTGGTGGGCGGCCAGAAAGAAATCCAATCCCTGGTCAAGGCCCTCTACGAACTGCCGGCGCGTCGGCGCAAGATCCTTATCGCCGCGCGCCTGGAAGAGGCGCCGCACCTGGAAATCTCCCAGCGTTTTGGCATTTCCACGCGCATGGTCGAAAAGGAAATCAAGGCCGCCCTGGGCCACTGTGCCAAACGCCTGGAAAGAAAAGTGATTCAGCGGTTCGGTCCCGGGGCCGGAAAACCGTCTTAGTGTCGAGTCCCTGATAAATCCGTGAGTACGTGCGCGCTTGAATATTTTTAGCCTCTCCACCGCCCGGCAGTCCGCCGCCAGCCCCCTGCACGATGAAGCCCGCGACTGGCTGCTCCTGCTGACCTCGGGCCGCGCCACCGTGGCCGATGCCAAGGCCCTCAAAGCCTGGTGCGCGCAGAGCCCGGAACACGCCCAGGCTTTCGAACAGGCCAAGGCGCTGTGGCAGCAACTGTCCCCGGCCCTTGATCAAATGTCGCAACCGCGCAGCTTTGGCCGCCGTGCCTTCCTCGGCGGGGCCATCGCCGCCTCGGCAGCCGTGGTGATGGTGCGCGTCGGTGTGCCGGGCGGCTTCGCCGGGCTCACAGCGGACTATCGCACCGAAGTCGGCGAGCAGCGCCAAGTGCTGTTGAGCCAAGGCATCAGCCTGGAACTCAACACCCAGACCCGCATCAGCCGGGTGGGCGAGGGCATCGAACTGCTCGAAGGCGAAGTCGAGGTGGTCACCCACGTTTCGCAACCGCTGCTGGTCCAGGCTGGCGAGGGCTCGGTCAGCGCGGCGCAGGCACGCTTCAATGTGCGCAATACCGACCACCGGGTATGCGTCACCTGCATCGACGGTTCACTCGCGGTGGCCATCGCCGGGCGCAGCGTGCGCCTGGACAGCGGCCGGCAACTCACCTACGGCGCGTCCGGCGTCAGCGAGGTGACAATGGTGGACACCCAGGCAGTGGTGGCCTGGCGTGAACAGGTGCTGGTGTTCAACAACGCCACGCTGGCGACGGTGGTGGACGAGATCAACCGTTATCGCCCGGGCATGCTGCTGCTGTTGAACAAGGAACTGGGCCAGCGTCGGGTTCAGGCGCGCTTCAGTTTGCAGCAGTTGGCGGGCGTGGCGTTGTTGATCCGCGATGCGTATGGGGCCAAGTGCACGGAGTTGCCGGGTGGGGTGGTGTTGTTGAGTTGAGGGGCTGCCGCTCGTCGGGTAACTCCAATTTTTACGATGTAAATGGACCGGGCCAGAACGCTAATCTACGCCTGTCGCTTTCAGGTATGCCTGTGTGCTCATGGGTTGAGCGACCGGTCTTTTTCCTCTGACAGATCTCCTTTCTTATCCTCTCTGAATTGTCTTTCTCGTTTGTAGGGGAAAGGACTTTCAGCGTAAGAAAAAACCAGGAAATGTACGTTTCAAGTCTCACTTCCTATCCGGTTTCTTCCTTCGACTGACATTGTTCGGAAGCATCTGACAGCCCTCCAACGCCTGTGTGACAGACAAGGCGACGCCCTCAGGAACGCCGAATTTTTTGTAACCTTTCCTGTTTTCCTTAAGCGTTTCAGCCTCGGCAGCATGGGTGCTCTTTCCATTTGAGTACCTGTGTGAGGGTGAAAGGATGCCGGCTGTTTTTCGACCTGCGCTGCTGGGGATAGCGCTGTTTTCAGGTCCGCTTCTTGCCGCGTCCCCCGTGTCGCCCGGCGACCGCGAATTGGCCCGTGAGCGTCAGCAGCAAGTGTTGGAAGAGCAGCGTCGTCGCCTTGAAGACCTGCAGAACCTGCCCGGCCAAATCGCTGTGCCAACGGCTCCCGCGCTGCTGGAAGACGGCCAGTGCATCACCGTCACGCGTATCAACATTGAAGGCGCGACATTGCTGCCCGAAGGCCAGCGAGAGGCGCTGCTGCAACCCTGGCAGGGGCGTTGCCTGGGGGTGCCTCAACTCAACGCCGTGCTCAAAAGCCTCACCGATCACTACCTGCATCGCGGCTACGTCACCACCCGCGCCTACCTGCCACAGCAGGACCTGAAACATGGCGAACTGAACATCATCGTGGTCGAAGGGCGCCTTGAAGGGCTCGACAGCTCATCGCTGGCCAGCCCGCTGGAGTCCGCCATGACCTTTCCCGGCACCGTAGGGGAGGTGCTCGACCTGCGCGAGCTGGAGCAGTGGGTGGATCAACTGTCGCGCTTGCCCTCGCGCCAGCCGCAGCTTGAGGTGTTGCCGGGGCAGGCAGTGGGGGGCAGCCGCGTGACGCTCAAAGGTGAGCGCCGCGAACCCTGGCGTGTCTCGGCCAACCGCAACAACCATGGCGATGCCAGCACCGGTCGCCAGCAGGCCGGTATCGGCCTGGATTGGGACAGCCCCCTGGGCCTGGCGGATCAATTGAACCTGCGGGCCAGCCGCGACACCGTCAGCGACCACTGGCGCCATTCCCACAGCCAGAACCTGTTCTACAGCCTGCCGTATGGTTGGTGGACGTTCAATGTCAGCCACAGCCAAAGCTTCTACCGCACGCGCAACGACCTTTCCGGGTTTGCCTTCGCACTGTCAGGCGAGACCTCCAGCCAGCAGTTGCGCGCCGAGCGCGTGCTGCACCGCGATAACCTGGGCAAGACGGCGTTCAGCTTTGGCCTGAGCCACCTGCGGACCCGCAATTACCTGGAAGACGCGTTGCTGCGCACCTCCAGCCATCGCATCACGGAGCGTCAACTGGGCTTCAACCATGGCCGCCGCATCGGCAACGCCTTTCTCAACCTCGATGCCGGCTGGCAACAGGGCATCGGCGCCCTGGACGCCCAGCGCGATCTCTCTACACAGCGCGGCGCGCCGACCTCGCGCTATCAGAAATACACCCTGACCCTCAGCTATTTGCAGGCCTTTCGCTGGCTGGGCCAGCACTGGAGTGTCGACAGCCTTGCCACCGGCCAACACGCCGAAGACGAACTCTATGGGCCACAACGCCTGAGCGTCGGCGGCCTCGGTGCGGTGCGCGGGTTCCAGCAACAGAACCTTTCGGGCAATAGCGGCGGCTACTGGCGCAGCCAGGTGCGCTGGCGCCAACCGGTGGCCTGGGAGGCGCTGCGCCCCTGGGTGCACGAAGTGGGCGTGGGCTTTGGCTACGACGTCGGAGTGATCCGCCGTGGCCCGCACAACCCTGACGTTGCCGGGCGCCTTACCGGCCATGCCTGGGAGCTCAGCGCACGCGGTACTCACCTTGCCGCTTCGCTGGTGCTCGCCCGCTCCCTGGAGCGCCCGGCCATCGTTGAACGTCGCGAACACCCGATCTACGCCCGAATCGACCTGTTTTTCTGAATAACAACAAGGAACCTAGCCTATGGACGTGCGCCGCCCGTTTTACCAGTGCCTGGCCCTGAGCCTCGCAGGCATCATCTTCCTCAACCCGATTGTCGCGGCCGCCGCCGAGCTGAGCGTGGACCCGGCCAGCCCCGACACCAGCCTCGGCCATGCGCCCAACGGCGTGCCGGTGGTGAATATCGCCGGGCCCAATGGCAGCGGGCTGTCCCATAACCTGTTCACCGACTACAACGTCGGCAGCAACGGGCTGATCCTCAATAACGCCACCCAGGCCACGCAAAACACCCAACTGGGCGGTGTGATCCTCGGCAACCCAGGCCTGCAAGGGCGGCCTGCCAGCGTGATCCTCAACGAAGTCACCGGTGGCAACCGCAGCCACTTGGGGGGCTACACCGAAGTGGCGGGGCATGCCGCGCGGGTGATCGTCGCCAATCCTCACGGCATCACCTGCAATGGCTGCGGGTTTATCAATACGCCGCGCGCGACGCTGACCACCGGCAAGCCCGTGATCGAAGGTGGGCGGCTGGATCACTTTCGCGTAGACGGCGGCGATATTGCGCTGGAGGGCGCCGGGCTCAATGCCCGCAATGTCAGCCAGTTCGATCTGATCACCCGCACGGCCAAGCTCAACGCGCAACTGCATGCCGACCAGCTCAACATTATCACCGGCCGTAACGATGTCAGTGCCGACACCTTGCAGGCCCGTGCCCATGCCGAAGATGGCCGGGACAAACCGCAACTGGCCATTGATGCCAGCGCCCTCGGCGGCATGTACGCCGGGACGATTCGCCTGGTGGGCACTGAGCAGGGCGTCGGCGTAAGGCTGGCGGGCGATATGGCCAGCACCGCCGGCGACATCGTGATCAACGCCAATGGCGGCTTGAGCCTGTCCCACACCACCAGCGTCGGCGCCCTCACGGCCAAGGCCGCGTCGATTGACTTGCAAGGCCCGACCTTTGCGATGGCTGATATCGACCTGCAGGCCCAGGGCGATCTGGTGGTGCGGCAGACCCTGGCCAGCGCCGGGAATGTCAGCCTCGAAGGCAGTACGGTGAGCAACCAGGGCAAGGTCGTCAGCGGCATCCTGGAAGACCGGCGTATCGCGGGCAAACAGCTGAGCATCAAGGCCCAGCGCCTGGATAACCCGGGTGAACTCAATGCCAGTGGCCACCTGGAAATCACCAGCGGCAGCCTCGATAACAGCGGCCAGATCGCCGCCGACAGCGCCAGGATCGAAGCCCGCCAGGACCTGAGAAACACTGGCCAGGTGGTCACCGCCGGCCAACTTGAAATTGCCGCCGGACAGGCCATCAACCATGCCGGGACGCTGCATGCCGAAGGCGATTTGAGCCTGGTCGCCGACAGCGTCGACAACAGCGGCAAGATCGTGGGGGCAGGCACTGCACTGAGTATTGCGGCCGGCACGTTCACCAACGCGGGCGAACTGCTCGGCGACAACTACCTGCACCTGCAGGTCGATGGCGACCTGAACAACAGCGGCCTGATCGCCGCCAAAGGCGATGCCCATATCAGCGCATCAAACCTTACCCAAGACCACGGCCAGATTCTCAGCGGCCAAGACATCCAACTGCGCGTGCGCGATGTACTGCATAACCTCGGCGTGCTCAGCGCAGCGCGGCATATGCAGATCAATGCGGCTCAACTGAATAACCCCGGCACGCTCGGCAGCCAAGGCAACCTCCTGCTCACTGCCAACGTCACCAACAGCGGCCTGCTGTTCAGCGGTGGCGACCTGCATGTGCGTGGCGAGCATTTCAGCAATCTTGAAGGTGACCTCTACAGCGTCGGTGATTTCAGTTTCGCCGGCACGCGCTTCAGCAACCTCTCCGGCAACGTGGAAACCGAAGGCACCCTGCACATCAACGCCCGCGAGTTTGAAAACGCCCGCACCCACCTTGTCCTCGAACGCGAGCTGGTCGGCGGCAGTATCCAATGGGTCTGCGGCCAGCACTGCCACGGCAACGACAGCTACAAGCGCGGCACTATCTACATCAGCGAAATCTGGCGCGAAACCGCCGCGCCCAACTCCACCAGGGCGGCGCGACTGGTGGCCGGCAAAGACCTGCGTATCGACGCGCAGACCCTGGAGAACCGCTACAGCCTGCTCGCCGCCAATGGCGACGTGCACCTTTCCGCCAACCGCCTTATCAACCAGGGCGCGGCCTCCCAGACCGGCATCTCCAGCACCATCATCGGCACCCCCGGTCGCATCGACAAAGCCCTGTGGGACCAGATGGAATTCCACGACCTGCCGGCCTTCAATAACGCACCCTTCGACCCCGTGCGTTTTGCCGAACTCAAGGCCCGCTCGACCGGAGAGGGGTTCAGCAACCCCGGCACCCTCACCACCTGGCGCGAGGATGGCCGCGAAGTCTATGCCGCCACGCTGCAAGCCGGCGGCCGCCTCAACCTGCAGGCCACCGAGTACCTGCAAAACGGCACCCTGCGGGAAAACACCCTGGCGCAACTGACCGGCGACATTGGCCACAACCCCAACGACCTCGAACTGAGCCCGGATCGCCTCAGCGATGACCTGACCCAGCCGCCGGAATTCCAACTCCCCAGCGGTAAATACGGGCTGTTTATCCCCAGCAAGAATCCGGGCAGCCCCTACCTGATTGAAACCAATCCCCTGTTCACCCACCTGGCCAACTTCCTCAGTTCCCAGTACTTGCTCGACAAGATCGGCTACAGCACCGACGTGGCCTGGCGACGCCTGGGCGACGGCTACTACGAAAGCCGCCTGATCCGTGACGCCGTGCTGGCGAAGACCGGGCAACGCTTCCTCGCCGGGCTGGAGAGCGACGAGGAACAGTTCCGCTACCTGATGGACAACGGCCTCAGCGCCCGCGACAGCCTGCAATTGAGCGTCGGCGTTGGCCTCACCGCGCAGCAGGTGGCGGCCCTGACCCACGACATCGTATGGATGGAAAAACGCCAGGTGCAGGGTGAAGACGTGCTGGTGCCGGTGCTGTACCTGGCGACGGTCGACGCCAATAACCTGCGCGGGGGCAGCCTGGTGCAAGGCCGGGACATCAACCTGGTCAGCGGTGGCGACATCGTCAATGTCGGCACCTTGAAAGCGGCACAGGAGCTGACCGCCATCGCCGACGGCCGCCTGCTCAATGGCGGTACGCTCAGCGCCGGTGAACGCATCAGCCTGCTGGCCACCGACAGTATCCGCAACGCGATGGCCGGCGAGATCCGTGGCAGCCATATCGAACTTACCAGCGTCACCGGCGACATCGTCAACGACCGCACCGCCCATGCCAAGCACCAGGGGGACGGCACCCTTGTCACCCATCTCGACCAGGCGGGCCAGATCAGCGCCGCACAGCGCCTCACGCTCAACGCCGGACGCGACATCACCAACCGAGGCGACATCAACAGCGCTGGCGATGCCAGCCTGAGCGCCGGGCGCGACATCAACCTCATCGCCGTCACCGACACCCAACAGGTACGCACCACGGAAAACGGCGGCCACCGGGTCACCCAACACAGCCGCACCGAACAGCTTGGCGCCAATCTCAACGCCGCCGGCAGCCTGAGCCTGCATGCCGGGCGCGACATCACCCTAATGGCCAGCCACGCCAACGCTGGCAAAGACCTGACCGTCGCCGCCGGTGGCAACCTTCACCTGTTGGCCGCCGCCAATGAAACCGATCACGCGGTCAACAGCAAACGCGGCGGCGCCAAGGTGCATGAGCAAAGCACCCAGGTGCGTCACGTGGGCAGCCAGCTCACCGCCGGCGGCAAACTGAACGCCAGCGCGGGGCAAGACATCGTGCTGCACGCCAGCCAGGTCAGCAGCGGCAAGGATGCGTACCTGGTGGCGGGTGGGCAGTTGCAACTGTTGAGTGCCAATGACAGCGACTACAGCCTGTATGACTACAAGAAAAAAGGCAGCTTCGGCGCCCTCAAGACCCAACGCGACGAAGTCACCGACGTGCGTGCGGTGGGCAGCCAGATCACCACAGGCGGCAACCTCGACCTGATCAGCGGCGGCGGTCAGTTGTATCAAGGGGCAAGGCTGGAAAGCGCGGCGGATATCGCCATCACCAGTGGCGGGGCGGTGACCTTCGAAGCAGTGAAAGACCTGCATCAGGAGAGCCACGAGAAGACCAACAACAACGCATTCTGGGTGGCATCCAAGGGCAAGGGCAGCACTGACGAAACGCTGCGCCAGAGCCAGTTGGTTGCCGGGGGCACCATCGCGATCCAGGCCGTCGACGGTTTGCAGATCGACATCAAGCAGGTCAATCAGCAGAGCGTCAGCCAGTCCATTGATGCGATGGTCAAGGCCGACCCGCAATTGGCTTGGCTCAAGGATGCAGAACAGCGCGGGGATGTGGACTGGCGCCAGGTCAGGGAGGTCCACGACAGCTTCAAGTACAGCCACTCCGGGCTGGGGCCGGCCTCGCAACTGATCATTGCCATCGTGATGTCGGCGGTCATCGGGCCCATGGCGACGGCCGCAGCAGGCGGCGGTGTCGGCGGCGCCATGGTCGGTGCGGTTGCGACCGGCGCCTCGACCAATGCCAGTGTCAGCGTGGTCAACAACCGGGGCAATCTCGGTGCCGTGTTCAAGGACGTGACGTCGTCCGATGCCCTGAAGGGCTACGGGGTTTCGGCGATCACTGCCGGCCTGACGGTGGGTTACTTCGACCCATGGACCGGAGCGCAGACCAATACCACCATCAGCAAAGTGGCCACCTCCGGCTCGCTGGGCACCTGGAGCGGCGTCGGCCAATTCGCGGCCAACCAGGCGCTGCAGAACGGCACCTCTGCGTTGCTGAACAAAGCCCTGGGGCAGGGCGGCAGTGTCAGTGACGCGCTGAAAAATGCCTTGTTCAACACCTTGGCGGCGGCCAGTTTCAACCTGGTAGGGGACTACACGAAAAACGTCCTGGCGGACGGCTCGTTACCCAAGGTGGCGATCCACGCCATGGTCGGTGGCTTGCTGGCCGAAGCCACCGGCGGCGACTTCAAGACCGGCGCATTGGCGGCGGCGGCAAGCGAAGCACTGGTTGGCCACCTGGATACGTTGGTCAAAGGCAACGACACCCTGCTCACCATGAGTTCGCAGATCGTCGGCGTACTGGCGGCTGCGGCACAAAGCGACACCGACGCCGCCAAGCTGGAGACCGGCAGCTGGGTGGCGAAGAACGCTACGCAATACAACTACCTGTCACACAACCAACTGGAACGGGCCGCCAAACAGATAGCCCGATGCACCGACGCCTCCTGTATCCAGGACGCCACACGCAAATTCCAGGAACTGAGCCTCCAGCAGGACATTGACGCCATCGTCAGCTGCCAGGCCGACCCCAGTTCCTGCGCGGCAAGCTCCAAAGAAGTCGCCAACACCCTGGCGGACCTGAATGCCATCCGCGACATCGCCGACTACGCCTCGCCCGATGCACGGGAGGCGGTACAGAGCCTGATCAACGGCAATTACGAATTTCAGGAAATGCTGGCGACCGCCACGACCGAGCACTCGGTGGGCGCGATGGTCGAGTCGCTCAAGTCGAAGTGGGCACTGAGCGATGCCCAGGCGCAGGACATTGCGGACAACCTGAAGATCGCGCTGGCGGTTGGGGTGGGGACTGCGGCGGGGGTGGTGGCTTATAGGCGGGCTGTGGCGGGTGGGGTAAAAGGCGCGACTAGCAACAACTCTATTCCTCGCAACGCAAATAATCTTGTCGGAGGTCCGCTTGAAAATGCTACTCAGATTAGCGGCCGCTTTAAGCTAGACGGCGGCCCCGCGAATGGAGCTTTGTATCGGGCCGATAATCAAGGAAATATTACGAGCTACGCCGTCTATGATTCAGCTGGGATGATTATTAAGCGGGTCGATGTTAGAGGTGCTGCTCATGCTAATGTATCGACACCACATGTAATAGAATATGGTAGAAATACGCTTCCGGACGGAACAGTAAGAGTTCAGTCGCCTTCTACTAAACTGGCTCCGCGGCCTACTAATTCAGATGAGATTCCATAATGAAAGTAAATACGCTTGGGCAATTTAGCGGTTTGAGTCGATACGAGCTATGGGCGTCAAGCTGGGCTGAGAGCGATAATATTGATATATTTTCTTATATGAGCGCTATTTGTAAGCCTGAAGACTGTCTGCTATTTTGCAGGCTGTTGTTTCCTGATTTTTTTATCAGCCAAGGTGCGATTTTTTTAAATGCTAAATATGATCATGAGGTTTTTTTGGTTTGGTTAAAAAAGCTTGATGGGGATATTTCTGCAGTTGAAAAAATAATGAATCATACTCACATGTACGATGTTTTTTCAGGCTGTACGGATGAAGTTGATGATGTCGTTTTTGAGCAGCTAGCTGACACTATTGCTTTTTCATGGCGGCTAGTTTTAAAGGACAAATTTCCAGGATGTAATTTTTCTGTAGAGGTTTCGAATTCAGATCAGGATTACGGGCCTACTGTTACTTTTTATCAATCTATCGGCTATGGCGAGAAAAGGGATAGGTAAACGTAGGTAAACGGGGTCAGACCCTGAGGGACTGCGAAGAAAAATACACAGACTGAGGGAGTTGTTCTAGATTTATCGAAAAGCTCCGTTACCAGAGAGCAATTAGGAGATGTACTGTGTAGAGTTAACGGTTTAGGTGCAAAAAATAATAATGATGTCGTTATTATAGGAAAATAAAATGCCCTCAGTTCTCTGCAAGTGTGGTAATAAGTTAAGTTTTGGTGGAATACCTAATTCAATTGAATGGTTGATGATTTCAGATGATGGATTTGAAAAATTCCAAGGCTCTGTTGATGCGGAGTCTATTTATCGAGAAATGAATAGTGCACTTAAGTGTTCTTGTTGTGGGCGATTATTAGTGTTTTGGAACGGCTTTGATGTTTCCCCGATTTCATATATGCCGGAATAGTCATTTATTGTAAGTTAAGTTGGTGCAAAAGTAGCGCCTGTCTGGGGTAGCGCTATATCTAAAGCTGACGGAGACTTCGGGTATCTCCCGCTTGTCCAGCAAAACTATGTTAAAGATATTAGAGGGTATTAGAGGTTATTTGCCGTGAGTAGAAAATCTAGAATTACGCCGGTATCAACGGACTATGAAACGAGCGGGTAAACGGGGTCAGACCCTGAGGGACTGAACAAAGCCCTGGGGCAGGGCGGCAGTGTCAGTGACGCGCTGAAAAATGCCTTGTTCAACACCTTGGCGGCGGCCAGTTTCAACCTGGTAGGGGACTACACGAAAAACGTCCTGGCGGACGGCTCGTTACCCAAGGTGGCGATCCACGCCATGGTCGGTGGCTTGCTGGCCGAAGCCACCGGCGGCGACTTCAAGACCGGCGCATTGGCGGCGGCGGCAAGCGAAGCACTGGTTGGCCACCTGGATACGTTGGTCAAAGGCAACGACACCCTGCTCACCATGAGTTCGCAGATCGTCGGCGTACTGGCGGCTGCGGCACAAAGCGACACCGACGCCGCCAAGCTGGAGACCGGCAGCTGGGTGGCGAAGAACGCTACGCAATACAACTACCTGTCACACAACCAACTGGAACGGGCCGCCAAACAGATAGCCCGATGCACCGACGCCTCCTGTATCCAGGACGCCACACGCAAATTCCAGGAACTGAGCCTCCAGCAGGACATTGACGCCATCGTCAGCTGCCAGGCCGACCCCAGTTCCTGCGCGGCAAGCTCCAAAGAAGTCGCCAACACCCTGGCGGACCTGAATGCCATCCGCGACATCGCCGACTACGCCTCGCCCGATGCACGGGAGGCGGTACAGAGCCTGATCAACGGCAATTACGAATTTCAGGAAATGCTGGCGACCGCCACGACCGAGCACTCGGTGGGCGCGATGGTCGAGTCGCTCAAGTCGAAGTGGGCACTGAGCGATGCCCAGGCGCAGGACATTGCGGACAACCTGAAGATCGCGCTGGCGGTTGGGGTGGGGACTGCGGCGGGGGGGCCAAAAGATCTCAAAACGAATCTTTCAGAGATTTGGACTCTTAAACCGACTCAACGAGGGGTAGACATTGAGTCATACCTTGCTAAAACTGAGTATTCACCGCAGAGCGGCTGGTATAACGTAGGAGCCGAAAGAAATGGATATTTCCCGCTTGTTGATTTTCAGAATGGTAATACGCTCGTTAGTCTGAAATCTGTAGATACGGCAGGAAGTACGTGGTTAGGCCGAATGCAAGATCATATTATCGACTTAGGAAAAAAATGGCGCGAAAGTCGATGGTGTACCAGCAAATATGGTGCTTGATCTGCGAGTTCAGCCTGGCGGTTCGGCTGCTGCTAAATCGCTTATCGAATTCGGACGTGAATATAATGTCAAAGTGGTTGTTAAAGAGTTCAAGTGAGACCTGAAAAAATGAAGCGATTTAAGTTTGTTTTTGATATCGAGTCGATCAGTGGTTTGCAGATGCTGGCCTTGGTTGAGAAGCTTCTAAATAAGTTTTCCTCCCCTACGGTGTTTTTTCTGCATGGGGTTAAGATTGATATTAAAACGCTTGAAAAGAAAATATTGAAAAAAAAATCTTGGCCGAGTGGTTTGATGTCTAGCGGGTTTGAGCTCCGATTCGGGTTGCTTCCAGCACTGGGTTATTGCTTTTTGGTACTAGAAGAATCAGAGGGGCATAGTAATACTAAGTTGAAAGAGGAAATAGGGCCTTTTCTCAGCGTTGAAGGTTTTATTCAGGCATGGGTTTCTGATGTCGAATATGATTTTTGGCAGAACGCTACAGACCCTCTAGAGTATGAATGTGTGGGGCGCCCTCTTTCAGGTCTTCCAATGAAGTCAAATGGTTTACCTCCCCCCTTGGATCAAATGGAAATTGATACCTCAGGGAATCCTGGCCGTAACGTGCCCAGGCAAGGATATATTGAAGCGATTGGAAGCACTATGTGGCTAGGAAACCTCTTCTGGGAGAGAGCTGGTGTGGATAGATTTGCCAGCATTTCGTTGTTGGAAAGCCAGGGATTTAAAGTTTATGAGTGTGGTAGGTTTTTAAAAGTTGTAACGTCTGATAAGGTTTTTTCTGATGGTTCAACCCTAGAAAAACAACGTGCTCTCAGGCGGATTTTATTTGGATTAAATTGACATTTTAGTTGGTGCTAAAGGAGTACTTGTTTAAACTAGAGAGGCAGTTCCAGGTCCAACGAAATTTATGAGTGACGCCGATCAGTTTTTTAAAAAAGGTAAACGGGGTCAGACCCTGAGGGACTCAAGTATTGTCCCTGCTAACCCTAACTGGACTCAAAAATGAATGCAGAAGTCGAATTGAAAGCTTGGAATTTCCAAGTCTTAATGCTTGTTCAAGCGATGCTGGGGGCAGTTACTCCAAACTTCAGGATGGTGGTTTTGTATTGTGAAGATGATGTTTGGGTAATAAGATTTTATCTTGAAGAAAATATAGAGGATGATATTGGTGAGGTAGAAGATATCATATGTCAATATACTGCTTACCAGGGATCGGATTTAAAATGCAGGTCGGAAATTTTTGTAGGGAACGAAGATCTACCTAGTTTGTCGGAGGCTGAGAGGGTCGTTTATCGTCGAAAAGAGTGATTTTTGACTTGGTGCAAAAGCAACAGGCCACGTTTTACCTGACGTAATTAGTCCTATTTATCGAACACAAGGTAAACGGGGTGGTAAACGGGGTCAGACCCTGAGGGACTGAACAAAGCCCTGGGGCAGGGCGGCAGTGTCAGTGACGCGGCGAAAAATGCTTTGTTCAACACCTTGGCGGCGGCCAGTTTCAACCTGGTAGGGGATTACACGAAAAACGTCCTGGCGGACGGCTCGTTACCCAAGGTGGCGATCCACGCCATAAGAGAAGGGGACAGATTTATTTGGTGCTTGCCGAGCAGCGCCAAGCCTAAATAAATTCGTTCCCTTTTTTCGGAACTCAATACATCTTGCCTGATGGTGCGCGAGTTCGGGTGATGCAGGCGGATGGTCGAAGTCCTCAGCGCGCCTCATTCGAGAACGCTAATGGTGGACCTGTTGATCCTACTACTGGAAAGCCGCCGCAGCCCCCGCAGGGTTTATCGAAGGCTGAACGGAAGCAGTGGATTAGAGAGCGTACGCATATTGAGCAGGTGGACTAAATGATGAATACACTCTTGCAAGCTGTGGCCCTTTTGTTGCCTATGAAAATTGAAAGAGTATTTTGGGATGGCGATATTTTGATGCTTTTTTCTGCGGGTTGGAGCTTTCAGACCGAGAGTGCGTGGCGTGTGTCTAAGGGGGGGAGTTGCTGTTCGCTTGTTGGGATGACGATGTCCTTGACCATGTTTCTGAGCTGTTAGGCTTATCCATTGTTGAGGTAGGTTGGCTTATCGATGCTCAGCCAATCGATCCATTTTTTAAATTATCTGACGGCCGCGTCTTGAATGCATTTTGTTCGTCATCAACTGAGCCTTGGCTTATGGAGTTCTCGGATGGGGTCGTTTATCTAGGGAATACTTAATTT
Source organism: Pseudomonas sp. FW305-3-2-15-C-LB1 (assembly GCF_058787615.1). Classification (NCBI taxonomy): domain Bacteria; kingdom Pseudomonadati; phylum Pseudomonadota; class Gammaproteobacteria; order Pseudomonadales; family Pseudomonadaceae; genus Pseudomonas; species Pseudomonas sp. FW305-3-2-15-C-LB1. The sequence goes on along the minus strand of NZ_JBYSZX010000011.1, from coordinate 117,339 downwards.
TATAAAGGGTAAGCGGGGTCTGACCCTGAGGGATCCCCATTGCTCCGGATGAGCTGAAAGGCATCCTACAGAGCAGTTCTGTCGTGAAGTCTCCGGTTGTTGCGCTGCCAGATGGCCAATTCGTAAGAACGGTTGATGTGGGGCGGGTTATTGGCACCACTACATTGAAGGATGGCGGTGTTCCTACGTCTGTGATAAAGGTATTCACCGATAAGGCAGGCAATTTAATTACAACCTTCCCGGTTAAGGTAGGCAACTGATGCGTATTCTACCCATAAAGATATGGCGTGAATTCCAGTCGGTAGTGGAAACTCTGAGTGACGAAACACCTTTAAGGAAAGTTCTTGAAGTAATACTGTTTTGGATGAGAGGTAACCACAAGTATCTTTCCGGTGAGCCGTTTTCGGCCTATGGTTTTGATGGCTTTACGAAATTAGATGAGAGGGAGATTCCAGTTGAATGCTCTTCCTTTAAGGTGAGTGATTTAATTAATTTCAAGCGTGTTGTTTTGAAACTTCAGGCTAGAGATGTAGAGTCAATTGCGAGGTTTTTACGTGATACAATTGAGGAGTTGGCGACTGTCGAAGTTGATAAGCAATGCCCCAGATGTGAATCTGAGGGAATGCGCGCCTTTATAGGTAAGCATAATGGATTGTTGGCTTATCAGTGCAATGTCTGTGGGTACTCCCATTATTCAGATGGGTCTAGGGTTGAGAACGGCGGATTAGAGTTTGCGAGCGAGAAACAGTTGCGAGAGCTTGGCCTGATTTAATGGTGCAAAAGCGACAGGTGGTGCAGTAGAGCTAACGTTTGACAAGGCTACCCGGACTTGGACAACTCCAGCTGGTCTAGACTATGGACAAGGATCGGTTCAAGTAAACAGAGTTTTGCATGTTATAGAGCATGCGGAACCGAATCCAGCCAAGACAGCACATAGCGTCTTTAGTATGGACACAAAAGAGATTTTAAGCGCTGTCGATGAAGCATGGCTCAAGAAAGGTAGTCCTGTAGTAGGGGATCCGGGGGCATATGTTGTCCCGATGGGCCGAGCGATTGGTACTTCAGGAGAAATGAGTATTAAAGTTATTGTTCGGCCTGGGACCAGTCAGGTCATTACCGCCTGTCCTGTTAAATAGAGAGGTTTTATATGTTGTGTCCAAGGTGTGAGCAGGGAGATGTTATCAAGGCTAAAGTTATAGCTGGCGACACTTGCTTGTTCGTATGTCAAGAGTGCGAGGCCTCATGGTTTTTATACGAAGACATTGGGGTTAGGGCCTTTTTCGACTATGGGGCTTATATGGAGAGTGTAGGGCTGAAACCACTGTGGAGTGAGTTGGAAATTATTCCTGAGTAGGTGCAAAAACCACAGCGGGTTTTGTAGGCAAACAAGCGATACCTGGTTTTTCCAAACAATTCCCAGATCACCCAATCGGTGTTCCAACGCTAATCTCAAATACAAAATTGACCCAAGGCGCAGGAAGATATCACTATGCCGTTCTTCAGGATGGTTAGGTGGATTTTAAATGGGGTCACATTCCAGGGGTGTTTAATGCTTGTTGATCAGCGCAAAGACTAAATAAATCCGTCTCCTTTTTCATGTCGCTAGGAAGGAAAACGGGGTCAGACCCTGAGGGATCCTGAGGGATCCAGCTCGTTGGTTATCAAGGCTCTGGAGCTGGGCGCCCAATTTATGAGTTAACTGTTAATGGGCAGCCGCATCGAATTGCTGTGACTGTTGGCGACAACGGCTTTGTCGTCGGTGCAAATCCAAGGGGCAGCGTTAAATGAAAAATATAAAGTTGATGGCGGATTATCAGTGTCATCCGCTTTGGAATATGTCCCCCGATGAGTATGGGGACATAGCTCCCTGCGGGCTTCCTATTTCTGAAGAGCTTCAGCTGCGTCTATCAAAGTGGGCCGCTATATACGATGAAACCCTGAATGCTGATTACCCGCCAAACTCTGGGTTCAAGAGTGAGGAGTTAGAGCGCGAATTCAAGCGAGAAGGAGAGCGATTAGCTGAATGCTTGAGAAATGAGCTCGGTCCGGATTTTTCTATTCTCTTTAAACTTTATTTGGGGCAAAAGGTATAAGAAGGTAAAAGAGGTTGTTTGCCGGATCGCTACACAGCGGAAAGCGGGTGGCAGCGATTATGACTTTGATCCAGTCTGCGCGCATGAACGGACATGATCCGTATGCTTGCATGAAGGACGTTTTGACTCGTCTGCCCACGCAGCGGGCAGGGGACGCTACCAACCTGTTAACACATCGTTGGTCGCACGCTTAATCACAAACTACTCAAGGAGAAAGCTGTGGACTTACGGATTGAGATAAATGAGACGCCTCAAGAGGTCGATTACCAAGCGATTTTGGCGCCATTGCGCGAATACAACCAAGCACAAACGGGGCTCATTGGAACTGAAAAACTTGCGATCTTGATCAAGGATGACGCAGGGGCTACGCAAGGTGGGCTATACGCAAAAATTTCTGGGCAGTGGTTATTTGTTGAGCTGCTGGTAGTCCCTGAAGTTGCCCGCGGGCAAGGGTTGGGCGCAAAGTTGATGGACAAGGTGGAAGCGCTGGCGCGTGAGAAAGGCTGCCAAGGTATCTGGCTGGACACATTCTCTTTTCAGGCTCCGGACTTTTACCGCCGGCTCGGCTTCAGCATATTTGGAGAACTCAAAGATTACCCGGTCGCTGGATACAATCGGTTTTTTATGCAGAAAAGATTTGATCTCGACGAGCATAACGCTAGTCATACTCAGCCTTGAGGCAATGACAGCAAAAACCTAAGCAAGGTGTGTTACCCGCGATCGATCGTCGCCATTCCTTTCCAGAAAAACACGCAGGACGTGGTGCATGCCTTGACCCGCAGTACCCTGGAAGAAGCGGTGCAACGCCGATTGTTGTAATGCGCGGTCAAGTCAGTTCAACCCGAACGTCGATCAGCCGTGACCGGCGTTCAGCTTCCTATCGAGCCGTAGGAATTGCTCCCTGCAATATGTAGGTCATTTCGTTTTATGCTTTTCCAGCCCTCCCAGACACCTGCTGTTTCATGCCTGCGCTGTTTTATAGTTCACGGAGAAATCCACCACGGCAGGGAGCCGCCCCCTCATGCATACCCGGAAAAAATCCCCCCGGCGCCACACCCCACCACAACCCCCGACCCTTCATTCCGGCCAGCGCCTGCGTCTGGTGCTCAACACCTACGGCATCCCGCCCACGGCCTTTGCCGAATGGATGCACGTCAGCCCGCAGTGCCTCAACAATTGGTTTTCACGGGGGGCTGCCAGTGGATCGCGTGGAAAAGCTGGCGACAACCTTGAGCGTCAGCAAAGTGTGGCTTGAGACCGGCGAGCGCGGATGATGACAGTGGTGGGGCGGTCAAAGGGCCGCCTCTATTTCAAGGGTCCCACCACCTGCCGGTATTTTTCCACCCCCTGCGGTGTCTGCCGCACCAGGCTGATCTCCAGTCCCAACGGGTCTTCGCGGCGATTGCCGCTCAGTTGCCGCCAGCCTTTTTCCGCTTCCCATACGCGTACCTGCAGGTCACTGACGCCGGTCAGTACCACCACGCCGTCCTTTGCCGCCGGCAGGGGGTAGCGGTCCCGTGCGGGGGCGGCGGCGCGGTAGAGTGCGTCGCCCTTGAGCCACCAACGTACCCGTTGCAGGCCGTCGCCTGCCATTGGGGCGCTGCGGATCACGTCGAGGCGAAAGCCCTTGCTGTCGGAGCTGCGCACGGTCACGGCGGCCAATCCCTCCGTTTGTGTGGCTTCAGGGGGCGTCAGTTCGACGCTGGCACGCAGGCTGATATCCCGTTGCATCTGGTTCAGCGCGCGCAGCAACACTTCGGTCTGTTCGGTGCTTGCCTGCAAATGCTGATCGGCGCGGGTGACGCTGTCCAGCCCGCGCCAGGCGATCAGGCTGACCACCGCCATGAGCATGATCGCCACCATCACTTCGATCAGCGTGAAGCCTTGCTGTGACGGCTTCATGGTTGACTCACTACGCGCATCAACCCGGCGGCGTCGCGTTGCAGGCTGACGCTGTGTTGGCCGTCGGACAGCACCATGCGCAGCGGTGGGTTGATCCATTCAGCGTTGAGCACCAGGGTTTGCCGGGGCTCGAGACTGATCTGCATCGGCGTGCTTTCCCACAGGCGTGGGCGCAACGGGTCGTCGTTTTCAAAGGTATCGAGGCCCTGGCCGTCGTCCCGCTGGCGGTTGAAGCGAAACCCCTTGGCATCCGCGCGCCAGGTGATGGGGCGGCCGTCGGCGTGGGCTTCGGCCTGGGCGACTTGCAGCAGTTGGCTCAGGCGTTCGGCGTCTTTGCGCAACAGGTGCAGCGGATCGGGCTTGATGGTGAGGCTGATGGCGGCGCTGGCGATGCCGATGATCACCAGCACCACCATCAGCTCGATCAGGGTGAAGCCTTGCTGTTTCATCGCGGGCTACCTGGAGAACTGGGGAGTGTGTGAAATAAAAGCGTGCGAATTGACCTGTAGGCTGGTGCGACGGACAAACAGGAGGTCCTCCCCATGACATTTGCCCCTCGTTTCACCCTGGCCCACGGCGTGCAGGCGCTGGGTGTGCTGGGTGCCCTGGCGGGCGTGGCGGTATGGACGCCGCTGCTGCTCACCAGCGCCGAATCCCACACGCCGCAAGCCACGCCCCAGGCACTGGCGGCGCGCAGCGATAACCCGGCGCTGCAATGGTTTTCCAATGCGCCGACGGCGTTGCAAGTCAAAGTCACTGGCGTGTTGGCAGGTGCCCGTGGTGCGGTGGCGATCCTGAGTCTCAACGATGGCCCGCCGCGCAGCTTTCTAGTGGGTGAACGCCTCAGCCCCGGTGTGCGGCTGACGGCCATTGAAGGCGACGGGGTGGAGATCGAGCGCGGCGGCGAGAAGCAGCGCGTCAACCTCGACAAGTTGCCGGCGGGGCCTGCGTTGCCGCTGCTCACTCGGCCATGACCTGGGTGTCCAGCCGCGCCAGGGGCGGCGCTTCGCGGCTGGCGTCGAGCACTTGCAGGTTGACCTGGAACAGGCGGCCGTCGGCGTTGATGGTTTGTTCGCAGCGCAGTTTCAGGCGGCCTTGATCGCAGGTGAAGGTCTGCTTGCCGCTGCGCAGGTGGCCTTCCAGGCGCAGTTCGGCGAGGCGACTCTGCGCCGCCAGCAACGCGATGGATTTGTCCCGCAGCAGGCCGTTGCTCTGGGTCATCAACCCGGCCACGCGCACGGCGGCGGCCATGGCCACGGCGATGATCGCCAGCGCCACCAGCACTTCGATCAGGGTGAAACCTTGCTCCTTGCGACGGCCGTACATGGCGCTCTCAAAGCCGGGAAACAGGCCCGCAGACTAGCGCCGGCAGTTGACCGATTGGCGACTGAAACTCCCGAGGAATTTCAATACGACTGACATGTGTTCTTGCAACACTGCGCCACGAATTGCACTCAAGCCAAGGAATGTCGAGATGGATATCGCGCGCCTAACGTCCCCATTGCCAGGCCCTCACAGGCAGCGTGGCTTCACCTTGATCGAAATCATGGTGGTGGTGGTCATCCTCGGGATCCTCGCCGCAATGGTGGTGCCCAAGGTGCTTGACCGGCCGGACCAGGCGCGGGCCACGGCGGCCAGGCAGGACATCGGCGGGTTGATGCAGGCGCTGAAACTCTATCGCCTCGACCACGGCACTTACCCGAGCATGAACCAGGGCCTCAAGGTGTTGGTGGAGCGCCCGGCCGACGCCAAGAACAGCAACTGGCGCGCCTACCTGGATCGCCTGCCCAACGACCCCTGGGGCCACCCGTATCACTACCTCAACCCGGGCGCCAATGGTGAGGTGGATGTGTTTTCCCTCGGCGCCGACGGCCAACCGGATGGCGATGGCGTGAATGCCGATATCGGCTCCTGGCAGCTCTAAGGCCCGCCATGAAACGGTATTCGCCCCCAGTGGCGAAGCAGCGCGGCATGGCGATTATCAGCGCCTTGCTGATCGCAGCGGTGGTGGCGGTATTGGCCGGCGCCATGCTCACGCGCCAGACCGTATTTACCCGCAGCCTCGAAGCCGAGCAGTTGCGCATCCAGGGCCAATGGTTGTTGCAGGGCGGCCTGGAGCGCAGCCGGCAGATGCTCTGGGACGCCCGCCAGAAGGACGTGCTGACCCGTCTCGACCAACCCTGGGCGCGTGCCCAAGGGGGGGCCTTCGAGGGGCGGATCGAGGACGAACAGGGCAAGTTCAACCTGCGCAACCTGGTCAACCGCCAGCAGGTGGACACCGAGCAATTGCAGAGTTTTGAACGGCTGTGCCGCCTGATCGGCGTCGACCCGACGGTGAGTCAACGCATCAGTCGGCGGGTGATCGCCTCTTATGAGCCGCCCGCCAGATCCCCGATGCTGCGCAGCCTGGATGAGCTGAGCGGGATCGAAGGCCTTGATCCCCTGGTGTTGCAGCGTATGCAGGCCTATATCAGCGTGCTGCCCGGCCCGACCTGGGTCAACGGCAACACCGCCAGCGCCGAAGTACTCAGTGCGGTGGTGCCTCAGCTCAGCCTGTCCCAGGCCCATGGATTGGTGGCCGAGCGTGACAGCGGGCAGTGGTTTATCAACCGGGGTGATTTCGTCAACCGCCTGCACTTGCCGCAAGTGGCGGTGGATTCGGTGCAGGTGGGCATCACCAGCGAGTGGTTCCGCGTGCGGGGCCAGGCGCGGCGCGAGCAGCGGCGGGTCAGCCTCGACGCCTTGTTGCACCGCCCCGAAGACCGGCAGCCCCGGGTGACCTGGGCGCGGGTGGGCGTATGAAACGCTTGCGCATTGGCTTGCCGCCGCTGGATCAATTGAGTGCGCAGAGCCAGGTCCGGTTTGCCTGGGTGGAGCGTGGCGTGGTCATTGAAGAGGGCGACGCCAGCCTGGCGCAGTTGGGCCAGTCACGCCAGGCAGCGGACTGTTTCCTGCATCCGCGGGACAGCCTGCTGACCAGCCTGGAACTGCCGCCATTGCCGGCGGCGAAGACCGCCGCCGCCGTGGCCTGTGCCGCACAAGCGTTGATCCTCGGCCCGGTTGAACAGATGCAGGTCGCCCACGGCCCGCGTGAAAGCGATGGCCGCGTGCAGGTGGCCTGGGTGCCCAAGGCCGGGCTGGAGCGGTTGGCGCAGTTGCCGCTCAAGCTGCGCGGCCTGTACCCGGCACCCTATGCGTTGCCGGTGGGCGCCGCTGCGTTGGATGACGGCTACCTGCTGACCCGTGACAGCCTGCAACAAGGCACGGTGCACCCGCTGGGTTTGCAGGCGCTGGACCTGCCATTGGTGGCAGCGGCGCAGCGTTGGAGCGGGCCGGTGCCCACATGGGGGTTGCAGGGTCGCCTCACACAGCCCTCGACCGGCGGATGGGGCAGGGCACTGGCCTGCGTGGCGCTGGCCATCGCCATCTGGACCCTGGGCCTCAACCTGTATGCCGCCCGCCAGGTGGAGCAAGGCCAGCGACTCAAGGCGCTGATGAGCCAGCAGGTGCGCCAGGCGTTTCCGGCGTTGCCGGTGGTGCTCAACCCCTTGCAACAGGCCCGCCAGCAATTGGCCGCACGCCAGACCGGCGCGGCCGCCGACCCGGGCCAACGCTTCCCCGGCCTGCTGCAACTGGTGGGCAGCAACCTGCCGTTCATGGTCGGCAGTGTCGACAACCTGACGTTTGAACAGGGACGCTTGCGTGTCGAGCTGCTCGCCGACAGCCGTCACCCGACCGCCGAAGGTGAATGGCAGGCGGCGTTGGCCCAGGCCGGTTTCACCGCCAGGCGTGAGGGCCGGGCCTGGACCATTGCTCCCGTGCAGCCCGCAGAAAAAGCCGGAGCCGGCGATGAATAAAGTGCAGCGACTGCGCAGCCAGGCCCGGGTGTTCTGGAGCGGCCTGGCCCTGCGCGAAAAGCGCATGCTCGGTGGCGCCGGCCTGGTCCTGGCCAGCTTGTTGACCTGGCTGGTGCTGGTGCAACCCGCGTTGAAGAAGATCGATTACTGGCAGGCCGAAACCCCCAAGCTGCGAGCCCAGGCCGCCGCCTTGCAAGTGTTGTTGCAGGACGTCGCCGCGCCCAGTCCGGGCGACGAAGCCGCGCTGCGCCAGGCCCTGGACAGTGCCGGTCTGCAGGGGCATTACCAGTTGCAGGCGCTCGAACCCACTGGGTGGCGCCTGACCTTGGACAACGCCCCGGCCGATGCGGTGGTGGGCTGGCTGCTGGGCAATGCCCGTTCGTTTTCCCTGGAGGTGTCCGAGGCGCATTTGCAGCGCGTGCTCGATACCGTCGACAACTCGGCCGGCACTGTGTCCGGGACCGTTCGCATGGATCAGGCGCTTGGCGCTAAGGAAGCTTCATGAAGTGGTCAGTCCCCCCTTTCCGTATGGTCGCGCCGTTGCTGGTGTTGGCCCTGAGTGCGTGCAGCAACCAGGACGCGTCCAAGCCGCTGCTGGTGGACAGCGAACTCGGCCAGCCCCTGGCGGACACCCGTCGCAGTGGCGAGACCGTTCTCGACCGCCAGAGCCAACCCGCCCCCAAAGCGCCGGTACAGCACCGCGTCACCAACAGTGCTCGCGGCCATGCCCCGGCAACCGTCAAGGCCCGCAACCCGCTGGGTGACCAACCGGTGCAGCTCAACTTTGTCGACGCCGACATCCAGGCCGTGGTGCGCGCACTCTCCCGCGCCACCGGCCAACAATTCCTGGTCGACCCGCGTGTGAAGGGCAACCTCACCCTGGTCAGCGAAGGCCAGGTGCCGGCGCATCAGGCCTACGACATGCTGCTGGCGGCGTTGCGCATGCAGGGCTTCAGCGTGGTCGACGTCGGCGGCGTGGCCCAGGTGGTGCCCGAAGCCGATGCCAAATTGCTCGGCGGGCCGATGTACAGCGCCGGCGCCAGCGGCATGCAGACCCGAACCTTCCGCCTGCAGTATGAGAACGCGGTGAACCTGATCCCGGTGCTGCGGCCCATTGTGTCGCCGAACAACCCGATCAATGCCTACCCCGGCAACAACAGCATCGTCATCACCGACTACGCGGAAAACCTGGCGCGGGTGGCGCAGATCATCAACGGTATCGACACCCCCAGTGCCATCGACACCGACGTGGTGATGGTGCAGAACGGCATCGCCGTGGACATCGCCGCCATGGTCTCCGAGCTGCTGGACACCCAGGGCGCCGACCAGACCCAGAAAATCAACGTGGTCGGCGACCCGCGCTCCAACTCGATCATCATCCGCTCCGGCAGCCCGGAGCGGACGGAACTGGCGCGCAACCTCATCTATAAACTCGACAACGCCCAGAGCAACCCCAGCAATATGCACGTGGTGTACCTGCGCAACGCCCAGGCGGGCAAGTTGGCCCAGTCACTGCGCGGCTTGCTCACCGGCGAGAGCGATTCCGGCGTGAGCGACGATGCCCGGGGCAAGCTCAGCGCCATGGGCGGCAATGGCAAGAACACCGCCCAAGGCGCGAGCAATGCGCAAAACAGCAGCGGCACGCCCACCGGCAGCGGCGTGCAGTCGGGTTATGGCCAGGCCACCGGCTCGACCACCGGCACCAACGGCACCCCCAAGGACCAGGACACCGCGTTCAGTGCCGGCGGCGTGACGATCCAGGCCGACGCCACCACCAACACCCTGCTGATCTCCGCGCCGGACCCGTTGTACCGCAACCTGCGCGAAGTCATCGACATGCTCGACCAGCGCCGTGCCCAGGTGGTGATCGAAAGCCTGATCGTGGAAGTCGGCGAGGACGATGCCACCGAGTTTGGCGTGCAGTGGCAGGCCGGCAACCTGGGGGGCAAGGGTGGGTTTGGTGGCGTGAACCTCGGCGGTAGCGGCGTGAATGGTAAGCCCAATAGCCCCACCAGTATTGATGTGCTGCCCAAGGGGCTGAATGTGGGGGTGGTCAACGGCACGGTTGATATTCCCGGCATCGGCAAGGTGCTCGACCTCAAGGTGTTGGCCCGTGCGTTGAAGAGCAAGGGCGGCACCAACATATTGTCCACGCCCAACCTGCTGACCCTGGACAACGAAGCGGCGAGCATTTTCGTGGGCCAGACCATTCCGTTTGTCACCGGCAGTTATGTGACCGGCGGCGGGGGCACCAGCAACAACCCGTTCCAGACCGTGCAGCGTGAAGAGGTGGGGCTCAAGTTGAACGTGCGGCCGCAGATTTCCGAAGGCGGCACCGTGAAGCTGGATATCTACCAGGAGGTCAGCACCGTGGATGCGCGGGCGTCGGTGGAGGCGGGTACGGTGACCAACAAGCGCGCGATCGATACCAGTATTTTGCTGGATGACGGGCAAATCATGGTGCTCGGTGGGTTGCTGCAGGATGGGTATAGCCAGAGCAATGATGCGGTGCCGTGGTTATCGGATATTCCGGGGTTGGGGGCGTTGTTTCGCAATGAGAAGCGCAGTGTGAACAAGACTAACCTGATGGTGTTTTTGCGGCCCTACATTATTCGGGACAGTGGGGCGGGGCGCAGTATTACGTTGAATCGGTATGAGTTTATGCGCAGGGCGCAAGGGGGGTTGCAGCCGGAGCACAGTTGGGCGATGCCGGATGTGCAGGCGCCGCAGTTGCCTTCTGTGGACAAGGCGATTCCTGGGGGCCGGCCTTGAACGTTTTGACCGTGTACATATCCATTCCTTCGGTAACGGCGGCTTATGGTTCCGCTCTTACAGCGGGTCACTTTTGGAAGGACCCAAAAGTAACCAAAAGGTCCTCGCCCCACCACTCGGCACCTCGCCTAGGCTCGGTGTGCCGTAACGAAGGCTTGAATCCGTGGGCCGCCGCAATGGGCCATCCATGGCCCAGTGCGGCTAACCCGGCGTCCTGCCGGGTTACCCACGGATTCAAGCCTGCGTTCGGCCAGCGTGGTTTTACGGGGCGCCGAAGAGCAAGATCAAGAGCGACTCGCTGCGCATCGTGGATACGTTTTTTGTTCTGTGTCGCCGCCTTACTGTGGCGAGCGGGCTTGCCCCGCGTTGGGCTGCGAAGCAGCCCTAATACCAGTGAGCGCGCCGCGTGCATTCTGGTTTCCCACGTCATCGTTAACAACCATCGCGGGCAAGCCCGGCTCAGGGGGAACGCGCACGCCTCAACGATCCGGTCGGCTACCAGGCCGCCGCGCTTTGCTTTTGATTTTGATCTGAGGCGCCCCGTCAAACACGCTGGCCGGAATTCGGCAGGGATTTGGGGGGTAAACCGGCAGGGATGCCGGTTTAGCCGCCCCGCGCCATGGATGGCGCGTGGCGGCGGCCCCCCAAATCACTGTCGGATTACGGGCACACCGAGCCTGAGCGAGGTGCCGAGTGTTGGGGCAAGAGCGTTTTGCTTACTTTTGCGCTCTTCAAAAGTGAGCCGCCGTAAGGGCGGAACCCTAAGTAGCCGTTACCGCAGCAACGGATATGTACACCTACAAACAGGGCCAAAACCATGAGCCTATTGCCCTACGCCTGGGCCAAATCCCAACGCATCCTCCTGCGCCCCAGCGACCAGGGCATGCTGCTGACGGTCTGCCCCTCAACCCCCGGCTGGTCCATCAGCGAAGTCCACCGCCAATTCGGCCAAACCCACCTCGAACAGGTCCGCGACGACGAACTCGACGGCCTGCTCACTGCTGCCTACGCTGACACCGGCAGCGCCGCCGCCGTGGTGGGCGCCGCCGAAAACGAAGTCGACCTCGACCGCCTGATGCAAGACATGCCCGAAATCACCGACCTGCTGGACACCCAGGACGGCGCCCCGGTGATCCGCATGATCAACGCCTTGCTCACCCAGGCCGCCCGCGACGAAGCCAGCGACATCCATATCGAACCCTACGAAACCCATTCCGTGGTGCGCTACCGTGTCGACGGCACCCTGCGTGACGTGGTCTCGCCACGCAAGGCATTGCATGGCGCGCTGGTCTCGCGGATCAAGATCATGGCCCAACTCGATATCGCCGAAAAACGCCTGCCCCAGGACGGCCGTATCGCCCTGCGCGTGGCCGGGCGGCCCATCGATATTCGCGTGTCCACGGTGCCCACCGGCCATGGCGAAAGGGTGGTCATGCGCCTGCTGGACAAACAGGCCGGGCGCCTGCAGTTGGAAACCCTGGGCATGGAGCCGCAACTGCTGGCACGCCTGGATACGCTGATCCGCCAGCCCCACGGCATCGTGCTGGTCACCGGGCCCACCGGCAGTGGCAAGACCACCAGCCTGTACGCCGCCCTGGCGCGGCTGGATGCGAGCACCAGCAATATCCTCACCGTGGAAGACCCGGTGGAATACGACCTGCCGGGTATCAGCCAGATCCAGGTCAACGTCAAGATCGACATGACCTTCGGCCTGGCCCTGCGTGCGATCCTGCGCCAGGACCCGGACATCATCATGATCGGCGAAATCCGTGACCTGGAGACCGCACAAATCGCCGTGCAGGCTTCGCTCACCGGTCACCTGGTGCTGGCGACCCTGCACACCAACGATGCGGTGTCGGCGGTCAACCGCCTGATCGATATGGGGGTGGAGCCGTTCCTGCTGGCGTCGTCCCTGTTGGGGGTGTTGGCCCAGCGCCTGGTACGGCGCCTGTGCCCGCACTGCAAGCAGGAAGACCCCGCCGCGCCCGGCACCTGGCGCCCGGTCGGCTGCGCGCAATGCAACCAGGTCGGCTACAGCGGACGTACCGGGATCCATGAGTTGTTCTGTGTCGACGATGCGGTACGCAGCCTGATTCATGAGGGCGCCAACGAGCACGACCTGCGCCTGGCCGCGCGCCGCGCCGGGATGTTGAGCATGCGTGAAGACGGTGAACGCTGGGTGCGCAGCGGTGCCACCGCCCCCGAAGAAATCCTGCGTGTGACACGGGACGCCTGATGAATCGCTATCGCTATGAAGCCGCCGATAGCAGCGGCAAAGTCGAGGCCGGGCATGTGGAGGCCGACAGCCAGAGCGCAGCCTTTGCCAACCTGCGCAGTCGCGGTTTGACCGCGTTGCTGGTGCAGATCGAAGGCAATCAGCAGGCCGCGACGGGCAGCAGCCTGTTCAGCGCCAAACTGTCGGACAACGACCTGGCCTGGGCCACGCGGCAACTGGCGAGCCTGCTGGGTGCGAGCCTGCCGTTGGAAGCCGCGCTGAGTGCCACGGTGGAGCAGGCCGAGAAAAAGCATATCGCCCAGACCCTGGCCGCCGTGCGCGCCGATGTGCGGGGCGGCATGCGCCTGGCGGATGCGTTGGCGGCGCGACCTCGGGATTTTCCGTCGATCTACCGCGCGCTGATTGCGGCGGGGGAGGAGTCCGGTGACCTGGCCCAGGTGATGGAGCGTTTGGCCGACTACATCGAGGAGCGCAACAACCTGCGTGGCAAGATCCTCACCGCGTTTATCTACCCCGGTGTGGTGGGGCTGGTGTCCATCGGCATTGTGATTTTCTTGCTGAGCTACGTGGTGCCCCAGGTGGTCAGCGCGTTCTCCCAGGCCCGCCAGGACCTGCCGGGGCTTACCCTGGCGATGCTCAACGCAAGTGACTTCATCCGCGCCTGGGGCTGGCTGTGTCTTGCCGGGATCGTCGGCGGTTTCTGGAGCTGGCGCCTGTACCTGCGCAATCCGGTAGCGCGGCTGAATTGGCACAGCCGCGTGCTGCGCCTGCCATTGATCGGGCGTTTTGTACTGGGGTTGAACACGGCACGATTCGCCTCGACCCTGGCGATTCTCGGCGGTGCCGGGGTGCCGTTGCTGCGTGCCCTGGAGGCCGCGCGGCAAACCTTGTCCAACGACCGGCTCGACCAGTGCGTCAGCGATGCCACCGCCAAGGTGCGCGAGGGCGTCAACCTGGCCCCGGCGCTGGCGGTGGAAAAGGTCTTCCCGCCGGTGCTGATCCACCTGATCGCCAGCGGCGAGAAAACCGGCTCGCTGCCACCGATGCTGGAGCGCGCGGCGCAGACACTGTCGCGGGATATCGAACGGCGTGCCATGGGCATGACCGCCTTGCTGGAGCCGCTGATGATCGTGGTGATGGGGGCCGTGGTGCTGGTGATCGTCATGGCGGTGTTGCTGCCGATCATCGAGATCAACCAACTGGTCACCTGACCGCACCTGCTCCCGTCCTACCTCGGGTTCCTCGTTCCGTCACATTCCGACAGCTCATGTCGCCTCCAGCCATACGCGCTGAAACCTGACTGTCACCTGCGCCCAAAGCGCTCGGAATCATGACCGGAACACCCGAGAATCTTTTTAAAAATCAAGGTGTTCCTCCCGAGGTTTTTTCCTACAAACGTCATCGGAAACTGCGAATTTCTGTCCCATGGTTTTAACCCCTGGCCACCCCCCTGAACACGGCTCGGGACCGAAGCCATGGCGTCATGCAAGAGCCCTCTACCCCAAACGTACAAACACGACGAAAGGAGATTCTTCATGTTTAAGCGCAACGTTCTCGCGGTATCCATGACCCTCGCTGCACTGTGCTCGGCCCAGGCTGCAATGGCTGACATCAACGGCGGCGGCGCAACCCTGCCACAAGCGCTGTACCAGACGTCTGGCGTGTTGACCGCAGGTTTTGCCCCGTACATCGGTGTGGGCAGCGGCAATGGCAAGGCAGCTTTCCTGACCAACGACTACACCAAGTTGAAGGCTGGCGTTTCCAACCTGAACGTGCACTGGGCGGGCAGCGATTCCAAGCTGAGCGCTACTGAACTGTCGACGTATGCGTCGGCCAAGCAACCTGCCTGGGGCAAGCTGATCCAAGTGCCATCGGTGGGTACTTCGGTTGCCATCCCGTTCAACAAAAGCGGGACTGCGGCCGTTGACTTGAGCATCAACGAGCTGTGCGGTGTGTTCTCCGGCCGTATCGCCGACTGGAGCGGTATCACAGGTTCGGGTCGCAGTGGCGCCATCAAAGTGGTTTACCGCAGCGAAAGCAGTGGCACCACCGAACTGTTCACGCGCTTCCTGAATGCCAAGTGCGCTGAAACCGGCACCTTCAATGTCACCACCATCTTCGGCACCAGCTACACCGGTGGTTTGCCTGCCGGCGCGGTTTCCGCAACTGGCAGCCAAGGCGTGATGACCACCCTGGCCGGTACCGACGGCGGTATCACCTATATGAGCCCTGACTTCGCCGCCCCGACCCTGGCCGGTCTGGATGACGCAACTAAAGTCGCTCGCGTGGGCAAGGACGTGGTCAACGGTGTGGCGGTCCAGGGTGTATCGCCGAAAGCGAGCAACGTATCCGCTGCCATCAATGCCGTGCCGTTGCCTGCTGTCGCTGACCGTGGCAACCCTGACGCTTGGGTTCCCGTGTTCGGCAAAGCCAACACCGCGGGTGTGGTGCCTTACCCAACGTCGGGCTACCCGATCCTGGGCTTCACCAACGTGATCTTCAGCCAGTGCTACGCCGACGCCACCCAGACCACCCAAGTGCGTGACTTCTTCACCAAGCACTACGGTTCGTTTGCCAACAACGACGCAGCGATCGAAGCCAACGCGTTCGTGCCACTGCCAAACAACTGGAAAATCGCTATTCGCGGTAGCTTCCTGACCGCCACCAATGCCCTGAGCATCGGCAACACCAACGTCTGCAACGGCATCGGTCGTCCGCTGTAACCCACGCTTTCAAAGACCCGCAACACCTGATCAGCAACGGCCTGCGCCGTTGCTGATTTTGGCGTTTGTGCTGTTCACCGCCGCGCCGACAGCGTCATGTGAACTTTGCATGACAGAAGTTCAGTCGTGTCCCTCGCCAACCGCCTAATCCTCATACGTGAGCCTGTCCTGCTCCCTGCGTAATAACAAAGAAGGAAGATTCCCGATGGTCCGCTGCAAATCGCCGGTCAACCTGAAAGCCCCCGAGACCGTTCTGTGTCTCAAGCCTTTGGCCCATGCCATTGCCTTATTGATGGTGGCGGGTAACGCCCAGGCAGCCACGGCGTTCAGTTCCGGCTGGTTTGCCGACAAGGGCGCGTCCCAGGCGGCCACGGCAGCGCGTACCGGTGCCGGCCAGGTGCCGGGGATTCCTTCATTGAACCAGCAGGCGCGGGTCAAGCAGCAGTTGGCGCGCTCCATCAGTACCTTGAACACCAGTGTCGCGGCCATTGCGGCCCAGCAGGCCGCGCAAGCGGCAGGGCGCCAGGCGGCGTTCGGTCAGGTCTCGGCGATTCCCGATGGCCTGGGCAAGGGCGGCCTGCAGGTCGACAACAGCCTGACCCAGGGTTGGACCCACGCCAAGAACCCGACCCAGAGCCAGTCCGGCGGCAAGACCACGGTGACCATCGAGCAGACCGCCGACAAGGCGATCCTCAACTGGGAGACGTTCAACGTCGGGCGCAACACCACCGTGGACTTCCAGCAGCAGGCCAGTTGGGCGGTGCTCAACCGCGTCAACGATCCCAATGCGCGCCCCAGTGAGATCCAGGGCCAGATCAATGGCGCCGGTACGGTGATGATCATGAACCGCAACGGCGTGGTGTTCGGCGGCACCAGCCAGGTCAACGTGCGCAACCTGGTGGCGGCCGCCGCGAACATCACCGACGAGCAGTTCACCCAACGCGGCCTCTACGTCGATGCCAACGGCACCCAGCCGACCTTCACCGATGCGGCAGGCAAGGTTCAGGTGCAGCGCGGTGCGTTGATCCAGACCCACAATCCGGCCACCTCCACCGACGCCGGCGGCTATGCCTTGCTGCTCGGTACCGAAGTGGAAAACGCCGGCACCGTCATCACCGCCAAGGGCCAGACCACCCTGGCCGCCGGCGACAGTTTCTACATCCGCAAGGGTGTCGGCACCACGGGCAACGACCGCTCCACCACGCGTGGCAATGAGGTGGCGACCAGCCTCAACCCTGGCAGCAGCGCAGGTAAAGTCACCAACAGCGGCCTGATCATGGCCTCCACCGGCGATATCACCCTCACCGGCCACCAGGTGCAGCAAAACGGCGTGGCGCTGGCCAGCACCTCGGTGGACACTCGCGGCACGATTCATCTGCTCAACGCTGCCAGCGACAGCACCGGTAGCGTGACCCTGGGCGAGGGCAGCACCACCGCGATCTTGCTGGACGCCAGTGGCAGCACCGCCCTCAACAGCCAGAAAGACAACGGGCTGGTCAAACTCGACGGAACACCCGCCAACCTGATCACCGGCCGGTTCAACCACCTCAGCGCCGTGGCTGACCGTACCGACCAATCACGCGTCGAGATCGTCAGCGGTGGCTCCGTGGACTTCCAGAAGGGTTCGATCACCCTGGCCACCGGCGGCCAGGTGGCGGTCAGCGCTACCGGGCGCAGCCTGGTGCGCGATGGCGCGATGATCGACGTCTCAGGCGCGGTCGGCGTCAAGGTGTCGATGGCATCCAACACGATCAAGATCAACGTGCAGGGTAACGAGCAGCGCGATGCTCCGGTGAACCGTGACGGCGGGCAACTGATCAACAACGATGTGTGGGTCGACCTGCGCGAGCTGGTGTTTGTACCGGCAGGCACCAACGGTTACGCGACGGATCGCTGGTACACCGCCGGCGGCTTGCTGGAAGTGGGCGGTTACCTCGGTACTCAAGGACATTCGGTCGGCGAATGGATGGCCCAGGGCGGCACGGTGACCTTTACCGGCAAGGATGTGGTCACTCAGACGGGCGCGCAGATCAACCTGTCCGGCGGCACCGTGGACGTGCAGGCCGGTTACATCCAGCAGACCTGGCTCAAGGGGCCCAATGGCCGCTTGTATGAATTGTCCAAGGCGCCCGGCGACATTCTCTATTCGGGGTTCTACAAGGGCTATGAAGACACCAGCGCGCGCTGGGGCCAGACCGAGTATTACTACAACCCGCTGATCGCGCCGCAACGCCGCTACGAGGCCGGCTACACCGTAGGCCGCGACGCCGGCAAACTGGTGGTCGGCACCACCAGTGCGGTGTTGGAAGGTCAGTTGATCAGTGATGTGTTCCAGGGCGATCGGCAGACCCAGGCGCCCAACATCAACCTCGATGGCTACCAGCAATCCAAGAAGGCCATGGCCCAGCGGGCGCAGTTGATCATCGGCCAGTACATTCCGATCTACAACAAGACCACCGGCACGCTGCGCTATGCCCTGAGCGGCACCGCCGACCAGGTGCTGATCGATAGCAATACCCGGAAAATCGCCGATGGCCTGGACCTCACCACGGCGCTGCCAGCCGATCGCCAGGGCCAGATGGTGCTCGACAGCGACCCGCTCAACGGTTACCAACTGGGCGCGATCAAGGTGGGCGCCAAGCAGCAGATCACGGTGAATGGTGCGCTCAAGGTGGCAGACGGCGGCGACATCACCTTGTTCGGGCCGGGGGTCGATATCAACGCCAATCTCACCGCCCGGGGGGGCAGTATCAACGCGGGCAACATCCTCACTCAGGTCAACCTCAACGCGGGCAACACCGTCGGCGATGTGATCCTCGCGGGCAGCGGACGGGTCGATGTGGCGACCGGCGTCAAGCTGGACGCCGCCGGGCGCTGGAACAACCTGGCGCTGGACCCGAGCCTTGGTGAAGGCGTGGCCTATGTGAACGGCGGCAAGGTGTCGCTGCGCAGCACCGGCAACCTGAACCTGGCGTCAGGCAGCGTGGTGGAGGCGTCTTCCGGCGCCACGCTCGGCGTGGATGGCAAGCTCATCGGCGGCAAGGGCGGTGACGTGACCTTGGGGGCACAGGGCAGCCTGGGGCTGGAGGGCGAGATTCGCGGTTATGGTGTCAATGGCGGCGGCACCCTGGCGTTGCAGGCCCGCAAGGTACAGATCGGCAACAGCACCGGGGCGCCTGACGCCGGCACCGTGCAACTGGCGCAAGACTTCTTCAACAAGGGCTTCTCGGCCTATGACATCACCGGCAACGAGGGCCTGCTGGTCACTGACGGCACCCAGGTGGATGTCACCACGCCGGTGTATCGCCTTGGCGAGCAGACGTCCGCTGCGCCAACGGGAGGCGACCCTGCCACGGTATTGGAGCGCTGGACCCCTGCGCTGTATCAGCAAGACGCTGCTAAAGGCGTGCTGACCCAGCGCCGTGGCGCCAGCCTGACCCTGACTGCCGGTCGGCAGGAATCCACGGCGGCCGAACTGGCTACCACGGCCCTGACAGTGGGCCGGGGCGCGGTGATCAACGTCGACCCGGGCCAGAGCATCAACCTGCGCAGCGTCGGCCAGTTGACGGTCAACGGCACGCTCAATGCCTGGGGCGGCAGCGTCAATCTGGGAGGCCTGACCGCTGTCGGTTCCGAGGTGGCCAATGCCGCCGGGCATAACCGCTCGATCTGGGTCGGCGACCACGCGGTGATCGATGTGGCAGCCCGTGCGATCAGTGCCGCGGACAATCGCGGGCGCCTCTACGGCCAGGTCGGCCAGGGTGGCAGGATCAGCCTCGGCGGCGAAATTGACCTGGCCACCGGCATTGCCAAGGCCAGCGACCTGTTTGTGGTGGTGCGCGACGGCGCGCGCCTGGACGCTTCCGGTGCCCAGGCGATGCTCGACATTCCGGGCCAGGGCCGGGTGCAGGTGGCCAGCAATGGCGGCAGCATCAGCGTTGCGTCCAACAATGGCCTGTATCTGGATGGCAGCTTGGTCGCCCGGGCCGGCGGTGCCGCGGCGGCGGGCGGCAGTTTATCGCTGGCACTGGAAACGCCTTACTACCTCAAGGCGGCGGTCACCGACCCGATGCTCAAGGTGCGTGAACTGGTGCTCAGCCAGTCCCATCAAGCCAGCCCCCTCCCGGACATCCTCGAGTACGGCCATGGCCGCCTCGGTGTGGACCAGGTCACCACCGGCGGCTTTGATAACCTGGCCTTGCTCAGCAACGGCGTGTTGAGCTTCGACGGAGATGTGTCGCTGAACATGGGGCAAAGCCTGCGCCTGTACAGCGGCGCCATGGGCCTTGCCGAAAACGCCGCCGCCAACGCTCGCATCAACCTGTCTGCGCCTTATCTGCTGCTGGCCGGCATCCTTGCGCCGCTGGACCCCAGCAAGGACCAGTACCTGCATCCGGTGCTGGCGTCCAACCTGTCGCAACGTGCCAGCCAGGCGCTGTTCCAGGCCAGTGGCAATCTGATCGACGTGCGCGGCAATGTGCTGTTCGGCAACCAGAGTGACCTGACGCTGAGCGATGCCAGCAAGCAGAGCATCGATCGCCGTGGCTTCGATGATGTGCAGTTGAGCAGCCAGGGTGACCTGCGCTTCCTGGCCGGTGCCGGGGCGGACGTGATCGCGCAGGGCATCAGTACTCAGTTGATGACCAAAGGCGATATGACGCTGCGCGCCGCGCAGTTGTACCCGGCGACGGACGTTGGCGCACGGGTGCTGGCCGGTTTTATCGATGCCTTCTCTGGCTTCAAGTACGACCCGACCCGTACCTTGACGATTGCGCGCACGGGGACTGCTGATGCCGCCATGCCGTACTCGGCGTTTGGCCGCTTGCAACTGGGCGGCCCGACGATCAAGCAGGGCGGGGTGGTGCGTGCGCCCCTGGGCCTGATCGAAATCGGCAACCTCGGGGCCAGCCGCGTCGAGTTGCTGCCCGGCAGCCTGACCTCGGTGAGTGGCAAGGGATTGGTGTTGCCCTACGGCGGCACGGTAGACGGCCAGGTCTACAAATACAACGGCAAGACTGTGACGTTCCTTGGGCAGGGGGCGTTGCCTAACGCGAACGGCAGCCTGAATGTCGGGATGGTCCTGGGTGGCGAATCGGTGGTGGTGCAGCCTGACGCTACCGTGGACCTTTCCGGTGGCGGCGAGCTGCTTGGGGCCGGGTTTATTTCCGGGCGCGGCGGATCTACCGATGCGCGCTACAACCCCCTGGTGCAATTCGGGGCAACCGGCGGTTTTGTGTTGCCGGGGCTGGGCACCAACCCGGTCTACGCGATTGTGCCGGGCGCGCAACCGGGCTATGCCCCGGTGGGGCCGGAGGGCGGGGCGACCGACCCGTTGATTGGCCAGCAGATCACGATCGGTGCCGGTGTGCCGGGGCTGACAGCGGGCACCTACACCTTGATGCCGTCCACTTATGCCCTGATGCCGGGGGCCTTCCGCCTGGAAATCAACGGCTTGGCGGGGCTCGGCAGCGAAGGCACGACCCAGTTGCTGCGCAACGGCTCATGGTCCACTGCGGGGCGCTTGTCCATCGCCAATACCGGCATCGGCAACAGTACGGCGAGCCAGGTGATCCTCACCGCCGCCGACACCCTGCGCCGATATTCCCAATACAACGAGACCCGTTATGCGCAATTCGCCGTGGCCGACGCGGCCCGCCTCGGGGTGCCGCGTGCGCTGTTGCCGGTGGATGCCAAGACCCTGCAACTGAACCTCAGCCCGGGGGCGGGTGCCAATGCCTTTTCGTTCAAGGGTATCGGTCGCTTCGAGGCTGCCGACGGCGGTTACGGTGGCACCGTGGCGTTGACCAATGGCAACAGGAGCACGGGCAAGGACATTGAGATCGTCGCGGCAGGCAAGGGCGCAACCCCGGGTTTCAGCGGCATCAGCGTCGAGGCCGAGAGCCTCAACGCGCTCGGCGCGGCGCGTCTGTTGATCGGTGGCCTGACCGTGGTGACCTACGGTCAGGGCGGCAACTACATCAACCTGGCCAACGGAGCCTTGAGCAACATCAACCTGCGCGAAGGCGCGAACCTGGCGGCGCCGGAAGTGTTGCTGGTGTCCTCTACCGGCAAGGTAACCGTCGAACAGGGGGCCTCGATCAACACCATCGGTCGCGGCAAGGCCAGTTATGACGCACGTGACGGCTTTGTGTACAACATGCCCAATATGCTGGCGGTGTCCAACGGCCTGCTCAACGTGGTCGCAGCAACGCCGATGGCAGGTGTGACCAGCGGCGGGATCGAGCTGGGGGCTTGCACTGGCACGCTGTGCAGCGGCCAGACCGCTTTGTATTCCGAAGGCACACTCGTTGCCTTGACCGACAGCACCCTGCAGATGGGGGCGGACGTGCGTTATGGCACCCGTCACCTGAACCTGGGCGTATCCAGCATCAACGTCGGCAGCCCCGAAGCCTTGGCCGCCGCCGCTGCCGGCAATCGCCTGCCGGCGGGCATGACCCTCACCCAGCAAGTCCTGGAGCGCCTGCTGCGGGGGGACACCCAATTTGGCGCGCCGGCCCTGGAAACCCTGCAACTGTCGGCACGCGACAGCTTCAACTTCTATGGCACCACGACCCTGGACACTTATGACTCGGCGACCGGCAAGTCGATGCTGAGCAACCTGATGCTGTCCACGCCGGCTATTTATGGTGCGGGCGGCGCCAACGATGTAGCCACCATCCATACCGCCAACCTGATCTGGCAGGGGGCCGCGACACCGCCCGTGGCGGCAGTGACTGACGGTGCCGGCAGCGGCAGCGGGCGCCTGGATATCCATGCCGAGCGCATCGAGTTCGGCTATGGGGATTTTGCCCAGCCAAGCACCACCCAGTCCTTTGACCGCCTGGCCCTGGGCTTTGCCAACGTCAACCTGAACGCCAGCCAGCGCATCACCGCCAACCATAAGGGCAGCCTCTCGGTGTATCAGCGTCAGGGCGCCTATGACGCGATCAAGGGCTTTGCCTACAACGGCGGCAACCTGAATATCCTCACACCGTTGATGAGCGGTGAAGCCGGCTCAGTCAACCGGATCACAGCCGGTGGCGCGATTGATGTGCGCGCCTCGGCGGGGTCGGTGGGCGAAGCGAAGGGCATTGGCGGCGAGTTGTCCTTGCAGGGTGACAGCATCCGCCTGGCCAGCGCGGTGGTATTGCCCAGCGGCAAGCTCACCCTGGGCGCCCGTGGCGATGTGGTGTTGACTGATGCGGCCTTGATCGATGTGGCCGGCCGGGCCATTGCTTTCAACGACCTGACTAAATACAGCGCTGGCGGCGAGGTCCTGCTGGAAAGCCGTGCGGGCAACGTGCTGCAGGCGGTCGGTTCGACCATCGACCTGTCGGCGCAGCACAACCAGGCGGGCCGGCTGCGGGTGGTGGCCGTAGAGGGCGCGGCGGGCACCGTCGACCTGGCGGGCAGGATCGTCGCTGGCAGCAGCGGCGACTACGATGCCGGCGGTACGCGGGTGCCTTACCTGGCGGGCGCGGTGGAGATCCAGGCCCAGCGGCTGGGCACAAGCGGCACATTGAATGAACAGTTCGCCGCCCTCAATCAACGCCTCAATCAAGGCCAGGTGTATGGCTCGCGCAGCTTTCAGCTCAAGCAAGGCGATCTGATCATCGGCAGCGATGTGAAGGCCAACAGCGTCAACGTTTCGCTAGACAATGGCAGCCTGCGCGTTACCGGCCTGGTAGACGCCAGCGGCGAGCGCGTCGGCAGCATCAACCTGGCCGCCAGGAACGGCCTGGTCCTGGACGGTACGGCGGTGCTCGATGCCCATGGCACGCAAGTGCGCGTGGACAGTTATGGCAAGGTCATCGACGCGCCGAACCGCGCCACCGTTGTGCTCGGCTCCGGCCAGGGCCAGTTGACCCTGGCCGATGGCGTGCGCATCGACCTGCGCCATGGCACGGGGGCAGGGGCCGGTAATGACGGACGCAGTCTCGGCACCCTGGAGCTCAACGCGCCCCGTCTGGGCGGCAATGACATTGCCATCGATGCCAGTGGGCGCCTGACCATCACCGGCGCACGTTCCATCGCGCTCAATGGCATGGTCACCTACGACGATGCCCCGACCAGGACCGATGCCACCCCGAACGGACGTCCGTACCAGGCGATCGACCAAGCCTACCTCGACGGCAAGCACGCACTGAGCACGGCGTTCATCAATGCTGCGCTCGGCAATACCAACCTGCTGCAGAACAAACTGGCAGGCCTGAATAACGCCACCTACGGCGATGTTTTCCACCTGCGGCCTGGTGTGGAGATTATCAGCAAGACGCCCGACGGCGACCTGGTGGTACAGGGCGACCTGGATTTGTCCGGCTATCGCTACGCCAGCCTCAAGTCGACCCAACCTACCGAGGCCGGCAGCCTGACCCTGCGCGCCGGTGGCGACTTGAATATCTACGGCAGCATCAACGACGGCTTTGCGCCGCCGCCGCAAACCGATGATGACAATGGCTGGGTCCTGCGGGCAGGTATCGACTACACCGGCGGCACGGTGGTGGTGCCGGGCAGTGGTGTGACCCTGGCGGATGGCACCCTGTTTCCAGGCGGCGTGACGCTCAATTTCGATGTGCCGACGCAGCCGCTGTTCCTGCCTGCTGGCACGCGGTTGCCCGTCGCGGCAACGCTCAGCCAGTCCTTGGTGCTGCCTGCCGGGACGGTGTTGGCCGCCGACGTGCGGGACGCATCGGGCAATGTGCTGTTCGCTGCGGGCACGCTGCTGGTTCAGAGCCAGACCCTCGCCGCCGGCAGCACGCTGGACGCCGGCACCTTGTTGGGCAGTGCGGCCAACGTCAACGGGCTGATCTGGCCCAAGGGAGTGCCTTTGGCTACCAGCCTCAAGCTGGCAGGCAGTAAAGTCTTGCCCCGTGGCGCGCTGTTGCCGTCGGGTACCGATGTCAAGTTGCCGGACGGTGCGGCGTCGGTACAGCTGCGTGTCGCCGATGCCGGTCGCCAGGGCAAGAACTGGGCGATTGCGCCGATGCTGGAGGAAGGCTCGCAAGCGTGGTCGATTCGGCTGTTGGCCGGCGCGGACACCGGCGCGGCGGACAGTCGCCTGCTGCAACCGCACCCGGTCACCGGCAACCTTCGGTTGGCCGACAGTCACTATGGGATGTACGGGCAGGGTGCGCTGGTCTGGACCGAGCAGGGCTCTTTGGATGTCTATGGCGACAACAGCATGGTGGGCAAGCCCATCGATGTGAATGATGGCTACGCCTACCCCGGCATTTGTGACGATATGCCGGAATACTGCTCGTCCGAGGGCGATGCCTACACCTTGCTGGCGGGCGGCAGTACGCGTTTCAGTGTGATCCGCACCGGCGCTGCGGACTTGGATTTGCTGGCAGCCGGCAACCTGAGCATGGAGTCGTTGTACGGTGTCTACACCGCCGGCAGCTCCTCCACGGGCACCTCGGCTGGCGACCCGTATAACCTCAAGCGTGCCCTTGGCGGTAATGGCAAGGTCCTGGGTAACGTCGGCGGTAACGAAAAGTGGGTCAACGGTGGCCCCGACAGCCTGTACCGCGCCTGGTACCCGGACACGGGCGGCAATGTGCTGGTCAAAGTGGGGGGCGACCTGACAGGCAATATCACCAGCCCTGCGCAGAATGGCGTTGCGCGTCCTGTGCCTGTCGACCTGGGGCTGGATTCAGCCAATGTCGGCAATTGGCTGTGGCGACAGGGTAATAACCTGGAGGGTAGCCAGGCA
Organism: Pseudomonas sp. FW305-3-2-15-C-LB1; assembly: GCF_058787615.1. Classification (NCBI taxonomy): domain Bacteria; kingdom Pseudomonadati; phylum Pseudomonadota; class Gammaproteobacteria; order Pseudomonadales; family Pseudomonadaceae; genus Pseudomonas; species Pseudomonas sp. FW305-3-2-15-C-LB1. The sequence goes on along the minus strand of NZ_JBYSZX010000011.1, from coordinate 92,044 downwards.
CAAGCGACCGCCTGGTGGATTAATTTCGGTTCTTACGTTGCTAACGTGCGTTCGGACCAGATGGTCGGTTTTACCGGGTTCGGCACCCTGGGTGGCGGCAACCTCACGGTTGATGTGGGGGGCAATGCGGGAATCATCAGTGCGCTGCCGTCAACCGCCCAGAACGTCAGCCCACGCAGCCAAGGCCTCGTTCTGGCGGTCGGCGGTACAGGGCGGGTCGCGGCCGATGGCAGTGTGCAACTGAGCGGTGGTGGCGACTTGAACCTGCGGGTGGGCGATGCGCTGAACCCCGCCAGTCATGTCACCGTCGATCACCTCAATGGCTCGTTGGTGAACCTGCGCGGCCACGTACAGGTGACGGGCGGCAGCCTGGGCAGCCTGACCTTGCGTTACGGCAACCAGTCCAGGGACCAGAGCCCCAGCGAAGTGCGCGCCTACGACCCGCTGCGCTCCACCTCGGCCATGGCGGCCGGCGGCTTGAGCCTGCTGCCAGGGGATTCGACCTTCAGCCTGGCTACCCGGGGCGACCTGGTCCTCCAGGATGTCGCCGATCCAGGCCGCGTACCGCAGATGAATGCCTTGGCCTACGCAAAGGAAGGCGTCAACGGGGTAGGACAGAGCTGGTTCAGCCTGTGGACCGACCGTACGGCAGTCGATCTGTTCTCCTCCGGCGGTAACCTCACACCACTGACCCAGACGCTGGAAACCGATATGGCGGCGGTCTACCCCGCCACATTGCGTGCGGTCGCCGCCAGCGGCAGCCTGTACTACGGCCGTGCGTCGACGAGTAACCCGAATGTGCCGCAGCCATTGCAGGCGCTGGTGCTGGCACCGTCGGCCAACGGTCAACTGGAATTGCTGGCGGGCGATTCGATCTACGGCGGCGACTTGACCATCAGCCGTTCCAGCGCAAGTCCGCAAAGCCTGGCGACGATCCAGCGTCCGGCGTTCCTGGGCTTCATCAACAGCTTGCCGGTCGCAGGCAGCGGCAATCTTTCCAGTGATGGCAACATCGCACGCCTGGGGCTTCACCCGCTGTTCGCGTTTGGCCCTGACACCGCGAGCATGGCATGGGGCGGCGCCTTGGAACCGGCGCGTTTCTATGCGCTCAGCGGTGACCTGCTGGGGGTCAACAGTGGACGGGCGCTCAGTCTCTATGGGGCAAACGATCCACGCTTCGGTCAGACCTACTACGAAGGTGCAGGCCCGGTCTGGATGCTCGCCGGGCGCGATATCGTCAGCAGCGGCACCCGCTTGAATGGTGCCCTTGGCGGGGACGTGAGCACCGGTGAATACACGTTCACCGGTAACCTGTTCGTGCACACGGGGGCGACTGATATCTCCATTGCCAGCGCCGGGCGCGACATCCTCTACAGCAGTTTCAATGTCGCGGGCCCCGGGACCCTTGAGCTGACGGCCGGGCGCACTATCCAGATGGACGATCAGGTGGGCGTGAACAGTCTGGGCGCCGTGGCGGCCGGCGACAACCGAGCGGGTGCCAGCATCGCCCTGCAAGCCGGTGTCGGGCCCAAGGGGCCGGACTACCGTCGGTTTGTCGAGGCTTACTTGAACCCCGCCAACCTGGCGCTGCCGGGTGAGTCGATCCAGGGCAGCAAGGTCGCCAAGACCTACGAGAGTGAATTGCTCGCCTGGCTGGTCGAGCGCTTCGGGTTTACCGGAGACGCCGAACAGGCCCGCACTTACTACGCGGCGCTCCCCGCCGAGCAACAACGGGTGTTCGCCCGCGACGTGTACTTCGCCGAGCTCAAGGCCGCCGGCCGTGAGTACAACACCGCTGGCAGCGTGCGCCAGGGCAGCTACCTGCGTGGCCGCGCGGCGATTGCGGCGCTGTTCCCGGACAAGGACGTGGCCGGCAACCCGATCACCTACAAAGGCGACATCACGATGTTCGGTGGCGCGGGTGTGCACACCAACTTCGGGGGTTCCATCCAGATGCTCACGCCGGGCGGCAGCCAGACCTTCGGTATCGAAGGCGCGGCGCCACCGTCGACGGCGGGGGTGATCACCCAGGGCGCGGGGGATATCCAGCTGTATTCCCTGGGCAGCATCCTGCTGGGCCAGAGCCGCATCATGACCACCTTCGGCGGCTCGATCATGGGCTGGACCAGCGAAGGCGACATCAACGCCGGGCGCGGTTCCAAGACCACCGTGGTGTACACGCCGCCCAAGCGTGTGTATGACAACTGGGGCAACGTCGGCCTGTCGCCGTCGGTGCCGAGTACCGGTGCGGGGATCGCCACGCTCAACCCGATCCCGGAAGTGCCGGCGGGGGACATCGACCTGATCGCACCGCTGGGCACCATCGATGCCGGCGAGGCGGGCATTCGTGTGTCCGGCAACGTCAACATTGCCGCCTTGCGCGTGGTGAACGCGGCGAATATCCAGAGCCAGGGCAAGTCGTCCGGGGTGCCGGTGTCTGCTGCGGTCAACACCAACGCCATGACGTCGGCCAGCGCGGCCGGTGCGGCGGCGTCCCAGGCCGCGCAAGACGCGGCGCGCAGCCAGCAGGCGGCCGCCAAACAGGGCAGGCCGTCGATCATGACCGTGGAAGTGTTGAGCCTGGGCACCGAACCGTTGCCGCAGGAGCCTGCGCCGGCGCAGAAAACCTCCGGCTACAACCCCAACAGCCCGGTGCAGGTGCTGGGCGCCGGGCCGCTGAGCGAACAGGCGCGAGCGCGGCTGACGGATGAGGAGCGCAAGCAGATCAGTTTGTAAGGCTTTGGAAGGGACCTCTCGATGTACCGTTCGGGGCGATCAATGATCGCCCCTTTTTTTGCGCCGGTTACGGGTTGTCCTTGAGGGTCTTGAACGACTCGATGCGTTTGATCAGCCGCGTATTTTTCGCCGAGTCGGCATTGCCGAACAGGAACGAGAAGTCCGACGCCAGCCCGGATTTGCCGGCAATCGCCGCGTACTGGTGGCAGTCATTGCAGTTGTCTGTCTGCACGTAGGTTTCCATCGTAGTGTTGGCGACCACGACACTCTGGTCGCTGACAAACGGCCCATAGGACAGCGGCACCTTCACGTTCGGCCCAGGGCCTGGATCGTTGGGGGCGTTGGGCGTCTTGGACCACAGCACGTTCACCAGTTTGTAGTACTGGAACACCGACTGGCCCTGGGTCTGCTGGGCGAAGGTCTGCTGCACCGCCGTGTTCAGCGCCTGCATGTCCTGGGGCGTGGCGTTGAGCCGGGTGGCCTGCACCGGCTGGTCCAGGGGCGTGCAGTCGGGCGGCGTGTGGGTGGCGTCGCACTGCACGCGGGCGACGTTTGGCGCGCAGGCATTGCCGGTGCACTCGGGGTTGTTGAAGCTGTAGCCCTGGGGTGGGGCGGCGCCGCCATCGGGCACGTTGTCGATCTGCTCGAAGGTGGTCCAGATGAAGTTCGGCTGGGTCTGGGTCTTGTTGATGATATGCAGCCCTACCAGGCCTATCACTTCCTGGGTGCATTGCAGCGTGTCCGGGCGTTGCAGCCAGGCCACGGTGGTCAGGTAGCGCCCGTACAGGTCGGGCTTGTTGGTGAGCACGCGCCAGGCCGCCTTGAGTTCCAGGGCACCCAGTTCCTCCTGGGGCAGCGCCTTGGCCGGCAGCTCGCGCACCGGCTTGCCGGCCGGCAGTGACAGGCCGGCGGGGTGTCGGTTGTCGCTGTTTTGCGCCACGATCAGCTGGTTGGCGGCGTCGTACAAACCGTTGTCGACGATGTAGTCGAACTCGGCCTTGCCCACCTTGCGCTCGAAAAACACCAGGTTGCCCGACTGGTCCGTGAGCCAGCCGCCGGACGCTTCCATGATCGAATCCGGCAGGGTCACCTGGGTGCCGCTGGACAGGTGGAAGCGGTGCTTGCGGTTGATCGCGCTTTCCGAGGTGGCGGTGATGAATTTACGCGCCCCCGTGGCAAACGCCTTGAGGTTGCCGGTGGCGGTGCAATGGGACGGCACCAGGGTTTCCACGCCCCAGCCGGACGGCTTGGCCGCGCCGGGCAGGAAGATTTCGCTGGCATCCTTGTAGCTGGCCCACACCGGGGCATTGCTCATCGGTTGGCCGGGGGTTGGCGGCACGCCGAACTGGGCCGCGCTGCTTTGGGTGTCCGGCTCACCGGCCAGGCTTGGGTTGGCCGGCCAGCCGGGATTGACCGGCCAGTTCATGGCGATGAACAACTGCCAGCCGAAACAATTGAGAAAAGCCTGCTCGGTGCCGAAATTGTTCACCGGCAGGAAGCCGCCGCTGGTGGGATCGAACACCAGCTGGCTGACGCAGCTCTGGGCGTCCGAGGCGGCATTGGCCGGTGTGGGGGCCAGCAGTGGGAGAAGGGTGCAGGTGATTGCGCAGGCAATACGCAAGCGTGCCCGGCGCAGCGGGCGAAGCCATCCGTTCATGATCGCATTCCTTGCTCAAGACTCAAGGGGCGGCCGCCCAGGCCAGGCATGGGCGGCCGGGAGGCACTCAGGCGCTGGGCACCAGGGCCAGGCCGCTTTCCCAGGGGTGCTCGGAGGCACTCGGGTTGGCCGCTTCGCTGGGGTTCAGCGCACGCACACTGACCAGCCCCGGCGCCGCGTTGCTGCTGACGGTGATGGTCATGATGTAGCCCTGGGTGCCGCCGCCGTCGGTCTGGCCGGGAATCGCCGAGGCATCCGGCAGGAACTGCGTGACCTGGGCCGTGATGCCCGGGTTGGAGAACTGCACCCGTGCATCCGCCGCCGTGGTGTTCGGGTCGGCGCCTTGTACCACCAATACGAACTGGCCTGAGCTGCCGGGGGCAAAGCTGGCCGGCAAGTCGCTGGGGGATTGGCCGTAGAACAGGTCAATCGGCAGCAACTGCACGGGCCAGGGTTGCGCATCGGTGGTGTTGGCCGCCACGCAGGCACACTCCTTGGGCTGGGCCGTGAGCGGCGCAGGGGTCACGCTGAGGGCCACGTTCAGTTCGTTGGCGATCACCCACACGTAGTCGATCGGCGTGCCGTTGATGGTGATCTCATTGATCGAGAACCCCGCGCTGGCCGGCACCTCGAAGACCGCCTGGAGAATCTGGTCGGAGTTGTTCGGGCCGGTGCCGGCGGTGCCACGGGTAACGCGCCAGTAGCTGCTGACATCCTGGCCTTGCGGGCCTTTCCAGGTGCTGAAGGACTTGGGTTGCTGCAGGTACAGGCCGATAGGGTTGGTCAACGAGATCAGGTTGTTGACCGCCGCCTGGTTCGCGGAGAACCCGATATGCGGGTCGGAGTTGCGGTAGTTCTGCCCGTATTGCGCGCAGCAGATCAGGCTCTGCTGGTTCTGGCTGCTGGTGAGTGGCCGCAGGATGGTGGCCGCCGCCGCCAGGTAGATCTCGGCACTCAGGGTATTGGGGCCGGAAGTCAGGTGCATCGCGCCGCCCGACACGCCCGGTATGCGCACGGTGCCGCTATTCCATTTGTTCACGGTGTCGTAGGCGGGCTGGCCGGTGGTGGGGTCGAGTACCGGTTCGCCGGCCTTGCCGGTCGGGCCGTCGGCGGTGTAGCGCAGGTACAGGTCTTCGAGTTTCACCTGCGGGTCGACATACGCCTGGTACAGGCCCAGCACGGCACCCGGGTCGATGTTCCACATGGTCAGGAAATACGCCGGGTTCTCGCTGGTGAACATGATGCTGCGCATGTTGCCGTCGGGGTCGCGGGTGATCGACCATTCGCAGTATTCGTCCAGCCAGCCCCGTGGGCCCGAGGGCGAAAAGTCGGCGTAGGGGCCGTTCCAGTTGATGGATTTGCACAGCACGCTGGGGATCTGCAGTTGGGTGGCCTTGGGGTCCGGGTACAGCGAATAGAGGGTGTCGTTGAGGGTGATCTGGCCGTGGTCGGTCAGTTGCATCACCTGGTCCAGGGTCATGGCCTTGCCGCCCAGTTGCGGGACCACGGCAGCGCCCTCGTTATAGAAAAACGTCCACAGCCGATTGGGGAAGGGCTGCCAGGTGATGGTCTTTGGCGTCAGCGTGCCGTAGCCGCTCTCCAGCGGGTTGTAATAGCCCGAGCGCGGTGCATCGTTGAGGTTGGACCAGGGGTTGCCGATGATCGACATCTGGGTCCAGCCGGTGACGTTGTTGTTCCAGTCGGTTTCGAACGTCGGCAGCTGGTCCTCCAGGCCCAGCTTGTTGTAGTCCTTGGGCGCTTGTTCGGCGGGGGAGGTGAATTGGGTGAAGGGTGTGCTCATGTCGGTTCTCCAGCATCAGTGTTGGTGGAGCAGCAACCGGCGCCCGGAGCGGGGCCGGCAGAGGTTTGGCGCGGGTCGTCCCACACCAGTTCGGCGATAAAGCCAGGCAGCGGCGCGTATGCATCGGCCGTCAATACCTGGCCACTATCGGAGTGGGTCACGACCAGCGATAACTGCGCTGTGTCGGTCGGTTTGAGCTTGAGTACCCGGGCATTGCGCGCAGCGTTCAGCGCCCGCGACACGCCCTGGGTGACGCAGCGGCCCTTGTCGTCGACCAGGCCCATGCCGATGCGGCTGAAGCGTCCGACGTAATGCGGGTTATCGGCGCGGGCGTGTTGCGCGGTGGCGTCGGGCTGGTTGAGGAAGACGTCGATCAGGTAGGTGTCATGGGTGCAGCGCACATGGTCGAACACCACCCACGGACCGCTGCCTGCCGCCTGCGGCTGACGGCAGCACACAGCCTTGGCCGCGCCGAATTGCGGGGCGACTGGCGTGCCATAGTCGTAGCCGATGTGCCGGCTGTCCTGGGCCATGTCGCCGAGGGTGGTGTAGCGCCAGGCATCGGCGCTGGTGAAGGTCACGTCATCGGCCTGATGCCCGGCGAAGGGTTGCAACAGGCATTGGGTGGTGTACTGCGCCGCCGGGTTGGCGCGGATCCAGACCTCCAGCATGCGGTCGATGTTGGCGTGATAGGAGCAGAACACCGGGTCGAAGGCGGTGTAGGCGTTGTCGGCCATGTCGCCGCCGATCCAGCCGTGATAGTTGTCGTGGGGCTGCTCGTAGAGTCCGTCGAAATTCAGCGCACGGTTGGGGTAGAGGTTGTCCGGTTGCGGCGGGTCGAAGGCCGTGATGTTGGCCCATGGATAGCCTGGCACACCCTGGGGCTGGCTGAAGGTGGTGAACGCCAGCGCATCGACCACCTGCTGCTGGAAGATCCGGCTCATGCCATACAGTTGGGTGCGCTCGAACCGAAAGTCTTCGCCCTGGGTGTAGAACAGCGGATTGCGCTGCACGTACAGGCAGTCGACACCTTCGACCGGCGCGGTGGCGCAGACCTTGGAGCAGCCATCCTTGGCCGCCGCATAACGCAACGGGTTACGCCGCACCTCACCGGTATGCGGGTGCACGTAGGTTTCATCGAGGAACGCCTGGGGCAAGCCGGCCTGGGGGCTGCCGTCGACACTGGCGTCTGTGGCCATCCAGTCCCAGTAGGGGATCGCGCAGTCGATCAGTGCTTCCAGGTACAGCAGGTAAGCGCGGTGCCACAGGGCGAAGGCTTCCTGGTAATGCAGGCACCAGTTGGTGTGGATGTAGGCATAGCGCTGCCAGGGCGAGCCACTGTCGGGGTCGCTGATGTGCATTACGTCATCCAGCTTGGCGCGGTACAGGTTCAGTGCTTCGGCGCTCAGGGAGCGGATGTCCTGGCGTACACGCTTGACCGGGTGTGGCAATGCCGGTGGCGGAATGCGCTCGGCCAGGTCAAACGGCGAGATGCTGTCCAGGCGCCAACCCTGGTTGACCCAAAGGCGGAAGGTTTCCAGGGCATCCATCGGCCAGAACTGTTGCTGATCGGTGGTCAGCGGCATGTTGCGCGAGGCCAGGTGCTGGTAGATGGTTTGCGACCAGGTCTTGACCGAGGCCGGGTCTTCCAGGAACACCTCGTAGGCGTTCATGCAACCGACCCAGGTGGCGGCGACGGCGGCGCGCTGGGCGGCGGGTATCCAGTAGGGGGCGCTGAACAGCGCCTTGATATCACCGGTCCATGTCGGTTTCGCGACTATCATAAGATCCCTCTCATGCCGCCTTCAGGCCAGGTGTTGGCCGGGCTGCTAAGCTGGAACGATGTTAACTAGCCACTGCGCAGGATTTGTGCAAATTGGCCCGTCTTTGCGACGTATTCATTGCATTTTTTCAAGGACGATTCGGAACCGATGACAGACGCCATGGATTTGAAGATCCTGGGCAAGTTGCAGAAGGATTGCGACCAGAGCCTGGAGTTGTTGAGCGACAGCGTGGGGCTGTCTTCCACCAGTTGTTATCGGCGGATTCGCCGCATGGAGAGCGTGGGGATCATCAAGGCCAAGGTAGCGGTGCTGGATGAACGCAAATTGGGTATTCAGGTGACGGCGTTTTTCCTGATCAAGCTGGACAGGGATAGCCAGGATATTGACCGCAAGATGCAGCACATCCTTTCGACTCATCCGGAGATTCAGGATTGTTACCTGATGACGGGGGAGTTTGATTTTGTGATGGTGGCGAAGTTTCGGGATGCTGCGGAGTACACCGAGTATATCTATCGGTTTCTGGAGACTTATCGGGATATTCCGATTCGGACTTATTCTTCTACGTTGGTGGTTAGGACGGTTAAGAAGTCTTATGAGTTGCCGTTGCAGGGGGTTGGGTTTTGTTCTCGGAGTTGAGTACATATCCGTTTCTTCGGTAACGGCTACTTATGGTTCCGCTCTTACAGCGGCTCACTTTTGGAAAGGCCGGAAGCCGGCCCAGCCAAAAGTAAGCAAAAGGCCTTCGCCCCAACACTCGGCGCCTCGCCTGCGTTCGGCCAGCGTGTTTGACGGGGCGATCCCACATCAAAAGCAAGAGCGCGGCGGCCTTGGAGCCGACCGGATTGTATGGCCGGTACTCGGTCAAAGTGTGGGAGGGGGCTTGCCCCCGATGGCAGTGGGTCAGTCACTGATGAGTTGGCTGACACACCGCCATCGGGGGCAAGCCCCCTCCCACAGTTTGATCTTCATGTATCAGTTGAAGGGTGGTTTGCTCTGGCTCTGGCCCGGTTGGGGCAAGAGCGTTTTGCTTACTTTTGCGCTGTTCAAAAGTGAGCCGCCGTAAGGGCGGAACCAATTGCCGCCGTTACCCATATAACGGATATACACACCACCAAGAATTGCCCCCCACCCAATCCCAAATGAAGCTTTCATGACAAAAGTTCGGTAGCCCATGGCCACTCCCGTCTCCTCTGTGTAACGCGCTTGAGCCCACCAGAAAGGTGAGCTTTTCAGCCGCAAGCAGGATGCCAGGAGTGGGGCGATGGGAACTATGGAACGTTACTCGAAAGTGGGCATGCAGGAGCTCGACCAGCGCCTGTCGAAGATCGTCGAGGCGGCGCGCAAGAAGCCGGTGTCGGTCTATCGCTACGGCGCACCCTGGGTCTGGATCGTCTCCCAGGATGACTGGCAGGGCGCCCGCAAGGAAGTCTCAAGCTACATCCCGGCAGGCCATTCCCTGGTGTTGCTGCGCCCGCAGATCGACGAAGTGCTCGACCAGCACCGTGACTGGCTCACCGCCGAACCTGCGATGTCGATCCCGGCGCAGACCGTGCTGCAGATCCTGCTGCTGCAGCTGCTGTATTCGGTGCCCAGCGAGCAGCAACTGCATGAACAACTGAACTACAACCTGCTGTTCCGCTGGTTCGTCGGCCTGGACCTCAACCAGAAGGTCTGGAGCGTTCACGTCCTGACTCGCGACATCGCCACGCTGCTGAACAACCCGCGTGCGGTGCAACTCATCCAGAAAATCATTGGTGACGTGTTTTGTGGCGCCTTGCTGCATATGCCGGAGTTCTCGTTGAACTTCGCCCTGTTGCACACCTGGCTGGCACGCCACGGCAACACCGCGATCACCAGCAATTGAGCAGGCCGTACGCCGGGCATTCGGCGACGGTGCAAACAATCAGACAGTCAGGGGGCGGTGTGGAGCATCTGTTCAAATTAACGCTGGCGCTGTGTTGCGTGACGCTGGGGGGCCTGGCGCAACCGGTGTTGGCCGAGGAAGAGGCGGCGGCGCGCAGGGTCGACGTCAATGAGTACTTCGTGCGCGGCAATACCGTGCTCGATGCGGCGACGATCGAGGAGGCGGTGTACCCGTTCCTGGGGCCGCAAAAGACCCTGGACGATATCGAAGGTGCCCGCGATGCATTGCAGAAGATCTACCAGGCGCGTGGCTACCAGTCGGTGTTTGTCGAGCTGCCGGAGCAGAAGGTCGATGACGGCATCGTCTACCTGCAAGTAAGCGAAACCAAGGTTGGCCGCGTACGGGTGGTCGGCGCCAAGCACTATTCACCGGTGGAAATCCGCGAGCAGGTGCCGGCCCTGGAGGAGGGCGCGGTGCCGGACTTTGCCACGGTGCAAACCCAGTTGGCCGGCCTCAATCGCAGTGCCGGGCGCCAGGTCACGCCGCTGGTGCGCGAAGGCCAGCGCCCGGGCACGATGGATGTGGACCTGCAGGTGGAAGACCAGAACCCCTGGCACGCCACCCTCGGCCTGAACAACGACTACAGCGCCGACACCGAGAAGCTGCGTTCGGTCGCCACGCTGGGTTACGACAACCTCTGGCAGCTGGGCCACAGCATTTCCCTGACCTACTTCACCGCGCCCCAGGACACCGACAACGCCAAGGTCTGGTCCGGCTCCTACAGCGCGCCGTTGAGTGAGCGCTGGACCTTGCAGTTCTCGGGTTACCAGTCCGACAGCAACATCGCCACCATCGGCGGCAGTAACGTGTTGGGCAAGGGCCATTCCTACGGCGTGTCGGCCATCTACAACCTGCCGGCGGCGGGTAATTGGGCCAATTCGTTCTCGTTCGGCGTGGACTTCAAGGACTTCGACGAGCAGATGAAATTCGGCTCCAGCAGCGACCAGGTGCCGCTCAAGTACGCACCGTTCACCTTGGGTTACAACGGCTTTCGCTACACCGAACAATCCCAGTTGGGCCTGGGCCTGAACCTGGTGGTGGGCACCCGCGCGTTCTTTGGCTACGGCAGCGATGCCGAAGAGTTCGACTACAAGCGCTACAAGGCCAGCGCCAGTTTCGCCGTGCTCAAGGGCGACCTGAATTACACCTACACCTTTGCCAACGATTGGCAGTCGGCGACCAAGGGTGGCTTCCAGCTCGCGTCGGGGCCGCTGGTTTCCAACGAGCAGTATTCCGCCGGCGGCGCCACCTCGGTGCGCGGTTACCTGGCCGCGGAGCGCACCGGGGATGAGGGCTACTTGCTCTCCCAGGAGCTGCGCACGCCGTCCCTGGCCAGGTTCCTCGGCAGTTATGTGCAGGAGTGGCGCTTTTATGCGTTCGCCGAAGGCGCGCGCATGCGCCTGCACGACCCGCTGCCCGAGCAAGAAGACGAATACAGCCTGGCCAGTGTCGGCCTGGGCACCCGCGCCAGTTTGAGCAAATGGTTGTCCGGCAGCCTGGATTGGGGCTACCCGCTGCTTGATGGACCGAACACCCAGAAACAGGACTCGCGACTGCACTTCAGTGTGCAGGCGACTTTCTGACTTTTTCTTCCGGAGACTTCACCCATGCAACGCCTATTCCTGAGCCTGTTGATCTGCCTGGGCTTCGCGCTCCCGGCCACCGCCCATGCCTGGTGGCAGGACGACTGGCACTACCGCAAACAGATTTCGGTAGACACCACCGCCCAAGGCGCCGCGATCAGCCAGGCCCTGGGTCGCACTGCACTGCTGGTGCGCCTGCACACCGGCAACTTCACGTTTGACGGAGTCAAGGACGACGGTTCTGACCTGCGTTTTGTGAGTGCCGACGACAAGACCGTGTTCAACCACCAGATCGAAAGCTTCGACCCACTGATGGGCATGGCGCTGATCTGGGTCGATGTGCCCAAGGTCGAAGGCGGCCAGCGCCAGGACCTGTGGATGTACTACGGCAACCAGAAGGCCCCGGCCACGGCCAATGGGCAACTGACCTTCGACCCGAACTACACCGCGCTCTACCACTTTGACGGGGCCAATGGCACCCCGGCCCGGGACACTACGGCCTACGCCAACACCGCGTTGAACGCCACCGGCGCGAGCATCGACGGCGTGATCGGCCGCGCCTTGCAGTTGAGCGGCCAAGCGTTGATGTTGCCGGCCAGCCCCTCGTTACAGCAGGCGGCGGGCGGCGCGTTCACGTTCAGCGCCTGGTTGCGCCTGGACCAGGCCAGCGGCGAGCAAGCGGTGCTGGCCCGTCGCGACGGCGGCCATAGTCTGTTGCTGGGCCTGAACCAGGGCATGCCGTTCGTGGACGTCGACGGCCAGCGCGCCGTCTCCACTCAACCGCTGAACCCTGGTCAATGGCAGCACCTGGCGTTCACCGCCGAGGGCGATAAGGTCACGCTGTATGTGAATGGCCGCGAAACCGCGACCCTGGCGCAGGCCTTGCCGGCGTTCAATTCTCAGATAGCCATCGGCGCCGACCTTCCGGAAGCCGGCAGCACCCACCTGCCATTCGCCGGTGCCATCGATGAGCTGCGCCTGTCCAAGGTGGCACGCCCGGCTGCGCTGTTGCTGGCCGATGCCAGCGCCCAGGGCGCCGAGTCGAAGCTGGTGGCCTACGGGGTGGATGAAGAACAATCCGGCTTCGGTTTCGGCAGCCTGGGCTTTTTGCTCAACGCCGTACCGGTGGATGCCTGGGTGATCATCCTGGTGCTGGTGGCGATGATGTTCCAGTCGTGGGTCATCATGCTGCGCAAGAACCGCCAGGTCAGCCGTGTAAGCAGTGCCAACGAGGTCTTCCGCGAGCACTTCGCGCAGATCGGCACCCGCCTGGAGATGTATGCCGACGACGCCCTGTTGGGTGAGCGCCTGACTCATTCTTCGCTGTGGCGCCTGTACCTGGTGGCGGTCAAGGAGATCCGCACCCGCCGTGCCCAGGGCGCCGATACCTCGTCGGTGTCGGCGGCCACCATCGAAGCCATTCGTTGCTCCATGGATGGTGTACGTACCCGCGAGAACCAAGCGCTCAGTTCCAGACTCTCGACCCTGTCCAACGCCATCGCCGGCGGCCCGTACATCGGCCTGCTCGGCACGGTGCTGGGGATCATGGTGGTGTTCCTCGGCACGGCGATGGCCGGTGACGTGAACATCAACGCCATCGCCCCCGGCATGGCGGCGGCGTTGCTGGCGACGGCCATGGGCCTGTTCGTGGCGATCCCCGCGCTGTTTGGCTACAACCGCCTGATCACGCGCAACAAGGAAGTCAGTGCGGACATGCGCGTGTTCGTCGACGAGTTCATCACTCGCCTGGCGGAGATGCACGGCGAGAGCCAGCACAGTGAAGCCGCGCACCGCCGCGAACATCACGCATCGGTTCCGGCCTGAGGAGAATCGCCATGGCTTCCGTAAATGCCTCCCACGACGATGACGATGACGCGGCCGTCGACAGCATCAACATCACGCCCCTGGTGGACGTGCTCATGGTGGTGCTGGTGATGTTTATCCTCACCGCTACCGCCCAGGTGTCCGGTATTCAGATTCACCTGCCCAAGGCCAGCGCCTCGGTGTCGTTGTCGCAGGCCAAGACCAAGGCCATCTCCGTGAATGACGGCGGCCAGGTGTTCCTCGACGCCTATCCGGTGACTCTCGGCGAGCTGGAAGAGCGCCTGCGCATCGAGAAAGCACTGAACCCGGACTTCCCGGTGATCGTGCGCGGCGATGCGATGGTGCAGTACCAGAAAGTGATCGAAGTGCTCGACCTGCTGCGCCGGCTGGAGCTGTCCCAGGTCGGGCTGGTCACCGGCAAACCGAGCCAGGGCTGAGTCATGACTGCACAGATCCCGATCGCGCCACCGCCTGTGAAAAACACGCCGCCGTTGCGCCCGTTGAAGTGGGGCGCCGGCCTGTTGCTGGGCGCCGTCGCCGCCTGGTTCTTGTGGCAGTGGGCCAACGACATGAGCGGCGTGCGCCGTGAAGCGCCGAAGGTGCCGACGATTATCCCGTTGCCGCCGCCACCACCGCCACCGCCGGAAAAACCCAAGGAGCCCGAGCCCCAGGTCGAAGAAAAAGTCCCGGAACCGGTGCCGAGCCCCGAGCCCGAAGAGGTCAAGCCGGTCGAGGAAGCGCCGCCTTCGCCTAACGAGGATTTGGCCAACCCGATGCAGATCGATGGCGACGCCCAGTCCGGCAATGACGGTTTCAACATCGGTGCCGGCAAGGGCGGCGGTATGGCCGGCAGCGGTGGCGGCGGGCTGGGGACCGGCACCTACAAGCAGTACCTGGCCGGCACTTATCAACGGCTGATGCGCGAGGATCCTGAGCTGCGCAAGAAGGCCTTCTCGATACAGATAGACCTGTGGCTGGGCGCCGATGGCCAGGTCACCAAGGCGCTGGTGGCCAAGTCCAGCGGGGATGCCGAGACCGATGCGCAGATGCTCGCCTTGATCCAGGCGCCGCGTGCCACACAAAAACCACCGGCGTCGCTGACGCTGCCCATGCGCCTGTCCCTCAAGGGCCGGCGCCCGGATTGATTGAATCCTTTTTTCCAACGGTTTTTACAGGAGTTGCGTACACATGATTTCCCCCGTGAATCGACTGACCCTGGCGGTCGGCATGGTCATCGCGACCCTGGTCGGCCAGGCGGCTGCGGCCCCGGTTGCGCCCTCGGAAAACGTCACCATCAACCTGATCCGCCTGCTGGTGCAGCAGGGCGTGCTGAGCCAGGACACCGCCAACGGGCTGATCGCCCAGGCCGAAAAAGAAGCCCGGCAGGCGCGCCAGGCCAATGCCGCGCCGGTGGTGGCCGCAGGCCCGGCCGCAGCCCCCGGCGATGTGCGGGTGCAATACGTGCCGCAGGCGGTGAAGGATCAGATTCGTGACCAGGTCAAGGCCGAGGTCATGGCCACCGCCAAGCAGGAAAACTGGGCGCAGCCCAATACTTTCCCGGACTGGATCTCGCGCATCAGCTTTGACGGGGATATCCGCCTGCGGGATGAGTCGCGCTACTTCTCGGGCAACAATAGCAACGAGATCGTCGACTACGCCAAGCTCAATGAAAGTGGCCCGTACGACACCAACAAAGACACCAACACCAAGCTGCCACCGCTGCTCAACACCACCAAGGACCGCGAAAACCTGTTCCGCCTGCGCGCTCGCCTGGGCATGAAAGCGGTATTGTCGCCGGACTGGACCGCTGGCATTCGGGTGGGCACCGGCTCCGACAACAACCCGGTGTCCACCACCCAAACCCTGGGCGGTGGCTTTGGCAAGAAGGACATCTGGCTCGACCAGGGTTACCTGAGCTGGAAGGCCAGCCCGGACGTGACCCTTACCGCCGGGCGTTTCGCCAACCCGTTCTATTCCACCGACATGATGTATTCGGGCGACCTGAACTTCGACGGTATCGCCGCCAACTTCAACCACGCGCTGAACAGTGAGTGGGGCCTGTTCGGCACCCTGGGCGCGTTCCCGGTGGAGTACACCTCCGACTCGGCCAGCAGCAACGGTTTCGACAAGGAAGACAGCGATACCAAATGGCTGTTTGGCGGGCAGATCGGCGCCAACTGGAAGATCAACCGCGAAAACAGCCTCAAGGGCGCGTTGGCGTACTACCACTTCGACGATATCGAAGGGAAGCGCTCCGGCGCTTGCCAGCCCTGGTCCGGCCAGCCGGCCTGTGACAGCGACGGTTCACGCCTGGCCTTCATGCAAAAGGGCAACAGCGTGTTCCTGCTACGCGACATCACCCCCAACCCCGCGACGCCCGGCCTGACCCCGCAGCCGCAGTTCGTGGGCCTGGCGTCCAAGTTCGACGTGCTCGACCTCAACCTGGCCTGGGATGCCGAGCTGCCGAGCGACTTCAAACTGCGCACCCAGGGCAATTACATCCACAACCTGGCCTACGACAAGGGCGAAATGCTCAAGCGCAGCGAAGGCCAGATCGTCAACAACATCAACAGCAACGGTCAGTTTGAAAGTGGCGGCAATGCGTTGATGGTTTCGTTCACCCTCGGCAGCGCGCTGGAAATGCGCAAGCGTGGCGACTGGAACGTACTGGCCGGCTACAAGTACATCCAGCCTGACGCCTTGCCCGACGGCTTCAACGATTCGTCGTTCCACCTGGGCGGCACCAACGCCAAGGGCTACTTCATTGGCGCCAACTACGGCATCGAAAAGAACATCTACGCCAGTGCGCGTTGGTTGAGTGCGTCCGAAGTGTATGGCGCGCCGTTCGAGGTGGATGTGATGCAACTGGAACTCAACACGCGCTTTTGATGCGCAGGGAGATGCCACATGAACACGCGAATCTGCGGGCTGTTACTGCTGCTGGTCGCCAGCGGCGCGTCGGCTGAAGGCATGGAGGAGCGCCTGCGCACGCAACTGCGCAGCACCACCCAGCAATTGCAGGCCTTGCAAAGCGAACAGGCCCAGGCCAGCGCCGCGCGCCTTGCCGCTGAAAACCAGGCCAGGCAAGCCCAGGCGCAAATCAAGCAACTGACGGCCGAGTTGGACAAGGCTCGCGGCGTGGCCGAGCAATTGGCCGGCCAGCAACAGAGCCTGCACAGCCAGGCGCAGGCCCAGATGGCGGCCAGCAATGAGCAGATCGGCAAGTTCAAGAAAGCCTATGACGAACTGCTGGTGCTGGCCAAGGGCAAAGAGGCTGAGCGTGCACGCTTGCAGGCACAACTGAGCGAACGTGACACACAAGTGCAGCAATGTTCAGTCAAGAATCAGCAGATGTACGGCGTGGCCCAGCAGTTACTCGCGGCCTACGAAAAAATCGACGTGGCCGAGGTGATGAGTATCCGCCAGCCGTTCGCCAGCAGCGCCCGGGTCAAGTTCGAGGAACTGGCCCAGGGCTTTGGCGACGATTTGTACAAGAGCCGTTTCGACGCACCCCAGGCAACCGCCAATCATTGATAGACAGGGAAGAGATCTCCATGAGCGAATTGATCACCAGCGTCACCCCCCAGAGCCTCACCGAGTTGCTGCAGGAAGCCGGCTACCGGGTCAACCAGACTGAGCAAAATGGCATCGTGCAATTGCTCAGCGCCAGCCAGGGCATCGGCTTTGCGGTGCGCTTCGGTAACCCGGCGGCGGAGCAGGGCGGCTATGTGGATTTCACTTACAGCTGCGCGCTGCGGATCCAGGGCGAGCTGCCCGAAGGCCTGGCCCAGGTGTGGAACGCTTCGCGGCGCTTTGCGCGTTTGTCCGTGCAGGGCGAATTCCTGTTGATGGAAATGGACGTGGTGGTAGCGGGCGTGGGCGCTACGCACCTGCGTAGCCAGCTGGAGTTGTGGGACCGCCTGTTGCAGGAATTTATCGTCTACCTGCGTGAGTACAGCCAGCAGGCCGCGCAGTTGCAGGCTGAAACCGAGGCACCGGTATTGTGAAGAAACCAACCCTGATGGTCGGCGCGGGTGCGCTGGCTTTACTGGTGGTGGCGGTGGGCTTGAGCCTGCGACCGGGCAGCGACCCGGTGGCGGCGCAGCAACCGGCACCGGTGATCAGCCCTGTATCGGCTGGGCCGGCGGTGGCCCGCCTGGGCAATCAGCAGATCGACCTGACGGAGCTGAAAACCGTGCTGGCCAGCCTGCCTGCCGAGTCCCGTGAGCAATTGCGCGGCAACCGTGGCGCGCTGGAAACCTGGATTCGCTCACGCCTGGCGCAAAAGGCTGTGCTTGAACAAGCCGATGCCCAGGGCTGGCGCCAGCGCCCGGACGTGGAGCAGCAAACCCGCGCCGCCGCCGAGCAGATTGTGTTTCGCGACTACATGTTGTCGGTCAGCCAGGTGCCGGCCGATTACCCCAGCGCCGCCGAATTGCAGCAGGCCTACGACAGCGGTAAGTCGCAGTGGGTGACGCCGGCGTTGTACCGCGTGAGCCAGATTTTCCTCGCGGTGAATGACCCGCAAGCCGTCGACAGTGTGCGCCGCCAGGCCCAGGAACTGAGCCGTCGCGCCCAGGCGGCGCCGAATGAGTTCGCCGCCCTGGCCACGCAGTTTTCCCAGGACACCGACTCTGCTGCACGCGGTGGCGAATCGGGCATGCAGCCGTTGCAGCAACTGGTGCCGGAAGTGCGCAGTGCGGTGTCGCGCCTCAAGGTCGGTGCCGTGTCGGACGTGGTGCAGAGCGCGGCGGGGTTCCATGTGCTCAAGCTCACCGGCCAGCAACCGGCGCGCACCGCGACCCTCGACGAACTGCGTGAACGCCTGACCCAGGCCCTGCGTGCACAACGCCAGGAACAGATCGCCAAGGCTTACCTCGAAGGCATGCTCAATACCGCCACCCTGAGTATCGACGGCGCCGAGTTGAACAAAGTGCTGGAGTAGTACGCGTCAACCCGCATTGGATGCACAGACTGACAAGACAGGGAGTCTCCCATGGCATTTCTAGAACCGTCTGCCCCTCAGGGGCCGTCCGCTTATCGTGCGCCAGCCGAAGGCCGCAGCAGTTGGCTGGCCCTGGCCCATGAGATCGACCCGGAAGTGGCGCGCTATTTCCTGGTAAGTGCACGCTGCGGCTGTTTCATGCAGGCGGCGCGCAGTTTGAATATCAAGGCCACGCTGTTGCGCAAGCGTCTGGCGCAGTTGGAGGAACACCTGCGGCATTCGCTGTTCAGCTACCAGGGCAATGGTTTGGTGCTCAGTCGCGATGGCCAGCAGCTGCAGGCGCAGCTGATTGCCCTGGCCCATGAACGACGCCTGCCTGTGACGGAGCAGCCGCTGATTCGGCTGGCCGTGGCCGAGCCGATCCTGCATGACATCCTTGGGCGCGATCTGATCGCGTTGCTGCGCCGCAATGCCAGCGTGCGCCTGGAGATCATCTCCATCGACAGTCAGTTGTCGTTGCAGGCGGTGGATGTGGACGTGGTGCTGTGGCTGTCAGACGCCGACGGGCCGGTGCCGGGTCCGAGCTTTGCCACTGAGCCACCCCGAGCCTTGGCGCGCTTGCAGTATCTGCCGCATATCGCCAAGCGTTATTCGCGGTTGACCACGCGGCCGGACAGTGTGGAGGACCTCGACGATTACATGCTGGTGCAATGGCAGCCGGATGCGCAGGTGGGGGCTTTGCAGGCGTGGAACCAGGTTGTACAGGAGCGCCTGGCGGCAGTGGTGCAGGTGCATGCGTATTCGCTGATGCTGGAGATGATCCGTTGTGGCGCGTGCATTGGGTTGCTGCCGCAGTACATGAGCAGCTTTGACCGGGGGCTGGTGGCGTTGCCGGGGTTATTGGCCGAGAGCATGCAGCGCCAGGTGTGGTTGGCGGTGAATGCGCAGGTGCGGGATGAGGAGGCGGTGCGGATGATTGTGGAACTGATCGTTGGCACCTTTGAAGGTCGGCGGGAGTGGTTTGACTGACAGATTTCTCTTAGGCCACCCAATCCCACTGTGGCGAGCGGGCTTGCCCCGCGTTGGGCTGCGTAGCAGCCCCAGTGAAGGCACTGAGGTATTCCTGAAAGAACTCAGCGTCGGGTTTTGGGGCTGCTGCGCAGCCCAACGCGGGGCAAGCCCGCTCGCCACAAAATCCAGTTGTCACCGATGCACCGAGGCGTGCGTATCGCAGGCAAGCTCCCACAGGAAAAGCAGACTGACGGTCGCCGCCATTGCGCGACTGGGATAACTGCGCCAGTCTTGGTGGCCTCATTCCCTGGGTCCAAGCACGCTGCGATGCAAGCCACACGTCTGACACTCATTTGCCATGCCCTCACGCCTCTGCAAAAACAGGGGCGTTTCTGCGATGACGAGCCGGTGGCGATGGATTGGCAGGGGGCGGCCGGCTCTCTCGCTGGGCGTTATAGGAAAAAGCCGCGTTTACTCTGCGCTCCCGAGCTGCGTACTCGACAGACGGCTGGCTTGTTCGGCAATGACGCTGTGATCGAAGACGCCCTGCGCGATGCTGATTTCGGCCAGTGGAAAGGCCAGGCCATCAACCAGCTCAGTAGTGATGAGTTGAATACCTGGCTCACCGACAGCACCTTCGCGCCCCAGGGTGGAGAGTCAGTCGATGAAGTCTGTACACGTGTAGCGCAGTGGCTGAAAACCCTCGAAACCCAACCCGGCCATATCGTCGCCATCACCCACCCCTTTGTGATCCGCGCCGCGTTGTTGCAGGTGATGCAGTTCCCGCTGTCGATGTTCTACCGTATCGACGTCGAACCGTTGTCCGCCACCGAGCTACGCTTCAACAACGTCTGGCGCCTGCGCCTGGAAACTCACGCCTGAGCGCCTGAACATGGCAAAATCCACGCCCCGCACTGAGAGCAACCCATGAAACGCATCCTGATCATCGGCATTGGCGCCGGCAACCCTGACTACATCACGATGCAGGCCGTGAAGGCGCTCAACCGCACCGACGTGTTTTTCCTGATGGACAAGGGCCAGAGCAAAGACAAGTTGATCGACCTGCGTCGCGAGATCTGCGAGACCTACATCACCGAGCCGGGTTATCGCTTCGTTGAGGCCGAGTGCCCGGAGCGCGTGCGCGGCGATATCGACTACACCACCGCCGTGCAGGACCTGAACCGCGACAAGCAGCAGACCTTCGAACGCATGATCAACGAAGAAATGGCTGACGGTGAAGTAGGTGCTTTCCTGGCCTGGGGCGACCCGGCGTTATACGACAGTACCATCCGCATTTTGCAGGCGATTCTGGCCAGTGGCCGTTGCGCCTTTGAGTTCGAGGTGATCCCCGGTATCACCAGCGTGCAGGCGCTGGCCGCACAGCATAAAGTGGCGCTGAACCGTATTGGCAAGTCGGTCGAGATCACCACCGGGCGCCGTCTGGCGGCGGGGCAGGCGAGTGATGCCGACACCCTGGTGGTGATGCTCGACGCGGAAGACTCCTACCGCACCGTGGCCGATCAAGGCCTGGACATCTACTGGGGCGCCTACCTGGGCACGCCGGATGAAATCCTTATCAGCGGCAGGGTCAGTGAAGTGGCAGAAGAAATCGAACGGGTGCGCAAGGCGGCGCGCCTGGAAAATGGCTGGATCATGGACACTTATCTGCTGCGCAAACCCTGAGGTTACGTCCCATGCTCAAACTGTTTGCCCTGGCACTGACCCTGGTGGTCGGCGTCGCTCATGCCGACGATACGCTGCATACCGACTTGCCGTTGTCGTACCTGGAACAGACCCAGGGCGATGCGCGCAACCAGCCGCTGGTGATTTTCCTGCACGGTTTCGGCAGTGACGAAGAGGATTTGTTCGGCATCAAGGACGCGTTGCCGTCCACCTGGACTTACCTGTCGGCCCGCGCGCCGATGCCGGTGGACCCCCACGGCTATCGCTGGTTTACCAAGACGCCCGGTGACGGCGAATACGATGGCGAGACCGCCGACCTGCAACGCAGCGCCAGGCTGATCGAAGAGTTTGTCGGTAAAGCCACCGTCAAATACCACACCCAGCCGGATCGGGTCTTCCTGGTGGGCTTCAGTCAGGGCGCGATCATGTCTTACGAGGTGGGGTTGCGTCGGCCGGAACTGCTGCGTGGGATCGCGGCGTTGAGTGGCAGCGTGTTGCCGGTGCTCAAGGCTGAGCTGAAGCCGGATGCGTCACTGGGCAAGCTGGCGATTTTCATTGGCCACGGCACTTTGGACCAGGCGCTGCCTTATGCGTCGGCCACTCGGGCGAATGAGGTGTTGACGGGGTTGGGATTGAAGCCGGAGTTCCACGGGTATCCGGGCATGCCGCATACCATCAGTGAAACGGAAGTGCAGGACCTGAAAGCCTGGCTGGAAAAGAGCCTGAATTAAAAGCGGTCAAAGATTGTGGGAGGGGGCTTGCTCCCCCCCCACATGTGGATCGGGTTGTCTGGAAGACTGTTATTTCCCGCCGGTAATCTGCCTCACCAGCGCGGCATGCCCCTTTGCGTCATCGGCCCGCGAGATTGCCTGGATCACCAGCAGGTGGTTGCCCGAACCGCCCAGGAACGTGGAGTTCAGCGTCTTGCCGCCACCCTGGGTGGCGGTGCTGTCTACCTGGCGTAGGCCCAGGCCCTTGAAGTTCAGCTTCTTTTCGCTCTGTTTCTTGAAGTCCGGCAGGGCGGCGCTCTGGTCCTTGACGAAGCCGGCTACGGCGCCGTCCAGGAATTTCGCGTCGTTATCCCCAATGCTCAGCCCATCGTTGCGCACGGTTTCGGCGACGATCACCACGCTTTTCGTGGTCTGGTTGGCGTACATCGTGCCTTGGGTATCGGCAGTGCCATCCTCGGCCTTGCCTGCCGGCAGGGTGTCGGCGGCGTAGGCCTTGGGCAAGTTGAAGGTGAACTTGCCGCCCAGGGTGGAGATGGTTTGCGTGGTCGGCTTGGACGCGGCAAACACGCTGCCGGCGGTCAGCGCGAGGGCCAGCAGGACGGCGGTCTTGGTGAAAGTGGCCATGAAGCGCTCCAGGGGATGAACGAAATTGCGGCGTATTCTGTCAGAAAAATCGCAATCTCGTTCATTGGCAGCCTCACAGCTTGTCGGACTCTTCCTCAAGTCGATCCATCTCAAACAGCCGCGCCAGTTCTGCCCGTGCCTCCTGGGCGGTCTGCATCACCTTGGCCGCGTCGTCGTACACCGCGTGTTGCGCGGCCAGCACTTGCAGGTCGTGGTTCTTGAAGCGGGTGATGCGCGCATCGGCCTGGGCCTGGCTCAAGCCGAGGCCCACCAGGGTGCGGCGGCTCATTTCCAGGCTGGAATAGAAGGTCTCGCGAACCGGCGAGGCGTCCAGGTCGACCAGGCGGTGCACGTGCTGGCGGTTACGTGCACGGGCGATGATCTGCATGTGCGGGTAGAGGTTGCGCACCAACTCGGCGGTCTTGATGTTGATCTCCGGGTCGTCCATGGCGATCACGAAGAACTCCGCCTGGTCGACCTTGGCCGCGTGCAGGATCTCGGGGCGTTGCGGGTCGCCGTAGAATACCGGCATGCCGCCGAAGCTGCGGGTCAGCTCAATGGTTTCCACCGAGGTGTCCAGGGCGATGAACGAGATGTTCTGTGCCCGCAGGATCCGCGCCACGATCTGGCCCATACGGCCCATGCCGGCGATCACCACGCGTGGCGCATCGCTTTCGATGGTGCGATATTCCTCGGGCACTTCCACCGGCTTGGCCTTGGGCTTGAACAGCTTCGGACACACCAGCAGCAACAGCGGCGTCACCGCCATGGACAGGGTGATGGTCAATACCAGTACGTCGTAGAGGTGCGGTTCGAACAGGCCCTGGTCGCGGCCGATCTTGAACACCACGAAGGCAAATTCACCCCCGGCCGCCAGCACCACGCCCAGACGCAGGGCGCTTTCGCGATTGAGGTCACCCACCATGCGGCCCACGGCATACAGCAGCGGCAATTTCAGGCCTATCAACAGCAGCGTCAGGCCAATCACCACCAGCGGCGAGCTGAGCAACAGGCTGAGGTTGGCGCCCATGCCCACGCTGATGAAGAACAGCCCCAGCAGCAGGCCCTTGAATGGCTCGATCTGCGATTCCAGTTCGTGGCGGTACTCCGAGTCCGCCAGCAGCAGGCCGGCGAGGAAGGCGCCGAGGGCCATGGACACGCCCACCAATTCCATCAACCACGCCGTACCAATCACCACCAGCAGCGCGGTGGCGGTGGATACTTCACGCAGGCCGGTCTTGGCCACGATGCGAAACACCGGTCGCAACAGGTAGCGTCCGCCGATGATCACCACGGCGATGCTGCCGAGGATCTGCAGTACGTGTTGCAGGCCCTGGGCCTCGGTGGTCGGGTGATCGCTGCCGGCCAGCAGCGGCACCATGGCGATCAGCGGGATCGCGGCGATGTCCTGGAACAGCAGGATGGCAAAGGCCAGGCGACCGTGGGGCTGGTTCAGCTCCTTGCGCTCGGCCAGGCTTTGCAGGCCGAAGGCAGTAGACGACAGCGCCAGGCCCAGGCCCAGCACGATAGCGCTGTTCCACGACTGGCCAAACAGCCACAACGCCACCACGCCCATTACCAGGCCGGTGAGCAGCACCTGCGCCAGGCCGACGCCGAACACCGCCTTGCGCATCACCCACAGACGCTTGGGTGACAGTTCCAGGCCGATGATGAACAGCAGCAACACCACACCCAGCTCGGAGAACTGCGCGACGCTTTGCGGGTTGCCGATCAGGCCGAGCACCGAGGGGCCGATGATCACACCGGCGAACAGATAGCCCAGCACCGCGCCCAGTTGCAGGCGTTTGGCCAGGGGCACGGTCAGCACGGCGGCGAGCAGGAACACCACGGCTGCTTGTAACAGGTTGCCTTCATGGGGCATTGGGAACTCCAGGATCTTCAAAACCAATCAACAGGCGGGTATTAGAGCGCTTTTTACATATGGATAATTGTGTTTTTGCGGCGCAGGAGGGGGAACACGCAGTATTTTTCAAGGTTCCGAGCGCTTCGCGTGTTGTATGCCTTTGATCCGCCGATGTGCGTTGTTGCTGATCGGTGGAGACAAGACAGGGCGACACCGATGGTATGAGGAACACGTCCCGATGGCAGAAAAGCTATATGACGTGCATTTGGAAACATTGCAAAAGCCCGGCACGTGCAGGGGTTTGTGTTATCTGGTTATTAATCGCCTTGCATGACCGCAACTTGCCCGACCGGTGCGAGGTTCACTGGCCGGCGATACAACCCTACTGCCAACCGGGCGCCTTTTCCCTCAGCGGTACGGCGATGAGCCTCGTCCTTTGTTACTATCGCCGTCCCTTGTCGCCAGGAGTCACTGCCCCATGCAGCACCAGTGGGATGAAATGCACCGCACCCGCAAGCCCACCTTCGTACTGTGCGGCGAGCCTCAGGGCGATGTGCTCAATCTCTATGTTCACGGTTATTCGGCGTTCTTCAATCGGCAACAACTGGGTGGCTTCAAGGAGCAGTTGGCGAGTATCGAAGGTTCGACCAACCTGATGCTGTTCTGGCCGGCCGGGCATTTCCTGGAAAATCTGTTTGCACCCTTCAAGGAGGTGATTGGCGCAGTGCTGGGCGGCGGCAGCCTGGGCGCGGCGACCGTCGGGGTGGGCAAGGCGATTGCCTATTTTCTCGATCACTACAAAAGCGTCGAGGCGCGGGTGGACGAAGTCGCCAAAAGCCTGTTGCCGGAACTGGCCAACTACCTGCACGGTGAATCCCTTGATGTACGGCGTATCAACCTGATCGGCCATTCCCTGGGTGCGCGGATCCTGGTCAAGAGCTTGCTCGCCAGCCCCGAAACCGCCCGTGAGCTGCCGTTGGACAACCTGTTGTTGATGGGCGGGGCGATCTGCACGTCGAGCCCGTGGGACGTGGTGTCGGCGCCGCTCAAGGGGCGAGTGATCAACTGCCACTCCAGCAAGGACTGGGCCTTGGCCATAAAGCCGGACACCGAACGCTGTATCGGCCGTTATGCAATCCCGGTGACACCGGCGCTCAAGGCCAAGGTCACCAACGTGCACCTGGCGACTTTCGATCACGCCGCCTATTGGCCGCAGTTGCAGACGGTGGTGCAGTACACCGACCTGCTGCATGAACGGCGCGGCATGATCCGCTCTGACCAGCGCAGTGCTGAAGTACGTTTTGCCGAGGAGGACATCGATTTGTTCCCGGCGCTGGTGCAGGCCCGGCCGGAAGAGTTGAAGTTCCTCGCCGAATTGATGGCGCAAAAGCGCAGTGCATCGATAGACGCCACGGTGCGCGAGCCGCTCAAGTTGGCTGTTGAGCTGCAACGCATGGGCGGCGACAGCTTCATGAACCTGGCCCGTGGGCATGGTGTGGGTTACCGCCAGATCGCCGAAGATGTGGCGCAGCGGCTGGGGATCAAGTTCGACGAGCCGCTCGATACTGTCGCGCTGGCCGACCTCGAAGCCCGGGTTGCCGAGAAGCTTATCGAACGGTACAAGGACAAACTCAGCAACGCGGACCGACAGGTATTCGACGCAGAACTCAAGGCTGCCGCGCAAAAGGAGCAGGGCTTGTTCAGCCGTTTTGACGTAGGCCGTTCGGCTGCCACCGCGTTGAGCGGCACGGCGTTGGCCGGGCTCACCGGTTTTATCCTGCGCCGTGGCGCGGCCACGGCAATCCCGGTGGTGGGCCAGGCGTTGGCGGCGGCGATGCTGGTGGTGAGCGGCATGCGAGCATTTTCCGGCCCGGCGTATTCGATCACAACGTTGGCCGTGCTGGTGATCGGCGTGATTCGCCAGCGCATGGAGCGTGAAGCGCTGAACCAGGAGATGGACCTGGTGGTGCAGGTGGTGGAGGCATTCGACCTGCCACGGGACACGGTGATGCGCACGGTCGTGTCCGACTGATAAGCTGCATCCTTGTCTTGTATGTTTGCCTGGGATACCGCGTGAAATTCAGCCTGCCGAAAATTGCTACCGCCCCGTTCTGCCCGCCGGAAGTGGCCGGCTCCGTTGCCGTTGACCCTAAGGCCTCGTTCTTCAAGCGCATGTTGATGTTCGCCGGCCCTGGCTTGCTGGTCTCCATCGGCTATATGGACCCGGGCAATTGGGCCACGGCCATCGAGGCCGGTTCGCGCTACGGCTACAGCCTGTTGTTCGTGGTGTTGCTGGCCAGCCTGGCCGGGATGGCGGTGCAGTGCCTGTGCTCGCGGCTGGGCATCGCCACCGGCAAAGACCTGGCGCAGCTGTGCCGTGAGCGCTACAGCAAGGGTTCCGCTCGTACCCAATGGGTGCTGGCGGAAATCTCCATCATTGCCACCGACCTTGCCGAAGTGTTGGGCTGTGCCCTGGCATTCCACTTGCTGCTGGGGGTATCGCTGACCACCGGCATTGTGATCACCGCCTTTGACACGCTGTTGGTCCTGGCCCTGCAAAACCGGGGTTTCAGGCGCCTGGAAGCGATCATGCTGGCGCTGGTGGCGACCATCGGCGTGTGTTTCTTTATCGAACTGGTGCTGATCAAGCCGTACTGGCCGGACGTGTTCGGTGGTTTCGCCCCGTCACTCTCGGCCATCAGCGACGCGGCGCCGCTGTATCTGGCCATCGGTATCCTCGGGGCCACCGTAATGCCCCATAACCTCTACCTGCACAGCTCCATCGTGCAAACCCGCCTGATCGGCAAGGACCTCGCCAGCAAAGTGGATGCGGTCAAGCTGGCGCGTATCGACACCATCGGTTCATTGGCCCTGGCGCTGCTGGTCAACGCCGCGATCCTGATTCTAGCCGCCGCCGCTTTCCACAAGACCGGCCACACTGAAGTGGTCGAAATCCAGGACGCCTACCACCTGCTCGACCCGCTGGTGGGCGGTGCCTTTGCCAGCATCTTGTTCGGTATTGCGCTGTTGGCGTCCGGGCAAAGCTCTACCTTTACCGGCACCATCGCTGGGCAGGTGATCATGGAGGGCTACCTCAACCTGCGCATCCCCTGCTGGCAACGTCGTCTTATCACCCGTGGGTTGGCGCTGATTCCGGCGTTTGTGGGGGTATGGCTGATGGGCGACGATGCCATCGGCAAATTGCTGATCCTCAGCCAGGTGGTCCTCAGTCTGCAGTTGCCGTTCGCGCTGTATCCGTTGATCCGCATGACCGGCGATAAACAGCTGATGGGGCCATTCGTGAATCGGCTACCAACGCGGTTGCTGGCGTGGTTTCTGTTTGCGCTGATCAGTGGGGCGAATGCCTGGTTGATTGGGCAGTGGGTGTTTGGTTGAGGTGGTGCTGTCGTCGAGATGAGTTAGACCAGGATCGCCAAGGACGTGTATTGGGCGATGCCTGGATCGGCCGTCAATAGCCTCATGGGTTCGCTCATGGCTGTCGCTACGATGAGCCGATCAAAAGGGTCCTTGTGATGGTGTTCGAGATCCTTGACCGCGATGGCATGTTCCGAGGTGACGGGCAGCTCGACAAATCCGCTTTCCAGGCAGTACTCACGGATTTCATCCAGATCGACAGCGAGTTTCCCCAGGCCGACCTTGATTGCCATCTCCCAGAATGTCGCAGCGCTGATGTAGACCTCTGCGGCATTCTCAATCAGCTTCCTGGCTTTGCCGGATAGCCTGGGGTCTTCCGTCAGGGTCCAAAGCAGAATGTGGGTGTCCAACAGCACTCTCATGCAGGCTTGCCTTCGAAGGCATCCAGCAGATCGTCAGGCAAAGGTGCGTCGAAGTCTTCGGGAATGATGAACCTGCCTTTCATGGCACCGATTCTGCGACCCTTGGATTTCCCCATGGGCACAAGCTGTGCCATCGCACGTCCATGTTTGGCTATGGTGATGACCTTGCCCGCAGCGGCCTCATCCACCAGTTTTGACAGATTGTTTTTCGCTTCGCCCAAAGGAACTGTGATCATCTGGTTATCCCCATATTTTGGCCAAATATAGCCAAAACTGGGTGCGCTATCAAAGACGGCCAGACCACTGGCGGACGCGGCACGCTCAGATCGCGATGGTTTGTGATACGTGACTTTCATGGCAGTTCTCTAAAGGAAGATATCGCAAAAGTCTGCCGTATAAGGCTTGGCCAGAAGAATACTGGCCCGGAAAAACAGAATGGAACTACTTCCTCCTGTAAGAAAATTCCTGATGTGGCGATGTTTCTCCCGAGCCTCTTTGCTCACCGATCCCAATACGGCACCCCCCCAAAACACTCCACAAAATAATCAATCACCGTCCGCACCTTCAGCGACAAGCGCCGGCTGCCCGGCCACAGTGCCGCAATCTGCTGCGGTTCCAGGGTTGTCGCCACTTCATAGTCGGTCAGCACCGCCTGCAACGTGCCTGCGCGCAAGCCTTCGCCGATCAACCAGGAGGGAAACACCACCAGCCCCAGCCCTTGCTCGGCGGCATGGGTCAAGGTGTCGGCATGGTTGCCGGTGATCGGGCCCTTGACGCTGTAGGGCGTCCAGTCGCCCTGGCCCTTGCGAAAGAACCAGCGCTGCTGGCCGGTGATGCCTTTGTAGGCCAGGCATTGATGGTTGCTCAGCTCGTCGGGGTGCTGCGGGGTGCCATGCCGGGCCAGGTAGGCGGGGCTGGCGGCGATGCGAAAGCGTTGGGGCGCGAAGATGCGGGCCTGCATGCTGGAATCGTTGAGCACGCCGATGCGGAACAGCAGGTCGGTACCGTCCTGCAGTGGGTCGACGTAGGTGTCGGTCTGCTGGATGTCCAGTTGCAGCTTCGGATAGCGTCGGCACAATTCGCCCAGCCACGGTGACAGGTGACGCTGGCCGAATACCATGGGTGCATTGATGCGCACCAGGCCGCTGGGCTCGCTTTCCTGTTCCTGCAACGCCTGGCCGGCGGCTTCCAGTTGTTCCAGCATCAACCGCGCATGCCGCCCCAGCAGCCGACCGGCTTCGGTGGGGCTGACCGCGCGGGTGTGACGGTACAGCAACTGTTGGCCAAGGGCCTGTTCCATCAGCTGTATCTGCCGGGAGATAGAGGAGGGTGCCAGGCCTTCGCGGCGAGCCACTTCGGAGAAGCTGCCCAGGTCCAGAACGGCCACGAACAGGCGCAGCGCCTTGAAACTCAATTCATTCAAGCCTTGCATCATGTCTCCAGGCTGTGCGTTTTGCGCAAAGGTGTTGTCGACATGCTCCCATTTATCGCACAGCACGGCCACCGGATAATGCGCGCCATGTTTCCTTTCTTGAGCGCGGGTGATGTATGCAAGCAAGTTCCATCGAGGGTGTGGCGCAAGCCAGGCCGAAAAAAAACGTCCTGAGGTTGCTGTTGCTGCCGCTGGTGATACTGGCCGGCATGGGCCTGTCGGTAGAAGCCGGGTTGCTCGGCCCGCTGGGTGTGCAGGTCGGCCACTTGTGGGCGACCCTGAGCATTTTCGGGGTGGGCTCGGCGATCCTGTATCTGCTGCTGTTGTTCAGTGGCCCGCAAAAGGGCCCGGCGCTCTCCGAACTGCCGCGCTGGCAGCTGATCGGCGGTTTCCTGGGACCGATCTACGTGGTCGTGCTGACCCTGGCCACGCCGCACATCGGTATTGCGATGACCATGATCGCGATTTTGTCCGGGCAGGTCGGCAAGAGCGTGCTGATCGACCATTTCGGCTGGTTCGGCTCGGCGCGCAAGCGGGTCAATGGCGAACGCTGGATTGCCCTGGCGCTGATTGTGGTGGCACTTGTTCTGATTGCACGAGGTTAAGGCGATGAATCTGATTCTGTTACTGGTAGTGGTGGTCGCCGCAGGTGCGGTGTTGAGCGTGCAAGCGGCGATCAACGGTCGCCTGGGCCAGGCGGTGGGGGTGTTGCGTGGCAGCCTGGTGACGTTCTCGGTGGGGGCGATTGTCACCGCGTTAATGATTTTCTTCTTTGAACCCGTCCAGGCGGTGAGCCTGCTGGACGTGCCGAAATGGCAACTGACCGGTGCGTTGTTCGGTGTGGTGTACATGATGGTGATGGTCGGCGCGGTGCCGGTGGTCGGCACGGCCGTTGCCACCGTCGCGGTGATCGTCGGCCAATTGGGCATGGGCATGCTGATCGACAACTTCGGCTGGCTGGGCAACCCGGCCATCGAGCTGTCGAGCGGCCGCATCGTGGCGATGGCCTGCCTGGCGTTGGCGCTGGTGTTCATGTATCGCAGCAATACCCGCACCGACTGATGGCTTGAACCAACGAAGGCGGGCCGCAGTCACTGCTTAAGGTGTCGGCGTCCGCCGCACCGGGACGACCATGAAGAAGGAGTCTGACCATGCCAGATAAAACCTGTGCCTGCCCACACTGCAAATGCGTGCTGGGACCTGATGCGGTCATGAAGGACGGCAAGGGCTATTGCTGCCAGGGCTGTGCCGAGCACCATGCCCATGGTGAGCCGTGTGCGGCTGCGACGGGGTGTGAATGTGCCAAGTCTGCCAAAGGCTAGCGGTGTTTGAACCGGTGGGAGCATGCGTGCTCCCACACGGTTTGCGGGCCGCAAAAATCACTCGGATTGTCGTGCGGCGGTGATTACCATAGCGACTCTCCTTCGAATGATGTGCATCCCATGGCCCTGGCCGCGCCGCCTGACCTCAGTGATCCTGCCGTTCCCGTGCAACCTTTGGCGCGCACCTATCCGCGTGGGCTCTACATTGAGCCCCACAGCCACGACTGGGGCCAGTTGCTCTATGCCATGAGCGGCGTGATGTGGGTCGACACCCCGCAGGAAGCGCTGGTGGTGCCGCCACAGCGTGCCGTATGGCTGCCGCCCGGCGTGGAGCATGGTATCCGCGTGGTCTCGGACTTGCAGATGCGCAATATCTACCTGCGCCCGGCCCTGGCGGCAACGCTGGACAGCCAGGTGCAGGTGATCGAAGTCGGTGGGTTGTTGCGCGAGCTGATCGTCACGTTGGTGGACGAGGGCGACAACGGTGAGGTGGCTTACTACGACGCGCTGGTCAGCCTGGCCTTGCTGGAGCTGCAACGGGCGCGTCGCTCGCCGATTCGCATCGCCATGCCGGTGGAGGCCGACCGCCGGCTGATCAATGCCTGTCAGGCGGTCATGGCTGCGCCGTCCCTGGAGATCCCTTTCGAGCAGCATGCCGAAGCCGCTGGCGCCAGTGTGCGCACCCTGGCGCGGCTGTTCCAGACCCACCTGGGCATGGGCTTTGCCGAATGGCGCCGCCAGGTGCAACTGGCCACGGCGGTGGCAGAGTTGATCCAGGGCCAGTCGGTCAGCGCCATCGCGCGCTCCCTGGGGTATTCGCCCAGCAGTTTCAGCGACATGTTCCGGCGTGAACTCGGTGTGGCGCCCTCGCAATACGTGGGCTGAGGGGTTGGCCGAAATCCTGAAGCACTTGGCCGATGCTTCAGGCTGGTGCTCTCTACACTGAGCGCATCCACCCACAAGGCGCTGCCCCATGAACTACCTCATTTCCCTGGCCATCGGCCTGTTTGTCGGCGTGATCTACGGCGCCCTCGACTTCCGCTCGCCCGCACCGCCGGCCATCGCCCTGATCGGCCTGATGGGCATGTTGCTGGGTGAAAAGCTCTGGCCCATGGGGCGGCAGCTGGTGGGCACCTGGTTCTCCTGATCTCTTTTTTCTCTTCGATGGATATTGGCCATGAAAGCACTGCAATTTACTGCCACCGGCGACCTCAACAACCTGCGCTTTGTCGACGTCGCCACCCCGGTGCCGGCCGTGGGTGAAGTGCTGGTCCAGATCAGGGCTGCTGGCCTCAACCCCAGCGACGTCAAAAACGTGCTCGGTCGTTTTCCCTATACCACCTTGCCGCGCATCCCCGGCCGTGATTTCGCCGGGGTTGTGGTTGAAGGTCCGCAGGCGCTGGTCGGCCAGGAGGTGTGGGGCACCGGCCGTGACCTGGGCTTTTTTGCCGACGGCTCCCATGCCCAGTACCTCACCGTGTCGGCCAAGGGCGTGGCACATAAGCCTACCCACCTGAGTTTCGCCCAGGCCGCGAGCCTTGGTGTGCCGTACACCACCGCCTGGGATGCACTGGAGCGCAGTGGCGTGACCCAGGGCACACGCCTGCTGGTGATCGGCGCCAATGGCGCGGTGGGCAGTGCGACCCTGGCCCTGGCGAAGATCCGTGGCGCCCAGGTGCTGGCCGCCGTACGTCGCCCGGAACAGGTTGAAGTCTTGCAGAGCCAGGGCTTCGCCGCGATTGTCCTGGGCAAGCCGGAAGACCTGGGCGCGCACGTCAACGCCGTGTTCAAGGGCGGTGCGGATGTGATCTTCGACACCACCGGTTTCTGGCTGCCCGCCGCCGTGGCAGGCCTGGCACCGTTCGGCCGCATCGCCATTATCGCCGCACCGGTGGACGGCCATGTACAACTGCCGGCCCTGGCGTTGTACCGCAAGGGCGGTTCGGTGGTGGGGATCAATTCGTTGCTCTACAACTGCGAGCAGTGCGCGGTGATGCTGGAGCAGTTCGGGCGGTTCTTCGATGAAGGCTTGTTACCGCTGCCCACCGGCCTGCGTGAAGTCGCGCTGGCCGATGGGGTGCAGTGCTTCGAAGAGGTGAACCAGGGCAGCGCAGACAAGCTCATCTTCCTGCCCTGATCCTGACGGTCATGCCTCGGGAACACCTTTTTCCCAGGCCGACCAGTTGTTGAGGATCGCCTGTACCAGCGGGTTGCCCGTGCGGTACAGGTTCTCCAGCGCCGGGACAAAACCGCCCTGGTCCGCGTACTTCAACAGGTTATCCACTTCGCTGTAGCCCGGGTACGGCCGGTCGAAATCCGAACCGGCCCGCACCACCGCCAGGCGCTGGATGTCCACCAAACCTTCGCGGCTGGCGCGCAGCAGCGCTTCATAGGTGGAGTTGTCTTCCTGCTGCGTGGTGCAGTATTCGCCTTTGTTGTCGGTCAGCAGCTTGGTCCACACCTCGGCGCGCTCGCTCAAACGCGTGCCGGAGAACCAGGTGTTGCCCGCCAGGGTGTCGCAGCGCGTAACTTGTGGCGGCTGGTTGGCCGGCGCGGCCGGGTAGTGTTTGCGCCAGGCGCTGGATTCCTTGCTTTCCGTCAGCTCGACCTTCTGTGACAGGGCAAACGCCTTGGCCTGCAATTTGGGGTTCAGCTCAAACACTTCGGTCTTGTAGTCCAGCGGTGGTTTTTCGTTGGGGCCCTTTGTGTTGATGCCGAGATAGCCGGTCGGCCAATCCTTCGGCGCATCCCGTGAATCCAGCTCCCATTGGGTGCCGAATTCCACCAGGTAATGCGCCCACGCGGCGGTGCCGATCGTGCCGTGCTTGGGGCTGATACCGGCGATCCCGGCGATCAGGAAATAGCTTTGGCGCAGGTCGAATTTGGGCGACAGGGCCAATGCCAGGGTGGAAGCCGCGGCGTTGGTCTGGCCCATGCCGGTGACCAGCAGGCACACATCCCGGGTATTGCAGCGGATCACCGGATACTCGGCGGACAGGCCCGGTACGCGCACTTCCTGCTTGAGTTCCAGGCGGTCGATCCAGGTTTGCGCCTCAGGGGCGAACATGGTGATCAGCATCACCTTGGGCTTGATCGGCGCGGGTGCATCGGCCAGCACTACCTGGGATAGAACGGTCAGGCCAATGGCCATTGAGAGACGGGTCAATGCGTTCATCTAAAGCTCCTTGATCAGAATTGATAGCCCACGCCGGCGTAGTAACCCCAACCGTCCGAGCGGGCGCGGAAATTGCCTTCGCCGAAATTCAACTCGCTGCCGTCTTCCCAGTTGCCGCCGTTATGAAAGTAACGGCCGACCAGGGTGAAGCGCAGATGGGTAAACGAATACAGCAGCACGTTGGTGGCCACCAGCGAGTTGGCGGTGCGTGCAGGGTTGTCCTTGTGCAGGTCCGAGCCAAAATCGTAGTTGGTAAAGCCGATGTAGGTCAGTGAAGCACCGTTATCGAATTTGCCGATCGGCACGATGTACTTCATTTGCGCACGGTAGCCGTCCCAGGAATATTCGTTGCTGGCGCCATAGTTTTCCCACTGGTAACGCCCGTAGAAGTTGGCCGACAGGTTGACCCGCGAGTGGGTGTCGATATCGGTGCCCAGGCCGCTGTACAGCGTATTGGCGCGGTTGGCCTTGTTGCTGCCGTGGTCGTAGATCCAGTCGAAGGCCACGTACCATTCCTTGAACGGCCCGATGGCCAGGCTGCGGCCCGCCAGGTAGTCGATGGAAATCCGCGGCTCATGCTCCATGAACACCGGCGAGCCATGGTCCCACACACCCTTGTCATTACTGTTACCGATGGTGAGGATCTTCGGCACGTCGATATAGCCGTACAACTCGAAAGGCCCCTTGCGGCCGAAGTACTCGTACTCCAGGTACACGTCATCCTGCGGCTTGGGGCCGAAGCTGATGTCTTTGCTGCCGATCAGCGTCAGGTCCTGGTTGAACCAATCCGACAGGTACACGCCTTTTTTCGCCGGGTTGGCTTCCGGGCTGAGGGTTTCGCCCTGTGCTGAGTCATCGACGGGTTTTTCCTGCGCCAAAACGGGCGCGCTGAGTAGTCCCGTAACGGCGGTCAGTAGCAAGGAAACACCAAAGCAGGTAGGACGCCTTGAGGTGGAATGCATTGAAAATCCCTATTCGTACGCGGTTTGAACCCGATTCTTCGGGTAGAGGTGAACTTGGTCGCCAAGTTCGTACCGCAAACGTTTGCACAGGCTGTACCAACTTTGCTCAATCGATTGATCAGCTTGGAAAAAAACAGGATTAGTCGACCTTTTGGTCAGAATTGACCGGGTGTCATTTTTCGATGCGGTGGAACAGGTGCGTCGCGGTTTGCCGTCGATAGTCACTCGGCGTCTGGTTCATCTCGATGCGAAAGTGCCGGTTGAAATTCGACAGGTTGGCGTAGCCCACTTCAAAGCAGATGTCCGCCACCGACATATCGCTTTGCAGCAACAGCCGACAGGCGCGCTGCACCCGGAACTTGCGCATCAGGTCGATAAAGCCGTGGCCGGTGTTGCGCTTGAAGAAGCGCGAAAAGCCCGGTTCGCTCATCTCCAACTGTTGTGCGATCACCGACAGGCGCACGTCGCCGGTCAGCTCGCGCATCAAATAGTCGAATGCCTTGTTGATGCGTTCGGCGCTGCGTGCATCCAGGGTCGGCGCGTAGCAGGGGCTGGCCAGGGCCTTGGCCTGCTGGGGCGGGGCGTTTTTCAGGGTGTCGAGCAATTGCAGGAACAGGATCAAGCGTTGCAGGCCCTGGGCGTTGCCGATGGCTTCCATCAGGTGGGCGGCGTGCAGCGCCGTGTCCCCGGTGAACTCCAGGCCACGGCGAGCCTGTTCGAACAACGGCTGCAGGTCGCCCAGCTCCGGCAGGGTGTTGCGCAGGGCGAGGAGGGCGGCGCCGTCGAATTGCAGCACCACGTCGCGGCCGCTCAGGTATTCGCCGGGGGCCAGTTCGCCGATCCAGTCGTGGGGCAGGTCGGGGCCGATCAGTGCGACATGCCCGGCGCTGAATGCACCGATGTAGTCGCCCGCTACGAGTTTGCCGCTGCCTTGGCGGATCAGGTGGATTTCGAATTCGGGGTGGTGGTTCCAACGCGCCAGGTCGTAGGGGTAGTCGTGTTCGAACCAGCGGAAACAGTGGTCCGGCTCGGGCAGGATCACTTCCAGTTCGGCGGGGCGGTGCTCGAACAGTGTGGCACGGCTGATGGGCATGAGCGGACTTCTTGGGGTTCTTGTAATCGCTTCAAAATACGCGCTTCGGGCGTTCGGGCGCTACCCGCGCTTGCGTCCGGCACTGATACTTTTTTAACTCGCACGCCCGGGTTAAAAAAGTACCAGTCGAGCATCCGCCACGGGTTTGTGAGGGCCTGGCCAAGCTGCTGTAATCGGCGCTCAACAACAAAAACAACAGGTGGAAACCGCCATGTTCAAGCTCCCGCAAGTGTTGTTCCTGCTGTCCGGCCTGGCGCTGGCCATGCCCAGCCACGCCGCCGACACCGTCACCATCGCCACGGTCAACAACAGCGACATGATCCGCATGCAGCGCCTGTCCAAAGTGTTCGAAGCCCAGCACCCGGACATCACGCTCAACTGGGTGGTGCTGGAAGAAAACGTGCTGCGCCAGCGCCTCACCACCGACATCGCTACCCAGGGTGGGCAATTCGATGTGCTGACCATCGGCACCTACGAAACCCCGCTCTGGGGCGCCAAGCACTGGCTGGAACCCTTGGCCCAGCTGCCGGCCGATTACGATGTCGACGATATCTTCCCCTCGGTACGCCAGGGCCTGTCGGTCGACAACACCCTCTATGCCTTGCCGTTCTACGGCGAAAGCACTGTCACCTACTACCGCACCGACCTGTTCCAGCAGGCGGGCCTGAGCATGCCGGCGCACCCCACCTGGACCCAGCTCGGTGAGTTCGCTTCCAAGCTCACCGCCAAGGACAAGGGCCAATACGGCATGTGCCTGCGCGGCAAGGCCGGCTGGGGCGAGAACATCGCCTTGCTCAGCACCATGGCCAACGCCTTCGGCGCGCGCTGGTTCGACGAGCAGTGGAAGCCCGAGCTGACCAGCCCCGAGTGGACCGCGGCCGCCAACTTCTATGTCAACACCCTCAAACAGTACGGCCCGCCGGGCGTGTCCAGCAATGGCTTCAACGAAACCCTGGCGCTGTTCAATAGCGGCAAATGTGCAATCTGGGTCGATGCCAGCGTCGCCGGCTCCTTCACCACCGATAAAAGCCAGAGCAAAGTGGCCGACAGCGTAGGCTTTGCTGCCGCGCCCACCGAGGTCACCGATAAAGGTTCGTCCTGGCTCTACGCCTGGTCCCTGGCGATCCCGGCCACTTCCAAACACAAGGACGCCGCCAAGGCCTTTATCAGTTGGGCGACGTCCAAGGACTACATCCAACTGGTGGCCGACAAAGAAGGCATCACCAACGTGCCGCCAGGCACCCGCCAGTCCACCTACAACGAGGCGTATCTGCAGGCGGCCCCGTTTGCCCGGGTGACCCTGGAGATGATGAAACACGCCGACCCCGCGCATCCGTCCGTCAAGCCGGTGCCGTACGTGGGTATCCAGTACGTGACCATCCCCGAGTTCCAGGCCATCGGCACCTCGGTCGGCAAGCTGTTCTCGGCGGCTCTGACCGGTGGCATGTCGGTTGACCAGGCTTTGCTGCAAGCGCAGTCCACCACCGAGCGCGAGATGAAACGCGCCGGCTATCCGAAGTAACTTTTGACGGGACCTACTGATGAAACGACTGGAAGGTAAAAGCGCGCTGATCACCGGATCGGCGCGCGGTATCGGCCGCGCCTTCGCCCAGGCCTACATCGAAGAGGGCGCTACAGTCGCCATCGCCGATATCAACCTGCAACGGGCCCAGGCCACGGCTGCCGAGCTGGGCCCGCAGGCCTACGCCGTGGCCATGGACGTCACCGACCAGGCCTCTATCGACGGCGCGATTGCCGCCGTGGTGGCCCAGGCCGGCAAGCTGGATATCCTGGTTAACAACGCTGCGCTGTTCGACTTGGCACCCATCGTCGACATCACCCGCGACAGCTACGAGCGGCTGTTCTCGATCAACGTCGCCGGTACGCTGTTCACCCTGCAAGCCGCGGCGCGGCAGATGATCCGCCAGGGCCATGGCGGCAAGATCATCAACATGGCCAGCCAGGCCGGACGGCGCGGCGAGCCACTGGTGGCGATCTACTGCGCGACCAAGGCGGCGGTGATCAGTCTGACGCAATCGGCTGGGTTGAACCTGATCAGGCAGGGCATCAACGTCAATGCCATTGCGCCGGGTGTGGTGGACGGCGAGCACTGGGACGGGGTGGATGCGCTGTTTGCCAGGCATGAAGGGCTGGCTCCGGGAGAGAAGAAGAAGCGGGTAGGGGCCGAGGTACCCTTTGGACGGATGGGCACGGCGCAGGACCTGACCGGAATGGCGATCTTCCTGGCGTCAAAAGAGGCCGACTACGTGGTGGCGCAGACCTACAATGTCGATGGCGGCAACTGGATGAACTAGGGCCCAATGTGGGAGGGGCAAGCCCCCTCCCACAGTTGAGCCTCTTTGTTCGTTGATTCGGGGCTAGTCCGCAAAACTGCGGTCGAAGAAGTAAATCTCTCCAGGCTTCAGGTTCTCCACCGTCGCCTGGGGCCTGCCGCCTTCACCCTGCTTCTTGCGCCCGGTCTCGCGCAGATACCCTGCCTCCGTCAGCTTCAACAACCGCTGGCGAATACTGGTCTTCAACACCGGCCGCGCCAGCACCAGGGAGAAAATCGTGGTCGCGTCCGGTGCGCTGAATTCATTGCCCAGAAACATCAGCGGCAAGTTGCTGTACAACGACTTGGAAAACAAACGGTCCTGCACCGCTGCCACAATGCTGTTGTGATCGAACGGCAACTTGATGCCGCCACTCGCCACCGCTGTCAGCGAATACCAGCCCTGGTGCTCACCCAGCGTCACGTCCTCGTTCACGATCGCCAGGTAATAGGTGGACGACGACCAGCAGCGCGGATCGCGAAACGCATCCCCCACCGTCCCCACCTGTTCGCTCCAGGCCAGGTCCAGCCCGACCTTGTCACTCGCCCGCAAGCGCTCCACCGCAGCCTGGAGGCTCAGGTCCTGCACGCCGCCATTTACCACCACGCCCGGCAGCGCCCAGTGCCCGGCGAAGGGCTCGGCGTCGCGCTGGTTCAGCAGCAGTTTCAGCTCGCCAGAGATGCGGCAGTAAGACAGCACGCACAGGTCGACGGTATGGAGGTAGGCGCTACGAGGCATGTGATGTCCTTCTAAACAGCAGTGCGGCACAGTCTAACGGATCGAACAGATATGTCATGTACTGAGTCCAGGATAGATACACAAATGTTTGTTGCAATGAAAGTACATGACGTGTACTTTTGTTTCCAGGCCACAGGAGAACCACCATGACCCTCGCGACAACCGCCATTGCCTCATTCGACGTCGACGCCCAGAAGAGCTTCACGCCGCTGTGCCCCAACGAGTTGCCGGTGGCCGGCGGTGACCGGATCGGCGCCGAGCTCAACTACATGGCCAGCCTTGCCGGCCATCGTGTCGGCAGTAAGGACGCCCACACCCCGCACGCGCCCTGGGTGGTGGCGCAGCACAGCGACATGCTGCAACCCACCGGCCTGGCCCATGCCGATGTCACTTGGGTCAGCCACTGTGTACCCGGCACCGAGGGCTTCACCCTGCTGGATGAGTTGCCCACGCCTTATGACTACGACTACTTCATCTGGAAAGGCGTCGAACCCGACCTGCATCCCTACGGCGCCTGCTACCACGACCTGCACGACAAGCTGTCCACCGGCGTCATCGAGTATTTGAAAGCCCAAGGCGTGGTTCGCGTGATCGTCGGCGGCCTGGCCCTGGATTACTGCGTCAAGACCACCGCGTTGCAGTTGCTCAAGGCCGGCCTGGAAGTGGTGCTGCACTTGCCGGCGTGCCGAGGCATCAGCGAGGAGGGCGGTGTACAGGCGGTCAATGAGTTGCTCAAGGCCGGTGCCGCTATCAGCCGCACCCGCGAAGAACTGGCCGCAATGGCCACGCGTTAAGGAGAGACACCATGGAAAGTGCGTACGACTACGAATCCCCGGTGATCCAGGGGTTGCTCGACACCGATTACTACACCTTCACCATGATGCAGGCGGTGTTGCACCAGTACCCCAACGTTGATGTCGAGTACAACTTCATCGTCCGCTCCAGGGAAAAGCTCGGCCACCTGATTCCTGAAATCCGTGCCGAACTGGAGAAACTCGCCAGCCTGCGGATGCGCGAAGGCGAGTTGCGCTTCCTGTTCAACCCACGTTTTCGCGAATACCTCACCCCGGATTACGAGCGCTTCCTTGGCCTGTTCCGTTTCAACCTGCGCTACATCCACGTCAGTGAAGTCGACGGCCAACTCAATATCCGCGTGGTCGGGCCGATGCTGCACTGCATCATGTTCGAGCAACCGGTACTGGCGTTGGTCAGCGAGCTGCGCAACCGCGACAAATACCCCGATGTAACCCTGGAAGACGTCACCCGCAAGCTCTACCAGAAGTTCGACTGGCTGGAGAAAAACCTCAGCCGCGATGAACTGGCCGACCTGCGTGTATCGGACTTCTCCACTCGTCGGCGCCTGTCGTTCAAGGCCCAGCGCGAAGTGGTCGACATCATGCGCCGCGATTTCCCCGGCCAGTTCGTCGGCACCAGCAACGCGCACCTGGCCTACGAATTCGACCTGCCGCTGATCGGCACCATGGCCCACCAATGGCTGATGGTGCACCAGCAACTGGGCCGGCTGCGCGAGAGCCAGAACGCCGCCCTGGAAAACTGGGTGCGCGAGTACCGTGGTCGCCTGGGGATCGCCCTGACTGACTGCATCAGCACCGACTTTTTCCTCAAGGACTTCGACCTGTACTTCGCCAAGCTCTACGACGGCCTGCGCCAGGACTCCGGCGACCCCATCGCCTGGGCCGACAAGGTGTTGGCCCGCTACAAGCAACTGGGCATCGACCCGATGACCAAGGACCTGATGTTCTCCGATGGCCTGAACTTCGAAAAATGCCTGCCGATCCTGCGTCACGTGCGCGGCAAGGCCAGGTTCGGCTTCGGCATGGGCACCAGCCTGGCCTGCGATGTGGACGGCGTTGAGCCGCTGAGCATCGTGATGAAACTGGTGCGGGTGCACGGCGAGCCAGTGGTGAAGTTCTCCGATGACCCGATCAAGAACGTCTGCGAAGACGCCTCGTTTTTGCAGTACGCAGCACAAGTGTTCAACGTTGGCAGTGTGG
Source organism: Pseudomonas sp. FW305-3-2-15-C-LB1 (assembly GCF_058787615.1). Classification (NCBI taxonomy): domain Bacteria; kingdom Pseudomonadati; phylum Pseudomonadota; class Gammaproteobacteria; order Pseudomonadales; family Pseudomonadaceae; genus Pseudomonas; species Pseudomonas sp. FW305-3-2-15-C-LB1. Next base: position 51,010 of record NZ_JBYSZX010000011.1, on the reverse strand, counting down.
AGGTGTGACATGCAAGAACGTATCGCACGGGAACTGAACATCAATCGCGCGTTGACCCAAGGCGGCGAGCCCGAAGAAATCCAACGGCGCATCGACTTCATCAAGACCACCTTGCGCCACTCGGGCTGCAAGGCCCTGGTATTGGGCATCAGTGGCGGCGTCGACTCCCTCACCGCCGGCCGCCTGTGCCAAATGGCGGCAGAGCAATTGCGCAGCGAGGGTTACGCCGCACGCTTCATCGCCATGCGCCTGCCCTACAAAACCCAGGCCGATGAACGCGACGCCCAGTCCTCCCTGGACTTCATCACTGCGGACCACATCGACACCCTCAACATCGCCGCCAGCGTCGACGGCCTGATGGCCAGCCTGACCGCCGCCGAAGCCAGCGCCGAGCATGTCGATTTCATCAAGGGCAACGTCAAGGCCCGCACGCGCATGATCGCGCAATACGCCGTGGCCAACCTGCACAATGGCCTGGTGGTCGGCACCGACCACGGCGCCGAAGCGCTGATGGGTTTTTTCACCAAGTTCGGCGACGGCGCCTGCGACCTGGCCCCGCTGTCCGGCCTGACCAAAACCCAAGTGCGCCTGCTCGCCACAGCCCTCGGCGCACCGGACAACCTGGTGCACAAACACCCGACGGCCGACCTGGAAGAGCTGGTACCGGGCAAGCTGGACGAGCACGCCTACGGTTGCACGTATGCAGAAATCGACGCCTACCTGATGGGCGAACCGGTGAGCGAGCGGGTGAGGATGATTGTCGAGGGCGCGTACAGCAAGACAGCGCACAAACGCGCGCTGCCGATTGCGCCCCTTTGATTAACGCTCGATCGACCGACTCCACCGCGCATTCCACTCCGGCCGCGCCTGGTTCACCTGGTCCCAGTCGATCGAAATTGCCGTCTGCAAGTAACCCTGCATCGCTTCCACCCGCGCACGGGTCTTGTCGGTGGTCGGCGTGGTCGGGTTCGACGGAATCTGGTCGCCTTCTTCCAGCGCCGGTGCCTGGGCTTCGGCGGTCAGCAGGAAGGCCGCGAGTTTCTGCGCGAGTTCTGGCTGGTCATTGCGGGCGATCACGCATTCGGCCACGTTCAGCACCACGGCGCCTTCCTTGGGCTGCGCGTATTCCATGGGCACGCCGAGCAGCTTCTGGGTGGCGACCTGGGTTGGGGTCAAAGGAAAGATCGCGGCTTCGTCGGTCTGCACCATCTCGGAGATTTTTGCCGAGCTGGCGATGTATTCCAGCACATTGGGGCCGACGGTTTTTGGCCAGGCCTTGAAGCCGGGCTCCACGTTGGTTTCGTCGCCGCCCTGGATGCGGTTGAACATCAGGAAGCCGTGCAGGCCGAAGGTGGACGACGCCAGGGACTGGAACACCACTTTCTCCTTGAAGCGCGGGTCGCCCAGGTCCATCCACGAGGTGGGCGCGGCCCAGCCTTTTTCCTTGAACATCCTGGCGTTGTAGCCCAGGCCGGTCACGCCGAGGGTCACGGCCACGGCTTCGTCCTTGATCTTCGCCTTGGCCGGGATCTGTTCCAGGGTCGGGCTCGGCGCCAGTTTGTCGCACAGGCCCATGGAGATCGCGCGGTACATGATGCCGTCGTCGAGGAACATCACGTGCATCTGCGGGTTGTCTTTGTTGGCCTGGACCTTGGCGAGGATGTCCGACGAGGTGCCGGGCACGATCACCACCTTGACGTTATTGGCCTTTTCGAACGCAGGTAGCACCTTGTCGGCATACACCCGTTCCATGGTGCCGCCGTTCATGCCCAGGTACAGCGTGGGTGCGGCGTGCGCCGTTGAGGCGAGCAGGGCGAGGGACAAGCAGGACAGCGCAATACGTGGGTTCATGGATGTTTTTCCTCTCAGGCTTGGAAACGACGGATGGAAAACGCTTCGATGGGGTGGCGGCTGGCCCCGGCGCAGACGATCTCTGCCAGGGCTTCACCGACCGCGGGACCGAGCTGGAACCCGGCGCCGGCAAAGCCGAAACCGTGGAGCAAGCCCGGTTGGGTACTGCTGGGGCCGATCACCGGTTCGTGATCGGGGAGGTAACCTTCGGTGCCGCTCCAGGTGCGGATGGCCTGGGCACCTTTGAGAAAGGGGTAGAGTTCGCCGGCGTTGCGCAGGATCTCCAGCACCGCCGCCTGCCCTGGGCGCGCGGTCAACGGGCCCAGGGCAAAGCCGCGACCGCCGCCCAGGATGCAGTTGCCCCGGGCGACCTGGCGCGCATAAATCCCACCGCCTTCAACGCCGGTACTCACGTTCATCACCACCGGCAACGGCTCGGTGACCAGCATCGCCGGGTGCGCGGAGGTGATCGGCACCGCTTCGCCAAACTGCGCGGCGACGCTTCCGGCCCAGGCGCCGGCGCAGTTGAGCAGCCACGCTGCCTGCAGGTGCAGGCCGTTGGCGCAATGCACCTGGAACCGGCGGCTGTCATGCTCGATGCGGATCACCTCGGCCTGCTCGTACACGGCGGCGCCACAACGCTGCGCGGCACGGGCGAAGGCAGGAGATACCAGACGCGGATTGGCATGCCCGTCTTCCGGGCACAGCGAGGCGCCCACGGCAATATCGCCGACCCAGGGGAAGCGTGCGCGCAACTCGGCGTAGTCCAGCAACTGCAGGCCCAGGCCAAAGCCGCGCGTCTGCTCGGCATACGCCTGCAACGCGGCGAAGTCGGCATGACTGCGCGCCAGCTTCAAATGCCCGGAGCGCACGTATTCGCCGTCGATGCCGATCAACCCCGGCAAGTCGGCCCACAGTTGATGGGCGCGCTGTGACAACGGCAGTTGGTGCAGGGGCCGACCCTGGCGTCGCACGCCGCCATAGTTGACGCCACTGGAATGGGAACCGCAGAAATCCCGCTCCACCAGGGCAACGCGCTGGCCTTTCTGCGCGAGCATCAAGGCTGCCGAGGCGCCGACGATGCCGCCGCCGAGGACGATCACATCGATCATGGCTGCACCTCCACGCCAAACGGCAGCGGCTTGATCGGTGCCTGGCCGCGCAGGCGGCCCACCTGTTCAATCCCGCGACCGCTGCGCTCGGCGACGATTTCCGCCGCCGCCAGCCCACACATCCGGCCCTGGCAACGACCCATGCCAACGCGACAGTGGGCCTTGACCCGGTTGAGCTCCCAGTGGCCTTCATCCACCACCGCGCGTATCTCGCCGGCGCTGACTTCTTCGCAGCGGCACACCATCAATGCGTCCGGCGCTTGGGCCGCCCACTGCTCGGGGAAGGGGAACGCGGTTTCCAGCCCATGACGAAAACGCTGGATGCCCGCCAGTTGCTGCTCCAATACGGCGGGGCGGCGCTGATCAATCGCCGCGCCCGAATCTTCCAGCACCGCCAGTGCCGCACGCTCACCGGCCATCTTCGCGGCGTCCGCGCCCATGATCCCTGCGCCGTCGCCGGCCAGGTACACACCGTTGACGCTGCTGCGCCCGGCGTTGTCCCGTTGCGGCAACCAGGCACGGTTCAAGGTGTTCCAGGCGAACTCACAGCCGAGCAAGTCCGCCAGTTGGGTTTCACTGCGCAGGGCATGAGCGAAAGCGACGGCATCGCACGCCAAAACATGGTCATCCCAGCGAATACCGCTGACTCGCTGTTCTCCGTCGATTTTCTGCAGCGTGGCACCCTGATGCACGGGAATCCCATGGGCCGTCAGCCAGGCGCGGTAATACATGCCCTTGGCCAGGGTCAGTGGCTGCCCAAGCAGCGCCGGCAACGCACGGCACTGCGCACTGAACGGCGCGCTGTCGAGTACCGCCACCACCTTGGCTCCGGCCTTGGCGTATTGGTAGGCGACCAGATACAGCAACGGCCCGCTGCCGCAGAACGCCACGCGCTCACCGATGGCGCAGCCCTGGTATTTCAAGGCGATCTGCGCCGCGCCCAGGCTGTACACGCCGGGCAGGGTCCAGCCCGGTACTGGCAGGATACGGTCGGTGGCGCCGGTCGCGACAATGATCCTGGCGTAGTCGACGCTCTCGGCACGGCCGTTGTCGAGCAGGTCCAGGCGACCGTCCTCGGCATTCCACACCAGGGTTTGCGGTCGATAGTCGATCAGCGGCGCCAGCTCATCCATCGTGCGGTGCGCGGCTTGCGCCTTGCTCGCTTCAAAGCCATAGATCTGCCTGGCACTGCGCTGAAAGCCCAAGGGTTGCCGCCGATAGATCTGCCCGCCGCCGCGCAGGTTTTCATCGATCAGGCACGGTGTGACGCCATGGTCGAGCAGGGTGCGCGCCGCGCTGATCCCGGCCGGGCCTGCGCCCACAATCACCACCGGCTTCATGGCTGGCGCCCCGGGTCGCGGCTGATCGCCTGGCCTTCTTCCAGCAGCGTCGAGCAGGCGCGCACGCGGCGACCGTCCTCAAGCCGCACCCAGCAATCCTGGCAGGCGCCCATCAGGCAGAAACCGGCGCGGCGCTCGGCGCTGAAGTCACTGCCGCGCAGGTGCTCGGCGCAGGTCAGCATGGCGGTGAGCAGGGTATCGCCGAGCAAGCCGCTGGCGGGTTGGCCGTCCAGGGTGAAGGACAGGGCAGGGCGCGCGGTCTCGGCCAAGCGTTTGAACAGGGCCATCAATGTTTCCCCACCAGCACGCGGTCCAGGCCGTAGACCCGGTCCAGCAGAATCATGGTGGCCGCCGTCAGCGCAATCACCAGCGCCGACACCGCCGCCATCATCGGGTCGATGGACTCGGTGGCGTACACGTACATGCGCACCGGCAGGGTTTGCGTGGCTGGCGAGCTGACGAAGATCGACAGTGTCACCTCATCGAAACTGTTGATGAACGCCAGCAACCAGCCGCCAGCGACACCGGGCAGAATCATCGGCAGGGTGATCTGGCGAAACAGCGTAAAGCGGCTGGCCCCGAGGGATTCGGCGGCCTGCTCGGCACTGCGATCAATACCGATGGCGGCCGCCAGCACCAGGCGCAGCACATACGGCGTGATGATCACCACGTGGGCCAGCATCAGCCAGGTAAAGCTGCCGTTGACCCCCATCAGCGCGAACAACCGCAGCATCGCCACCCCCAGCACCAGGTGCGGGATGATGATCGGCGACAAAAACAACGCACTGAAAAAATTACGCCCGGGAAACGAATACCGGCTGATCGCCAACGCTGCCGGCACCGCAATCAATGTGGCCAGGCTTGCCGCAGTGAAGGCCAGCACCAGGCTGTTATAGAACGCCTGGATAAAATCCGCACGCTCGAATACCGCACGAAACCAGCGCAGGGAGAAGCCCGAGATGGGCAGGCTCAAGGTGTTTTCCAGGGTGAACGCCACCAGGCACACCACCACCAGCGGCGCCATCATGAACAGCACCACCAAGCCGTGGAAACCGAGGGCCAAAGGACCGTTTCTGGACATGCGCTTAAACCCCCAGGGACTTTTTATAGCGGCCTTCGACCATGCGGTTCCAGCTCAGCATGATCAGCAGATTGACCAACAGCAGCACCACCGCGATGGTCGCGCCCATGGGCCAGTTGAGTTCCGAGAGATATTGGTCGTACACCACGGTGGCGACCATTTTCAGGCGGCGCCCGCCAAGCAGGCCGGGGATCGCAAAGGAACTGGCGGCCAGGCCGAACACGATCAGCGTGCCGGACAGCACGCCAGGCATGACCTGCGGCAGCACGATCCTGCGCATCACTGTGGCCTGGCTGGCCCCCAGCGATAACGCGGCCTGTTCAGCCGACGCGTCGAGTTTTTGCAGGGAGGTCCACACCGGGATGATCATGAACGGCAACATCACGTGCACCAGCGCGATGATCACCGCGAAGGGCGTGTACAGCAGCTTCACCGGGCGCCCGCCGAGCAGTTGGATCAGTTGATTCACCAAACCATCGGCGCCCAAGAGCAGGCTCCAGCCGAAGGCGCGCACCACCACCGAAATCAGCAATGGCGTGAGGATCAGGATCAGGAAGATCGAGCGCCACGGCGTACCCATGCGGCTGAGGATGTAGGCCTCGGGCACACCGATCACCACGCAAAGCAGGGTCACCAGCGCGCTGATCCAGAAGGTGCGCCAGAAGATCTCGTAGAAGTAGGAGTCGCTGAACAATGACAGGTAATGGGCCAAGGTCCATTCATCGGCCTTCACGCCCACCTGGTAGTCGAACACGTTGAACGACAGGACCAGGGTCAGACCCAGCGGCAGGATCAGTAGCCCGGCAAACAGCACCAGCGCCGGCAAGGAGAGCAGGTAACCGCGACTCATGCGTGCACCTCGTCGGCTGCCAGTACGCGTAGCAAGTCCGCATGCCAGTCCAGGCCCACCGCCGCGCCGCAGCCCAGCGGCGCGCTACCGTCGTTGCTGCGCACCACGGTGATTTCGCCGAGGTCGGTGTGGACGCGGTACAGCCATTGGCTGCCAAAGAAGTAACGATCGAGCACCTTGCCTTGCAGGCGACCGGCCCCCGCGTCCACCAGGGTGATTTTTTCCGGGCGCAGGCTCAGGACCAGCTCGCCGTCGCCGCCTTGATGCCGCACTTGCGGCGTTCCCAGTGGGTCGTAATCGCCGGCCAGCAGGTTGGCCTTGCCGACGAAGTCCGAGATGAAGCGCGTGCGCGGGTGTTCGTAGAGCTTGTACGGCGCGTCGATCTGGGTCACGCGCCCGGCCTGCATCACCACCACGCGGTCGCTGATGGACAGCGCTTCGGCCTGGTCATGGGTGACCATCAAGGTGGTGATGCCGACGGCGCACTGGATGCGGCGGATCTCGAACTGCATCTCTTCGCGCAGGTTGGCGTCGAGGTTGGACAGCGGCTCGTCGAGCAGCAACACCGGCGGCTCGATCACCAACGCACGCGCCAGGGCCACGCGTTGGCGCTGGCCGCCGGACAACTCCCGTGGGTAGCGCTCGGCGTGGGGGGCCAGGCGCACCAGTTCCAGCACGGTTTTCACCTTGCTGACGATCTCTGCGGCCGGCACTTTGCGCATCTTCAGGCCGAAGGCGACGTTGTCGCGCACGCTCATGTGGGGGAACAGCGCATAGCTCTGGAACACCACGCCCAGGCCACGGCTGGCCGGCTTGGCGTGGGTGATGTCGCGGCCGTCGAGCAGGATCTGCCCGCCGCTCACGTCGACGAAGCCGGCGATCATTTGCAGGGTGGTGGTCTTGCCGCAGCCCGAAGGGCCGAGCAGGGAAACGAACTCGCCTTTTTCCACCGCAAGGTCGGTGGCGACCACCGCGTCGACGGCGCCGTAGCGTTTGCTCAAGGCGTTGAGTTGGAGAAATGCCATGTCTGCGTTCCACCTTTTTTGAGTCGCGTCGAAACGCGCTTTTTTGTTTTGGGCAGATGCGAATGAGGTGTTGCCGGTGCGTTGGCGCTCGATCTTGAGTCGGCTGCCGGTTGTTGTTCATTTCGCCCCTGTGGACGCAGATTAGGACGAAGACTAGGATGGGCGGAAGAAGGAATTTCACTGAACGGACTATTATTTTCAGATTTATTCACTCACCGGAATTTACAAAGAGATTGAGTGTTATGGATTCCACTAATCGAAACGAAAGTAGCAAAGAAGTCGGGGCGGGCGGGGTGTCTCGTCTGTTCGCGCTATTGCGCACCTTGGGTAAAGTGCCGGAGGGCGGCGAACGCGTCACCCAACTTGCGCAACAGGTCGGCCTCTCGCAGCCCACTACTCACCGCCTGCTGCGTAGCCTGATGGACGAAGGCATGGTCGAACAGGACGCACGCAGCAAGCGCTATCGCCTGAGCCTGGAGTTCTTTGCCCTGGCGGCGAACGCGGGCAAGACCGGCAACCTGCGCGACCTGGTGCGCCCGAGCATGCTGCGCCTGAGTGCGTCATTGGGCGACTCGCTGTTCCTGCTGGCGCGCAGCGGCTTCGATGCGATCTGTCTGGACCGCAGCGAAGGCCCGTACCCGATCCGCACCTTCACTGGCGATATCGGCGGGCGCGTGGCATTGGGGGTGGGGCAGGGCAGCCTGGCGATCCTGGCCTTTCTGCCGGAGGAAGAGCGCGAAACCGTGATCCGCTACAACCTGCCACGGCTCAAGGACTTCCACCTGTATGACGAAGTGCTGTTGCGCTCGGAAGTGGAGAACGTGCGCAACCTGGGGTATGCGGCGCGCAATACCGGGGTGCTGGAAGGCATGGCCGGGTTGGCCGTGCCCATCCTCGATCGGGACGGGCACGCGGTGGCGGCGCTCAGTGTGGCGACCATCAGCGATCGCCTGGGGCCGGGCCGGTTGCCGATGGTGGTGGAGTTGCTCAAGCGCGAAGCGGCGGCGATCGGGCCCAGGATCAATCCGTTTGATCCGACGTTACGCAGGCCCTCACAAACCTTTGGTAGGTAGTTCAGATGGCGGTCAACACTACCGACCTGGCCGTCGTACTGCGCATATACAGGGGTGCGAATTAGTTATCCAGCAGGTAAGTTTTTTTGTTCATGTTTAATGGAACTGTCCTTTTACATGTTGCCACAGATGGATGTTGACTTAATGCTAACTGGCGCGTTGGTCGGCTTATTCGCATCAACTATCTGAGGTATTGCAATGACTACTCTTTTCGGCCCGTTCATACAAAGTCCCTGCCCTTACTCTAATCTGTTGGACAGGGGCGCCAGGTTTGGTAATGAGCCCGCAATGAGGACCTTACTGGGGACCTCTCAGCTGCCTCCCCCTTCCACAGTTGCACGGGCCTTTGTCGACGCCTTCCCTTATTTCCAGGGAGAATCTGGTTTTGTCACGAGGGCAACGCTTGAGCATGCTGCCAATCGTCTACCGACCGGGGATCCGTATCACGATCGAATGACACAGCTGGCAAGGGACGTTCTTAGCCGTCCAGGAATGTTTGAGTCACTCGATGGTATCAACCATGGCGGCCATGAAGATGGTCTGATCAGCCTGGGTGATGCGCAGGCGGTGGTCTTTGAGTACGAAGACCAGGAGGGAGCGTACATGCTGGGTGGACCGGATGCGTATAACGGTGGCATGCGAGTTGGGCCAGGAGGGAATTATGGTGGTATGCAAGGAGCGCCGGTGAATTATTACGGCGATATGCAGAGCCAGCAAGAGGGGTATTACGGTGGCATGCAGCGCAGTCGTTTTGAAAATGGATATGGCGCCAATGGGGCACGCAATTATTATCCGGCAGCGAGCGGCATGAGCCCGCAGAATGCTGAGGTCGCAAATAATTTCAAACAGGCCAAAGACTCAGATTTAACGACGGAGTTGGGTAATAACTTTGATTACTTCAAGCCAAACGAGCATGGCAAGATCACTCAGAAATCGCTTCGTGAAGTTGCAAATCGTCCTTTGACTGATAACCCTGTGGATGACCGAATGACCCTGTTGGCCAAGGAAATCATCAGTCGGCCGGGGCTCAATAGCAAACTGGATTCCGACCATAATGCTGACATTCCTGACGGGAAAATCGGGCGCGACACTATTGGAAGGGTATCCGAGCGGGATGCAGCGCCAAGCTATAAAAAAATGAGTGATGTTGACCTGCTTCAGGCCCTTGAGGAAAAGTTCAAACAGTACTGGGGTGCGGATAACTACATCAGCTTCGATAGTTTAAAGCGTGAGGCTGAAAAGAGCCCACCGACAGATATGTCTGAACTCGCGGCTGAACTTCTCAAGCGCCCGGGCCTGATGAAGGAGCTCGATATTGGCACTGATGGCAAAGGCAATAGAGGCGCAGAAGATGGAAGGTTTAATTGGGTCAATCTCGAATACGTAATAAAAGAAAAACAAGCGCATTCGTCGCGTGGTTGATTGTGGGCCGCCACATTCCGTGACCAGTCGGGGCTGATCATTCTTTCCGGCTGTACCTGTCGCTCATACTCTTCGGCGGTGATCAGTCCCAACTGCACCGCCGTCTTTCGGGTAATTTGCGCCACACAGTCATAACCCAGCAGCGGATTCAGCACTGTCGCTATCAAATCATCCGCCAGTATCGTGATGAGGATGGCGGGCTGATTGCGGTGTCGGAAACGGTCTATCCAGCATGCCGTTTCACCTGACCCTGCAAATGAAGCGCGACAACCTCTGACCCATACGACAATAACCTTGCATCTGGTAAAACTTTGGCTAATATGATCCGGGTAAAACACATATCACCCGGGTAATAACCATGCCTACGCACCCCCTTCCTGCTTGCACAGCCTTTGTTCGCCACCAACGTGTGGCGGCAGGTTCCTATGCCGACGTCGCCACGACGCTCGCCGAGCTTGACCAGCCCGCGGGCAGCTTCCTGGTCTTCGACGATGCCACCGGCAACCAGGTCGACTTTCCCTGGCCTGAGGGCTATGCGCCCGAACCACCTGCCCAGGTCGACATGACTGACGAGCCTCCCGCTCCCCCCTCGGTCGGGCGCCCGAAGCTGGGGGTGGTCGCGCGGGAAGTCACGCTGTTGCCGCGTCATTGGGAATGGCTGGGCCAGCAACGCGGCGGTGCTTCGGCGGCGTTGCGCCGGCTGGTGGATGAAGCGCGCACTGCCCATGCTTCCCGTGACCGGATACGCCAGGCCAAGGAAGCCGGCTATCGGTTCATGAGTGCCGTCGGCGGTGACCTGCCCGGTTTCGAAGACGCCTCGCGCGCGTTATTTGCCTTTGATGCGGCGGACTTTTCCCGCAAGATCGCGCACTGGCCGGTAGACGTGCAGGCCTACCTGGCCTGGCTGTCGCGCGACGCGTTCCCTGTCTGATAACAACTCCTGGATCCGAACCCTCATGGAAGTCACCCAGCAACGGCCGTTGTGGCAGATCTACCTGATCTTTCTGGCACCGATGGTGCTGTCCAACTTCCTGCAAAGCTTTTCCGGCACCCTCAACGGTATCTACGTCGGGCAGATGCTCGGCACCCAGGCGCTGGCGGCGGTATCTGGGATGTTTCCCATCGTGTTCTTTTTTATCGCCCTGGTGATCGGCCTGGGGGCGGGCGCCTCGGTACTGATCGGCCAGGCCTGGGGCGCACAGGAAACCGCGTTGGTCAAGGTGATCACCGGCGCCACACTGACTCTGGGGGCGTTGGTGGGGGTGATCGCTGCGGTGCTCGGCAGCCTGTTTGCGCGCCCGGCCTTGCACGCGCTCGGCACGCCGGTGGATGTACTCGACGATGCGGTGGGCTATGCGCAGATGATGATGTTGATCATGCCGCTGCTGCTGGTCTTTATCCTCTACACCCAATTGCTGCGTGGTGTCAGCGACACGATCTCGCCGTTGCTCGCGCTGATGGTTTCGACCCTGGTGGGCCTGCTGCTGACACCGGCGCTGATCCGCGGCTGGATCGGCCTGCCGCCCTTGGGTATCCAGAGTGCGGTCTACGCCGGGTTGGTGGGCAACGCTGCGGCGATGCTGTTTTTGATCCTGCGCCTGCGGCATAAGCATCATGTGATGGCGCCGGATCGCGAACTGCTGGCGGCCCTGCGCCTGGATCGGGTCATTCTCGGCAAAGTCCTGCGCATCGGCTTGCCTACGGGCTTGCAGATGGTGGTGTTGTCGCTGTCGGAATTGGTCATCCTCGCCCTGGTCAACGGCCATGGCTCCCAGGCCACCGCGGCCTATGGCGCGGTAACGCAGATCGTCAACTATGTGCAATTCCCGGCGCTGTCGATTGCCATCACCGCATCGATCCTTGGCGCCCAGGCGATTGGTGCCGGGCGCCTGGAGCGCATCGGGCCGATCCTGCGCACCGGTTTGCTGATCAACACCTGCCTCACCGGAGGGCTGATCGTGCTCGGCTACCTGTTGTCCCATTGGTTGCTCGGCTTGTTCATCACCGACGACGCGGCGCGGGTCAAGGCCGAGCACCTGCTGCACATCATGTTGTGGAGCATCCTGGTGTTTGGCTTCCAGGCGGTGGTGGGCGGAATCATGCGCGCAAGCGGCGTGGTGTTGATGCCGGTGGCGATCTCGATCTTCTGCGTGCTCTGCGTGGAACTGCCGATGGCGTACCTGCTCAACGCCCACTTCGGCCTGGAAGGGGTGTGGATGGCATTTCCGGTGACCTACCTGGTCATGCTGGCGTTGCAGACTGCGTATTATCGGCTGGTGTGGCGACACAAGCAGATCAAGCGGTTGGTGTGATAAAAGGTTGCGCACCTTAAGGACAGAAGGTTTCTGAGCCATGGCAAACCCTTACGCCGAATTGTTCCAGGTCCCTGGCGCCCGGGCTTTTGTACTGGCGGGGATGCTGGCGCGCATGCCGGTCTCGATGACGGGGATCGGCTTGATCACCATGCTCTCGCAGGTGCACGGCGGTTACGGACTGGCGGGCTCGGTGGCGGCGGTATTTGCCCTGGCCACTGCGTTTTGCGCGCCGCAGGTATCCAGGCTGGTGGACCGCTACAGCCAAGGGCGGGTGTTGCCGGTTGCCGCTTTGATCGGCGGCGGGGCGTTGCTGATGTTGCTGCTGTGCATCCGCTTGCAGGCACCGAACTGGACGTTGTTCCTGTTCGCCGCCCTGGCCGGTTGCATGCCCAACATGTCGGCCATGGTGCGGGCGCGCTGGACCGAGTTGTACCGAGGCCAGCCCAAGTTGCAGACCGCATTTGCCCTGGAGTCGGTGCTGGATGAGGTGTGTTTTATCATCGGCCCGCCGATCTCGGTGGGTTTGTGCGTGGTGCTGTTCCCGGAAGCCGGGCCGCTGGTGGCTGCGCTGTTGCTGGCGGTGGGCGTCACCACCTTTGTGTTGCAGCGTGAGACCGAGCCGCCGGTGCACGCGCATCACGGGCATCACGGTCGCTGGCTGATCGCCTCGCCCTCGGTGCTGATCCTGATGATGCTCCTGCTGGCCATGGGTGTGATCGTAGGCGTGGTAGATGTGGTCAGTGTCGCCTTTGCCCAGCATCAAGGCCAGCCGGCGGCTGCCAGTATCGTGCTGTCGGTGTACGCCATCGGTTCGTGCCTGGCGGGGCTGGCGTTCGGCACCCTCAAGCTCAAGGCGCCGTTGCCCCGGCAGTTCCTGTTGTGCGGCATCGCCACGGCGTTGACCACTTTGCCGTTGCTGCTGGTGACCAACATCGCAGGGCTGGCGGTGGCGGTCTTTGTCTCCGGGCTGTTCTTTGCCCCCACCCTGATTGTGTCCATGGCCCTGGTGGAACAGGTCGTGCCCGCCAGCCGACTGACCGAGGGCATGACCTGGCTGATCACCGGCCTCAGCATCGGCGTGGCCATAGGCGCGGCCAGCTCCGGGTGGATGATCGATCACTTTGGCGCCACCAGCGGGTTCTGGGTGGCGCTGGCGGCGGGGGCGGTCGTGTTGGGGGCTGCGGTGTCGGGGTATCGGCGGCTGGGATGATCAGTTGATCGCAGGGCAAGCGTCTGCGCTGTGATGCTGCAGAAACTCGTTCAACGCCTGGCGCGTCAGGTCGTTGAGCGTCACTTTCTTGCGCGTCGCCTCAAGGGCGGCAGCAAGATGCAGATCATGGCCGACCCGGACGTTGAAGGAACCTTTGCAAGGTTTCTCTGGTGCATGCCCCAGGGTCTGGCAGGTGGCGAGGTAATCATCCACCGCCTCCCGAAAGGCCTTATCCAGTTCGGCGACGGTTTTCCCTTCGTAGCTCACCAGCGCCTTGATGAACAAGACCTTGCCGAACAGGCAGTTGTCTTCGAGGCTGGCTTCGATGGAGCCGATGTAGCCGTTGTGTTTCAGTTGGTTGTTCACTGAATCAGCTCTCCTGATTTCAATTGTTCGATGATCTGGCGCCGAATGTAGTGTTTCAACTCGTTGCCAGGGTGAGGCTTGTGCAAGGTGATCATTGCACTGGGGTCGCCGATGTCGAATTTGACGCGGCTTCCAGCCCCTTCAATCTGCGTGTAGCCCAGTCGTCGCAGCAGCGTGAAGAGCTCGGGCCAGGTAAATGTCATTTGCTCGTTGAGCAGTTTGGTCAGCAGCTTTTCATTTTTGGACACGGCGTTCCCTGCGTGTAACTAAATGTAGTTGCAAAAAGTAGTGTTCGTCAATGCTAGCTGCTGTTCGGGTGGTCTTCCCGAGATTGATGTAACCCTTGATGACACTGTGCGCCGCGCCTCCCATCCCCCGCTAATTTTTCCCTCTCCGGTTCGTTTTATAGGGACGACGTGCCTTTGTGCTTCCTGCCTACTGCTCCGGACTCCAAGAAATGAATGCTGAAGACTCCTTGAAACTTGCTCGCCGGTTTATCGGGTTGCCCCTGGAAAAACGCCAATTGTTCCTGCAGGCCCTGCAGAAAGAAGGCGTGGATTTTTCCCGGTTCCCCATTCCGGCGGGGGTGGAAGTGGAGGATCGCCAAGCGTTGTCCTACGCGCAGCAACGCATGTGGTTTCTTTGGCAATTGGACCCGGCCAGCGGCGCCTATAATCTGCCGGGAGCGGTACGGCTCAAGGGGGCGTTGAGCCTCGGCGCGTTGGAGCAGGCCTTTGCCAGCCTGGTCGCGCGCCACGAAACCCTGCGCACAGTATTCCAGCGCCAGGCGGACGAGCGCCTGATGCAGGTGCCGGCAGACACGTCGTTGACCGTCGAGCACCTGGACCTTAGCCACCTGGTCGCCGCCGAGCGCGAACAGGCCGTCAACGAGGCCGCGACCCGTCAATCGCTGCTGTCGTTCGACCTGGAAAACGGTCCGTTGCTGCGCGTGCAATTGCTCAAGCTCGACGCGCAGGAACACGTGCTGCTGTTGACCCTGCACCACATCGTCTCCGATGGCTGGTCGATGAATGTGCTGATCGACGAGTTCATCCGCTGCTACGACGCCCACGAGCGCAACGAAACCCCGCAACTGCCGGCCTTGCCGATCCAGTACAGCGACTACGCCCTGTGGCAGCGCCGCTGGCTGGAAGCGGGGGAGCAGACGCGCCAACTGGATTACTGGCAAGCACGCCTGGGTGATGAGCACCCGGTGCTGGAGCTGCCCACCGACCGCCCGCGTCCGGCGATGCCGAGCTACCAGGGCACGCGCCACACCTTCATGATTGAACCTGAGCTGGCCATACAGTTGCGTAGTTGCGCGCAAAAACACAACGTCACCCTGTTCATGCTGTTGCTCGGTGCTTTCAACGTGTTGCTGCATCGCTACACCGGGCAGCACGATATCCGCGTCGGCGTGCCGATCGCCAACCGCAACCGCACTGAAGTCGAAGGGTTGATAGGCTTCTTCGTCAATACCCAGGTCTTGCGCACCGAGCTGACCGGGCAAACCCGCATCACTGAGCTGCTACACAGCATCAAGGAGCACGCCCTCGGTGCCCAGGCCCATCAGGAATTGCCCTTCGAACGCCTGGTGGAAGCCCTCAAGGTAGAACGCAGCCTGAGCCATACGCCGCTGTTCCAGGTGATGTACAACCACCAGCCGGTAGTGGCCGACATTGCCAGCGTTAGCACCGCCTCCGGCCTGGAACTGGCCCTGGTGGAGTGGCAAGGCCGCACCACCCAGTTCGACCTGACCCTCGACACCTATGAAAAATCCGGCACCCTGCATGCCGCGTTGACCTACGCCAACGACCTGTTCGACGCGCCAACCATCGAGCGCATGGCCGGGCATTGGCTCAGCCTGTTGCAGGCCATGGTGGCCGACGATGAACAGCGCATCGGTGAATTGCCGATGTTGGCGGCGGATGAGCAACAGGTGCTGGTCCACGGGTGGAACCAGACCGCCGAGGCGTACCCGACCGAGCGCGGTATTCATCACCTGATCGAAGACCAGGCGCAGGCCACGCCGGATGCGCCGGCGCTGGTGTTCGGTGCGACCATGCTGACCTACGCCCAGCTCGATGCGCGTGCTAACCAACTGGCCCATGCCTTGCGCGAGCAGGGCGTCGGCCCTGACGCGCTGGTGGGGATCTGCGTCGAGCGCTCCATCGAAATGGTGGTCGGCCTGCTCGCGATTCTCAAGGCTGGCGGCGCCTATGTCCCGTTGGACCCTGAATACCCACGGGAACGCCTGGCCTACATGATCGAAGACAGCGGCATCCAGTTGCTGCTCAGCCAGCGCGACCTGTTGCCATTGCTGCCCACCGAGGGCATCCAGGTGATTGCCCTGGACCAGCCTGCGAGCTGGCTCGACGGTTACAGCCGTCAGTCGCCACGCGTCGACCTGCAGGCGCTGAACCTGGCCTACGTGATCTACACCTCCGGCTCAACGGGCAAGCCCAAGGGTGCCGGCAACAGCCACCGTGCGTTGGTCAACCGTTTGTGCTGGATGCAGCAGGCCTACGGCCTGGACGCCAGCGATGCGGTGCTGCAGAAAACCCCGTTCAGTTTCGACGTCTCGGTGTGGGAGTTCTTCTGGCCGCTGATGACCGGCGCCCGCCTGGTCGTCGCTGCGCCCGGTGAACACCGCGAACCGGCGCGGTTGATCGAGACCATCGGGCAGCACTGCATCACCACCTTGCACTTCGTGCCATCGATGCTCCAGGCGTTTATTCATGAACCGGGGGTGCAAGCCTGCAACAGCCTGCGACGCATTGTCTGCAGCGGTGAAGCCTTGCCGCTGGATGCGCAGTTGCAAGTATTCGCCAAATTGCCACAGGCCAGCCTGTTCAACCTCTACGGCCCGACCGAAGCTGCCATCGACGTGACCCACTGGACCTGCGTCGACGAAGGCGCCGACAGCGTGCCCATCGGTCGACCCATCGCCAACCTCGCTACGTACGTGCTCGATGCCCAGCTCAACCCGGTGCCTGCGGGCGTCAGCGGTGAGCTGTACCTGGGCGGCGCCGGCCTGGCACGCAGTTACCACCGGCGCCCGGCACTGACCGCCGAACGTTTCGTGCCAAGCCCGTTCGGTGACGGTGTGCGTCTGTATCGCACTGGTGACCGCGTGCGCCAGCGTGCCGATGGGGTGATCGAATACCTGGGTCGCCTCGATCATCAGGTCAAGCTGCGTGGCCTGCGTATCGAGCTGGGCGAAATCGAAACGCGCCTGATGCAACACCCTTCGGTGCGCGAAGCCGTGGTGCTGGTGCAAGGCGGCAAGCAACTGGTGGCCTACCTGGTACTGGCCGACGAAACGCCGGCCGACCTCAAGGCCTGGCTGCTCGAAAGCCTCCCGGAATACATGGTGCCGACCCATCTGGTGCACCTGGCCAGGCTGCCGGTGACCGCCAACGGCAAGCTCGACCGCAAGGCCTTGCCATTGCCGGATGCTGCGCCCCAGCAGGCTTATGTCGCCCCGGAAAGCGACGTGCAAAAAGCCCTGGCAGCAATCTGGAGCGATGTGCTCGGTGTGGAACACGTCGGCCTGGAAGACAATTTCTTCGAACTGGGTGGCGATTCGATCATCTCCATCCAGGTAGTCAGCCGTGCGCGCCAGGCGGGCATTCGCCTGAGCCCGCGGGACCTGTTCCAGTACCAGAGCGTGCGCAGCCTGGCGCTGGTGGCGACCTTCGAGCAGGCGACCCTCATCGACCAGGGGCCGGTCACCGGCGAGGTGTTCCTCACGCCAGTGCAACACAGCTTTTTCGAGCAGGCGATCCCGGCGCGCCAGCACTGGAACCAGTCGTTGCTGCTGACTCCGCGTGAGGCGCTGGAGCCCGTGCGCCTAGAGGCCGCCTTGACCCGCTTGATCAACCACCACGATGCCCTGCGCCTGCGTTTTGTGCTGCAGGCGGACGGTTGGCGCCAGGCCCACGCCGAGCCGGTTGCATCGGCTTCGTTATGGCAGTCCCAGGTCGCCGGCGAGGCTGAGTTGGCCGCACTGTGCGACGAGGCTCAACGCAGCCTTGATCTTGAACAGGGTCCGCTGCTGCGTGCGGTCCTGGCAATGATG
The DNA here is from genome assembly GCF_058787615.1 of Pseudomonas sp. FW305-3-2-15-C-LB1. NCBI lineage: Bacteria > Pseudomonadati > Pseudomonadota > Gammaproteobacteria > Pseudomonadales > Pseudomonadaceae > Pseudomonas > Pseudomonas sp. FW305-3-2-15-C-LB1. Next base: position 33,284 of record NZ_JBYSZX010000011.1, on the reverse strand, counting down.
GCCGACCGCACCCAGCGCCTGTTGCTGGTGGTGCATCACCTGGCAGTGGACGGCGTATCGTGGCGTATCCTGCTCGAAGACCTGCAACAGGCCTACGTCAACGCCGCATTGCCGGCCAAGACCAGCGCCTACCAGCAGTGGGCGCAGCAGTTGCAGGCCCACGCGCAGACGCTGGACGCGCAACTGCCGTATTGGCAGGCACAGACCGCAAGCGCTGACCTGCCGTGCGACAACCCCCAGGGCGGCCTGCAAAATCGCCTGGGCAGTACACTCGAAATCCGCCTCAGCGCCGACCACACCCGCCAACTGCTGCAAGACGCTCCGGCGGCCTACCGCACCCAGGTCAACGACCTGCTGCTGACTGCGTTGGCGCGGGTCATCAGCCGCTGGAGCGAGCAACCTGCCGCACTTATCCAGCTGGAAGGCCATGGTCGCGAAGACCTGTTCGACACGCTCGACCTGAGCCGCACCGTGGGTTGGTTTACCAGCCTGTTCCCGGTGCGCCTGCAAGCCGAGGGTGAGCTGTCGGCTGCGATCAAGTCGGTGAAGGAGCAACTGCGTGCGGTGCCGCACAAAGGTATCGGCTATGGCCTGCTGCGCTACCTCGGCGCACCCGAGGCGCGTGAGGCCTTGTCCAAACAGGCCGTGCCGCGCATCACCTTCAACTACTTGGGGCAGTTCGACCGCCAATTCAACGAGGCGGCGCTGTTCGTTCCGGCTGACCAGGGCAGCGGACAGGCCCAGGACCCCGAGGCACCGCTGGCCAACTGGCTGACGGTGGAAGGGCAGGTGTACGGCGGTGAGCTTGCCCTGCGGTGGGGGTTCAGTCGTGAGATGTTCGAGGTGGCGACCGTCCAACGCCTGGCGGATGACTATGCCGCTGAACTCCAGGCCTTGATTGAACACTGCTGCGCCACGCCGGCGGGGCAGGTCACGCCTTCGGACTTCCCCCTGGCGCGCCTGACCCAGCAGCAACTGGACGCCTTGCCCATCGCGGGGCCGGCGATTGCCGATCTCTATCCGTTGTCGCCGATGCAGCAGGGTATGTTGTTCCATACCCTGTATGCGCCCGAGGCCGAGGCTTACATCAACCAGTTGCGCCTGGACATTGAAGGCCTGGACTTGCTCGCATTCGGCCGTGCCTGGCAAGCCGCGCTGGATCGCCATGACATCCTGCGCAGCAGCTTCCACTGGCTCGGCCTGGACAGTGCCCATCAAGTGATTCAGCGTCATGTCGATGTGCAGTTGCAAGTGATCGAAGATGTCGATGCTGATTTTGATGCATTCGCCGCTGCCGAACGCGAGAAGGGATTTGCGCTGAATGCTGCGCCGCTGTTTCGCCTGATGCTGGTGCGCGGTGCCGGCGGTGCCTGGCACCTGATCTTCACCAGCCACCACATCCTCATGGACGGCTGGAGTAACGCCCAGTTGCTCGGCGAAGTGATCGCCCATTACGCCGGGCAAAACGTGCCGGTGCCGCAGGGGCAGTTCCGCGATTACCTGGGCTGGCTGCAACAGCAAGCGTCGGGCGAGGCGTTCTGGAAGTCTGCGCTGGCGCCGCTGCAAGCGCCAACCCTGCTTGCGCAGGCGCTGCGTGTGCCGTTCGAAGGCAAGGGCATGGCTGACCATCAGGTCGTGCTGAGCGACGACTTCACGCGTGCCCTGGGTGAGTTTGCCCGCCACCACAAAGTCACCCTCAACACCTTGCTCCAAGGCGCATGGAGCGTGCTGCTGCAACGCTATACCGGGCAGGACTGCGTGGCCTTTGGTGCCACCGTCGCGGGACGCTCGGCACCATTGCCGGGGATCGAACAGCAGTTGGGCCTGTTCATCAACACGCTGCCGATCATCAATGCAGCGTCGCCGGCCCAGCCGGTGGCCGACTGGCTGAGTGAGCTGCAAGCCCTCAACCTGAGCCTGCGCGACCATGAACATGTGCCGCTCTATGACATCCAGGGATGGGCAGGACAGCAGGGCAGCGCGCTGTTCGATACCTTGCTGGTGTTCGAAAACTTCCCGGTGGCCGAGGCCTTGAAGCAGGGAGCGCCTGCCGGCCTGACGTTCGGCCGCCTGCATAACCACGAGCTGACCCATTATCCACTGACCCTGGGCATTGAGCTGGGCAGTTGCCTGCGCCTGGAGTTTGGTTATGACCAGGCGTGCTTCAGTGCTCGGCAGGTCGCTCAATTAAGCCGCAACCTGCACCACCTGCTGGTGCAGATGCTCGCGGATGCCCAGGCGCCCATTGGCAACCTGCTTCTGCTCGACCAAGCCGCACGGCGCGACATGCTTGCCCTCAGCCAGTCGCCCAGCCAGGCCCAGCGTCACCTGCGCGTGCACGAGCGTATAGCCGCCCAGGCCAGCGCCACACCCGACGCGATGGCCGTGCAGGCGGGTGAGGCACGCCTGAGCTACGCCCAGCTCAATGCTCGCGCCAACCGGCTTGCCCATCGCCTGCTGGAACTGGGCGTTGGCCCAGGCCAGCGCGTCGGCCTGGCGGCACGACGTGGTCCGCAGTTGATCGTCAGCCTGCTGGCGGTGCTCAAAAGTGGCGCCGCCTATGTGCCGCTGGACCCGAACTACCCCGCCGAACGCCTGGCCTACATGCTGACAGACAGCCGGCTCGACCTGCTGCTCAGCGAAACCGGGCTGCTGGCCGACCTGCCGTTGCCCCAAGGGCTGGCGCGCGAGAGTTTCACCGCGTCCGGCGAAGAACTGGCAGGCTACCCGTCGACCAATCCAATCAACCATGCCGCCGCTGCCGACCTGGCCTATGTGATCTACACCTCGGGCTCCACCGGGCTGCCCAAGGGTGTGGCCATCGACCATGCCGCCCTCGGCCAGTTCTGCGACAGCGCCGAGGCCTATAGCCGGTTGAACGCGGCGGATCGCGTGCTGCAATTTGCCACGTTCAGCTTCGACGGCTTTGTCGAGCAATGCTACCCGCCGCTGTGTGTGGGCGCAGCGTTGGTCATGCGCGGCGATGAGCTATGGGATGCCGGGCAATTGGCGCGGGAAATCGTCGAGCAGGGCGTGACCCTCGCCGACCTGCCCGCCGCCTACTGGTATTTGCTCGCCAAGGAGTGCGCCCTCGACCAGCGCACCCTGGGCAACCTGCGTCAGGTGCATGTCGGCGGCGAGGCGATGTCGGTGGAAGGGCTGCGCGCTTGGTACGCCGCCGGGTTGGGTGACGTGCGCTTGGTCAACACCTACGGGCCCACCGAGGCCACCGTGGTGTCCAGCGTGCATGACTGCCAATTGGTGGATGCCAGCGATGCGTTTGGTGTGCCGATTGGCCGGGCCATCGACGGTCGCTCGTTGTATGTGCTGGACAGTAGTTTCGAATTGCTCGCCACCGAGGGTGTGGGCGAGTTGTGCATCGGCGCCGAGCACGGCCTGGCACAACGCTATTTTGACCGCCCGGCGTTGACCGCCGAGCGCTTCCTGCCGGACCCGTTCTCCGCCGTGCCGGGTGCACGGCTCTACCGCAGTGGCGACCTGGCCCGTTACAACGAGGCGGGTGCGCTGGAGTACGTCGGTCGTATCGACCATCAAGTGAAAATTCGCGGTTTCCGCGTGGAAATGGGCGAGATCGAAGCCAGCTTGCAAGCCTTGCCATCGTTGCGTGAAGCGGCTGTCATCGCACAATCGAGCGCGACGGGCACGCAATTGGTGGCATATGTGGTCGCCGCCAACGGGCAAAGCGTGGACTCCCCGGCATTGGCGGCCACCTTGCGCCAGTCCTTGCCGGATTACATGGTGCCGGGGCACTGGGTTGTCCTCGACGCCTTGCCGTTGAACAACAATGGCAAGCTTGACCGTCGCGCACTGCCGGCACCGGACCTGAACCAGGCGCGCCAGGCTTACCGGGCGCCGCAAACCCCGCTGCAAACGCGCTTGGCCGCCATCTGGCAAGCGGTGTTGCAAGTGGATCAGGTGGGGCTCAATGACCACTTCTTCGAACGTGGCGGTCATTCGTTGCTGGCGACCCAAGTCATTTCGCGGGTGCGCCACGCACTGCAACTGGAAGTGCCGTTGCGGGCGCTGTTCGAACAACCGACGCTGGAGGCGTTCGCCGATGCTTGTGCTGGGTTGCAGGCCAGCACTGCACGGCCTCTGGTGGCGCTGACGCGTGATCGGCCGTTGGCGCTGTCGTTCGCCCAGGAGCGCCAATGGTTCCTCTGGCAACTGGACCCGTCCAGCGCCGCCTACCACGTGCCGAGCGCGCTGCACCTGCGTGGCCGTCTGGACGTCGCGGCGCTGGAACAGGCGTTCCAGGCCCTGGTGCAACGCCATGAACCGTTGCGCACCACCTTTGTGGAAGAGGGCGAGCACACCTGGCAACGGATTCACCCGAGCCTTGCGCTGCCGATCGAACACCAACAGGTCGAGGTCTCGGCGATCGAGCCTGCCGTGGCGCAGGAGATCCAGCGCCCGTTCGACTTGATCAATGGCCCGCTGATGCGCGTTAAATTGCTTCAGATCGAGGCCGAGCACCACGTACTGGTGATCACCCAGCACCACATCATCTCCGACGGTTGGTCGATGCAGGTAATGGTCGATGAGTTGGTGGCGCTGTATCAGGGCCAGGCTCAACTGCCGGCGCAGCTCATCCAGTACGCCGATTATGCCCAGTGGCAACGGGACTGGATGGCGGCCGGTGAGCAACAACGTCAACTCGACTACTGGCGCCTGCGCCTGGGCACCGAGCATGCCGTGCTGGAACTGCCCCTGGACCACCCTCGGCCGGCAGTGCAAAGCCATCGCGGCGCACGCCGCCAGGTGCACCTGGACAGCGCGTTGGTCGCCGGGCTCAAGGCCCTGGCCCAGCGTCAGGACGTAACCTTGTTTGTGCTGCTGCTGGCGTCGTTCCAGGCCTTGCTGCATCGCTACAGCGGGCAATCCCGAATCCGGGTCGGTGTGCCGATCGCCAACCGCAATCGCCTCGAAACCGAGCGCCTGGTCGGCTTCTTCGTCAACACCCAGGTGCTGCAGGCCGACGTGCACGGGCAGATGGCGTTCGACCAATTGCTCGTCCAGGTCAAGCAGCGTGCCCTCGAAGCCCAGGCCCATCAGGACCTGCCGTTCGAGCAACTGGTGGAGGCCCTGCAACCGGAGCGTAGCCTCAGCCATAACCCGCTGTTCCAGGTGATGTTCAATCATCAGGACCGCCTGCGCGCCACCCCGCTGCAGTTACCCGGCCTGGACCTGCAAGCGCTGGATTGGGCAGGGCACAGCACCCAGTTCGACTTGAATCTCGAGACGGAGGAGTCTGCCGCAGGCCTGTGGGCCTCTCTGACCTACGCCACCGATCTGTTCGACGCCGCTACCCTGGATCGCCTGGCCGAGCATTGGCAAAACCTGTTGCACGCGGTGGTGCAGGACGCGTCCCAGGCTGTGGATGAACTGACGATGCTCAGCGCGCCGCAATGGCAGCAGATGGTCGAAACGTGGAACGACAGCGCTGTCGACTACCCCCGCGAACGCTGCGTGCACCAATTGTTCGAAGCCCAGGCCGTGGCACAGCCGCAAGCCCTCGCGGTGCAATTCAATGGCCAAACCCTGAGCTACGGCGAACTCAACCGCCGCGCCAACCGTCTGGCCCATCGCCTGATTGCGGCAGGTGTGGGGCCGGACGTATTGGTGGCGGTGCATGTCGAGCGCTCCCTGGATATGGTGGTCGGCCTGCTGGCGACTCTCAAGGCCGGTGGCGCCTATGTGCCCCTCGACCCGCAATTCCCGGCGGATCGCCTGGCGTTCATGCTCGACGACAGCCGTGCACGGGTCCTGCTGACCCAGCCACACCTGATAGGGCGCCTGGCGCACCCGCACGGTGTGCAGGTATTGATGGTCGACGCCGCCGACGCTGCGGAGCACAACCCGCAGGTCGAGGTCACGCCGGAACACCTGGCCTATGTGATCTATACCTCCGGTTCCACCGGCAAGCCCAAGGGTGTGATGGTGCGCCACCAGGCGCTGTGCAGCTTCACCTGCGGCATGGCCGGCACCCTGGACATCGGTGCTGACGCCCGCGTGTTGTCGCTGACCACCTTCTCGTTCGATATCTTCGCCTTGGAGCTGTACGTGCCCCTGATGGTGGGTGCCACGGTACTGCTGAGCGGCCAGGAGCTGGCCCTCGACCCGGAAGCGATCATCGATCTGGTCCACAGCCAATCGGCCAACGTGCTGCAAGCCACACCGTCGACCTGGCGCATGCTGCTGGAAAGCCCGCGCGCCCAACGGCTGCGCGGTATCAAAAGCCTGTGTGGCGGCGAAGCACTGCCGTCGGACCTGGCCCAGCGCCTTCTCGACCTGCAAGGCCCGCTGTGGAACCTCTATGGCCCGACTGAAACCACTATCTGGTCCGCTGCCCATCGTCTGCACGAGGCCCAGCCTTTTGTCGGGCGGCCTATCGCCAATACCGCGTTGTTCATCCTCAATGCGGGCTTGACCCCGAGCCCGGTAGGCGCGGCCAGTGAGTTGCTGATCGGCGGCGTCGGCCTGGCGCGCGGTTACCACGAGCGCCCGGCGCTGACCGCCGAGCGTTTTGTGCCTAACCCTTATGGTGCGCCGGGCGAACGCCTGTACCGCACGGGCGACCTGGCCCGCTACCGCGCCGACGGTGTGGTGGAGTACATAGGCCGGGTCGACCATCAGGTCAAGGTACGTGGGTTCCGCATCGAACTGGGTGAAATCGAAGCCTGCCTGCGCGAGCAGGCCGGTATACGCGAAGCCGTGGTCCTGGCCGACAACGACCGCTTGATCGCCTACCTGGTCAGTTCCGCACCCGACACGCCAGAAGTCTACAGGGCGGCCCTGCGCGAGCGCCTGCCGGACTACATGGTGCCGGCGCACCTGGTGTTCCTCGATAGCCTGCCCCTGACCCCCAACGGCAAGCTCGACCGCAAGGCGTTGCCTGCGGTGGACGTGGCACGATTGAGCAAAGGCCATGTAGCGCCAGTGACACTGCGTGAACAGCAGGTCGCGGCGATCTGGGCCGAGGTGCTGGAGCTGCCGCAGGTCGGCCTTGACGATCACTTCTTCGAACTCGGCGGGCATTCGCTGCTGGCCACCCGTGTTGTCTCGCGGGTTCGGCAGGTGCTGGCGCTGGAAGTGGCGCTCAAGACTCTGTTCGAACACCCGCGGTTGGAGGATTTCGTTCAGGCGCTGGGCGAGGAGGGCGTGGTTGCGCCCGCGTTGCTCAAGGCTGACCGCAATCAACCGCTGCCGTTGTCCTATGCCCAGGAGCGGCAATGGTTCCTTTGGCAACTGGACCCGCAAAGCACGGCGTATCACATCCCCAGCGCATTACGTTTGAAAGGGCCGCTTGACCTGGCCGCGCTGCAATGCAGTTTCGACACCTTGCTGGCACGCCATGAAAGCCTGCGCACCTATGTGCGCCAGGACGCTGGCGGCGCAGTTCAGGTGATTGAAGACTCGGGCCTGATCGAGATCAGCCTGCTCGACACCGAAGAAGACAGCCTCAAGGCGCGGGTCGCAGAAGTGGTTGCGCAGCCATTCGACCTGCTGCGCGGGCCGCTGTTGCGGGCCAGGTTGCTGCGCCTGGCTGTTGATGAGCACGTACTGGTGCTGGTGCAGCACCACATCGTCTCCGATGGCTGGTCGATGCAACTGATGGTCGAGGAACTGGTGCAGCTGTACGCCGCCTTCAGCCAAGGCCACGTGCCAGACTTGCCAGCCTTGCCGATCCAGTACGCCGACTACTCCCTGTGGCAGCGCAACTGGATGGAGGCCGGCGAGAAGGCCCGCCAACTGGCGTACTGGCAGGCCCAGTTGGGTGGCATGCAGCCGGTGCTGGAGTTGCCTTTCGACTACCTGCGCCCCGCGGTACAAAGCCACCGTGGCGCCCGCCTGGGCATTGAGTTGCAACCGCAGCTTCTGGCCGGTTTGCGCCGCTTGGCGCAAGCCGCCGGTGTGACGTTGCCGATGGTACTGCTGGCGTCCTACCAGGCGTTGCTGCACCGCTACAGTGGCCAGGAAGACGTGCGTGTCGGCGTGCCGATTGCCAACCGCAATCGCCTGGAAACCGAAGGGCTGATCGGCTTCTTCGTCAACACCCAGGTACTCAAGGCCGATATCCACGGGCAGATGAGCGTCGTGCAACTGCTGCAACAGGCACGCCAGCGTTCCCTGGAGGCCCAGGCCCACCAGGACCTGCCGTTCGAGCAACTGGTAGAAGCCCTGCAACCCGAGCGCAGCATGAGCCTGAGCCCGCTGTTCCAGGTGCTGTTCAACCATCGCGTGACCTCGGCCGCCAATCACTTGCAACGCCTCGCCGAACTGGATGTCGAGGTGCTGGGTTGGGATGAAGGTGTGGCGCAGTTCGACCTGGCGCTGGATGTGGAGGAAAGCCAGGCGACGCTGCGTGCGTCCCTGAGTTATGCCACTGATCTGTTTGCCCCAGCCACGATCGAGCGCATGGCCGGCCACTGGCAGAACCTGTTGCAGGCGATGGTTGCCGATCAACAGCAACCCATCAGCCAACTCAACCTGCTGGGCGAGGATGAGCAACAGCACATCCTGCAATTGTGGAACCAGACCGATGCCGGCTTCTCGGCCGAACGCCTGGTTCACCAGTTGGTGGCCGACCGCGCCCGGGAAAACCCGGATGCAGTCGCCGTGAAATTCGACGCACAGACCCTGAGCTATGGCGAACTGGACCGCCAGGCCAACCGCCTGGCCCATGCGCTGATCGCCCGTGGCGTCGGCCCGGAAGTGCGCGTGGCGATTGCCATTCCGCGCAGTGCCGAAATCATGGTGGCGTTCCTGGCGGTGATGAAGGCCGGTGGCGTCTATGTGCCGCTGGATATCGAATACCCGCGTGACCGCCTGCTGTACATGATGCAGGACAGCCGTGCCCAGTTGCTGCTGACTCATAGCAGTGCCTTGCAGCAACTGCCGATTCCCGAGGGTCTGGACAGCCTGGCGATTGATCGCACCGAGGAATGGTCCGGTTACAGCGACACGGCGCCTGATGTGAAACTGGACGGCGACAACCTCGCCTATGTGATCTATACATCCGGTTCCACGGGTCTGCCCAAGGGCGTGGCGGTATCTCACGGTCCACTGGTAGCCCATATCATCGCCACCGGCGAGCGTTATGAAACCTCGCCCGCCGACTGCGAACTGCACTTCATGTCGTTCGCCTTCGACGGCTCCCATGAAGGCTGGATGCACCCGCTGATCAACGGCGCCAGTGTGTTGATCCGCGACGATAGCCTGTGGCTGCCGGAATACACCTACCAGCAAATGCACCGCCACAACGTGACCATGGCGGTGTTCCCACCGGTGTACCTGCAACAGTTGGCCGAGCATGCCGAGCGTGACGGCAACCCACCGAAGGTGCGCGTGTACTGCTTCGGTGGCGATGCCGTGGCGCAAGCCAGCTACGACCTGGCCTGGCGCGCACTCAAGCCGACCTATCTGTTCAACGGCTACGGCCCGACGGAAACCGTGGTCACGCCATTGCTGTGGAAAGCGCGCAAGGGCGACCCGTGCGGCGCCGTCTATGCCCCCATCGGCACACTGTTGGGTAATCGCAGCGGCTACGTGCTGGATGCGCAACTCAACCTGCAACCCATCGGTGTGGCCGGTGAGCTGTATCTGGGCGGCGAGGGCGTGGCCCGGGGTTACCTGGAGCGTCCGGCCCTGACCGCCGAGCGCTTCGTACCGGACCCGTTCGGCAAGCCCGGCAGCCGTATGTATCGCAGCGGCGACCTGACCCGTGGCCGCCCGGATGGCGTGGTGGACTACCTCGGCCGTGTCGACCATCAGGTGAAAATCCGTGGCTTTCGTATCGAGCTTGGCGAGATCGAAGCGCGCCTGCGCGAGCAGGACAATGTCGGTGAAACCGTGGTGGTGGCCCATGAAGGCCCGACCGGCAAACAACTGGTCGCCTACGTGGTACCGACAGACACCCACCTGGCCGATGAAGCCGAGTTCCGCGACACCCTGCGCCGCGCCCTGAAAACCCGCCTGCCGGACTACATGGTGCCGACACACTTCATGTTCCTGGCGCAAATGCCGCTGACCCCCAACGGCAAGCTCGACCGCAAGGGCCTGCCCGAGCCGGATGCGAGCCTGCTGCAACAGGCGTATGTGGCTCCCGAAACCGAGCTGGAACAACAGATCGCCGCGATCTGGGCCGATGTCCTGCGTCTGCCGCAAGTGGGTCTGAACGACAACTTCTTTGAAGTGGGCGGCCATTCCCTGCTGGCGATCCAGATCACCTCGCGGGTCCAGGCCGAACTGGGCCTGGAAGTGCCGCTGGTGGAAGTGTTCCAGACCGAAACGCTGCGTGCCTATGTGCAGGCCGCCGCCACCTTCCGCGCCGGCAGCGCGGAAGACTTTGATGATCTTCGTGACTTTTTGAGCGAACTAGAGGCGATTTGACCCATGCTTTCCAACCCTAATATCGATCTGGTTTCGCGCTTTCTTCGCCTGCCTCTGGAACAGCGCCAGCAGTTTTACCAGCGCCTGCAAAGCCGGGGCATGAGCTTCGCCCAGCTGCCGATTGCCTCGATCCGTGAGGACGGCCAGAGTCTGCCGTTGTCCTACGCCCAGGAGCGCCAGTGGTTTCTCTGGCAACTGGACCCGGACAGCGCTACTTATCATATTCCCGGCGCACTGCGTCTGCAGGGCCGACTGGACCTGGCGGCCCTGCAACGCGCGTTCGACAGCCTGCTGGCCCGCCATGAAAGCCTGCGCACACGCCTGGTACAGGACGGCGAGCGCCTGCTGCAAAACGTAGCGCCCGAGGCGCGCATCGAGATACACCAGGACGTTGCCGACGAACACCAACTGATCGCGCGCATCGAAGCCGAGATAGCCCGGCCTTTCGATTTGCAGGCGGGGCCGTTGTTGCGCGTGACCTTGCTGCAACTGGCCGAAGACGAGCATGTGCTGGTGATGGTGCAGCACCACATCATTTCCGATGGCTGGTCGATGCAGGTCATGGTCGAGGAACTGGTGCAGTTCTACGCCGCGCACAGCCAAGGCCAGGAGGTGCAATTGCCGGGCTTGCCGATCCACTATGCCGACTACGCGCTGTGGCAGCGCAGCTGGATGGAAGCCGGGGAGAAGGCTCGTCAATTGGCCTACTGGCAGGACCTGTTGGGCGGTGAGCAACCGGTGCTGGAGTTGCCCCTCGACTATTCGCGCCCGGCGCAGCAAAGCCATCGCGGCGCCAGCTTGCAGGTGCATCTGCCGGCGGACCTGGTGGCTGGTATCAAGCGCCTGGCCCAGCAAGAGGGCGTGACCCCGTTCATGCTGTTGCTGGCCTCGTTCCAGACCCTGCTGTTTCGCTACAGCGGCCAGTTGGACATCCGCATCGGCGTGCCGAATGCCAACCGCAACCGCGTGGAAACCGAGCGGCTGATCGGCTTTTTCGTCAACACCCAAGTACTCAAGGCCGACCTCGACGGGCAGATGAGCTTCGCCGAACTGCTGCAACAGGCCAAGCGCCGCGCCCTGGAAGCCCAGGCGCACCAGGACTTGCCGTTTGAACAATTGGTGGTGGCGCTGCAACCTGAACGCAGTCTGACCCATAACCCGCTGTTCCAAGTGATGTTCAACCACCAGACCGACGCCCAGGGCGGGCGCGATGACCAGCCATTGCCTGGCCTGCGGGTGGCGGAGCTGAATTGGGAGAGCCGGACCACGCATTTCGACCTGAGCCTGGACACCCATGAGTCCGGCGAGGGCCTCTGGGCGGCGCTGACCTACGCCACCGACCTGTTCAAAAGCGCAACCATCGAACGCTTGGCGCAGCATTGGCAGAACCTGCTCCAGGCGGCAGTGAGTGCACCACGCAGCCGTCTTTGCATGCTGTCGATGCTCGATGCACCCGAACAACAGCGGATGCTCAAGGACTGGAATGCCCCCGTCACCGTCGCGGCGTCGCACGCCGTGCACCAGTTGTTCGAGGCCCAGGCCCACGAACATCCGGCGCGCCAGGCGCTGGCCTTGGATGAGCAAACGCTCAGCTACGGTGAACTGAACCGCCAGGCCAATCGCCTGGCGCACTACCTGATCGCCCAAGGCGTAGGCCCGGAAGTGCTGGTGGGGATCGCGGTCGAGCGCTCCTTTGCCATGGTGGTCAGCCTGTTGGCGGTGCTCAAGGCGGGTGGCGCCTACGTGCCGCTTGACCCTGAATACCCGCGTGAACGCCTGGTGCATATGCTCGACGACAGTGGTGTGCGACTGGTGTTGACCCAATCCCACCTGCGCGACCGCTTGCCATTGCCGGCCGATCTGACGGCGCTGGACATCGACCTGGCCGACGCGCAGTTGGCGCAGTGTGCCGAGCACAACCCGCCTACCGCGTTCGAGCCCCGCAGCCTGGCGTATGTCATCTACACCTCCGGCTCCACCGGCAAGCCAAAAGGCGTTGCCATCAGCCATGCGGCATTGAGCGAATTCGCCGGTATCGCGGCCGAGTATTCGCGCCTGGTCGCGGACGACCGCGTACTGCAGTTCGCGACCCTGAACTTCGATGGTTTTGTCGAGCAGCTGTACCCGGCCCTGACCCTGGGCGCGACGGTCGTGTTGCGCGGGCCGCAGTTGTGGGACGGCGCTGACCTGTACAGGCAGATTATCGACCAAGGCATCACCCTGGCCGACTTGCCCACCGCCTATTGGAAACTGTTCCTGCAGGATTGTCTGGCAGCGGGGCCACGGCCCTATGGCGCATTGCGGCAGGTGCATATCGGCGGCGAAGCGATGCCGCTGGATGGCCCGGTGTTGTGGCAGCGCGCGGGGCTGGGGCATGTACGGCTGCTCAATACGTATGGGCCGACCGAGGCCACGGTGGTATCCAGCGTGCTCGATTGCAGCGACGACAACGCCGTGATTGGCGCCACTGCCAGCCCGATTGGCCGCGCGTTGCCGGGGCGCGGCCTGTATGTGTTGGACCGTGACCTTAACCTGTTGCCGGTTGGCGCCGTGGGTGAGCTGTACATTGCCAGTGCCAGTGGCTTGGCCCGTGATTACCTGCAACGCCCGAGCCTGACCGCCGAACGTTTTATCGCCGACCCGTTCAGCACCCTGGGTGAGCGTCTTTACCGCACCGGTGACCTGGCGCGTTATCGCGCCGACGGGGTGATCGAATACGTCGGTCGCGTCGATCATCAGGTCAAAATCCGCGGTTTCCGAATCGAGTTGGGTGAGATCGAAGCGCTGCTGTTGGCCCAGGAGGCGGTGCGCGAAGCCTTTCTGCTGGCGGCCGACAACCAGTTGGTGGCTTACCTTGTGCCAGCCCAGCCGTTGTCCGCCGCCGAGCATGCGGCAGCGGGCGAAACGCTCAAAGCCACCTTGAGTGAGCAACTGCCCGATTACATGGTGCCTGCGCACCTGATCTTTCTCGACCGCATGCCGTTGAACCCCAACGGCAAGCTTGACCGCCAGGCGCTGCCCAAACCCGATGGCAGCGCGGTGCAACAGACCTGGCAGGCACCGGTTACGCCACTGCAACAGCAGGTTGCGGCGATCTGGGCCGATATTCTTGGCGTCGAGCGTGTGGGCCTGACCCACCACTTCTTCGAACTGGGCGGGCATTCGCTGATGGCCATGCAAGTGGTCTCGCGCATTCGTCAGGCATTGAAGCTCGAAGTGCCGCTCAAATTACTGTTCGAAAAGCCGCGCCTGGAGGGGTTTGTCGCCGCACTGACCACCCAGGCCCCAGGCGCGCCGAACGCGCCCGCGCTGTTGCCGGTAGGGCGGGACCAGCCGTTGCCGCTGTCCTACGCCCAGGAGCGCCAATGGTTTTTATGGCAACTGGAGCCGCAAAGCGCCGCGTACCACATCCCCAGCGCCTTGCGTTTGAAAGGGCAGCTTGATCTGGTTGCACTGCAACGCAGTTTCGATACCTTGCTGGCCCGGCATGAAAGCCTGCGCACCCATTTGCGCCAGGAGCGCGACCGCACGGTTCAAATCATTTCACCGCAGATGTCGTTGCCGATAGCGCACGCCGAGGTGCAGGAAGCGCAGCTCAAGGCGCGGGTCGAGGCCGAAATAGCCCAACCCTTCAATCTGGAACACGGGCCTTTGCTGCGGGTTTCGTTGCTGCGCATCGCCGCTGATGAACATGTATTGGTATTGGTGCAGCATCACATCGTGTCCGATGGCTGGTCGATGCAGCTGATGGTTGAAGAGCTGGTGCAACTGTATGCGGCCTACAGCCAGGGACAGGTGTTGCAATGGCCGGCGCTGCCGATTCAGTACGCCGACTACGCCGTATGGCAGCGCAACTGGATGGAGGCGGGCGAGAAGGCCCGTCAACTGGCGTATTGGCGCGACATGCTCGGCGGTGAGCAGAGCGTGTTGGCGTTGCCGTTCGACCACCCGCGTCCTGCTGTGCAAAGCCATCGTGGCGCGCGCCTGGCATTCGAACTGCCCGGCGCGTTGACTAAAAGCCTCAAGGCCTTGGCCAAGCAGCAGGACGTGACCTTGTTCATGCTGCTATTGGCCTCGTTCCAGACGTTGCTGCATCGCTACAGCGGCCAGGAAGAGATCCGTGTCGGTGTGCCGATCGCCAACCGCAATCGCAGCGAGACCGAGCGTCTGATCGGCTTCTTCGTCAACACCCAGGTGCTCAAGGCCGATCTCCACGGGCAGATGAGCGTCGTGCAACTGTTGCAACAGACCCGGCAACGGGCGCTGGACGCCCAGGCTCACCAGGACCTGCCCTTCGAACAACTGGTGGAAGCGCTGCAACCCGAGCGCAGCCTGAGCCACAACCCGTTGTTCCAAGTGATGTTCAACCACCAGACCGACGTGGGCCAGGCTCAGGTTCAGCAGCAACTGACGAATCTTTCGGTAGAAGGGCTGGAATGGGAAAGCAAGACGGCGCATTTCGACCTGGACCTGGATATCCAGGAATCCACCGAAGGTATCTGGGCCACGCTCGGCTATGCCCAGGACTTGTTTGAGGCGAGTACCGTGCAACGCATGGCGCGACACTGGCAGAACCTGTTGCAAGGTATGGTTGCCGACCCACGGCAGAATATCAGCCAATTAAACCTGCTGGACAACGCCGAACGGCAACAGATTCTTCAACTGTGGAACCAGAGCGACGCCGGCTTCTCGGCCAAGCGCCTGGTGCACGAGTTGGTGGCCGACCGCGCCGGGGAAACCCCCGAGGCGGTGGCGGTGAAATTTGGCGAGCAACAGCTGACTTACGGCGAGCTGGACCGCCAGGCCAACCGCCTGGCCCATGCGTTGATCGCCCGTGGTGTCGGCCCCGAAGTGCGCGTCGCGATTGCCATGCCGCGCAGCGCCGAGATCATGGTGGCGTTCCTCGCGGTGATGAAAGCCGGTGGCGTCTACGTGCCGCTGGACATCGAATACCCGCGTGACCGCCTGCTGTACATGATGCAGGACAGCCGTGCCCGGTTGCTGCTGACCCACAGCAGTGCCTTGCAGCAACTGCCGATTCCCGAGGGTCTGGACAGCCTGGCGATTGATCGCACCGAGGACTGGTCCGGTTATAGCGACACGGCGCCTGATGTGAAACTGGACGGCGACAACCTCGCCTACGTGATCTACACCTCCGGCTCCACCGGCATGCCCAAGGGGGTTGCTGTCTCTCACGGTCCACTGGTGGCGCATATCATCGCCACCGGCGAGCGTTATGAAACCTCGCCCGCCGATTGCGAACTGCACTTCATGTCGTTCGCCTTCGACGGGTCCCACGAAGGCTGGATGCACCCGCTGATCAACGGCGCGAGCGTGTTGATCCGCGATGACAGCCTGTGGCTGCCGGAGTACACCTACCAACAAATGCACCGTCACAACGTGACCATGGCGGTGTTCCCGCCGGT
This sequence comes from Pseudomonas sp. FW305-3-2-15-C-LB1, assembly GCF_058787615.1. NCBI lineage: Bacteria > Pseudomonadati > Pseudomonadota > Gammaproteobacteria > Pseudomonadales > Pseudomonadaceae > Pseudomonas > Pseudomonas sp. FW305-3-2-15-C-LB1. The sequence goes on along the minus strand of NZ_JBYSZX010000011.1, from coordinate 17,445 downwards.
GTACCTGCAACAGTTGGCCGAGCATGCCGAGCGTGACGGCAACCCGCCGAAGGTGCGGGTGTACTGCTTCGGTGGAGATGCCGTGGCCCAGGCCAGCTATGACCTGGCGTGGCGCGCGCTCAAGCCGACTTATCTGTTCAACGGCTACGGCCCGACCGAAACCGTGGTCACGCCGTTGCTGTGGAAAGCGCGCAAGGACGATCCCTGTGGTGCCGTCTACGCGCCGATCGGCACACTGTTGGGCAACCGCAGCGGCTACGTGCTGGATGCGCAACTCAACCTGCAACCCATCGGCGTAGCCGGTGAGTTGTACCTGGGCGGCGAGGGCGTGGCCCGGGGTTACCTGGAGCGTCCGGCCCTGACCGCCGAACGCTTCGTACCGGACCCGTTCGGCAAGCCCGGCAGCCGTATGTATCGCAGCGGCGACCTGACCCGTGGCCGCCCGGATGGCGTGGTGGACTACCTCGGCCGTGTCGACCATCAGGTGAAAATCCGTGGCTTCCGTATCGAGCTGGGCGAGATCGAAGCGCGCCTGCGCGAGCAGGACAGTGTCGGCGAAACCGTGGTGGTGGCCCAGGAAGGGCCGAGTGGCAAGCAACTGGTCGCCTATGTGGTGCCGCTGGACCCCTTGCTCGTCGACGACGCAGTGGCGCAGTCGACCTGCCGCGAAGCCTTGCGCCGCGCCCTGAAAACCCGTTTGCCGGACTATATGGTACCCACGCACCTGATGTTCCTTGAGCGCATGCCGCTGACGCCGAACGGCAAGCTCGACCGCAAGGGCCTGCCGCGCCCGGATGTCAGCCAGATGCAGCAGGTGTACGTGGCGCCACAGAGTGAGCTGGAGCAGAAGATCGCGGCGATCTGGTCCGACGTGCTGCGTCTGCCACGTGTCGGTTTGCACGATAACTTCTTCGAGTTGGGCGGTGACTCGATCATCTCGATCCAGGTGGTCAGCCGTGCCCGCCAGGCCGGTGTGCGCTTCACGCCCAAGGATCTGTTCCAGCACCAGACGGTCCAGAGCCTGGCGGCCGTGGCCCGGGAAGGCGAGGGCGCGGTGGTGATGGATCAGTCTGCATTGACCGGCGAGTTGTTGTTGCTGCCCGTCCAGCAGGCGTTTTTTGCCGATGACATTCCCCAGCGTCACCACTGGAACCAGTCGGTGGTGCTACAGCCACACCAGGCGTTGCAGGCGCCGCTGCTGGTGGCGGCGCTGCAGGCGTTGATCGTGCATCACGACGCCCTGCGCATCGGTTTCGTCCAGGGCGCGGCAGGCTGGAGCGCGGCGTATCGCGGGCCGCAGCAGCATCAGGCCGAGCAGGTCCTGTGGCAGACCACCTTGAATGCAGTCGAAGAGTTAGAGGCCCTGGGTGAGGAAGCCCAGCGCAGCCTCGACCTGAGCGAAGGGCCGCTGCTGCGAGCAGTGCTCGTCGACCTCGCCGACGGCTCCCAGCGCCTGCTGCTGGTGATTCATCACTTGGTGGTGGACGGTGTGTCCTGGCGCATCCTGCTGGAAGACCTGCAAACGGCTTACCGCCTGCTTGCCCAAGGTGCCACGGTCGTGTTGCCCGCCAAGACCAGCGCGACCCGTGCCTGGGCCGAGCGTCTGCAAACCTATGCACGCAGCGCCGCACTGGCGCAGGAACTGGCCTGGTGGCAGACGCAGTTGCAAGGCAGCCCTACCGGACTGCCGGGGGCCGATTCAAAGGCCAGCTTGAGCAACCGGCATGCGCTGAGCGTGACCACCCATCTGGATCAGGCCTTCACGCGGCGTCTGTTGCAGGACGCCCCCAGTGCTTACCGCACCCAGATCAATGACCTGTTGCTGACTGCACTGGCTCGCGTCGTTGTGCGCTGGACCGGTGACGCGTCGATGTTGATCCGCCTGGAAGGCCATGGCCGTGAAGACCTGTTCGACGAGATCGACCTGACCCGTACCGTCGGCTGGTTCACCAGCCTCTACCCGGTGAAGCTGGTGCCGACCGATTCGTTGGGCGGCTCCCTCAAGCAGATCAAGGAGCAGCTGCGCGCGATTCCCGACAAGGGCCTGGGCTTTGGTGCCCTGCGTTACCTGGGGAATGCCGAGGCTCAACAGGCCCTGAGTGAACTGCCGCGCCCACGCATCACCTTCAACTACCTGGGGCAATTCGATGGCAGTTTTGACGGCGGCGAACAAGAAGGCTTGTTCGTCCCCTCCGGTGATGGCAGTGGTTCCGAACAGAGTGCCGAGGCACCGCTGGGTAACTGGTTGGAAATCAACGGCCAGGTCTACGCCGGTGAATTGAAGTTGAACTGGAGCTTCAGCCAGCAGATGTTCGATGAAGCGACCGTACAACGCCTGGCGGATGACTACGCGACGGAACTCAAGGCGTTGATCGAGCACTGTGGTGTCAACCGGGGTGTCACGCCCTCGGACTTCCCGTTGGCGCGCTTGTCCCAGGCGCAACTGGACAGCTTGCCGGTGACGGTGGCTGATATCGAAGACGTTTACCCGCTGTCGCCGATGCAGCAAGGCATGTTGTTCCAATCGTTGTACGGCGAAGGCTCGGGTGACTACATCAACCAGATGCGCATTGATGTCGAGGGCCTGGATGTACCGCGCTTCCGCCAGGCCTGGCAGGCGGCGCTCGACAGCCATGAGATCCTGCGCAGCGGTTTTCTCTGGCAGACCGAGCTTGAGCAGCCGTTGCAGGTGGTCTACAAGCAGATGCAAATGCCGTTCGCCGAGCTGGACTGGCAAGATCGGCCCGGCAGCAGTGCGGCACTCGATAGCCTGGCCGAGTCGGCGCGGGCCCAGGGGTTCGTGCTGGAACAAGCGCCATTGCTGAGCCTGACGGTGGTCCGTACGGGGGCGTCCCGTTATCACTTGATCTACACCAACCACCACATCTTGATGGACGGCTGGAGTGGTTCGCAGTTGTTTGGCGAGGTGTTGCAGCATTACGCCGGTGAACCGCTACGTGCGCCCATCGGGCGTTACCGCGATTACATTGCCTGGCTGCAGGCGCAGGACAAGTCGGTCAGCGAGGCATTCTGGAAAGAGCAACTGCTCAACCTGCAAGAACCAACCCGCCTGGCCCGTGGCCTACAGGCTGCGCACAGCGAGGCGCTGGCCGTCAACGGCGAGCATCGTCTGAACCTCGACGCCAGCCAGACCGCTCAGCTCAAGGCCTTCGCCCAGCGCAATAAAGTCACCCTCAATACGCTGGTGCAAAGCGCCTGGCTGCTGCTGTTGCAGCATCACACCGGGCAGTCCACCGTGGCGTTCGGCGCCACCGTGGCAGGCCGTCCGGCGCAATTGCGCGGTATCGAACAACAGGTCGGTCTGTTCATCAACACCTTGCCCGTCGTGGCCACGCCGGATGCACAGATGACGGTCAGCCAGTGGCTGCAGCAGATCCAGGCGCAAAACGTGCGCTTGCGTGAGCAGGAGCATACGCCGCTGTTCGAGATCCAGCGTTGGGCCGGGCTGGGTGGCGAGGCGCTGTTCGACAGCATTCTGGTGTTTGAGAACTACCCGGTGTCCGAAGCGCTGGAGCAGGGCGCACCTTCGGGGCTCACGTTTGGCGCCGTCCACAGCCTGGAGCAAACCCACTATCCGTTGACGGTCTTGCTGGGCATCGGTGACACCTTGGGCCTGGAGTTCAATTACGACCGCCAGGCATTCAGCGCGGCGCATATCGAACGGTTGGCCGAGCACTTCCAGCAGGTGTTGCAGGCATTGGCAGTGGACGGCGCCCAGCGTCTGGCAACGTTGCCTTCGCTGGCCCGTTCCGAGCGCGAAACGGTCCTGCATGCCTGGAATGACACGGCCACGGACTACCCGTTGCACCTTCCGGTGCATCAGTTGATCGAAGCCCAGGTGGTGCGCACGCCGGACGCACCGGCGCTGGTATTTGCCGGGCAGGTATTGAGTTACGCCGCGCTTAACCGCCGGGCAAACCGCCTGGCGCATCGCCTGATGGCGGCCGGCGTGGGGCCGGATGTCCTCGTGGGGCTGGCGGTTGAGCGTTCGATTGAAATGGTCGTTGGCCTGCTGGCGGTACTCAAGGCAGGTGGCGCTTATGTGCCGCTGGACCCGGAATACCCCCGCGATCGATTGGCCTACATGCTGCAAGACAGCGACGTGAAGCTGTTGTTGACCCAGGCGCATTTGCTGGAGCAACTGCCGATTCCAGCGGGCTTGCACAGCCTGGTGCTGGAGCAGGGCGATGAGGGGTTGCAGGCCTACGCCGAGCGGAATCCGCAGGTCGCCGTCGATGGCGAAAACCTTGCCTATGTGATCTACACCTCGGGCTCCACCGGCCAACCCAAAGGTGCGGGTAACCGCCATTCGGCGCTGACCAACCGGCTGTGCTGGATGCAGCAGGCGTATGGCCTGGACGGCAGTGATACGGTCTTGCAGAAGACGCCGTTCAGTTTCGACGTGTCGGTGTGGGAGTTCTTCTGGCCGCTGATGACCGGTGCGCGCCTGGTGGTGGCCGCGCCGGGCGACCATCGTGACCCGGCCAGGCTGGTGAGCCTGATCAACGCCGAGCAAGTCACTACGTTGCACTTTGTGCCATCCATGCTCCAGGCCTTCTTGCAGGATGCCGGCGTCGGCGCCTGTCACAGCCTGCAGCGCATTGTGTGCAGCGGTGAAGCGCTGCCGGTGGATGCTCAGCAACAGGTGTTCGCCAAACTGCCGCGTGCCGGGTTGTACAACCTGTATGGGCCGACCGAAGCGGCAATCGACGTGACGCACTGGACCTGCGTCGACGAAGGGGGTGACGCCGTGCCGATTGGTCGGCCGATCGCCAACCTGGGCTGCTACGTGTTGGACGGCAACTTGGAACCGGTACCCGTTGGCGTGTTGGGTGAACTCTATCTCGGCGGTGTCGGCCTGGCGCGCGGTTATCACCGTCGGCCGGCGCTGACCGCCGAACGCTTTGTGACCGATCCGTTCGGCAGTGGCACCCGTTTGTATCGCACCGGGGACCTGGCGCGTTATCGCGACGATGGGGTGATCGAGTACGCCGGGCGCATCGATCACCAGGTCAAGCTGCGTGGCTTGCGCATCGAATTGGGTGAAATCGAGGCCCGCCTGCTGGAGCACGCGTGTGTGCGTGAAGCGGCGGTGCTCGCCGTGGACGGCACGCATCTGGTGGGCTACCTGGTGCTGCAGGCGCCGAGCGAGGATTGGAAAGCACAGGTGGCGATGCACCTGGCGGCGCAGTTGCCGGACTACATGGTACCGGCGCAGTGGGTGGTGTTGACACAGATGCCGCTGAGCCCCAATGGCAAGCTGGATCGCAAGGCGTTGCCTAAACCGGAGGCGCAAGGCGCGGACGCTTATCAGGCCCCGCAAAGCGCCGTCGAGCAGCAAGTCGCGGCGATCTGGCGTGATGTCCTCGGTGTCGAGCGCGTAGGGCTGAACGACAACTTCTTCGAGTTGGGCGGTCACTCCTTGCTGGTGCTGATGCTCAAGGAGCGTATCCGTAAAGTCATCGGTGTCGGCTTGTCCGTCAGCCAGTTGATGCTTAACCCGACGGTACGCAGCCAGGTCAACTGCCTGAAGGGCGACGCGCGCAGCTCGTTGATCGTCAAGCTCAACAGCCAGACCGAAGGCACACCGTTGTTCATGTTCCACCCAAGCTTCGGTTCGGTGCATTGCTACACCGCGATTGCCCTCGCGCTCCGGGAGCTGCGTCCGGTGTTCGGGGTGATTTGCCGTGCATTGGCCGAGGACGGTGCAGCGGTGCCCGAATGGCAAGCCATGGTCGAGGATTACGCCGAGCAACTCCTGTTGGCCCAGCCCCAGGGCCCCTTCCGCCTGGCAGGCTGGTCGTTGGGTGGCAACCTGGCGATGGAAGTCGCCTACGTGCTGGAGCAAGCGGGACGCGACGTCGAGTTTGTCGGCTGGATCGACTCCGCGCCGCCGCAGTGGCTCACGCCCTATTGGCAGGCGGTCGTCACCGAGGATGACCGTGAAGTCTCGGCGAACGAGCGGCGTGCGGCGTTGTTGGGCGTGATGTTCCCGGCGTTTGCCGAGCGGATTCAGGCGGCCTGGCAGCAATGTCAGCGCGATGCCCAAGACGAAGCTGGGCAATGGCAAGGGTTTATCGCCTGGGCCGAGCAGACCCTGGGCGACACCTTTACCGGTATCAAGAACGAGTTGCTGCGTGGCAATGAGGCGCAGATTTCCTGGGAGGTCGACCGCGCGCTCAGTGAGCGTCTGTCGGCGGCGGACTTCAAGCCGATCAAGGCCCCGGTCAGTTGCTGGTGGGCGTCCATGAGCCGCGCCGGGCAGTTCAAGGAGCTGATCGAGCAGCACATGGCAAGCACCCTTGTTCAGGGGCGGATCGAGCGTTCAGTGGTGATCGAGACTGATCACGACGGGATCATCGACAGTGCCGAGTTCATTCGTAGCCTGGTGGCCGCCATGGAATAACACCTCAAGTGATGAACACTGAACCTGTGTCGAGGGGGCAAGCTCTCTCGCCACAGGGGACTCGCCACAGGGGAGGGCGGGGCACAAAAAAGCCCGATGAAAGCAGCGCTTCCATCGGGCTTTTGGTTGATCGCCGCCAGGGCGATCAAGGCATCACATCAGAAGTCCCAGCGGGTGCTGAACATCACGTTGCGCGGCTCGCCATAAGCGGCCGAGTTATAGAAGCCCACGTTGGTGTAGTAGGACTTGTCGAAGATGTTGTTGAAATTGACAGTCGCCGAGAGGTTCTTGGTGACCTGGTAGCGGGTCATCAAGTCCACCAGCCAATAGGACTCCTGGGTGATGTCCTGGTTGGTGTTGAGCTGCGAGTTGTAGATTTCATTCCAACCCTTGCTCTGCCAGCGCAGGCCGCCACCGATGGTGAACTTGTCGAGGTCGCCCTTGAGTTTGTAAGTGGTGTTCAGGTTGACCTGGTGCTCAGGTTCGAAGGTGGAGATCTTCTTGTCGTCTGCGTCCCGCACGATCTTGTGGGTGTAACCGCCTTGTACTTGCCAGCCGGGCGCCAGCTCACCTGAGATTTCTGCTTCGTAACCCTTGGTGACGGCCTTGGAGCTCTTGAACGCATAGTTTTGCGGGGAAGGAGTCTGGTTGTTATAGGCATCGTCCGGGATGGCACGGTTGTCTTCATGCACTTCGAAGTAGGCAATGCTGGTGTTCAAGCGACCGTCGAGAAACTCGCCCTTCAGGCCCAGCTCGTAGTTTTGGCCTTCGTCTGGTTCCAGCAACGTCTGGTTGCGGTCTTTGTACGTGCTTTCCTGGGGTTGGAAGATATCGGTGTAGCTGGTGTACACCGAGAGATTGTCGTTCAGGTCGTAGATCACGCCGGCATACGGCACGAACCGGCCGGTTTCCTTGTAGGAAGGGTTGATACCGGTGACGTGGTAGTTGGCGACGCGCCCACCGAGGATCACGTGCAGGTCATCCATCACGTTCAAGCGTGTGGTCACGTAGTAGCCGGTCTGGCGGATGGTATCGTCGTTGTATTGCTGGACAGGGCCGTAGATCGGCTTGGCAATGTGGCCATTCCAGTTATAGAAATCGACTTTGTTGCCGCCTGGCCATTCCGGCGCCCAGTACCCCTTGCCTTGCCAGCGCGACGTGCCGATCGAGCCGCCCACCACCAGTTCATGTTCGCGGCCAAACAGGCTGAAAGGCCCGGTGGCGTAGAGGTCGGCGGAGGTGCTTTTGGTTTCGCCGGTGTATTTCTGACCGTTGACCTCGGCGGTGCCATCGGCTGCCGGCTGGACAAACTGGATCGAACCGAGGTCGGCATGGTAGCTGTTGATCTTGTGGTCGAGCTGGAATTTGGTGACCCAGCCGTCACCCATATCATGCTCAAGCATGGCAAAGGCGGTGCGGGTGTTCTGTTCCCAGGAGCTCCAGGTGGCGCCGTTGTTGTAGGAGCGTGGCATCTTGTTGATGCTGCCGTTGGAGTTGACCAACGGGAACGAACCGGACCAGCTGGAGCCTTTCGGAATATTGTCCTGATAGTCGAAGCCGACGGTCAACATGGTGTCGGGGGACAGGTCGAACTCGGTAATGCCGTAGTAGGTTTCGGTCTTGCGCGAGTAGTGGTCCATGAAGGATTTTTTGTCCTGGTACGCCGCCACTGCACGGCCCCGGACATTACCGCTGTCGGTCAACGGGCCGCTCACATCCACTTCGCTGCGATAGTTGTCCCAGGAGCCGGCGCCCAGTTGCACATGGCCCTTGAACTCCGACGTCGGCTTCTTGCGGATCAAGTTGATGGTCGCGCCCAGGGAGCCGGCGCCGTTGAGCAGGCCGGTGGCACCCTTGAGCACTTCGACGCGGTCATAGATCGCCATGTCGCTGAGGGTATTCCCGGCCGAGTAGCCGACGTTGCGCACGGTGGACGGAATACCGTCGTACTGGAAACTGTTGACCGAGAACCCACGCGAGTAATAGTTGGTACGGTCGGTGTCATAGGCCGATACGGTGATGCCAGGCGTGTGGCGCATCACGTCATCGACGTTGTTGAGGCCGAAGTCCTCGATATGTTGGCGGGTAATCACCGTGATCGACTGCGGGGTTTCCCGCGGGGTCAGGGTCAGCCGCGTGGCCGTGGCAATGGTGCCCGGCGTGTAGGAGCCGGAGCCCTCGGTGATGTTGCCCAGCACGTTGCCGGTCACTTGGGTCGGACTCAACTCCAGCCCGGCGGACGCGCCGGCGGCGGTAACGGTCAGCGCGTTGCCACTGAGGCTGTGAGTGGTCGAAGTGCCCGCCAGCAAGGTGTTGATCGCCTGCTGCGGATCCAGTTTACCTTTGATCGCCGTGCTGTTTTTTCCCGCCACGTCGGTCGGGCTGTACAGCACCTGCAGGTTGGCCTGGCGGCCGAATTCCTGCAGTGCACTCCCCAGTGCCTGTGCTGGAATATCCAACTCGATCTCCTGTGCCTGCACATAGCCGGCAACCGGCAGCGATACCGCCAGGGTAAGCGCGCTCGGCAGGAGGTTGATGTTCAGGGCCCTGGTTAGCGCTTTGCTCAGTGGGCTGAGACCGAGTCGTGCTGACATGGATGGTTTCTCTTCTATGTTTTAAGTGGGCAAATTCTGATATTTGTTGAGGTTAGTTCTCATTACCACTAGTGAGACGTTCCTACCTCGGAAAACCGGAAAAGAAAATTTCATGCAGGCTCCATTTCATGCACTACCTGGCCGGCGCGCAGCCGTACCAACTGATCGGCGATGTGGAAATAGCGGTCGTCATGGCTGATCACGATGATGGTTTTGCCCAGGCGCTTGAGGTCCGGCAGCAGCTCGGTATAGAAAATCCGGCGGAAGGCCGGGTCCTGGTCGGCGGCCCATTCGTCGAACACCAGCACCGGGCGTTCTTCCAGCCAGGCGTTGACCAGTGCCAGGCGCTTGCGCTGGCCGGTGGACAGGTCGGTGGTGCTGAACACACCGTCCTTGACGCTGACCTTGTGCGCGATCTCCAGGCGTTCCAGGTATTTAGTGGCGCTGTCCAGTGACTGGGTGGCGCTGCCCTGGACCAGGTCGTCGAACAGGTAGTAGTCGGCGAATACCGTGGTGAACAATTGGCGATAGTCATCGCGCTCGGGGTCGGTCACGGCCTCGCCGTTGAGCAGGATTTCGCCGGACTGCGGCGGGTAGAGCCCCAGCAGCAATTTGATCAGCGTGGTCTTGCCACTGCCGTTTTCGCCGACGATAAATACGATGTCGCCTTGGGCAATGCTCAGGTTGATCAGCCCCAGGTGAAACGGCTCGCTGCCTTCCACGGCCGGAGGGCTGTAGCTTACGTTTCGCAGCTCAAGGCTGTTGACGATCGGTGTCGGCGCCTCGCTGTCATCCATCAGCAGGTGCGGTTCAGGAGAGGAGAAGCGCTCCGACAACTCGCTGATACGCCCGAAGGCAATCTTCGCCTTGCCCACCACGGGCAGGTAACCCAGCAGGTGTTCCAGCGGGCCTTTCATGTACAACAGCACCAGCACGAAACCGGTAATCACGGTCGGGTCCGGGTTCGGGTTATAGGCCTGCATCGCCAGGGCCAAGCCGATGACCACGAAGAACAGCATTGAGCCGAAGGTCTTGGCGATGATGTAGATGTTGACCGAACGCACCTGAATATCGCTGATGCGGTCCGCCGTTTCCTGGATACGGTGGGTGTTCATGCGAAAGCGCCGTGGCCGATGCATGCGCAGTTCCTTGGCGCCGGACGCGATGGCGTTGTAATAACGCTGCAATTCGTCTTCATGGCTGCGTGCGAGGTCGAAGCCTTGGATACCTTTGCCGCCGGCGATGAACTGCACGGCGCTGCCAATCACGATGGCGACGACCATCATCAGGAACATCGGCACCGACAGGTACGCCAGGTAGCCCAGGCAGCCCAGCGTCACCGTGGCGGCAATGGCCAAGGGCGTGAACGCGAAGGAGAAGTCGCTGATGGTGTCGACATCGTGGGTAAGCACCGGGATCAGTCGGTGGGAGCGGTAGCGCTCGATTTGCCCGATGGGCGCCGACAGCACCTTTTCACCCAGCTCTTTGCGCAGGGCTGCAATGATCCGTTGGCCGACGTAGTTGGTGCCGATGTCGGAAATGATCGAGCTGACCAGCGCCAGCACGCACAAGGCTGCAAAAGTCAGGATCACGCCCTGGGTCATGCCTTGTGGCGAGTGCAGGGCATTATTGATCGTCGCCAGCAACAACGTGATGGCCAGGCCGCCGGCCATGCCCAGGGCGACGGAGACGGTCACGATGGTGCGAAAAGGCCTGAGCAATGCGAGCAAACCTTTGAAGGCGCCGCGCTTGGGGTCGGTCATAAATACTTCCCGGAAAGTGAACAAGAGGGGGCTGGGCACACAGACCCTTACCCATGACAAACGAAAGATTGGCGCGACTATTTAGCGCGGCGCGCCCGGCGGTGGCGCGCGGATGGATAAATTAGGCGGGGCCTGGTTCGTTCTTGTGGAGTAGCCGCACGCGTTTTGGCGCGTGCCTGATCTATCCAGCGAGAGCGAAACAATGACGAAAAGGAATCTGGTGTACGTGTGGTCACTGCGCAATGCCGCCGCCGACAAGGCCGGGCAGCCAGTGGCCTACAAGGACCACGAACGCTACATGATGTCGGTGCTGGAATCCCTGGCAGGGGCGCTGAACGACACGCCGCTGGGCGAGGCCTACAACCTGGTGGGCGTGGTGTACGACGATGACGAGCAGAATCCGCGTGACCAGCAACTCGTCCGCGACTACGGCTTTGCCTACCAGCCGGGCCGCCAATGGCTGTACCCGGCCGACCTGCGCGTGCAGGGGCGGCTGGTCAATGACCTGCTGCTGAGTGTGCCGTCCACCTACCGGCGCTTGCCACGGGGCAGCGCAGAACACATTGCCGGCAAGCAGGACTTCGAGCGCCGCCTGCACGACACGCTGGTGGAATTGAAGGCGGACATCGTGGTGCTCGACGGCCTGCTGGTGATCCTGGATGAACTGGTGCGCCCTGGCGCGCCGTTTGCCGGCCGCATCATGAACATCCATCCCGGCATTACCCGCATCGAATCGCCGTACGAGCGCCGTGGCGCCTATGCCACCTGGAACGCGCTGTACGGCGCACGGGGGCTGACGGTCACGGATTGGGCGACCAAGGCCACCACGCCATCCGAGCCGCTGTACCTCACCGGTGCCTCGTTCCACTACGTGGACAACGGCATAGATTCGGGTGAAGTGTTCCACGACGTGCTCAAGACCGAGATCGCGCCGGACGACACCATCCTTGAGTTGCGCTGGAACAACTTCAACAACAGCCTGTTCCCGGCGTTGCATGAAGGGTTGGCGTTGTTGGCGCAGAAGGCAACCTAAAGCAGGCACGGATAAACATGTGGGAGGGGGCTTGCCCCGATGGCGGTAGTGACTGATACACCGCCATCGGGGGCAAGCCCCCTCCCACAAATGGATTTCCAGTGCGGTTAGAGGTCGCGCACCACGCGAAACCCGATCCAATCCCCCCGCGTCTTCGGGTAGATGTTGTTGCGGTTGCCCGAGCGCGAAAACACCGGCGCCTCGCCCCAGTCATTGCCGCGAATCATGTAGCCCTCGCAGTTCGGCTCCATCCACGCACTGCCGTCGGTGGGCGCGCCGATGTAGTTGGGGTGTTCGCAGTCGGCCACGCGCTCGTAGACGTTGCCATGCATGTCGTACATGCCGAAGGCATTCGGCGGGTAGCTGCCCACCGGCGATGAATAGCTGTAGCCATCGGCCGGACCATAGGTGTTGGCGTGCTTGGCGATGCTGTAGCCCTTGCCCTCATCGAACGGGAAGGGGAACGGTCCGGTGGAGCCGGCGCGCGCGGCGTATTCACGTTGGGCTTCGCTGACCATGTGGTACTGCTGGCCGGTTTTCTTCGACAGCCAGGCCACGTACTGCTTGATATCGTCCATGTCCATGCACACTGCCGGCTGGCGCGGGCCCTGGGGGTAGCGCGGCTTGCTGGCGATGCATTCGCGGCCGGGGCGGGTATCGCCGTCGGCGATCTTCACGCCGGTCTGGCGGATATAGCTGTCCCACTCGCCGGCGGTGATGTGGAAGCGGCTCATGGCGAACGGCTTGGCGAAGGTCACCTCGTGCATCGGGCCTTCATCCGGCTCGCGGCCGACTTCATCCTCGGGGGTGCCCATGGTAAAGGTGCCAGCCGGCAGCACCACCATCTCCGGGCAGTCCTTGCAGTCCTTGAACACTTTGCCAGGTTGCGGCGTGGCGGCCTGGGCCAGGTTGGGCAGCAAGGCGCCGCACAGGGCGGTGAGTGCCAGTGCCGTGAGGGGTTTGTTCATGGGGTCCTCTCATTCAAAGTGGAAAAACTGTGCGTTACACCCGTTGGCCCAGCAGCGTCATGAAACGCTGGATCTCATCGGAGGAATTGAGCAGGCCGGGAGAGGTGCGGATCACCGGGCCGACATCACGGTCCACCGCGTCGATCACCACGCGGTTTTTCATCATGTAGTCGGCCACGGCATCGCTGTCCTGGCCCTTGACCCGGAAGAAGGTGAAGCCGGCCGACAGTTCGGGGCTGCGCGGGGTGACCAACTCGATACGCGGATGCGCCAGCAGGTGGTCTTTCAGTTCGGTATTCAGGGCGTGGATGCGTGCCTGCACCTGCGCCTTGCCCAGTTGCAGATGCAGCTTGAAGGCCTCATCCGCCGCCCAGCGATGCTCGAAGGCGTGAAAGCCGCCCGGGGTCATGGTGGTGGCGAAGTCCTGGTCTTCGGAGAAGGTCGGCACCATCGGGGTCACGTACTGGTTTTGCGGGTCGCGGGCGCACACCAGTCCGGTGCCTCGCGGGCCGAACATCCACTTGTGGGTGCCGGCGATGAAAAAGTCGCAGTGCATGTCCGGGAAGTCGAGGTTTTCCACGCCGAAACCGTGCACACCGTCCACCACATAGAGCATGCGGTCCCTGTCGTCTCGGTTGCGGTTGTGTTCTTCCACCAGCTTGCCGATCTCGCTGATGGGCAGTTTCACGCCGCTGCCGGACTGCACCCAGGTCATGCCGAGCACGCGGGTGTTGGGGCGGATATTGCGCTGGATATTGCCCAGCACCTCGTCGACGGACACGCGATTGGCGTGTTCAAACAAGCGAATCTTGCGGACCCGGGTCTGCTCCTTGCGCACCCGGAAGTCCAGGCTGAACTCGGTGGCGTAGTGTTCGTGGACGGTAGTGAGGATCTCCTGGTCGGGTCGTACCTTGATTCCGCCATAAATCATCGCCAGCCCCTCGGAGGTGCTGCCGGTGAGGGCGATCTGCGCCGGCGTGGCCTTCAGGTAGCGGCCGGCCCACTCGCGTACCTGGCCTTCACGCTTCCAGGTTTCCTGTAGGCCCCAGTCCATGGCCAGGCCTGGGTTGCGGTCGATCTGTGCGCGATAGCGCTGGATGGCTTCGCGTACCGGCTTGGGGTGCGTGGCCACCAGGAAGTTGGAAAAGTGCAGGTAGTCCGGGTCCTGGTTGAACAGTTGCTTGAAACTCGTCCATTGGTCATTCGATGCAGGGGCGGCGATGGCCTGGGGCAGCAGGGCGGCGCCCAGTGGCAGGCTGGCGGCAAACACCCCGGCCTGCTTGAGGAACGTACGGCGGTCGGTCATGGACTGGCTTCTGGATGATTAACGGTTGGCCAACGGCTTGGCGGCTTTTTGTACCTGGTCCCACACCCGCAGGAAGTTGCCTCCCCACAGCTTGGCGATATCGGCTTCGGAGTAACCGCGCTGGATCAGTTCGGCGGTGACGTTGCGGATTTCACCGACGTTGTTCCAGCCCTGCACGCCGCCGCCGTCGTTGAAGTCGGAGGCGAGGCCGACATGGTCGATGCCGATCTTGCGCACGGTGTAGTCGATGGCGTCGCCCAGGTCCTTGAGGGTGGCCTTGGGTTCTTCATCGAGGATGCCGTACAGCGCGCTGGCGTATTCGCCGAACTTGTGTTCCGGCCATGCAGCAATGATTGCGTCGCCCGGCATCAACGCCACGGCCAGGTTGGGCAGGGGCGGCAGGTCGAAGCGCGCACGCAGGGCGTTGAGCTTGTCCTGGGTCGGCTGGCTCAACGGGCGCAGGTAGGCGGAGAAGCCCACGATCTGCACCACGCCGCCACTTTGCTTGATCAGTTGCAGCTCTTTGTCACTTAGGTTGCGCGGGATGTCCACCGACGCGCGCGGCGCCGAGTGGGACGCCACCATCGGCGTGCGGCTCAATTGCGCGACCTGCTCCAGGGCCTTGGTCGACATCTGCGACACGTCGATGATCACTCCCAGGTCATTGAGGCGGTGCACCGCTTGCTTGCCGATGTCCGACAAACCGTCGAGGGCGTCGGTGGAGTCATTGAAAAACGGCAGCGGGCGCGACGAGTCCGACCAGGCGTTGTTGCCCACATAGCTGAAGCCGAACATGCGCATGCCGCGCGCCGCCCACAGGTCCAGCAGGTTCAGGTCGTTGCCCAGCGGGTAGGCGTTGAGCATGCTGATGAAGATCGCGAACTTGCCTTCGCCATGCAGGCGCCGGAAATCATCCGGGGTGTAGGCGATGGCGACCTGGTTGGGGTAGTCGCGCACCATGCCGCTGATGATCTTGTAGCGCACTTCCTGCTCGTTGCGCGCGGCTTCGACAAAACCATCGGTGGGCTTGTGCGGGGCATTGGGGCCGTTCCAGATTTCCGGCCAGCCGAAAATCGTCAGTGCCGCACCGGACAGGCGCCCGCGTGCCGCCTTGGCCAGGTCGAACTGGCCGCTGCCGTCCTTGTCCGCCTCGTTGCCGGCGGTGCCGAAATCGATGGGCACGGTGATATGGCTGTCGAACGACAACAGCCGGTCCTGCATTTCATTGGCCTGCTTGATCACCTCCAGCGGGTAACCGGCATTGCCCTTGAACCAGTGATCCCAGACCAGGAAACCGGCCCCGGCACCGATGGCCAGTGCCAACGGCAAGCCGATATACAGCGCCTTTTTCGAACGTGGTTTTGTCATTGCCATCTCAGTCAGTTGAGGCCTTCGCTATCAGGGAGGAACGAGTGATGGGCGGGGAAATTTAGGCGGGCAGGGCGCGCCGGTAAATTTCCCCGGCGTGCAAACGTTCTAGCTCTGATAAAGCCGTTTCCTAAGGTAGACAATGACCATCTCTCGACGTGGGTTCATCGCAGGCCTGGCGCTGACCGGCGCCGCTGTGCCGGCCGCCTTCTATGCCCATCGCGAGTTGACGCGCGAAGAAGAATTGCCCATCACTCCCGGCGAAGCCACGGTGGACCTGGCCGACACCGCCGGCCAGCACCTGGCGAACACGCTGCGTGGGGTGTGGAGCCTGCGCCTGGAAGGCCGCGACGCCGGCCTCAAGGGCCTGCCGTTGGAAGGTCTGGAGCTGCTGCTCGACATCGCCCCGCGTGGACGTGGCTTGCGAGGGTACCTGGACACCGCTGGCAACCTGCGCGCCGAGGGCGAGCCGCGTTACCGCGTGCTGGGTGATCTGCTGACAGGCGAGAGCGCCGTGCTCTACTGGCGCCTGATCGACCGCGACTCGATTGACGGCGCCCCGGCCTATGAATTCAAGATGACCCTTGACGAGGTCTGGGCGGATTTTGCCAATGCCGGCAGCAGCACGCTCAGCGGGCAGATCCTTGACCTTGCTCGGCCATTGGCGCTGGTCGAGCGCGATAACCGCTTCATCGCCCGCAAACAGTGGTTCCCCGAGGCGCGGCAACGCATCGGCCTCAACCCGACCCTGCTGGCCTGGCTGATTTCCCCCGAACACCGTCTGTTCCACCAACTGTGGCACGCTACCCGTGACCAGTGGCACAAACTCTCCGAAGAAAAGCGCGACGCCCTGCGCGGCATCGGCTGGCAACCCGGGCCACGGGGCCAGGAACGCGACGCCCGGGGCAAGCGCAAGGACCGCAACGGCTCGGGCATCGATTTCTTCTTCATGCACCGCCACATGCTCGGCACCGCGCGCTCCATGCAGGACCTGCCCTCATGGCCGCAATTCCCCGAGCCGCAACCGGCCCTGGAGCGTGATCGCCTGGGCTTTCTGCGCTATTTCGACAACCACGACGGCTTTGCGCTGCCGCCGACCTGGTCGGCGCCGGACGACAGCGACTACACCCAGTGGGTCAGCGACATCAAGAGCGCTGAGACCTACCACAGCAACTTCCAGGTGTGGGAGTCGCAGTACCGCGACCCACGCTACCTGGCCAGATTCACCCTGGGGCAGCTCGGTTCCGAAATGGAGCTGGGCCTGCACGACTGGCTGCACATGCGCTGGGCCTCGGTGCCCCGCGACCCGTCCAACGGTGCGCCGGTGCCCATGGCCCGTGACCCCTCCGACTTTGCTGCGCGCTGGTACGCGGCGGAAAACGATTTCCTCGGCGATCCGTTTTCCTCCCACGTCAACCCGGTGTTCTGGCACTTCCACGGCTGGATCGACGACCGCATCGAAGACTGGTTTCGCGCCCATGAGCGTTTCAATCCAGGGGAAGTCCGCCGCATGGAAGTCAACGGCGTAGCCTGGTTCGCGCCGGGCCGCTGGGTGGAAGTCGGCGATCCCTGGCTGGGCCCGGATACCCATGGCTGCAGCACCACGCCGGGGTTGCAGATGGGCCGGTCGATGGAGATGGACCCGGAGACCATGAAGCTGGCGTTGCGCATCACTTTCGGTGAAGACGAGAACATGCTGCAGGGGCTGTTCAAGCGGGTGCCGAGACGACCGTGGTATGCCCGTCACCTGAAACTTGCCTGAAGCTGGAGTGAGCAGGCTTGCTGTGGTGAATGGGGCTGTTGTGGTGAGCAGGCTTGCTGTGGCGAGCAGGCTTGCCCTGCGTTGGGGCGCGAAGCGGCCCCATCAAGACCGCTGTGTTCTTTCAGGTAAAACGAGGTAGCCGGATTAGGGGACTGTCAGATTTTTTGTGTGCGGGCCGGTAACGGCCTGCCGTCAGGCAGGCCCTAATTCTCACCAGGTTGGCC
>NZ_JBYSZX010000010.1:0-235018 GCF_058787615.1 Pseudomonas sp. FW305-3-2-15-C-LB1 | reverse complement strand
CAGTACGACGAAGCCGGGCGCTTGGTGGCGGTGTTTCCGGGGGACGATGAGCCGACGACCTACGAGCATGACAACGGCTTCGTACGGGTTGTAAGGCGGGGTCAGGCGGTTTGGAAGTATGAGCGCAATGATCAGGGCGATGTAACGCGCAAGACCGATCCTGATGGTCATGTGACTGACTACAGCTACAACAAATACGGGCAACTGGTTGGGGTTTGGTACCCGGACCACAGCTGTCAGCGGCTGGTGTGGAATGAGCGTGGGCAGTTGCTTGAAGAGCAGTTGCCCAATGGTGGGATCAAGCGTTATCGCTATGACGATCTGGGGCGACAGATTGCGCGTGAGGATGAGCATGGCGCGCTGACCCAGTATCAGTGGGACGACGTTGGGCGGTTAGTCCAGGTCGTCTTGCCGAGCGGCGACACGCGTAAATATACCTACAACGCTTACGGAAAAATCACTTCCGAACGCGACGAACAGGGGCACGTCACCCGCTACGAATACACCGACGGCCTGCACCTGATCAGCCGCCGCATCAATGCCGATGGCACCCAGATCAAGTACCGCTACGACAACGCGCGGTTACTGCTGACCGAGATCGAAAACGAGGTGGGCGAGACCTACCGGCTCCAGTACCGCAGCAACGGCCTGATCCAGCAGGAAATCGGCTTTGACGGCCAGCGCACGGCGTACGTATACGACCTCAACGGCAACCTTCAGGAAAAAACCGAACACGGCGATGACGGCAGTCAGCTGGTTACCCGCTACCAGCGCGATCATGCCGGACGCCTGATCAGAAAAACCCTGCCCGATGGCAATACCGTCGATTACACCTACGACCGCCAGGGGAATCTCTTAGGCGTCGAAGACGGCCACTGGGCCCTGGCCTACGAGTACGACAGCCAAAACCGCCTCACCGCCGAACACCAAGGCTGGGGCACCCTGCGCTACGGCTACGACGCCTGCGGCCACCTGCAAAACCTGCGCCTGCCGGACAACAACCGCCTCACCTTCAATCACGACAAAGGCGGCCACCTCGCCACCGTCGAACTGAATGGCGCCGTTCTCACCTCACACCTGTTCAAGGCCGGTCGCGAACAGCAACGCCAACAAGGCCAACTGTTCAGCCACTACCAACACGACCACCAAGGCCGCCTGTTCAACCAGAGCATCAACGACGCCGAAGGCCCGGTCTATCGCCGTCATTACGACTACGACAAATCCGGCAACCTCACCCGCCTGCTCGACACTCGCAAGGGCGAACACCGCTACCACTACGACCCACTCAACCGCCTCACCCGCGCCGACCAAACTCAAGGCGAGCAAGAACGCTTCGGCCACGACCCCGCCAGCAACCTGCTCATGCAAAACCGCCCCGGCCCCGACATCGTCGCCGGCAACCGTCTGATGATCCAGGGCGACCATCATTACGACTACGACGCCTTCGGCAACCTGATTCGCGAACGACGCGGCAAGGGCCATCAACTCGTCACCGAATACCGCTACGACTGCCAGCACCGTCTGATCAGCATCACCCGACCTGACGGCCAGATCGCCAGCTACCGCTACGACCCGTTTGGGCGGCGTATCAGTAAAACCGTCGACGGCATTACCACCGAGTTCTTCTGGCAAGGCGACAAACTGATTGGCGAACACCATGCGGATCGGCATCGCAGCTATCTCTACGAACCAGACAGCTTCCGTCCGCTAGCCTTGCTGGAAGGCTTCGGCCCCAAGGAAACCAAGCCCTACCACTACCAACTCGACCACCTCGGCACGCCGCAAGAACTCACCGCCCCGGATGGCGAAATCGTCTGGTCCGCGCATTACCGTGCCTATGGCGAAATCAGCCGTCTTGATACCGGAAAAATCGACAATCCGCTGCGCTTCCAGGGTCAGTATTTCGATCAGGAAAGCGGGCTGCACTACAACCGCCATCGCTACTACAATCCGGATGTTGGACGTTACCTGACGCCGGATCCAGTGAAGCTGGCGGGTGGGATCAATGCGTACCAGTACGTGCCTAATCCCACGGGATGGGTGGATGCGACAGGGCTGAGCGCCAATTGTCCGCCGAAAGGGATACAACAGCCAGCCTGTAAAACACAGAATGAACCGGAAACACCTGATGTTTCTCGCAGAGGCGCTTTCAGACAAGCGAAAAGAGATGCTGGGATACCGATGGTTCAGGCCCCGGATATGGTAGTAGACCCAGACATAGGAAAGGCCAAACAATACACGACTGAAAAAATGACAGACAAGAATAGGAAAACAGTTCTGGATGAAAACGGCAAACCCATAAACACAAAAGTCTATCAATTCACAAGAGCAAACGGCTCGAAAATCCTTATCCAAGACCACTCAGCAGGCCATAAATACGGTAGCGTAGATGGAATTGGAGACCATTCATCGCACTTTAATTTGAGACCAATCGAAAAACCTCGAAAAGGTTATCTTGAAGGCGCAAAAAAACACTATCCATTCAGGAAATAAAAAATGAAATACTGGAACGAGTTAGAGGGGAGTATATTTCTTAGCAAAGTCTTCAGCCTTCCTGTTGAGATTGGAAAAATAGCCATTTCCTCATTAAGGGTAGAAAATGATCAGCCTTGTATTGGAATAGGATTCGACATCTCCGAATTTCCAGACAAACTACCAGAAAAATGGAAAAACAAAGGGTATAACATGTGCAGACTTGGAATAACCTGCAACGACATTAAAAATCTGAAAGTCTTTAACATCCCCGCACACGAGGTATTTACCGTAAAAATCAATAAGAAAATGGACCACTTTACTTTTGAAGCCACCAGCGATAATGCACACATAGAGTTCAACGCAAAATTTATTTCACTCAGCGGACCAACCGTTTATATCAACGATCCGGACGACTATTACTTCAAATAACCAAACCCAGTATATACTTCCCCATAAATGCGGCTAGGGGGGCGCCACCTAATCCATCATCTCGAAAAAATATAGACAACTCATTCGAAACTTTAAATATACGCGCCAGAAAATTGAATCGGCAGAACTCACGACTTCGATTAACAATCTGGCGTGGAGTCTTTTCAAGTCAGAAAGCGATGTACCCGAACCAATCGAATTGAACGAAAAAGCACAGAATACGACTCTAACTTCTGGCAGGAAATACAGAACAGGATTAGTCAAGAAATCTAGTTTCAGTGGGGTTCGATTCGGCATACAGGGCTTAGAAAATCCATGATGCAAAAGATATTACAGCGGTTCTGGGTGAGACGACCGGTTATCCATTCCAGATAACCGATAACAACCTCACGTTTCTGATACACATGGACGACCATGACTGCGTTATTTGGACATAAGGGGGGACATGCCGAAAACTACCCTCTATGACCCCCATAGCCAGCCCCAATTCGCCGCCCCGCCCGCCCCCGCCTAAACTCTGTTCAAGTTGTTTCAACGGACAGAGGATTCATCATCATGGGCAAACGTCACCCCAATCTCCCCGCCTGGCAATGGCGTCACTACCCGCAGAACCATCAGCACCCGACCAACCTGGCGTTGCACCTGATTGCCGTGCCGCTGTTCATCATCGGGTTTCTGTTGATTGTATCCGGGGTGTTCAGCCTGAGCCTGGCCAGTTTTGCCGTCGGTGTGGTCGGTATCCTGGCTGGCCTGGCGTTGCAGCGTCATGGTCATAGCCTGGAAGCCCAGGCCAGTGAACCGTTCAGTGATCGTAAAGATGCGGTCCAACGCCTGGTGGTCGAGCAGTTCGTGACCTTTCCGCGCTTTGTGTTGAGCGGTGGCTGGTGGCGCGCCTGGCGGCAGCGCCACAGGCATTGAGATCAGGCGAAGACCACCACGGTCTGGCGGCTGATAGCGATGAGTTCGCCGGTCGGGCTCCACAGGGCGGCGGCGGCATGGCCGTAGCCGTCGCGGGCGTGCTCGATATTGACGCAATACTGGCACCAGTCGAGGGTCGTGAGGTCTTGCAACGGCTGGATGAATTCGATGGTCCAGGTCAGGGTGCTGCCCGGTGCCGGCTTTTTCAGGTGCGGCAGCAACGCAGGGGGCCAGGCGTCGACCAGGGCAAGGATATGCGCCTCCGTCAGCGGCTCTTCCTTCACATCGCCGCGCAACCGTACCCAACCGCCCATGTCGCGGGATTTATTACCGGTAAAGGGTAAGCCGCCGACGCTCCAGCGCATCGCCAGATGGCGCATGAATTCCGGGGTGACGCCCTTGATATAAGGCAGTTCCTGGCACTCATCCCAGTGCTTGAACACCGGCGGCGCTTCGCCTTCGACCGCAATTTCCGACTCACGGGCCCCACCGAAACTGGCCTGTACCAGTGTCGCCACTTCACCGTTCTGCACCACACGGCCAAGCAATTGGCTGACGGCTTTGCCTTCGCGCAGCACTTCGACTTGATAACTGGCGGGGACGTCCGGCGCTACCGGGCCAACAAAGGTGATTGCCAGCGACCGTAAAGGACGATCCGCGGGCACTTGGGCACGCAGGGCTTCGTATTGCAATGCGGCGACCAGGCCACCAAAGGTCGCACGGCCCTGGGCCCATTCGGCGGGGATGGTGACATCCAGCGGGTTGCTGCGGGCGGCGTCGAGCAAATCACTAAAGCGCATGGCGGTCTCACATCAAAGGGAACAGATGAGGGATCTTAACCATCAGGCCAATCAGGTACAGCGCCTATTCCGGCCAAAAGCCGGACCGGCTTAGAAGCAATCAGCGCTGAGTTTATCCAGCACTCGATCCGCCTGCCCTTCCGCCTTGGCCATGGTGCGATGCCATACGGCAACACAAGGTTGCAGATCAGCCTGGTGTTCAGCCTGGACCAACCACTGCCAGCAGTCATGCCAATCCCCCAGGGCGCCCTGGGCTTTTTTCAGGTGCGACATGGCGTTGGCGGGCAATTTATCCAACTCGGGATAGGCCTCGGCGGCGTAGCGCACGCGCTTGATCAGCAAGCGGAGGCGATGGCGATCATGGCCCGGATCCTTCAAGGCCTTATCGAGTGCCTGCCATTGCTTGGCCAGACGCTTTTCGATGCGTGGGCGCAGGCCTTTGAGCAACTTCTGGTGCTCAGAAGCACGGATGAAACGCGGGAAGGCGTCGAGGATCAGCAGCAAGTGCGCAAGCTCCGGGCTTTGCGCCACCTGACGATAGGCCTCGGGTTGCAGGCGCAGTCGTCGGTTTGCGGCCTCATGATGGCCATGCAGGTGCAAATACGCCGCCAGCACCTCGCGGTCGCGTAGCGGCGTAGTCAATTGGCCGACGGTGCTGGCCGCCAATTCAAGCTGCTCCACCCCTGGCAAGCCGCGCAAGGGGCGCAACAGGCTGCGCAGACGGCGCACAGTGGTGCGCAGGTCATGCAGGGCTTCGTCGTCGGTGACGGCGGCAAGACGAGCCTGGCAGCTCAGTAACCCTACTTCCAGGCCAATGACCTGAGCGACTAACTGATCGACCAAAACTGACATCCTGCCCCCACTACCTGATGAGAAATCCTACTCGCTGCTACAGGTCAACGCCCGGCGCGAGACTCACGAATATAGAACCGCGCTTTCTCGGCCTTGTTGGAGCAGCCTTCAAACGCTTCAAATTGCTGCTGGGTCTTGGCGCCTGTCAACAGAGACAGTGCCTTAGAGTAGCTCACGGTGCCGGCAAAGCCTTCGGCCTTGGCCAGGTCAAGTTCTTTCCAAGCGGCGTCCAACTGGCTGCCGCAACTGTCGCGGTAGGCGGTTTTCCCGGCGCAACCAGCCAGGGCCAACACGATCACAGGCACACACATCCAGGCTTTCATCAATGACACCTCAAAAAGAAAAAACAGTCGTACGTTGTAGACGTTGCCTACAGGGAAAAGTGCCTGTCCTTAGCCTGAAATCGATAGTACCTATTGGCCAGAGCATACCCGAGCAGCAGCGCTATCCTGGAAAAATATTGCAGGCTCCCACGAATATTGAAGCCGGCCTCTCATGGGTGCATTGTGGGCACCTGCCTTGGGGAGGACATGGACCATGAAGAAACGTGTTGCCTTGGTGCTGGGTTCCGGTGGAGCTCGGGGCTACGCCCATATCGGGGTGATCGAGGAAATCGAGCGGCGCGGCTACGACATCGCCTGTATCGCCGGCTGTTCAATGGGAGCGGTAGTCGGCGGCATTTACGCCGCTGGCAAGCTGGACGAGTATCGAAACTGGATTGAAAGCCTCGACTACCTCGACGTGTTGCGCCTGGTCGACGTGAGCTTCCGCCTGGGCGCCATTCGTGGCGAGAAAGTCTTCGGGCAGATCCGCAAGATCGTCGGCGAGATCAATATCGAAGAACTACGCATCCCCTACACCGCAGTCGCCACCGACCTTACCAACCAGCAGGAAATCTGGTTTCAGGAAGGCTGCCTGCACCAGGCCATGCGCGCCTCGGCGGCGATTCCCAGCCTGTTCACCCCGGTGATGCAAGGCAACCGCATGCTCGTGGACGGCGGCCTGCTCAACCCGCTGCCCATCGTGCCGGTGGTGTCGAGCCACTGTGACTTGATCATTGCGGTCAACCTCAACGCCACCAATCAGAAGCATTACCAGTTGCCGGTGATCCAACGCCCGCCCGCGTTCAAGAGCCGCTTCAACAACCTGGCGAGATCACTCGGTTCGCACCTGCCCTTTCGCCGCAAGCAGGCCGAACAATTGATGAAACTCGAGCAGGAGGCGTTGGAAGCGCAGGCGGCGGAGATCAACCCGTGGCTGGAATCTGCCGAACCGGAATCCCAACAACCCGCCGCGGCACCGGAAAAGCCCGGCGCACCGAAGTCGGCAACCGGGTCGTTCATCATTGATAACGTCGGCCCGGCTTCGCTGCTGGACCTGATCAACCAGAGCTTCGAGGTGATGCAGACGTCGCTGGCGCAGTACAAGATCGCCGGCTACCCGCCCGACGTGCTGATCAACGTGCCGAAGCGGGTGTGCCGTTTTTTCGAGTTCTACAAAGCGCCGGAATTAATCGCCCTGGGACGGGAAATTGCCAGTGATACGTTGGATCGCTATGAAAGTGAGCAACGCTGAAACAGGCGCGTCACTAACGCCGTTGTGGCGAGCCCGCTCGCCACAGAGAAGCACCTGAGATCTATCCGCCCAACAACCGATACCCCACCCCCGCCTCGGTCACGATAAACCGTGGCTGGGTCGGGTCATCCGCCAGCTTCTGGCGCAGGTGTCCCACGACGATGCGCAGGTAGTGGCTGTCCTCGGTATGGGTCGGCCCCCAGATATCCTTGAGCAATTGCTGCTGGGTAATCACCCGCCCAGGGTGCCGTGCCAGTTGCGCCAGCACCGCGTACTCCTTGCGCGTCAGCGCCACTTCAGCGCCGTCCAGCAGCACCCGGCGATAGGCCAGGTCCACCGTCAGCGGGCCAAAACGCAAGGCTGCTTCCTGGGCTTCCCCCGCTGGCGCCTGGCGTAGCAATGCACGCACCCGGGCGAGAAACTCCTGGATGCCAAAGGGTTTGGTCACATAGTCATTCGCACCACCATCCAGGGCCTCGACCTTTTGCCCCTCGCTGGCCCGCACCGACAGCACCAGCACCGGCACCGTCGACCACTCGCGAAATTCACGCAGCACCTGCTGGCCGTCCATGTCGGGCAGGCCAAGATCGAGGACCAGGAGGTCCGGCTTGTTCAACGCGGCCTGGGCCAGGCCTTCGTTGCCGGTACCGGCTTCGATCACTTTGTAGCCCTGCGAGGCCAGGCTGATGCGCAGGAATTTGCGGATCTGCGGTTCGTCATCAATGACCAAAATCGTCGCGGTCTGGCTCATGGCTTCCAATCAAAATCCGTGAAGAAAACAGGGTAGCTCATGCCTCGCGCTCCAGGCCAGGCTGTGTCGGCAACGGCAGGAACAAGGTGATGCAGGTGCCACGCCCGTCAATGCCGTCGGCCACGCTGATATGCCCACCGTGGGCGCCGACCATGCCCTGGCAGATTGCAAGGCCCAGCCCCGTGCCCTGCCCGCCTCGATCACCGCGTGCTGCGGTGTAGAACATATCGAAGATCTTTGCGCGCTCATCCTCGGGAATGCCGGGGCCTTCGTCGGCCACGGCGAAGAACAGCTGGTTATCGGCAACGCCGGCGCTCAGTTGCAAACGCCCTTGCGGCGGCGAAAAACGCGCGGCGTTTTCCAGCACATTCACCAACGCCTGCTCGATCAACGCAGCATGCACATACAACAATGGCAACTCGGGCGGTACGTCGGTACTCACCTGCAACGGCGCCAGCACTGCACGCAGACGGCCGAGGGCGCTGCCGACGATATCACCCGGCGACACCCAATCCCGCGCCAGCTTCAACGCACCGTGGCCGAGGCGGGTCATGTCCAGCAGGTTCTGAATGTAACGGTCAAGACGCTCAGCCTCATCGCGAGTGCCTTCAAGCAATTCGCGACGATCCTCCAGCGGGATCGCTTCACCAAGTGCCAGCAAGCTGTCGATGCTGCCACGCATGGAGGTCAGCGGTGTGCGCAAATCATGGGAGACCGACGCCAGCAAGGCGCTGCGCAGTTGCTCGGTTTCGCCGTGCAACCTTGCAGACTCCAACTCCTGGGCCAGTTGCGCCCGCGCCAGCGCCTGGGCCAATGGCTGGCTCAAGGCGGTGAGCAGGCGACGGCGTTGGCCGCTCAATTCCAGGCCCGGTTTGGGACTGACCCCCAGCAAACCCAGCGGGCCTTCTTCGCCCGACAACGGCCACCACCACCAACGCCCGAACGGCAGGGTCCCGGTGCCCATGCCCGCTGGTTGGTCATGTTGCCAAGCCCAATCGGCGGCGGCGCGCTCGGCTTCGGTAAGCGTCAGCGGGCCGCCGGTCTCGATTGTCCAACCGCCTTGGCCATCACGATTGACCAGGCACAGGTCC
This sequence comes from Pseudomonas sp. FW305-3-2-15-C-LB1, assembly GCF_058787615.1. NCBI lineage: Bacteria > Pseudomonadati > Pseudomonadota > Gammaproteobacteria > Pseudomonadales > Pseudomonadaceae > Pseudomonas > Pseudomonas sp. FW305-3-2-15-C-LB1. The sequence continues at coordinate 226,127 of NZ_JBYSZX010000010.1, read as the reverse complement.
AGGTCGCTCCAGCCTTCCAGGTGATGTGCGGCAGCACTGATCACCGCCTGGCGATCGGTGGCGGCCGTGAGTTTGCGCGACAGGTCGAGCAGCTCGCTGGTTTCTTCCTGGGTGTCGCGCAACGCCTGCAACTGGCGGCGCTGGCGCGCAGCCAGGTTGCCGGTCAGCGCCGCCATCAACAGGAAGAACAACAGGGTCAGTACGTCTTCTTCACGCTGGATGGCGAAGGAAAAATTCGGCGGGATAAACAGGAAGTCATAGGTCAGGAACGACAATGCCGCACACACCAGCGACGGCCCCAGGCTGCTACGCACTGCCACCAGCAATACCGCCGCCAGGAACACCAGAGAGATGTTCGGCAGCGGCAAGGCGCTGGACACCGCCCAGGCCACCGCCGCCGCGACCACCGTGGCCAAAACCGCCAGTGCGTAGTCGAACCACACTAGCCCGCGTACATCCGGCAAGCGCGGCGGCGCCGGGATATCGTCGCTGTCGAGGACGTTGATTTCCAAACCTCGCGCATTACGCAACAAACGCGCAGCCAGGCCGCCGCCGAACAAGCGACGGCGCCAACGCATCCGCGACTGCCCCACCAGCAGCAGACTGGCGCGGCGTTCGGCGGCGTGCTGGATCAGCGTCTTGGCCACCTCCCCTGCGCGCAGCAACACCACCTCGCCGCCCAGTCGCTCGGCCAACTGCTGGGCATTTTGCAGGCGCAGCCGCGACTGCTCGTCCCGCGCTCGGCCGTTATCGATATGCACCAGGCTCCACGGCAAATGGCGGCGCTGGGCAACCCGGCTGGCATGGCGCACCAGGCGCTCGGCCTGGGCATCGCCATCCACGCCGACCAGCAAGCGCCCACGCACCGCCGGCGCGGCTTGGCCGAGCTGGCGATAGCCTTGGGCCAAATCGTCATCGACGTGGGCGGCGGCGGTTTGCATGGCCAACTCGCGCAAGGCCATCAGGTTGGTCTGGGTGAAGAACGCATCGATGGCCGCCCGCGCCTGCTCCGGCACGTAGACCTTGCCATCGCGCAGGCGCTCCAGCAGCTCGCGGGACGGCAGGTCGATCAGCAGCAGTTCGTCGGCCTCTTGCAGCACCCAGTCCGGCAGGGTTTCACGCACTTGCACGCCGGTGATGCCGCGTACCTGGTCGTTGAGGCTTTCCAGGTGCTGGACGTTGACCGTGGTAAACACGTTGATGCCGGCAGCGAGCAGTTCCTGGATGTCTTGCCAGCGCTTTTCGTGACGGCTGCCGGGGGCGTTGCTGTGGGCCAATTCGTCGACCAGCACCAGCTTGGGCTTGGCGGCGAGCAGGCCGTCGAGGTCCATTTCTTCGAGCATCACGCCACGGTATTCGCTGCGCAGCAACGGTTGCTGCGGCAGGCCGCTGAGCAAGGCTTCGGTCTCGGCACGGCCGTGGGTTTCGACCACACCGGCGATCAGCTTCACGCCCTGTCGCAGTTGCGTGTGCGCGGCCTGGAGCATGGCGTAGGTCTTGCCCACACCCGGCGCGGCGCCAAGGAAGACTTTGAGCCGGCCACGGCCGTCCCGGGGCAGATCGGCTAACAGGGCATCGGCGCGGCCGGAGTCGCTCATGCTCGGGGTTCCTTCAGATGTTTATGGGTTGCGCCGCAGGACGTCATCGCGGGCAAGCCCACTCCCACATTTGGAGTGCATTCCCCTGTGGAAGCCGGCTTGCCTGCGATGGCGGCGCCACTGCCTACAACTTTTCCAGGGCCATATTCAGCGCCAGCACATTCACCACCGGCGGGCCTACCAGCGGGCTTTCGATGTGTTCATCGAGCAAACGCTGCAAAGTCGACACCGGCACATTCCGCGCCGCCGCCACCCTTGCCAGTTGATAGGCAATCGCCTGGGGTGGCAAGTGTGGATCAAGACCGCTGCCAGAGGTAGTCAGCGATGCCAGAGGCACCGGCCCTTGGCTCGGCACCAACTGTTTACTCGCGTCATCGAAGATACGCGTCGCCAGCGCCGGGTTGCTGGGGCCGAGGTTACTGGCGCTGCTGGAGACCGTCGCAAACGCGCCGGCCGATGGGCGCGGGTGGAACCAGCTGGCACCGGTAAAGTCCTGGGCAATCAGGCTGGAGCCACGCACCTTGCCGCTGTCGTCGCGCACCAGACTGCCATTGGCCTGGTTCGGGAAAGCCACTTGGGCGACACCAGTCACCACCAGTGGGTAAGCGACGCCGGTGATCAGGGTCATGAGCACCAGCAGGCTCAGGGCCGGGCGGATCATGTTGGACATTTCGGATTCCTCAAATCGGTCATTGCAACCTGTGGGCACCCGTCGGGGGCCCACAGGAATCGGGTCAAACCAGGTGCAACGCAGTCAGCAGCATGTCGATCGCCTTGATGCCCACGAACGGCACCAGGATCCCGCCCAGCCCATAGATCAGCAGGTTGCGCCGCAGCAATGCCGCCGCACTCGCCGCCTGTACGCGCACACCGCGCAGCGCCAGGGGGATCAGCACCACGATGATCAGCGCGTTGAACACGATGGCCGAAAGGATCGCGCTCTGCGGGCTCTGCAAGTGCATCACGTTGAGCACGCCCAGTTGCGGATAGATCGAAGCGAACAGCGCCGGCAGGATCGCGAAGTACTTGGCCACGTCGTTGGCGATGGAAAAGGTGGTCAATGCGCCACGGGTCACCAGCAATTCCTTGCCGATCTGCACCACGTCCAACAGCTTGGTCGGGTCGCTGTCGAGGTCGACCATGTTGGCGGCCTCGCGCGCAGCCTGGGTGCCATCGTTCATCGCCATGCCGACGTCCGCCTGGGCCAGCGCCGGGGCGTCGTTGGCGCCGTCGCCGCACATCGCCACCAGGCGACCATCATTTTGCTCATGACGGATGCGGGCGAGTTTTTTCTCCGGGGTGGCTTCGGCCAGTACGTCGTCCACGCCCGCTTCAGCGGCAATCGCGGCGGCGGTCAACGGGTTGTCGCCGGTGACCATCACGGTACGGATTCCCAGTTTGCGCAGCTCGGCGAAACGCTCACGGATGCCCGGCTTGACCACGTCCTTCAGGTGGATCGCGCCGAGCAACTTGCCGTCGGCACACACCAGCAACGGGGTGCCGCCGCTCTGGGCGATCTTGTCGATTTCCCGCGACAGCGCAGGCTGCAAGTCGCGACGTTGTTGACCGATGAAGGCCAGCAGCGAATCCACCGCGCCTTTGCGGAACACACGGCCCTGGTAGTCGACACCGGACAAGCGGGTTTCAGCACTGAACGGCACGGCCGTCAGTTCGTCTGCGGTCGGCTCGGCTTGAGGGTGCAAGGCGCGCAGGTATTCAACGATGGATTTACCTTCCGCCGTGTCATCGGCCAGGGAGGCGAACAATGCGCCTTCGGCCACTTCCTTGCCACTGACGCCAGGCGCCGCGACCACCGCCGCACAGCGACGGTTACCGAAGGTGATGGTGCCGGTCTTGTCCAGCAGTAACACATGCACGTCGCCCGCTGCTTCCACGGCACGCCCGGACTTGGCGATCACGTTGAGGCGCACCAGGCGGTCCATGCCGGCGATGCCGATCGCCGACAGCAAGCCGCCAATAGTTGTAGGAATCAGCGTCACCAGCAGTGCGACCAGGAACACCAACGGCAAGCTGCCGCTGGCGAAATGGGCGAACGGCTGCAGGGTTACCACCACCAACAGGAAGATCAGGGTCAGGCCGATCAGCAGAATATCCAACGCGACTTCGTTGGGGGTTTTCTGGCGCTTGGCGCCTTCCACCAGGGCGATCATGCGGTCCAGGGTCGACTCACCAGGGTTGGCGGTGATACGAATCAGCAGCCAGTCAGACACCAGGCGGGTGTTGCCGGTGACGGCTGAACGGTCACCACCGGACTCACGGATCACCGGTGCCGATTCACCGGTAATGGCCGCTTCGTTGACTGCCGCAATGCCTTCGATGACCTCGCCGTCACCGGGGATCATTTCCCCGGCGGCAACGCGCACCACATCGCCTTTGCGCAGGCTGGTGGCCGGCACGACCTTGAAGCTGCCATCGGCCTCCTTGCGGCGTGCGCTGAGGCCTTCGCTGCCGGCCTTGAGGCTGTCGGCGCGGGCCTTGCCACGCCCTTCGGCCAGGGCTTCGGCGAAGTTGGCGAACAGCACGGTGAACCACAGCCACACGGCGATTTGTACGGCGACAAACGTGGGCACGGTGGTGTCGGGCACGAAGCACAGCACAGTGGTGAGGATCGCGGTCAGTTCGACCACCAGCATCACCGGCGAACGTTGCAGTTGGCGCGGGTCCAGCTTGACGAACGCCTGGACCAGCGCCGGGCGCCACAGAGCCGAGACGGCGGTTTTGGCAGGCTCCTGGGTTTTGACCGGGGCCGCATTTTTTGCAGGCATATTCATGTTCATATCGCCTCTTAGAAGCCCATGCTCAAGTGTTCAGCAATGGGACCCAGCGCCAGCGTTGGCAGGAAAGTCAGGCCGCCCACCAGCAGAATGGTCACGGTCAACAGGGTCACGAACAGCGGGCCATGGGTCGGGAAGCTGTTCTGGCCGATCGGTGCGGTCTTCTTCATCGCCAGGCTGCCGGCCAGGGCCAGGACCGGGAGGATGTAGCCGAAGCGGCCGATCAACATGCCCAGGCCCAGCATCAGGTTATGGAACGGTGTGTTGGCGCTGAAGCCACCGAAGGCCGAGCCGTTGTTGGCACTCGCCGAGGTGTAGGCGTAGAGCAACTGGCTGAAGCCGTGGGGGCCAGGGTTGCTGATGGCACTGGCCGGGCCAGGCAGGCTGGCGGCAATGGCGCCGAGCACGAGCACACCCACCGGCATCACCAGCAGGGTCACCACCAGCAATTGCACTTCCTTGGCCTGCAGCTTCTTGCCCAGGTATTCCGGGGTGCGGCCGATCATCAGGCCGGCGAGAAACACCGCGATCAACACGTTGAGCAACATGCCGTACATGCCGGCGCCGACGCCGCCGAAGATCACTTCGCCGACCATCATGTTGACCAGCGCGACCATGCCGCTGAGTGGATTGAGGCTGTCCTGCATGCCGTTGATCGAGCCATTGGATGCCGCTGTCGTCGTCACCGACCACAGCACCGTACCGGCGGTGCCGAAGCGTGCCTCCTTGCCTTCCAGTGGCGCAGTCTGCTCCACGGCTGGATTGTTCAGGGTCGGGTTGGGCTGGTATTCGGCCCACAGCGAGGTCGCGCCGCCGATCAGGAACAACGCCAGCATGCAGCCGAGGATCGCGCGGCTCTGACGCAGGTCTTTCACGTAATGGCCGAAGGTGAACACCAGCGCCACGGGGATCAGGATGATTGACGCCACTTCGAACAAGTTTGCCCAAGCGGTAGGGTCTTCAAACGGATGCGCCGAGTTGACACCGAAGAAGCCGCCGCCGTTGGTGCCCAACTGCTTGATCGCAATCTGACTGGCGGCCGGGCCCAGGGGGATCACTTGATCCACACCCTGCAGGGTCACGGCATCCACGTAATGGGCGAAGGTCTGCGGTACGCCCTGCCACACCAGGAACAACGCCAGCACCAGGCACAACGGCAGCAGGCCGTAGAGGGTGGCGCGGGTCATGTCGACCCAGAAGTTGCCAAGGGTCTTGGTGGATTTGCGACCGATCCCACGGCAAAGCGCGACCAGCACTGCCAGACCCGTCGCCGCGCTGACAAAGTTCTGCACGGTCAGGCCGGCCATCTGGCTGAGGTAGCTCAGGGACGCCTCGCCACTGTAGGACTGCCAGTTGGTGTTGGTCATGAAACTGACCGCGGTGTTGAAGGCCAGGGTCCATTCCTGCCCCGGCAATTTCTGCGGGTTCAGTGGGAGGTAGTCCTGGAACAACAGGATCGCGAACAGCAGCAAAAAGCCCGCGAGGTTGAAGGCAAGCAAGGCAAGCATGTACTTCTGCCAGCTTTGCTCCTGATGCTCGTCCACGCCCGACAGGCGATAACAGGCGCGCTCCACGGGACCGAACACCGGCGTAAGCCAGGTGCGCTGCCCTTCCATTACTTTGTAATAGAACCGCCCCAGGAACGGGGCCGGCACCAGCACCACGGCAAAGAAGGCAATGATCAGCCAATAGTCATAACTGTGCATGGCCAGCTCCTAGTTCCGATCCGCGCGTAACAGCGCAACCAGCAGATAAATGAACAGCGCCACGGCCAATAGCAGTGACACCCCGTCCAGAACGCTCATGGAAGTCTCTCCGTTTAGCGGCGAGTGCCGCGTGTGGGGCAATTGTCGGCAGGAGTGGCGTAAAGGAACGAGAGCGAGGGGGTGGGCGGGGCGTAAAGACGGCGTAAAGAGTGGGTTTATGCGGGGTTTACAGGGAGGGTTGTGCTGGATTGGAGGGCCTCATCGGGGGCAAGCCCCCTCCCACACCGGGCCTGCGTACACCGGTCAAAATGTGGGAGGGGGCTTGCCCCCGATGAGGCCCTGCCAGCCACCCCCGCACTTATCTGGTGCGACACCGGAAAATTTCAAACGCCAAACCATCCCCCAGACGACAGTTGCGCCGCTTTACGACACGGTTGTAAGGCATGGCATGTCCGCTGCAACACCTTGAATCATTCCAAACCGTTCAGGGAGCGCGTCACGATGAACACACAACTCAAACCCACCCTAGGCACTCTGCACTTATGGGGCATCGCCGTCGGGCTGGTGATATCCGGGGAATACTTCGGCTGGAGCTATGGCTGGGGCGTCGCCGGGACCCTGGGCTTCCTGGTGACCTCATTGATGGTCGCCGCGATGTACACCTGCTTCATCTTCAGCTTCACCGAACTGACCACCGCGATTCCCCATGCGGGTGGTCCGTTTGCCTACAGCCGTCGCGCCTTTGGTGAGAAAGGCGGCTTGATCGCGGGGCTCGCGACCTTGATCGAATTCGTTTTCGCACCGCCCGCCATCGCCTTGGCCATCGGCGCCTACCTGAATGTGCAGTTCCCGGCGCTGGACCCCAAACACGCCGCCGTTGGTGCCTACATCGTGTTCATGGGCCTGAACATCCTCGGCGTCAAGCTCGCTGCCACCTTCGAACTGGTGGTGTGCGTGCTCGCCGTCGCTGAGTTGCTGGTGTTCATGGGCGTAGTGGCGCCCGCCTTCAGCTTCAGTAACTTTGCCCTGAATGGCTGGGCCGGTTCCGACACGTTCGGCGCATCGGCGATTGCCGGCATGTTTGCCGCAATTCCCTTCGCCATCTGGTTCTTCCTTGCCATCGAAGGCGCCGCCATGGCCGCCGAAGAAGCCAAAGATCCGAAGCGCACCATTCCAAAGGCCTACATCAGCGGCATCCTGACCCTGGTGATCCTGGCCATGGGTGTGATGTTCTTTGCCGGCGGCGTGGGTGACTGGCGCACCCTGTCCAACATCAACGACCCACTGCCACAAGCCATGAAAACCGTGGTCGGCGACAGCTCCGGCTGGTTGCACATGCTAGTGTGGATTGGCTTGTTCGGCCTGGTGGCCAGTTTCCACGGCATCATCCTCGGCTACTCGCGCCAGTTCTTCGCCCTGGCCCGCGCCGGTTACCTGCCGTCTTTTCTCGCCAAACTGTCGCGTTTTCAGACACCCCATCGCGCAATCATCGCCGGCGGCGTGGTCGGCATCGCGGCGATCTACAGCGACGGCCTGATCAACCTCGGCGGTATGACACTGACCGCGGCGATGATCACCATGGCGGTATTCGGCGCCATCGTGATGTACATCATGAGCATGCTCAGCCTGTTCAAACTGCGCAGGACCGAACCGCTGCTGGAACGCACCTTCCGTGCGCCGGGTTACCCCATCGTGCCGGGCATTGCCCTGGTGCTGGCGGTGGTGTGCCTGGTGGCCATGGCTTGGTTCAACGCGCTGATCGGGCTTATCTTCCTGGGCTTTATGGTGGTGGGGTTCGCCTACTTCCAGATGACTGCGCAAGACCGTGCCGATGCACCGGCGGATGCGATGTTGACCGGGCTCTGATCTACTGCGAGGCAGAACGGGCCTACACTGAACTAGTAAGAAAGCCTGTCACTCAAAGCAGTTATTACCGTGGGAAAACTCTCCCGCGGCAATCTGCCTCAAGGAGAGCCTTATGCCGTGGTACGCGTGGTTGATTATGGTAGTTGCGATCGGGTCGATCGTCGGTGGACTGATGATGCTGCGTGACAGCGCCAACAAAGTGGAACTCACCGACGAACAACGCAAGCGCGTGGCCGAGCGCAACGCCCAGGCGGATGCCAAGGATGCGCAGGACCGCTGAGCCTTGGCTACTCCCAATCCGCCTTGGCAATACGCAACCCGTGCTGCCCCTTGTAGGCAGCACGTTCCGGCTGGCTCCAGCCATTGAGCAACGCATCCTCCAACGTGTAGATCTCAACCCCCAACGGACGGCATACCGTCAGCGGCTCCTGCGCCTGCGGCCCCCACATCGGCAGCGACAAATCCCCACCGGGGCACGTCGACAGCGCGCATAGCAAATCAATCTCGGCAAAGAACTCCAGGTAGTCGCCCTTCTGCGCGGGGCAGGCCTTCATGAAGTACATGTCGTCGTGATTTAGACCGGTGCATTGGAAAATATTCAGCACGTCATGCACGTCGAATTCCGTCAGACCGTGAGGCAACACCGCGCGTGTCAGGTTGGAGTGGCAATGGTGATGGAAATCCTCACCGGTCAGCATCCGATTCACATAGGGATCACAACGTGTGCCAAGCAAATCATGCAGCCGCCCGCCGTGCTCATCAATGCCGTAGCTGGCTAGGCTGTCATCGGTGATCGTCACCAAAGGCCGCAGGAATGGCAGGTTCGACCACAAGCGGTCATGGGTGCTGACATGGGCGCCCTGCAACTGCCGGGTGCGAGCCGCCCACAGGCGCTCACGGGGGTCATTGGCATTCCATACGTTGAAATCACCCACCTGCGGGCCGACCGGCGTGGTCACACGGAACACATGTCCGGCTGGCACCTTCCACGCCCTGCCCGTACGAATCGGCACCTCAAACTGCTCGATCAGCGTGCGCTGGTCTTTTCGATCACGGATGCGCTCGTAAAACGCTGTGTCGACCTGCAACGCCGAACCATTACTGACCTGATAAGCGGCCGGATAGTCTTTGTACATGGTGCGGATCCTCGATCAGGGGTGGTTAAACAAGGCCAGGGACAAGCGTTCCGAATCATCCAGGTAGAGGCTCATCGCCTCCCCCGCCGCCGATTTATCCTGCCGGACCAATAACGTGTAGATCTCACGATCACGCTCCAGCCACGGCGACTGGAAGCGCCGCTCATCGGGCGCGGCGCAGAACACCAGCCGCAGCTGGGCGATGACCTGGGCAAAAAACTCATCGAACAACGGGCTGCGCATCAACCCGACGATGTGCTGGTGAAACACCAGGCTGTGGGTGGCGACCGCACGCCAGTCTTCGCGCTCGCGGGCGAGGGTGGTGGCATCGATGGCGTTCTGCATGCGCCTGGATTGATCTTCTGTCAGAGGGCCGCTCTGGGCGATGGCCTGCAACTCCAGGGTGCGGCGCACGACAAACAAATCCCGCACTTCCTCGCGCGCAACCCGCCGGACCATCACGCCTTTATTGCGCACATAACGGGTCAACCCTTCTTGCCCAAGGCGGTGCAACGCTTCACGGATCGTGTTGCGCGATGCGTTGTAGGCGTTGACCAGTTCCCCTTCGACTAATGGCATGCCTGGCAGCAATCGCCCGCCGATGATGTCGGCGCGGAGCTCCAGGGCGATCTGGTCGGCGAGAGACAAACTGAGTGTCATGGTTACCTTCACGATTGTTGAACAATCCTTAGTGGGCAGGTAATCACTTTTCATGCCAACGTGTCAGCGTGTAAAAAGATTCAAGTCGGTTAAAATGCCAGCCTGTCACTGAGGCCCACCTATGCGTTACTCATCCGACCACAAAGCCAAGACCCACCAACGCATCATCAAGGAAGCCTCGGTACGCTTTCGTCGCGACGGGATCGGCGCGACCGGTCTGCAGCCGTTGATGAAAGCCCTGGACTTGACCCATGGCGGTTTCTACGCGCACTTCAAATCCAAGGACGAACTGGTGGAAAAGGCACTGCAGGCCGCGGCTGCCGAGCTGGATGCGCATTGCGAGATACTGTTCAGCCAGGAACGGCCGCTGGAAGCATTCATTGATAGTTACCTGTCTGAATGGCACCTGATCTCGCCGGCTGAAGGCTGCCCATTGCCAACCATGTCTTCCGAGTTGGGGCTGAGAGGCCAACACAGCGCGACTACAGATGCTGTGCTCGGCGCAAGGCTTCAGCAGATTGAGACAGCGCTGGGGGATGGACAACGTGATGCACAAAGCCTGGTGATGATGTCGACACTGGTGGGTGCCCTTGTGCTGGCTCGAAGTGTCCAAGACTCGGCAATGGCGATGCGCATCATGGGTGTGGTGCGGGGAAGCTTGAAAATCCAGGTTTCACAAGATGAAAAAGCCGGCCAATGACCGGCCTCCCCTCATTGGATTAGTTGATGACAAGCCTATCGCGATTCTTTTCCAGCAGAGCCTTGCCGATCCCCTTAACTTCCAGCAACTCATCCACCGCAGTGAATGGACCATTGCTTTCACGATAGGCAACGATTGCTTTGGCTTTGGAGACGCCAATACCGAAGAGGTCGCGGCGCAGGGTTTCGGCGTCGGCAGCGTTGAGGTTGACCTTGGCGGCCTGATCTACCTTGTTCATCTGTGCAGAGATCGGCGTTTGCGCCTCGGGTCTACTGGCAGGTGCTGCTGCGCTGGCGACGGAGAGGCTTGTGAGAAAGGCAAATATAAGGGACGAGATGTAAGTGATTTGCATCGGTGACGCTCCATGACATAGTTGAGAGAGCAGCTTTTCCGAAGCTGCTTTTCTAGGGTAGGCGATGGAGGAAAGCTGTCAAAAATAACGCAGTTACAGAGTATGTGGAAGCTAAAAACAGATGACTAATGAGCAAGAAAAATGCATGCCCGTGCGCCAATGCTCATTGAGACCATGAGCACATCTACAACACTTGAAAAAATAACCTCCCAGTCCTCGCATCAGGTAAAATTGGTCAGAAGCGCGAAGTCAGGTGTAAAGTACTATGTTGACTTTGACTGCAGCGAAGCGGTGCGCCGCGAAAGCTCGCGAGACCACTATCAACAGCCTAATGCATAAGGTTTTGCTATGCGGTATGAAAATAGAGGGTCCCTTTTGCAAGGCCGTACATTTAATGACAATTCAGGTAAACATCTTGATTTGAACATACTCTCAGTCTTTTATTTTCCCGGAGGCTAATTAGGTCATGCGAATATCAGCTCTCCAAGCTTTTAGCCAAGCAGATCAATGATTATGACTGCGCACAATCTTAGATTAGAAATGGGATGAAACGCCGCGTAATGGAGGGACTATTACGAAGTAAATTTACATCGACCAAATATAGACTTACGTACCCCCTCTGTAAGATCTTCGAGTTTAAAAAACGGACCGTCTGAACTAGAAACCATCGAGTAAGTTCAGACAAATCCAGCCACTAAATCCAAAATACAATTATGGAAGAGAACATGACTAAAAAAGCACTTATTACTGGCATCACAGGACAAGATGGTGCTTACCTTGCTGAACTTTTGCTGAGCAAAGGTTATGAGGTACACGGGATAAAGCGACGCAGTTCGTTATTTAATACTGCCCGAATTGATCACCTGTTCCACGACGTACACGACAAAGGTCACCCTTTTTTCCTCCATCATGGAGACATGACTGACTCATCCAGCTTGACTCGTATCATTCAAAAAGTTCAACCAGATGAAATTTACAACCTTGCAGCACAAAGCCATGTTGCCGTTTCGTTTGAAGAACCAGAATACACCGCAAACTCTGACGCACTCGGCTCCCTGAGAATTCTGGAAGCCATTCGAATTCTTGGCCTCGAGAAAAAAACTCGCTTCTATCAAGCCTCCACCTCAGAACTTTATGGCCTGGTTCAAGAAACTCCCCAGAAAGAAACCACCCCGTTTTATCCGCGTAGCCCTTACGCGGTCGCCAAGCTCTATGCGTACTGGATTACCGTCAATTACCGTGAAGCCTATGGAATCTACGCTTGCAACGGTATTCTCTTTAACCACGAAAGCCCGATTCGCGGTGAGACTTTTGTTACTCGCAAAATCACCCGCGCACTCTCCCGCATCAAGCTTGGCCTGCAAGAGTGCCTCTATCTGGGCAATATGGACTCACTTCGAGACTGGGGACACGCCAAAGACTATGTCGAGATGCAGTGGCTGATGCTTCAACAGGAAAAACCTGAAGATTTCGTAATCGCAACCGGTGTGCAATACAGCGTACGAGACTTTGTAAACGCTGCAGCCAAAGAACTAGGTATCACCATCACTTGGAAAGGTGAAGGTGAGGATGAAAAAGGCTACAACGAAGTCGGTAAATGCATTGTAGCAGTGGATCCCCGCTACTTCCGCCCAACCGAAGTTGAAACTCTATTGGGGGATGCATCCAAAGCTAAAGAGAAACTTGGATGGACTCCGAAAATCACGTTTGAAGAGCTTGTCAAGGAAATGGTACGTGAGGATCTGAAAAGTGCTGAACGGGATGAGCTGATCAAAAAGCATGGATACACAACCTTCAGCTACAACGAATAACTCTATTTGGCAATCTACCAGATGAATAAGATGCGAATATTGTTGACGGGCGGCGGCGGGATGGTCGGGCGCAATCTCCTCGAGCACCCCTGCATTGAAGACTTTGAAGTTCTTGCTCCGCGTAGTAGCGAACTGGACTTACGTGATTTCAACGCAATTCAAAAGTATCTATCTGAGTCCAAGCCCGACTTGATCATTCATGCGGCCGGAAAAGTGGGTGGTATCCAAGTGAACATCAGAGAGCCTGTGGGGTTTCTGCTGGACAACCTTGATATGGGCAGAAACATTGTATGGGCTAGCCGTCAAGCAGGCGTAAAGCGCCTAATAAACCTAAGTAGTTCCTGCATGTACCCGCGCAATCATTCCGAGCCTCTCAGCGAAGAAATGATTTTAAAGGGCGAACTGGAACCGACTAATGAAGGCTATGCATTAGCAAAAGTTACTACAGCACGCCTTTGCGATTACATCACACGCGAAGACTCGACCTTTCAATACAAGACTCTGATTCCTTGCAATATTTATGGTCGTTTTGACAAGTTCGACCCTGCGCACTCACACCTGCTACCCGCGATTATACATAAGATTCACACAGCGAAGATAAACAATGATTCAAATGTCGAAATATGGGGTGACGGGACTGCCCGACGTGAGTTCATGTATAGTGGAGACTTGAGCGACGCCATTATGCAGGCATTACGGAAATTCGATTCCCTGCCCCTGAACATGAACGTGGGTCTTGGGCAGGATCACTCAATCAATGAGTACTATCACGCTGTAGCTGCAGTAATGGGATACAGCGGTCAATTCGTACATGATACTACCAAGCCGGTGGGGATGGCGCGCAAACTCGTGAATATCGAGCGTCAGACACTGTGGGGTTGGAAGCCGCACCATACCCTGCAAGAGGGTATTGAAAAGACCTACAGCTATTATATGGAGCATCAACAATGAGTATTAATTTTCCGCTAGCCGCTTCTTCTTGGGAAAAAGAAGAACTCGACGCAATGCAACGCGTTATAGCCACCGGCATGTTTACAATGGGCGAAAATGTAAAAGCATTTGAACAAGACTTTGCGCAGTTTGTAGGCAGTAAACATTGTGTAATGGTTAATTCTGGCTCGTCCGCAAACCTCTTGATTATTGCCGCTCTTTTTTACACTAAAAACGCCGACTTAAAACTGCAACGCGGCGATGAAATCATTGTACCGGCCGTTTCGTGGAGTACCACTTACTACCCGCTTTACCAGTACGGCTTGAAGATTAAGTTCGTTGACATTGATCTCCAAACCTTAAACTACGACCTTGAACAACTTAAACTCGCTGTCACCGATAAGACCCGCGCCATTATGGCCGTAAACCTTCTTGGCAATCCGAATGATTTCGCACGCATTCAAGAGATCATCGGTAAGCAGAAGATTGTCCTGATTGAAGATAACTGCGAGTCGATGGGAGCATCTTACAACGGAAAACAAGCTGGCACCTTCGGTATTATGGGTAGCTTCAGTTCCTTCTTCAGCCACCACATTTCGACGATGGAGGGAGGTCTGATCGTAACCGATGACGAAGAGCTGTATCAGATCCTGCTCTCCCTGCGAGCCCATGGCTGGACTCGAAACCTGCCTAAGCAAAACTTAGTATGCAGCGATAAGAGTGATGATTCGTTCGAAGAGTCATTTCGCTTCGTTTTACCCGGTTACAATGTTCGGCCGCTTGAACTCGAGGGCGCACTAGGTGTGGAGCAGGTAAAACGCCTGCCCACTCTAATTCAGGAGCGACGTAAGAATGGTGCTCTTCTACAAGCAGCAATGAAAGACCACCCGGAAATCATCATTCAACGAGAGATTGGCGAATCCAGTTGGTTTGGTTTCAGCTTGGTGATACGCCCGGGAAGCAAGTTGACACGCAAGTCACTTGTTGAAAAACTGAACGAACTCGGTTTTGAGTGTCGCCCTATCGTAGCTGGAAATTTCGCAAAAAATGAAGTTGTAAAGTATTTCGACTGCGAAGTTCATGGAGAACTGAAGAACGCCGAGCATATCGATAAATTTGGCCTATTCGTTGGCAATCATCATTATTCGATCTCGGAAGCTTTTCCACTGCTTAACAGTATTAAAGCCTGATTCAGCTGCAAAGCTTAAAAGCACAAAGTGCGGAAAACTTACAATGATGGCAATAACAGCAACTAATTGTAAGATTTTCCGCACCGGCTATCTGGAATCCAACTCTCCGAGCTTCAGGGCTCAAAGCGGCGTTGCTGATAGATCCAATCAACGATTTCCCCATCAGGACTATAACCACTGACTGTTTCACGTAGTAGTTGGCGGACACGAGCGTAATCGTCTTTATCTACTGCCACAAGCAGCTCGGCGAGTTTAATTTTGAGAGACTCCCAGGATAGATAATCTTCGTTGGCACTCATAATCATCGGGTGTGGCGTTGCGACGACATTGTCACCAATGAGCAGTTCTTCGTAGAGTTTTTCACCCGGCCGCAAACCCGAAAACTCAACTGAAATATCTCCATGAGGGTTTTTCTCTGAGCGAACACTCAAGCCAGAAAGGTGAATCATTTTCTCCGCCAGTTCGATAATTTTTACCGGTTCCCCCATATCCAAGACAAAAACGTCGCCCCCTTGCCCCATGGAGCCAGCCTGAATCACCAGCTGCGCTGCTTCAGGAATGGTCATAAAATAGCGCGTGATTTTAGGGTGAGTAACAGTGAGCGGGCCACCCGACTTAATTTGCTTATAAAATAATGGGATAACCGAACCTGAAGAACCGAGAACATTCCCAAAACGAACCATCGTAAAGCGAGTCTTGTTAACTCGCGAAACATTAGACTTTTCCCCGAACAAAACAGGAGCCACCTCCTGACTGAGAGCCTGCAGCGTCAACTCTGCTAATCGTTTCGTGCTGCCCATAACATTAGTTGGTCGAACAGCTTTGTCAGTAGAAATCAGGACGAAGTTCGCGACTCCCACCTGCAACGCTGCTTGAGCGGTGTTAAGCGTTCCCATTACATTATTTAATACGCCTTCTGCAATATTATGCTCAACCATGGGTACATGTTTGTACGCCGCAGCATGATAAACTGTATCAACGCGCCAAGCCCTCATGACGTCGATTAGCTTTTTCTCATTACGCACTGAACCCAAAATCGGAAGCAACCTGACGGGCAAAGAATCCCTAGCAATTCGCAACTCTAACTCTGATAAAATACTATAAAGATTGAATTCGCTATGCTCGAACAGCAATAACGTTGTTGGATTTGAATTTAGTATTTGCCGACAGAGTTCAGAGCCGATCGAACCGCCTGCACCAGTGACTAGAACAGATTTCCCTTTTATACAGTGCTCCAACAACTCGTTTTGAGCAGGCACTGCATCTCGTCCGAGTAAATCCGCAATATCAACCTCTTGAATGTCATCTACTTTTACGCGCCCACTCGCGAGATCCATAAATCCAGGAACACTGCGGACATGCAAAGGAAAGCCTTCAAGAAAGCCCAGAATCTCTCGACGGCGAGCGCGATTTGAAGACGGAATTGCAAGCAAGATTTCTTGAGCGCCAGTGACATCAATCATGCGCTGAATATGTTTTGGCTTATATACCTGCAGTCCAGAAATCACTCGATCGGAAATACTGGAGTCGTCGTCAATGAAAGCAACCGGACGCATGACACGTCCCATACGCAACGCTGCAACTAATTGGTTACCCGCAGCGCCCGCACCATATATAGCAACCCTGGGCAAACCATCCTCACGGCTGGTAAAGGGTACATGTTGTGCCGCAGCAAACCAATCACCAAGAAAGTATTGACGCATTGCCAGTCGCAGTCCACCAACCAGGATCAAACTGAGCCACCAATAGTTAAAAATGATTGAACGAGGAACTACATTTTGGTGATTACTATACCAGTAGACAACAACCCCCAGAATTAACGACGACAAACTGACAGCTTTAATAATCGCAATAAGTGCATCATTGCCAAAATAGCGCATTACTGCACGGTACATTCCAAAGCGTATAAAAAGCGGAATTGCCACGATAGGTGCGGTCAGAAACAACCAAAAATGCGTGGTAAACGGGTTAACCAGCTCGTCCAACCCCAAACGCACCAGAAAAGCCATCCATAGCGCGAACCAAACCAGCAAAATATCAGCAGCGACTTGGAGGATGCGCTTTTGCCTACGCGGTAAACTCAGCAAAAATGCTCTCATTTTGTCCATAATTTACAGCACCTTACGAAGCTCCTGTCGCTAATGCCACAGGTCATTAATTGCATTTTAACCGACCTAATGACGGTTATTTTAAAGTAATATATCTCGACCACAAAACTTAACCATCTTTACCTGCACGACATTTATAGACCAGGATGACCAAAGGCACATAAGCAATAATCACGCCCAGAAGACTATTTAGTTCAAAAACAGCAATGCAGATAGCTATCGGAAACAACCAAAGCGTGTTGATAGCAGCAACAGCCCCTGTCACCGAAAGATGGTTACCAAGTTTACGTGCCGCATGCTGATAAGCATGACTTCGATGAGCCTCATACACCCGGCGCCCTTGCAAAAATCGAGAACATAGAGTGAACGTCGCATCGACTATAAAAACACCTAAAAGAACCAACCATACCCAAAGAAAAGTCGGACTTTTCCAAGCAGCATAAAGCGAGAGAACCCCCATCATTAGACCGAGAAACCCACTACCCGCATCACCCATAAAAATGCGCGCCGGTGGGAAATTCCATATGAGGAATCCAGCGACAGCCATTGCCAAGAGCAAGGGTGGCCCAATTAAACCGGGAAAGCCTGTTAGCCAGTAGATAACGCAAACCCCAACACAAGTACAGATAGCCTCAACGCTCGCGAGTCCGTCTATACCATCCATAAAGTTATATAGATTCAACAACCATACAAGATAGAAGGCAGCCACAATTACGCCGAACCACTGAAGATCAATAACTCCTCCCCAGTACCCAATCGGTGGGAGGCCCCCCAGCCAACACAATGCCCAGGCGGCGCACAGAAAATGACCGAGCAAGCGCCACCGAGCAGCGATATGACCATGATCGTCAAGAAAACCGAGTACAGCGACGCCTGTACCAGCCCCGATTATCGACCAAATCAAGGACCATTCCGATTCCCCGGTAACACCAAAGAATGGTAAGAACAGCAAAAAAATCAGGACGATCGCAACACCGCCGCCTCTAGCCGTAGGAACCGAGTGAGAACTGCGCGCGTTAGGCACATCGATGAGGCTACGACTAATCGCGTATCGACGAATACCCCCCGTCAGCAAAGCGGACAAAATGACAATAGCAGGATATAAAAGCCACATACTCATAAAAAAGACACGTCCTTGAGGCTACGGATTAATAGTTGGCATCATGATCTTAATGTTAGGAACTCGCGACCACATTTTTGCAATGCAAGCTCGGGAGACAGCGGTGGTGTCCATTCAAGGAGCGATCTGGCTTTGCTCGAGTCAATCGTGAGAGACTCACATAACTGTGTATACATACCCTGTCTGCCTATCAAACTCGCCCCCCATCGCATCAGGGCTGGCGGACAGGGTAGCAAACGGGTTTTCACTCCCATCCCGAGGGCTAGGTGGACAATTATCTCCGGAGTAGACAGAAAAATACCGTCAGAAACCAGAAATAGCTGATTAGCGGCGGATGGATGAGTGATGCATTGACGCAAAAAATGCACCAAATTTTCTAACGCTATCATGCTTCTGGAGTTTTCCACCCAAGCAAAAGGTAAAGGAAAACCGGATGATACCAATTTGAGCAGCCGCCCAAAGTTCCCAGGAGCCTCAGCCCCGTAGACGAGTGGCGGACGAACGATGACCCACTCCATTGTCGAGCCTTCGGCAACCTGACGTAATGCCTCCTCGGCCTCGAGCTTGGAAACGGCATAGTCTGCATGCGGTAAGGGAATAGAACTTTCGACAAAAGGCGTATTCATCGTTCGCGCGCCATTGACCCCAATTGAACTAATAAGGATGAAGCGCTTCACCCCCGCTTCAAGTGCCTGTCTAGCAATCGCGCTGGTTCCTGCAACATTGACTGCTCTGAACTTATCCAGTGCGTTTGCGGGTAACTCGCCCATGACATGAGCACGGCCAGCCAGATGGACAACCACATCCACCCCCTCAAGCGCAGGTGCCCAATTAACCTGTCCGGAGATATCGCCAACAACTACTACGTCAACGTTTCGCTCAGTGGCCCCCTGAGCATGACGCACTGCCGCCAATACATCAATGTCATCAGAATCTGTACATGCATGAATCAAAGCACGGCCGACGAATCCGGTAGCTCCCGTTACAAGAACACGCATATCACACCTTTACCACTTCTGAATAAACGGTAATTGTTCGCTGCAACATTAGCTCAAAAGTGAAGTCACTAGAAAACCTTGATTTACCCAAAATTCCCATCTTTGAGCGCAACTCCCGCGAGCCAATTAACGCATCTAACGCGTATACCAATCCCTCATGATCGTGCTTAGCGACCAAAATCCCTGTCTCCTGCTGCTTTACTGCCTCTGGAACACCGCCAACCCCCGATGCGATGACCGGTAGTCCAGAACGCATAGCTTCCAGTACAGTCAACGGTAGTCCTTCCCAATTTGATATAAGGCAAAAGACGTCAGATCTGGACAGCCGTTCGGATACATCAGAACAAGCGCCCGGGAAGAAAATTTTATCTGCCAAGTCGAGTTCGGCAACGAGCTGCTTTACTTTTGGCATAGTGGGCCCGTCCCCGACAAACTCCATAGCCCAATCATTACGAGTCAATGAGGCCAGGGCACGAACCAGAAAAGCATGATCTTTGGGCGCATCGAACCTTGCAACCATTATAAGCCGAGTTATTTCGGATGCGACTTTTGTAGCAGAACTGTCCTCTACGGAAGGCATTCCATTATGAATGGTGACAATGAGATCCGCACTTCCCACGCCCGACCTCAGCGCCAACAAGCGATCATAATCAGAGACAGTAATAATTTTATTCGCAAGATTGGCGACAGCGCGTTCAATCCAGCGGTATAAAAACCGCCGAGACGCTGATACGCCTTCGGTAAAAGCCCAACCATGCGCGGTGAATAAACATGGAACGGACAACTTTTTTGCAACCAATCGCCCTATTATTCCGGCTTTCGATGAGTGCGCGTGAATCAAATCCGGTTTCCAGGCCGACACGATGCGCTTTAGTTCCAAATAGCAGCGAAAATCGTTGATAACGCTCAAGGGACGGACCAAATGATTCGCGGAAACACATGCAAGCCCCCGATCTTTAGCGCGCTCGATAAAGACACCCTCGCCGCCTACAACTATAATCACTTCATGCCCTGCCTCTTGGACTCCGCTGGCGAGATCAAGAAGATGAACGCTCGCCCCTCCGATAACGTCGGAACGGGTAATCACATATAAGATTCTCACCCTTCTTCCTCCACATCATAACCATGAGGATTTCGGGATTGCCAACGCCAGGAATCTTCAACCATCGCCTTCAAATCCAGAGTTGCGGCCCAACCCAGGTCCCTCTTTGCTTTAGAGGGATCAGACCAACAAGCGGACAAATCACCAGGCCTACGTCCGAGGTACTCAAACGGTATGTTCACTTGGCTAACCGTGGAAAAAGCCTTGATTACTTCAAGAACCGAATAACCTCTCCCTGTACCCAAGTTCCATAAAAAGCAACCGTTGTGTGAATCAAGATAGCTCAATGCAGCCAAGTGCCCCTTGGCTAAGTCCACTACATGGATGTAGTCCCTAATACCAGTGCCATCAGAAGTAGGATAATCATTGCCAAACACACTCACAGAGGGCCTTAGCCCCACAGCCACCTGGCTAATGTAAGGAAACAAATTGTTAGGGGCCCCCTTGGGATGCTCCCCTATCAGGCCACTTGTATGAGCACCAACGGGATTAAAGTAACGCAAAACAGCAATAGACCATCGGGAATCAGAATGAGCTAAATCAAACAAAATTTGCTCAACCATCAATTTGGAATGCCCATACGGGTTGGTGGGGGACGCAGTACGTGAATCTTCGCGAAGCGGCATCTCAAGAGAATTACCATACACTGTAGCAGAAGAGCTGAACACCAACTTATAAACACTCATTCTGGCCATAATCTGAAATAGAACAATGGACCCGAGCACATTATTATTATAGTACTTTAAAGGCTTTTCAACACTTTCACCGACCGCTTTGACGCCTGCAAAATGAATTACAAAATCAATTAAATAGGTGTTAAATATTATTGTGAGCAATTGAGCATCACAAACACTTCCATTAAAAAATACAGGACTAACACCGGTGATATTTTTAATTCGAACCAGTACTTCGCTGGAGCTATTACTGAGGTCATCTAGGACCACCACTCTATAGCCCGCCTGAAGACATTCCACAAGTGCATGAGAACCGATATAACCTGCCCCTCCAGTAACCAAAACCGTTTTCAAAATTTCACCTCACACCAAAAACTATTTTTTTGACTTAAAAAAAACTTTAAACACGGAAAAAAACACACTCACGAGCTTTTTAAAACCAGGCTCAATCAGGAATTCTCTAAAAAAATATGAAGCAACCTCCGCATAGGCTTGACGGCTTCCTTTTGATTGGAAATCTGAAATTCTGTAATCAATCATTGGAAACGATGTAAATACACACTTTACATCTGCACGCTTGGCCAACCTGATCCAAAGATCATAGTCCTCGCTCTGAAAACCACCCAGATATCCTCTTGCAGATAGGATCAGATCTCTCCTAATTACCATTGCTGGATGGATAAAAGGGTTCGAGTACGTGATTTTAGAACGCCAATCCTCCTCCCTTAGAACTCGAACACCGACCACATTACCCAAAGCATCAATGACCCGACAAGATCCAGCAACGATGTCCGTATCCAAGTCTTTTTGAATAATCTTGTAAGATTCCGCAAGCCTATCAACATGACAAATGTCATCACTGTCAAATCTGACGATATAAGTTCCAATCGCACTGTTGACGCCAAAGTTAAGATTGAAGGATAACTGGCCTATTTCTGTTCGAAACAACACAATTCTCGGGTCTTTTATTGCGGCTACCGAATCATATAACTCATCAGTACAACGATTCAAAACGATTATAAACTCAAACGAACTGAAATTTTGTGCTAGAACACTTTCAATGGCCTGATTAAGATAACCATCATCACGATTACAACACATGAGTACACTGAAAAACGGCGTCTGAGCATCCTCTACCTCAACCATTTCAGCTACGCCCATAATTATCTGAAAATCGGATAATGTCATCCTCCCCCAGGTAAGAGCCTGACTGCACTTCAATAAGCTCTAGCGGTATTACACCTGGATTTTCGAGCGCGTGGACCCCGCCTATTGGGATATAGGTAGATTGGTTTTCAGTGACAAGATAGGTTTTTTCCCCGTTAGTAACTTTTGCAGTGCCACTAACGACAATCCAATGTTCAGCGCGATGGTGGTGCATTTGTACAGACAGCTTATGTCCTGGCTTCACTGTAATTCTTTTAACTTGGTAGCGCTGCCCACTATCAATAGCATCGTACATACCCCAAGGCCTGTAAACCTCACGATGTGATATATGCTCTCTCCTTGCATCTGCCTTCAGCTTCTCAACTACTCTTTTTACGTCCTGAACATGATCCTTGTGAGCTACAAGTACAGCGTCCTTGGTTTCAACGACAATCAGATCATTGACGCCAACCGTAGAAACCAGACGACTCTCTGAATAGACGTAACTATTTGACGTATCTATCGAAATCACATCACCTTCTAGCAAGTTTCCATCTTCGGAACGGCTACCCGCCTCCCACAACGCGGTCCACGAACCAATATCACTCCAATTGGCATCAAGTGGCACCATGACAGCTTGAAGGGTTTTCTCCATCACAGCGTAGTCGATCGAGTTATCAGGGCACCGCAAAAATGCATCCCGGTCGACCCGAGTGAAATGCATGTCCTGTTGCCCTTTGGCCAACGCCTCGCGACAACAGGAGACAATTTCGGGCTCAAAGGTCTGTAGCTCCTCCAAGTAACGACTTGCCCTAAACATGAACATTCCGCTATTCCAGAAATAATCGCCGCCAGCAAGGTAAAGCTGCGCAGTCTCGGTATCTGGCTTCTCAACAAAGCGTGTAACTTCAAACCCTCCTTTTCCGACTGAAGCACCCTGCCGCAGATAACCGTAACCTGTTTCTGGCCTTGTGGGCGTGATACCAAAGGAAACGAGTTTACCCGCCCCTGCAAGTTCCGCCGCAATACGTATTGCGTCTTGGAAGGCTTCGGTATCCTGAATCAGATGATCCGCAGCCAACACCAACAACAGAGGGTCATCGCCTCCGGCGGTCGCTTGAAGAGCCGCCAAGGCAATGGCGGGAGCCGTATTACGGCCCATTGGTTCCAACAGAATATTGATATCTTCAAGACCAAGCTGGCGTAACTGCTCCGCAGCTAAAAACCGATGCTCCTCATTGCAAATCAACTGCGGTGAGGCATGAGTCAAACCTTCCAAGCGATGAATTGTGGCTTGCAGCATCGAAAATTGGGTGTCTACCAGCGGAAGAAACTGTTTTGGGTGAAGCTGACGAGACAATGGCCACAAGCGAGTCCCCGAACCACCTGCCATAATAATTGGAACAAACATTGATATCGTCCTTTGATTGCCTACCAGAAGGCGTAATGACACCACATACGAACCCGAACGGCATGGCGAGTTGGGAAGCAATAGGGCAAATGCCCATTGTCACTCATCAGCACATTTTTTTGAACGTACAAAATTGAGGCAGAGACTACGAGTTACCCATTATGCGAGTATACCGGCGATTTTCAAGCCAGAGTTCTGACTCTCATGACTTGGCAATCACTCAGTAAAGCATACCTTACGGGCGTTACTCACTCAAAATATAACTCCAGCCAATCAGCTGATTACTCATTTCGCTCTGGAATGGGAGATTCACGCGAGGCAAGTAAACAACCGGGTTGTTGCTGAGACTTAAAAATGCAGCCCACCAAGCGAACGTGCTAGTGCCTACTATATAATCTTTACAACAAATCAAGCTCAAAAAATCCGCGATCGCAGGCTTCACTTCATTTCCAAGAAGCCCACAGATTTCAAAATCTTGTCCCTTGAAGACCTCTTTACACCACTCCCTATCATCCGTGAATATCACGAAACGACGACCTTTGAAACTCTTGATTGCTTTTAAATAATAATCCTCGCCCATGACTTTATGACGAGGATCTGTTGATAGTAAAAAATCGCCTCGACGAACATGAACACCAACGCTGCCGGAGTAGAGCTCTCTGCCCTTTGCCAACAATACAGAATTTTTCTGAAGAATCAGCGACTTCAGCTCATCCCTGAAATAAAGAGCGCTTTGGACATACTGAAAGTAACCAAAATGAAATTTCGAATTTATCGCCTGGCAGGCTTGATCAAAGTTGGTATCCGCATCGTAATCATAAAAAAGATGATTACCTAATCGTCTAATATTCAACTTTCTAATTATGAGTCGAATAACCTTTGCAAAAATATTATCCTCAAAAAAAATACAACTTTCCGATGACTGATCATGATCATAATCAATCAGATCCGACAGACGGATACCTCCATGAATCCCCTTACTGAGCAGTCTCTTACTATTACACGCAACCTTAGAACTAGACACAGACTCGATGTACCTGGCCCACGCCAGCTGAAACAGTTGATTTCCCAATCCGCCTTGGAGCATAACGCTAACATGCATATTCATTTGAAAACCCTACGATATCTTTTTATATAAGTCATTACTATAGCCATGACCATCAGCACCATTGAAACTTGCAAGAACTTAAATAAAAACTCATACATGCTTGAGCGCGAAAAATACACGAGATTTGGTAAGACCGAGAGAATCAAAAAAATAACGCCGCCATGGTTCCCACAGGCAGATCTATTGTCTTTATAAAAAGCAACCGCTCCATCTAACGTACGCACCAAACATCCAAAAAGAAGACACCAAAATATATAAAAAACCCATCCCTGATAGTAGGCTTCAGCAAAGAAACTTGTAGAAAAACCACCACTGACAAAGTTTATATGACGAGCCTGATCAACACAGATACCAAAAGCTTCATTCGTCGAGTTCAAACATTCACGCACCGCGTTACCAAAATTAACAGCGCCATATAAAACCTCGAAAGAAGCACCTTGCCCATGCAATGTTTGAGATATCTTATCTACCACTCCAGTAGCGACCTCAAAACCCAATCTATACTCGAGCAATATATTTGCAAAAATCAATGAGCCCAGCCCTAACGCCACTAGAAATATGTAATTGATCCGCCGCTCCAACCCGTATACAAAAACAAACAAAAATAAATAGACAAAAAAATAGCCGCGAAGGCCGATCATTAAAAAGCCTACTGCAAAAAATACCCATATGAACGAAATAATTAAAAGTCGATTAGAGTTTTTTCCAAAAATACCCCACAACAACAAAATATTTTTCGCAATAAAAAATGTTAATATGTGCGCATGAAACTCAGGATTTTCCAATGCTGCGAAATAATCGCCGACCATATACTTGCTAGCTAAAACATAAGACTTGCCCAAAAAGTACATACCACTGCACGACGCAAGAAAAATTATAAAACCACTTGTGAGGCGAGACAAAGTAAACACCGGAAATTCTACCAATGCCCTGGATAGCCTTGAAGTAAGCCTTGAGCTAAAGAAGTGGCCTGAAAATATAAATATACATCCCATCGCCAGGATAACGACAGATTTTCGAACTGAGCTTTCGCCCAGCACTATTCCCGCTTCAACAATGTCTTTATCAAAAATTAATGTCAAAAACGGACGTGCCCACATGAAAAAAAATATCGAAATCGATACCAGCGATGTAATATTTAAAGGGTTCTTGTAAGCCCCCTGAAAACAGAAAAAAACCAAAAGAGCAGTAGTAGAAACCAAAAATATATTAAATAGGAAAGCCTCGACACCACCAGTCTCCTCACTTATCGACAGAGCCACCAAGACAGTCAGTACAAAATTGAACAGCAAAAGAAAACCAAATTCGAGTTCATTCCGCTTGACAATAATCATTAAGCCCGCCTCAAAATAATCTTGGTGGCCGCCTTGATTTTTTTAAGCATAAAAAGCTCAAAAGACTTTACATATAACATATACGAGGGCAGACTTTTTCTCGCCACGATATCTAGTTTTTCAAATACTAGTTCAGCATCAAAAAACTTCGAATATTCGTAGGCAGCATCTGAAAGCTCACTGGCGCTGTTAATAAATTTATCGAGTAAAATATTCATCTGACTTGATGGTTGTACCGGCCTGATGCCTGCGTAACTAAGTTCTCCCAGAGAGTAACCTTTAGACTCTGAAACCCACCTATATGCAGGCATCTCTAAATCATCTCTGCGAGCTCTAGGAGGAACTACTATAGTGGGAATTTTATTTTTGGCCGATTCTAATGACGACGTTCCCATCGCAAACATCAAGTCGATATTTTCTCTAATAAATCCACTGAGCTTTGCTTTATCAATGAAGGGAATAAGGTGATATTCAATACTTAAATCAGTAGAAACGAGCTCCTTCAAAGCCTCAATAGCATCACCATTTCCGACGATATAAAAAACAATTTTTCCGTAGCGCTTTAATATCTCTTCTTGAAGCGCACGAATATCAAGTATGACTCGCTCCAAAGCATAGAATTTGAAATCCATATCAACACGACCAACCCACCCTAGCCGAAGAATATTCGTTGGAGCGCTATATTCAAAATATTCAGAAGGACTTTTATCTATGACAATCGGGCAAATCAAATCTTCTAACTTCTGATCAAAACTCAAGCCGCCAATATCAGCAAACGCCCCAACCTCGTCAGTAAAAGCTATAGATTTGCTATTAAGAAACGTAGCTAACCCGCGCTGGGATCTTGCCTTCAGCGCCCTTATGACTTTGGCTTTGAGGTTGTTGGAGGTAATGTGCTGGGAGTACTCCTCATCAGCAATGGACACGTATGCGCCGCGAAATGCTGCATACCCCATACACCATATGCAGACATGCTTAAACTTTACAGATGATACTGAAAAAAGCCAAAGCCGGCTGACCTCGGAGGTTGGAAGAAATACAATATCGTATTCCTTCAGACCCGGCCTTTCAGCCGGTGTGATGATATCAACGTAGCAATGGTTTAATTTCAACCAACTACTGAGGCGCGCAAGAAGAAAATCCGTCCCACCAAAACGCCCCTGAGTTAAAATCAATACTGTCGTCTTCACCACAACGCTTTACTCCGACGCTTTTTAAAATAGTTTGAACTAGACTAGTAGCTAATTTTTATTTTCCGTAAAACCCTGTCGATCAACTAATTTACGCCATATAAAAAAAGCCATAACCAGCCAATAAAGAAAGTAGTTCACAGCATGTGCTATTGCGACCCCTTGAAATCCATATATCTTGGTAAAGCCCCATGTAAATGCTACAAAACCAGCTGCAAAAATCACTTCCGAGCAAATAAATAGTTTCATCATGGCTTTACCCAACATAAGATAAGCCAAAACCCACCCCCCTATCTTCAAGGTATCGCCAAGCATTTGCCAGGCAAACAGTTCACGCATAGGTGAAAAATCCCCGGTGAACAATGTAACAATGATAAAGTCTCTCATCAGGTAAATAATCAATGCACTAACAATAGCAATTGGCAAAATGACTCGATACCCTTGTACTATTTCACTCCTGATTTCATTTGCGCCTTTAAGCTCAGACAACCGGGGCAGGTAATACACACTCAATGTGGTTGTCACGAGCATTAAGTACGCAGCACTTAAACGCCACATTGCCTCCCAATAACCAGCCGCCTGCAAACCAAACGTTTCGCCAAGGTAATCACGAACCAGTATATGGCTTACGGGAACACAGGCCGCCGACGTAAACGCCATCAACGCATATTTACTCAAGTTTAGGGCAACGGCAGCGTCAATACCGGAGAAGAAATATGAAACTCTAAACCAAGGAGCTCTATAGCACAGCGCCAGCGTAACAACGAAAGCAAAAGATTGATAAACTGCAAGGGCAATCAAAGCTCCATATAGGCCAAAGTTCATAGCCATGAATGCGGTGATTACAAGTGAAAAAATACTTCCAGCTATATTAGCGAGCACATAGGTTGCTATTTCTTTCCGCCCATTTAGGACAGCCAACAATAGTGCGTTAAACGAAAAAAACACAAGCGAGACCGCAAAGCATATGAATACTCCGCCATACCCCTCGCTGCTCAAAAACCAACTCGACAGTGTTTTGTTACAAAAAATTATGATAAACGCGCTCAGCAAAGACCCTATTAGCGCTATTGTCCCTGCGGTCCCCCATACTTTGCGCTGCGATATGTGATCCCCGACATACTCCGCAGTATATTTTGTGACGCCAGTATTAACTGCACCACTTGCAAATGTCGTGATCATTTGGATAGCGTTCTGAAATTGCCCAAGCGCTGCATATCCACCTGGGCCAACATAGATAGCAAGAACCTTGTTGACCCCCAAAAGTGTCAGCATTTTTATAGCAACGGCAATGCTATTCAACAAGCCTGTGCGTATTAATGTCATTAGATGCTGCCGACCCGAAAGCTGTTACAGGCCGACACAACTTTCCACGCCTCTTCCAAGGTTAAAGTAGGGCCAAGTGGAAGGCTCAAAACTTCATCATGGATCAACTCTGTAATGGGCAATGATAATCCTGACATATGGGTATATGCTTTTTGCTTATGAATCGGTACTGGGTAATGAATGAGTGTTTGAACTCCGTTATCTTGAAGATGTTTTTGTAGTTCATCGCGATGGGCGGTTCGAATGACGAATAAATGCCAGACGTGCTCTGCAAATTCCTGCACGCATTTATCTACTGGCAATGGTAAAATTAGGTTTGGGTTTTTGATACCTTGTAAATATACGTCTACAATCTCACGTCTCCGTGCTGTCTGCGCATCCAGATATTTTAGCTTCACAGACAGCACCGCTGCCTGTAGTTCATCTAAACGACTATTTACCCCTCGATATATATTCTGATATTTTTCATGAGATCCGTAATTACGAAGAGCACGCAACACTTGAACCAGTTCTTCATCGTTCGTTGTAATGGCCCCTGCATCTCCAAGGGCTCCTAAGTTTTTTCCTGGGTAAAAACTAAAACCTGAAGCATCCCCCCAAGCCCCCGCCTTCTTCCCCTGGTGAGTTGCCCCGTGAGATTGCGCGGAATCCTCAAGCACCAATAACCCATGTTTCTTTGCGACCGTAAGCAAAGCTGGCATATCCGTAAGTAACCCATAAAGATGTACAGGTAGCAAAACCTTTGTTCTCAGGGTAATCGCGCTCTCAATATTGCTTACATTTAAATTGTATGTCGCAGGGTCTGGTTCAACCAAAACTGGGACGAGACCGTTTTCAGTAATAGCGAGAACACTTGCTATGTAAGTGTTTGCCGGAACAATTACTTCATCACCATCCCTAAGGCGACCCAGTTCTTTCCAGGCCCGTAACGTCAGGCTTAATGCGTCTAAACCGTTAGCTACTCCAACACAAAATTTAACGCCGCAATATTCCGCGAACTCTTGCTCAAAGCGTTGCAACTCAACCCCACCGATATACCAGCCAGAGTCAATTACGCGGGCGCATGCCTCCAGTAACTCACTCCGCATATCGTGATTAATTGTTTTCAGATCTAGAAACTTGATCATACCGTTAGATACCGAATTATTTTAGCTGGATTACCGACTACCACGGAGAAATCAGGCACGTCTTTCGTCACAACGGCGCCTGCACCGACCATAGCGGAACGCCCAATAGTAACGCCAGGCAAGATAGTTGCATTAGCACCGATGCTTGCACCAACCTTCACCGTAATACCTACAAATTTCTCCGGGTAAACTTTCGAACGAGGCATCGAATCATTAGTAAAAGTTGCGTTAGGTCCGATAAACACATTATCTTCAATGCGAGTGCCATCCCACAAAAAGACACCAGACTTCAGAGTCACGTTATCACCAATGACTACATCTCCTTCAACTAGCGTATGCGCGCAAAGGTTGCAACCTTTACCAATCTTCGCGCCCTCAAGCACAACACAAAACTGCCAAACACGTGTACCCACGCCTATATCACTACTTTTTACATCTGCAAGCTCATGTATTTTCGGCATAACTTACAAGACCTATAAACTCTGAATAATCTCGAATATAGTCCTGCTCATTATAATAATCACTGGCCAGGACTAAAAGAACGCAATCTGATGAAAAATCATGCATTTCATGCCATATCATTTTATCGATAAATATTGCCTTACTTGAGCTATTCAATAGAACTTGCTCGCTGGTTATGCCATTATTCATCAACATACGACACTGACCCGAAACACAGATTGCTGCTTGCTGTAACTCTCGATGAGCGTGAAAACCGCGAGATACCCCTGGGCGTGTTCCCATCAGAAAATAAACGCGTTTAATGTCAAACGGCACATTTTTTTGCGCTTCTAAAACTACCAGCTGCCCACGCTCATCGCCTAGAACTTGTAAGTCGACCAAGTCTACCAAACTCATTTAGATCCCTCTCAAAGCAGCTTTCATGTCAATTCGCCAGCACGATGCCAGATCGTAGGGAAATATTTATTATTAGACCACGAAAAACCCCACATGCCAAAAAACCAATGTTCTTTTGCAGCGATGAGTGGGTCGGCTCAAAACAATTCCTTGCCGCTGCCCTCTGTCGATTTACCAGTAGTCGCGTCGCTGAGGACACGTGGCGAGTACCGCAGCTCTTGGTGCTGGGGAGCCAGCCCTTCCAGCAGAGAGGTTCCGCTCAGTTTGTATCGACCTCTGTGAAGGGCATCATCGCTTAACTAGCTAAAGGTAGTCACCTAGTCCATACGATGACTTCGGCTATTCAAAGCCGTGGACAAAGCATTTGCTTGAGTCCCGATCATCAAACGACAGCTGCTGCAAGCTCTACTTAGGGTGGGGGAACGCCCCACCCTTCGCCCAACCGGAGATGAATGTAAAACTGGCTGACTTTCGGAATCGCTAACACTGACCACTGGATCTGCTCTTGACCAAAACGATCAGGAGGCAATCCCAGCCACAATACCCTTGAAGTCCTTTACCAAGCTCATCATTGTACCTTTTCGTAGTTTTGGCTGAACGCCCGCGGAACAGCAACTGCTGCGCCAGGCGAAATTTGTAATTCTTTTTCGACAAGACGCCTCGAAATTAGAGTGTAAATAAAAGCAGCGATTACTCCAAGGATCACTCCGAGAAGAAGTCCTGAAGCAACGATGATGGTTTTATTTGGAGAAACTGGACCTAAAGGCTCCAACGCCTCTTTATCTAAAACCACCAATTTCAAAAAGTCCATGTTGACATTCAGATTCCGCAGTCGCGCAGCTTCTGCTCTAAGTGGCTCAACACCATCGAGAAAAAGATCTTCATTCTGACGGCTGTTTAGCATTTCAATTTGGCGATTGAACTGAAGCAATTGAAGCTCTCTGGCAATCTGAGCAACACGCCCTTCGCTGAAGTCATCGGACTTGCGTCGCAACAGCACTTGCCGTTCTGCCTCCAGAGCCTCAACCCCCATAAAGTATAGCGGGGTTTGCTGACTATTAATTTCTGTTCGCATGACACTCGATGCCGTATTACGCCGAGACTCCTCCATAGAGGAAGGTGTCGTAGGCCTTAGGATGTTCAAAGACTTGGCGATACCAATCGCCTCAGCAAGCTGTTCTATGCGATCATTCCGACGGGTCTTGAGTTCAGCCCTAAGCGCCTTCAGCTCATCTTGAAGCTGAGCTTTTTTCAGGAAGTCCGACTCCGATAGCGAAGCAATTTCTGCCTCCTTTCTCCCGGCATAACTGGATCGTGCGGCAGCCAATCTTCCATCCAATTCGCCTAGACGGTTCCTTACAATCACACCTAGATCTGCGGCTACCTGACCACGCGCACTTGATATAGCATAATTAACAAAGCCATTGAGAATAGCCACCCCATCAACCCCCTCGGGGTAACTCATTTCAACTTTTATATAAGAACTTATAATATCTTTCTTATTTGAATCCGGAAAAACAATTACGAATGAATTTCGATTAAACTCTTCAAAGCTTTGCTCCAACGTCCGCCCTGGTTTTTCGAATGATTGAAATATGTTTTGATTGGCACGAAAGAAGCTGAGCCGGGTGTCATAAGATTCCAGAGCAGCACCAACTTTAGTCAGAGCGTCTTTTGGCGAAAGTTCATAAATTTTTGATCGATTTAAAGCATCAAGTTCATTAATGGCAGCAGGGCGCAGGATACTAGATACCTTATATTCAGGAGTGATCGTGAAGGCATAGACACCCGAAAGCAATGTCACGATCAACGCTACTGTGCAGACTATAAACTTCTGCCGCCATACAGACAGGAAAAGGGCGTATAGGTCAATTTCATCCGCAGGGGGAGTTGGGGGGGTACGAAAATTACTACTCACAACAAAAACCTGCCTTCAAAGAGAAACTGCGGGCTCGTTATGCAGACTATTTCATGTGTTTTTTATTTTAGTTATATGACCGCCAAAACCCAGCGTCTCTGCCAAATTTTGAGCACACAAAATGCCCGTTATCGAGAACAGATTTCATTTTGCCATCTCTCTGACATATTACAAGTCTTGACAGAGCCGTCAGATTTTTCCCAAACAGGCACGTTAACCCGCCAGAGGCCATGTCTGAAAAATCTGAAAGCGCAAAGGAAATTCCGAATTGTCGAGTTAGACTCAATGAATCCGGGGATGGGAACTACTCGAGGATGACCGCATCATTACAGGACAAAGGCAAAACCGATGCGCCATATCAAGGCAGTTTTCTGACGAACGGCTGCTAAACGTGCGCTCACGCGGTTTAAAGAGAGAGAGTCCCTTAGGCGCGCCCTGCTGGGACCGACCCATGACGCCTAGTGCGCACCAGCACACCTAACAACGGCCCTATCAGCATACCGAGAATCAACGCCACGATCACAAATACCGACACCGGCAGCGGCCCAGTCGCCATCCCTAGGAATGAGAGAGACACGCCCTGCTGATTCTCCAGCACAAACGCCAACACCACTAGCGAAACCACCAGCACCGTCAGCACCACAACAACGCGTTTAACTCCGCGCATAACCTTCTCCTACCCCAAAAAAACTCAGACGCCCTCTTCCTCTTCTTCGTTCACCCGGTCGCGCAATTCCTTGCCCGGTTTGAAGTGGGGAACGAACTTACCGTCCAGGCTGACGGACTGGCCGGTTTTAGGATTACGGCCTACACGGGGCGCACGATAGTGCAGAGAGAAACTGCCAAACCCACGGATCTCAATCCGATCCCCGGTCGCCAGGCACTGGGACATTTGCTCAAGCATGGTCTTGATAGCCAGCTCGACATCCTTGGATGAGAGCAGCCCTTGATGGGTGACAATTCGTTCGATCAACTCCGACTTCGTCATATTTTTCCCTTCTTTTTCAAGCAGCTAGGAAAAGCGCTTCGAAGGTTTTAGCATGACTTGATGAATTTGAACAGCCCACCGAACAACTTATCCGCAGGATAGGTGGCAACCGGCTATAGGCGTATTCCGACCTCAATTACAGATGACCAGCATAGTGCGGGTTACAGCGCCGGCAGGGTTCCAACCGAACAGATAGTCACCCTCTTCGTCCTTGGCGTCGCTGGACCTGGTGATCACCTTATAGCCCTGCATCTTGCACTCACGGGCAGCGCGCCTCTCGCACTTCTCCCAGCGATTGCCAAGGCCCGAGCAATCGATCTCAATGCCGCTGACGCCGCGCTTGGCGTGGGTTTTAGCGCTGGTGGAGGAGCAACCGGCGAGCACTATCATTGCAAGTATTACGATAAGCCTGTTCATTCAAATCCTTACTGAAACAACAACACAAGAACCGCATTTTTCTTAAGACTATAGTGAGTTCTGACACTGAGCTGTATGCCTTGGTTCTAGGTTGTTGATTCAACGAATTTCAGGCACAAAAAAGGGCGACCGAAGTCGCCCTTTTTTATGGTCTGACAGAACTTAGTTCTGTTTTTCCATTTGTGCACGCAACAGGTCGCCCAGAGTGGTAGGACCAGCAGCGATGCTATCCGAAGGCTTGTCTTTCAAGCTCTGGATGGCTTCTTTCTCTTCAGCATCGTCTTTCGACTTGATGGAGAGCTGGATTACACGGCTCTTGCGGTCAACGCTGATGATCTTGGCTTCTACTTCCTGGCCTTCTTTCAGAACGTTACGCGCGTCTTCAACGCGGTCACGGCTGATTTCGGAGGCTTTCAGAGTCGCTTCGATATCGTCGGCCAGAGTGATGATGGCGCCTTTAGCGTCAACTTCCTTCACGATGCCTTTAACGATTGCGCCTTTGTCGTTGTCCTGAACGTATTCAGAGAACGGGTCGCTTTCCAGTTGCTTGATACCCAGGGAGATACGCTCGCGCTCTGGGTCAACCGACAGGATAACGGTGTCCAGCTCGTCGCCCTTCTTGAAACGACGAACAGCTTCTTCGCCCACTTCGTTCCAGGAGATGTCGGACAGGTGAACCAGGCCGTCGATGCCGCCGTCCAGACCAATGAAGATACCGAAATCGGTGATCGACTTGATGGTGCCGGAGATTTTATCGCCCTTGTTGAACTGGCCAGAGAAATCTTCCCATGGGTTAGATTTGCACTGCTTGATGCCCAGGGAGATACGACGACGCTCTTCGTCGATGTCCAGAACCATAACTTCCACTTCGTCGCCGACTTGTACGACTTTCGAAGGGTGGATGTTCTTGTTGGTCCAGTCCATTTCGGAAACGTGCACCAGGCCTTCCACGCCTTCTTCCAGCTCAGCGAAGCAGCCGTAGTCGGTCAGGTTGGTAACACGCGCGGTTACGCGAGTGCCTTCTGGGTAACGGGCTTTGATAGCAACCCATGGATCTTCGCCCAGTTGCTTCAGGCCCAGGGAAACACGGTTGCGCTCGCGATCGTATTTCAGAACCTTGACATCGATCTCGTCGCCAACGTTGACGATTTCGGAAGGATGCTTGATACGCTTCCAAGCCATGTCGGTAATGTGCAGCAGGCCATCCACGCCACCCAGGTCGACGAATGCGCCGTAGTCGGTGAGGTTTTTGACGATACCTTTGACTTGTTGGCCTTCCTGCAGGGATTCCAGCAGAGCTTCACGCTCGGCGGAGTTCTCTGCTTCCAGGACGCTGCGACGGGAAACGACAACGTTGTTGCGCTTCTGGTCGAGCTTGATGACCTTGAATTCGAGTTCTTTGCCTTCCAGGTGCGTGGTGTCGCGCACTGGACGAACGTCGACCAAAGAACCTGGCAGGAACGCACGGATGCCGTTAACGTCGACAGTGAAGCCGCCTTTAACCTTACCGTTGATAACGCCCTTGACCACTTCTTCAGCTGCGAAGGCTGCTTCGAGAACAATCCAGCATTCAGCGCGCTTGGCTTTTTCACGGGACAGCTTGGTTTCACCGAAACCGTCTTCAACCGAGTCCAGAGCAACGTGAACTTCGTCACCGACATTGATTGTCAGATCACCAGCATCGTTGTAGAACTGTTCCAGCGGGATCAGAGCTTCAGACTTCAGACCAGCGTGAACGGTTACCCAGCGAGCTTGGTAATCGATATCAACGATAACACCGGTGATGATGGAGCCTGCCTGAAGGTTCAGGGTTTTTAGGCTTTCTTCAAAGAGTTCCGCAAAGCTTTCGCTCATTTTAATTCCTGTTGATAAGGGCGAAGAATACGCCCATCTCCACACCCCAGACGGTGTGGGTCAGTTTCAATTAAAAGAAGCACCACAGGACTATGACTGGTCCCCTGCGGCCTTCTTGGTCACCCGGCGATATCGCGAATGGCGATCTCGCTCAAGATGCGTTCCAGCACCTGCTCGATGGACAGCTCCGTGGAATCCAGCTGTATGGCATCAGCCGCCGGCTTGAGCGGGGCTACTGCGCGCTGGGTATCACGCTCATCGCGTGCACGGATCTCATCTAGCAGACTCGACAGACTAACACCATCGACTTTGCCCTTCAACTGCAAGTAGCGGCGGCGAGCCCGCTCCTCGGCGCTGGCGGTCAGGAAAATCTTCAATGGCGCCTCGGGAAACACCACGGTTCCCATATCGCGGCCATCGGCCACCAGGCCCGGCGGCTCCTGGAAAGCCCGCTGGCGCTGCAACAATGCGTCCCGCACCGCTGGCAGCGCGGCAACCTGAGAGGCCCAGGAGCCAACTTGCTCATTGCGCAGGTCATCGGTCACATCGTCCCCTTCAAGGATGATGCGCTGGGGATGCCCTTCCGTCGCGCCGACGAACTGTACATCGAGGTGCGCCGCCAGCAGCTTCAGGGATTCTTCGTTGGTCAGGTCGACGCCATGGTTGCGTGCGGCGAATGCCAGCAGGCGGTACAGCGCGCCGGAATCCAGCAGGCACCAGCCCAGGCGCTTGGCCAGGATGCCGGCGATCGTGCCTTTGCCCGAGCCGCTTGGCCCGTCGATGGTAATCACCGGTGCTTTGATATTCACAATTGAGCCTCTTGGGCAACACGGATGCCGACTTGGGCACACAGTGTAAGAAAGTTCGGAAAAGACGTAGCAACATTGGCGCAGTCACGGATACGAATCGGCGCCGCCGCCCGTAGGGAAGCCACGCTGAATGCCATGGCAATCCGGTGATCGCCATGGGCATGTACGTCACCGCCACCCATCGGGCCACCGTCAATGATAATCCCATCAGGGGTCGGTTCACACGTCACGCCCAGTGCCAGCAGACCATCGGCCATGACCTGAATACGGTCGGATTCCTTCACGCGCAGCTCTTCGGCGCCGCGCAACACGGTCCGCCCTTCGGCACAGGCCGCCGCAACGAACAGCACCGGGAACTCGTCGATCGCCAAAGGCACCAGTGCCTCGGGAATTTCAATACCTTTCAACGCCGCGGCACGTACGCGCAGGTCAGCCACCGGCTCGCCACCCACTTCACGCGGATTTTCCAAGGTAATGTCCGCCCCCATCAGCCGCAGAATGTCGATCACGCCGGTGCGGGTCGGGTTGACACCCACGTGCTCCAGCAACAACTCGGAGCCTTCGGCAATCGAAGCCGCCACCAGGAAAAACGCCGAAGAGGAAATATCCCCCGGCACTTCAATATGTGTTGCAGCCAACGCATGGCCCGACTCAACCGACGCCTTGCCCCCTACCACATCAACCGGATATCCAAAACCGCGCAACATGCGCTCGGTATGATCACGGGTCGGCGCAGGCTCGGTCACCGAGGTCTTGCCCTCGGCGTAAAGCCCGGCCAGCAATAGGCAGGATTTAACCTGCGCACTGGCCATCGGCATCGAATAATCGAAACCTTTGAGCACCTGACCACCCCTGATAGTCAGGGGCGGACGCCCTTCCGGGCCGGTCTCGATCACCGCACCCATTTCCCGCAACGGCTTGGCCACGCGGTTCATCGGACGCTTGGACAGGGAAGCGTCGCCCGTCAGCACGCTGTCGAAGCTCTGCGCAGCCAGCAAACCGGACAGCAGGCGCATGGAGGTGCCCGAGTTTCCGAGATAGATCGGCCCCGGTGCGGGCTTCAAACCATGCAGCCCCACGCCGTGGATGGTCACGCGCCCATGGTGCGGCCCTTCAATCACCACGCCCATGTCGCGAAACGCCTGCAAAGTCGCCAGGGCGTCCTCGCCTTCGAGGAAACCTTCGACTTCCGTCACACCCTCAGCCAACGAACCGAGCATGATCGAGCGATGAGAAATCGACTTGTCGCCCGGCACCCGAATGCTTCCGCTCAAGCGGCCGCCCGGGCTAGCGAGGAAGGTCAGGTCATCAGCGTTCACAGCGGTTTCCATATACGCCCGGCGCGCCAGGATCTTGCTGAAATGCTCACGCGCCACCCGCGCACGGGTGAACACGCCCAATAATTGATGGCCATCCCCGGCGTCGACCGCATCGCGCAAGGCGTCGAGGTCGCTGCGGAAGGTGTCCAGGGTGCGCAACACCGCTTCGCGATTGGCGAGGAAGATGTCGTGCCACATCACCGGGTCGCTGCCGGCAATCCGCGTGAAGTCGCTGAAGCCACCGGCGGCGTAACGGAAAATCTCGAGGTTCTCGTTGCGCTTGGCCAAAGAATCCACCAGGCCAAACGCCAGCAAATGCGGCAGATGGCTGGTCGCGGCCAGCACTTCGTCGTGACGCTCGACCTGCATGTGCTCGACATCCGCACCCAACTCGCGCCATAGGCGATCCACCACCGCCAGCGCCGCCGGATCGGTTTGCGCAAGTGGCGTCAGGATCACTTTGTGCCGACGGAACAGCTGCGCATTCGACGCCTCCACCCCGCTTTGCTCCGAACCGGCAATCGGATGACCCGGCACGAAGCGCGTCGGCATGCCACCAAACGCCTGCTGCGCCGCGCGCACCACATTACCTTTGGCACTGCCGACGTCCGTCAGGATCGCCCGGCCCAGGTCCATGCCCGCCAACACGGCGAGCAATTTCTCCATGGCCAGGATCGGCACGGCCAGCTGGATCACATCCGCGCCCCGGCAGGCGAGCGCCAGGTCCGCTTCACAGCGATCCACCACGCCCAACTCGACCGCCAACTGGCGCGATTGCGGGTCCAGGTCCACACCGACCACTTCGCCACACAGCCCGCTTTCACGCAGGCCTTTGGCGAAGGAGCCGCCGATCAACCCCAGGCCGACCACCACCAGGCGACCGATCATAGGCACAGCAGGTTGCAATGCAGTGACATCAACCACGAGCCAGAACCTTGGCCAGCGCCTCCAAGAAGCGACTGTTTTCAGCCGGCAGACCGATGGTGATGCGCAGGTGGTTCGGCATGCCGTAGTTGGCCACCGGACGCACGATCACACCTTCACGCAACAAGCCCTGGAATACCGGAGCGGCCACCTGACCGAGGTCGACGCAGATGAAATTACCCTTGGACGGAATCCAGCCCAGGCCCAGCTCGCGGAAGCCTTCCTGCAACTGCAGCATGCCGCTTTCGTTGATACAACGACCTTGCTCCAGGTACTCGGTATCCTTCACCGCCGCACAGGCCGCTGCCAGAGCCAGGCTGTTGACGTTGAACGGCTGGCGCACGCGGTTCAGCACATCGGCAACCACCGCAGTGGACAGGCCGTAGCCCACGCGCAGCGATGCCAGGCCGTAAGCCTTGGAGAAGGTGCGCGACACCAGCAGGTTCGGGTACGCGGCCAGGAAATCGAGGCCGTTCGGCAGGTCGCTGCCTTCGGCGTACTCGATGTAGGCCTCGTCCAGCACCACCAGCACGTGCTCGGGCACGTCTTGCAGGAAGTCGTTCAGCGCCTGGGCGTCGAACCAGGTGCCGGTCGGGTTGTTCGGGTTGGCGATGAACACCACGCGGGTCCGGGCATCGATGGCTGCCAGCATGGCCGGCAGGTCATGGCCCCAATCCTTCGCCGGAATGATGCGCGCATCGGCACCGACGGCCTGGGTCACGATCGGATAGACCGCGAAGGCGTGCTCACTGAACACCGCGTTCAAGCCCGGCGCCAGGTAGGCACGGCCGACCAGCTCGAGAATGTCGTTGGAACCGTTGCCCAGGGTCACCTGGTTCAGCTCGACGCGGCATTTTTCCGCCAGCAACGACTTGAGCGCGAAGCCGTTGCCGTCCGGATACCGGGTCAGCTCAGCCAGCTCTTCACGGATCGCCGCCAGGACTTTGGGGCTAGGGCCCAGCGGGTTCTCGTTGCTCGCCAGCTTGACGATTTTCGAAGGATCCAGGTTCAACTCACGCGCCAGCTCGTCCACAGGCTTGCCCGGAACGTAAGGCGACAGTTGTTGCACGCCCGGCTGCGCCAGGGCGAGGAAGTTGCCACTCATGTTAAAGCCTCACAAAACCGCTTTCGGGTAAGAGCCCAGCACCTTGAGTGCCACGGCTTCCTGACTGATTTTCTCGAGCACGCCCTTGACCAGTGGGTCGCGGTGATGGCCGATGAAGTCGATAAAGAACACATAAGTCCATTTACCGCTGCGCGAAGGACGAGTCTCGATGCGCGTCAGGTCAATCCCGTTGTCGTGGAACGGCACCAGCAGCTCATGCAGTGCGCCGGGCTTGTTGCTCATGGACACGATGATGGAGGTCTTGTCGTCACCGGTCGGCGGTACTTCCTGGCTGCCGATCATCAGGAAGCGCGTGGAGTTGTCCGGGCGGTCCTCGATTTTCTCGGCCAGGCGCGTCAGGCCGTACAGACCCGCCGCCATATCGCCAGCGATGGCTGCCGAATTCCACTCACCCTTG
The DNA here is from genome assembly GCF_058787615.1 of Pseudomonas sp. FW305-3-2-15-C-LB1. Classification (NCBI taxonomy): domain Bacteria; kingdom Pseudomonadati; phylum Pseudomonadota; class Gammaproteobacteria; order Pseudomonadales; family Pseudomonadaceae; genus Pseudomonas; species Pseudomonas sp. FW305-3-2-15-C-LB1. The sequence continues at coordinate 186,129 of NZ_JBYSZX010000010.1, read as the reverse complement.
ACCCGCTTGGCGGCTTCGGCGTTGCTGGAGACCGCCACGCGCTCGACATTCGGGTAATGCGCATCCAGCCACTTGCGGCACTGGGCCAGCGACTGGGCGTGGGAGTAGATGCGACTGATGCTGTCGGTCTTGGTGTTCTCACCCACCAGCAGGTGGTGGTGGATGCGCAGCTCGACTTCGCCACAGATCACCATGTCGTGCTCGAGGAAGCTGTCCAGCGTGTGGTTGACCGCGCCTTCGGTGGAGTTTTCCACCGGCACCACGCCAAAGTTCACCGCACCGGCCGCCACTTCACGGAACACTTCGTCGATCGCTGCCATTGGCTTGCTGATCACCGCGTGGCCGAAGTGCTTCATGGCCGCCGCCTGGGTAAAGGTGCCTTCCGGGCCGAGGTAGGCCACTTTCAGCGGCTGCTCCAGCGCCAGGCACGAGGACATGATTTCACGGAACAACCGCGCCATCTCTTCGTTGCCCAGCGGCCCCTTGTTGCGCTCCATCACACGCTTGAGCACCTGGGCTTCACGCTCGGGCCGATAGAACACCGGCACTTCGCCTTCGGCCAGGGACGCCATCTTCACCCTTGCCACTTCCTGGGCGCACCGCGCGCGCTCACTGATCAGCTCCAGGACTTTCTCGTCCAGGCTGTCGATGCGTACACGCAGGGCCTTGAGTTCTTGCTCAGACATTAGCCGTGTTCCTTTTCGAACTCTGCCATGTAGGCAACCAGCGCGTTGATCGCGTGGATGTCGACGGCGTTGTAAATGGAGGCGCGCATGCCACCCACCGAGCGGTGACCCTTGAGGTTTAGCAGGCCACGCGCGTCGGCACCGGCCAGGAACGGCTTGTCCAGGCGGTCGTCAGCCAGGCGGAACGGCACGTTCATCCAAGAGCGGTCGGTCAGGTTGATCGGGTTGCTGTACAGGCCGCTGGCGTCGATGAAGTCGTACAAGACACGCTTCTTCTCTTCGTTCAGCTTGCCCATCGCAGCGACACCGCCCTGCTCTTTCAGCCACTCGAACACCAGGCCGGACAGGTACCAGGCGAACGCCGGCGGGGTGTTGTACATCGAACCGTTATCGGCTGCGACCTTGTAGTTGAGCATGGTCGGGCACAGCGAACGGGCGCGACCCAGCAGGTCTTCGCGGATGATGTTGACCAGGATGCCGCTCGGGCCGATGTTCTTCTGGGCACCGGCGTAGATCATGCCGTACCGGGACACGTCGATAGGACGCGAGAGGATGTCCGAGGACATGTCGCACACCAGCGGCACGTCGCCCACTTCCGGCACCCAATCGAACTCCAGGCCGCCAATGGTTTCGTTGGCCACGTAGTGCACGTAGGCAGCGTCCTTCGACAACTTCCACTCGTTCTGACCCGGAATGGCGAAATAGTCGTAAGGCTTGGCGGTGCCCGCCACATTGACGTGACCGTAACGGGAAGCCTCTTCAATGGCCTTCTGGCCCCAGATACCAGTGTCGATATAGTCGGCAGTGCCGTCTTCCGGCAGCAGGTTCAGCGGGATCTGGGCGAATTGCTGGCTGGCGCCGCCCTGCAGGAATAGCACTTTGTAGTTGGAAGGGATGTCCAGCAAGTCGCGCAGATCCTGCTCGGCCTTGGTGGCGATGGACACGAACTCATCGCTGCGATGGCTCATTTCCATCACGGAGAGGCCTTTTCCATGCCAGTCGAGGAGTTCACCCTGCGCACGCTGCAGGACTGCTTCAGGAAGCGCCGCGGGACCGGCACAGAAGTTATAGGCTCTCTTGCTCACATCCAATCTCACTCTGATCTGGTGGGGCTGCAATCATGTTCAGTAACAACCTTTCTCTGGAGCGAACCCTTGTGGGAGCTGGCTTGCCTGCGATAAGGGCACCTCGGTAGCGCAGTGATACCGCGGCGCTGCCATCGCAGGCAAGCCAGCTCCCACATTGACCGCGTCCAGCCAAAGGACGTGTTATTTCATAAGGGACAAACAACAAGGGGGCGAATCTTCATCCGCCCCCTGTGTGTCCGCTTATTCCTGCGGTTCTTCTTCGTCTGCGGCAGCGTCGAGGGTTGGCTCGTCGACGTTGTCATCGCCTGCTGCGATCACCTCGCCTTCAAACTCCTCGCCTTCCAGCTCTTCGCCTTCGACTTCCGATGGCTCCTGGACACGCTCCAGGCCGACCAGTTTTTCGTCCTTGGCCAGCTTGATCAGGGTCACGCCCTGGGTGTTACGGCCCAGGCTCGACACTTCAGCCACACGGGTACGTACCAGGGTGCCCTGGTCGGAGATCAGCATGATTTCCTCGCCGTCGAGCACCTGCACCGCACCGACCAGACGGCCGTTGCGGTCGTTGCTGACCATGGCGATCACGCCCTGGCCGCCACGCTTGTACTCCGGGAACTCGCTGATGGCGGTGCGCTTGCCATAACCACGCTCGGAAGCGGTGAGGATCTGGCTGCCTTCTTCCGGGATCAGCATCGAAATCAGCTTCTGCCCTTCCGGCAGGCGCATGCCGCGCACACCGCGGGCGGTACGGCCCATGGCACGAACGTCGGATTCCTTGAAGCGCGTTACTTTACCGCCGTCGGAGAACAGCATGACTTCACGCTCGCCGTCGGTGATGGCGGCGGAGATCAGCACGTCGCCTTCGTCCAGCTCCAGGGCGATCAGGCCCACGCTGCGCTGGCGGCTGAAGGATTCCAGCGGGGTCTTCTTCACGGTGCCTTTGGCGGTGGCCATGAAGATGAAGTGACCTTCGGTGTATTCCTCGACCGGCAGCATGGTGGTGATGTATTCATCACTGTCCAGCGGCAGCAGGTTGACCAGTGGGCGACCACGGGCGGCACGGGACGCTTCCGGGATTTCGTAGGTCTTGAGCCAGTACACCTTGCCCTTGCTGGAGAACAGCAGCAGCGTGGTGTGGCTGTTGGCAACCAGCAGGTGAGCGATGTAGTCCTCATCCTTCACGCCGGTAGCCGATTTACCTTTACCACCACGACGCTGGGCCTGGTACGCAGCCAGCGGCTGGGTCTTGGCGTAGCCACCGTGGGAGATGGTCACCACGCGCTCCTCTTCCGGGATCATGTCACCCAGGGTCAGGTCGAGACGTGCATCGAGAATCTCGGTGCGACGCACATCGCCGTATTCGGCGCGGATCACTTCCAGTTCTTCGCGGATCACTTCCATCAGGCGCACGGCGCTGCTGAGGATGCGGATCAACTCGCCGATCTGGTTGAGGATCTCCTGGTACTCGGCCAGCAGCTTCTCGTGCTCCAGGCCAGTCAGGCGGTGCAGGCGCAGTTCCAGGATGGCCTGGGCCTGTTCCGGCGACAGGAAGTACTTGCCTTCACGCAGACCGTATTGCGGGTCCAGGGTCTCCGGACGGCACGAGTCGGCGCCGGCACGTTCAACCATCGCCACCACGGCGCTGGATTCCCAAGGGGTGCTGATCAACGCTTCCTTGGCTTCCGACGGGGTTGGCGAGGCCTTGATCAGAGCGATCACCGGGTCGATGTTCGACAGCGCAACTGCCTGGCCTTCCAGGATGTGGCCGCGCTCGCGGGCCTTGCGCAGTTCGAACACGGTACGGCGGGTGACCACTTCGCGACGGTGACGCACGAAGGCTTCCAGCAGGTCCTTGAGGTTCAGAATGCGCGGGCGGCCATCGATCAGTGCAACCACGTTGATACCAAACACGCTTTGCAGCTGGGTCTGGGCGTAGAGGTTGTTGAGGATCACCTCAGGCACTTCGCCACGACGCAGCTCGATCACCACGCGCATACCGTCTTTGTCGGACTCGTCGCGCAGCTCGGTGATGCCTTCGAGCTTCTTCTCTTTGACCAGCTCGGCGATCTTCTCGATCAGACGTGCCTTGTTCAGCTGGTAAGGCAGCTCGGTGATGACGATCTGCTGGCGGCCACCGACCTTGTCGATGTCTTCGATGATCGAGCGGGCACGCATGTAAATGCGGCCGCGACCGGTGCGATAGGCTTCGATGATGCCGGCGCGACCGTTGATGATCGCGGCGGTCGGGAAGTCCGGGCCGGGGATGTATTGCATCAGCTCATCGACGGTCAGCTCGGGGTTGTCGATGAGGGCCAGGCAACCGTCGATGACTTCACCGAGGTTGTGCGGCGGGATGTTGGTCGCCATGCCCACGGCGATACCGCTGGAACCGTTGACCAGCAGGTTGGGGATCTTGGTCGGCATGACGGCCGGGATCATTTCGGTGCCGTCGTAGTTCGGCACCCAGTCCACGGTTTCTTTATGCAGGTCGGCCAGCAGCTCGTGCGCCAGCTTGGTCATGCGCACTTCGGTGTATCGCATGGCCGCGGCGTTGTCGCCGTCGACCGAACCGAAGTTGCCCTGGCCGTCTACCAGCAGGTAACGCAGGGAAAACGGCTGGGCCATCCGAACGATGGTGTCGTACACCGCAGTGTCGCCGTGAGGGTGATACTTACCGATCACGTCACCGACAACACGGGCAGATTTCTTGTACGGCTTGTTCCAGTCGTTACCCAGCTCGCTCATCGCGAACAGCACACGCCGGTGCACGGGCTTCAAGCCATCGCGCGCATCAGGCAGTGCCCGACCGACAATTACGCTCATCGCGTAGTCGAGGTAGGACTGTTTCAGCTCGTCTTCGATATTGACCGGGAGGATTTCTTTGGCCAGTTCGCCCATGAGAAGCCTGATTCCTTTTTCGGGTGAAACCTCGTCACATCCATATGGGACGAACGAAGCTCGCCGCTGCCGGCAGAGTGCCTGACAACGACTTACGACAAATCAACGAGTTATGACACGGATCTGCACGTTATAGGCCACCCCTCGGGGCAGCCCTGGAAACCGCCGGATGTTATCACAATCGCCGCCACGCACCTATCCCCCTGATGCGCATGGAGCATAGTAAGTTGACGGATGACAGGCTTGAGGGCGACGAGAGGGGCTCAGAGCTGGAACCAAGCCCGATTTCGGGGGCAAATTGGCTTAATGCAAGCGCTTACGACACATCAACCTGGCCAGCTTGGCGGTGTCCGGCCGTTCGACCACGCCTTTTTCGGTCACGATCACATCGATCAGGTCGGCCGGGGTCACGTCGAACACCGGATTGAAGGCCGCCACATCGGCCGCGAAGCGCTGGCCGGCGACTTCAAGCAACTCACCGGCATCGCGCTCTTCCAGGGCAACATCATCGCCAGTGGCCATCATCAGGTCCAGGGTGGAACTCGGCGCCACCACCATGAAACGCACGCCGTGGTGCATCGCACACACGGCCAACTGGTAAGTGCCGATCTTGCTGATCACATCGCCGTTGGCGGCAATGCAGTCGGCGCCGACAATCACCCAGGTCACGCCTTTGGTCTTGAGGATATGCGCACCGGCCGAGTCGGCATTCACCGTCACCGGGATGCCCTCGCCCGCCAGCTCCCAGGCGGTCAGCCGCGAGCCTTGCAGCCAGGGCCGGGTTTCATTGGCGTAGACCTGCTCGACCATGCCTTCGAGGTAGGCCGCGCGAATCACCCCGAGCGCCGTACCGACACCGCCGGTCGCCAGGGCGCCAGCGTTGCCGTGGGTGAGGATGGCCTGGGCGTTGCCCTGGTGCTTGCGGATCAGCTCGACGCCCAGCTGGGCCATGGTCAGGTTGGCTTCGCGGTCACTCTCATGGATGGCGATGGCTTCCGCTTCCAGCACCGCCATAGGGTCGGCGTGCTTTTTGACGCGGTCGAGCCGGTCACGCATGCGCTTCAAGGCCCAGAACAGGTTCGACGCGGTGGGGCGGGCATCGGCTAACAATGCGTAGTCTTCTTCCCACGCTGCCTGCCAGTCACCGCCCTCGGCGATCCGCTCGCGGGCGGCCAGCACCAGGCCATATGCGGCGCTGATGCCGATGGCCGGTGCACCGCGCACTACCATCGAGCGAATGGCTGCAGCCACTGCATCGACCGTCACGCAGGCCACCCAGCTTTCCCGGGACGGCAAGGCACGCTGATCAAGCAGGTACAGTGCGCCATCACGCCAATCGATGGCCTTCACTTTCTCCGCTGCCAACAGTCGATCGCGCATCCCTTACTCCGCACTCATAAACAAAGCCGCCGATTATAGCGATCCGCCAGCCAGGACGCTCGGGTATACTTCGCCCTTCTTTTATAGCTGCCTGGGAAGAAGCCTGCGATGACTGCCACTGCCGCCCCGCTCGACTTACTGTTGCTGCCGACCTGGCTGGTACCTGTCGAACCCGCCGGCGTGGTGCTCAAGGAACACGGCCTGGGCATCCGCGATGGGCGCATTGCGTTTATCGGCCCTCGCCAGGCGGCGTTGAAGCTGACCGCCAAGGAGACCCGCGAACTGCCGGGCATGTTGCTCAGCCCCGGCCTGGTCAACGCCCACGGGCACGCGGCGATGAGCCTGTTTCGCGGCCTGGCCGATGACCTGCCGCTGATGACCTGGCTGGAAAAACACATCTGGCCCGCCGAAGCCAAGTGGGTCGATGAAGCGTTCGTGCGTGACGGTACCGACCTGGCCATCGCCGAACAGCTCAAGGGCGGCATCACCTGCTTCTCCGACATGTACTTCTACCCCAAGGTCGCCAGCGACTGCGTGCACAACAGCGGCATGCGCGCACAGATCGCGATTCCGATCCTCGACTTCCCGATCCCCGGCGCCGGCAGTGCCGACGAGGCGATTCGCCAGGGTGTCGAGCTGTTCGGCGACCTCAAGCACCACCCGCGCATCAAGATCACCTTTGGCCCCCACGCGCCTTACACCGTGTGCGATGACAACCTGGAAAAAATCCGGGTGATCGCCGAAGAGCTGGACGCCGCGATCCATATGCATGTTCACGAAACCGCCTTCGAAGTGCAGCAAGCGGTCGAGCAGACCGGCGAGCGCCCGCTGGCGCGCCTGGGGCGCCTGGGGCTGCTGGGCCCGCGCTTCCAGGCCGTTCATATGACCCAAATCAGCGAGGACGACCTGGCTTTGCTGGTAGAAAGCAACACCAGCGTCATCCATTGCCCGGAATCCAATCTGAAACTGGCCAGCGGCTTTTGCCCGGTGGAGCGTCTGTGGCAGGCTGGCGTGAATGTGGCCATCGGCACCGATGGCGCCGCCAGCAACAATGACCTTGACCTGTTGGGCGAAACGCGCACGGCGGCGATGCTGGCAAAGGCCGTCGCCGGTTCGGCCACCGCACTCGATGCCCATCGCGCCCTGCGCATGGCCACCCTCAATGGCGCGCGAGCCATGGGCCTGGAAAGCGAGATCGGCTCGCTGGAAGTCGGCAAGGCGGCGGATATCGTTGCTTTCGATCTGTCGGGGCTGGCGCAACAACCGATCTATGATCCGGTCTCACAGCTTATATATGCCACCGGACGCGATTGCGTGAAACACCTTTGGGTCGCTGGCAAGCAATTGCTCGACGACCGGCAATTGACCCGCATGGATGAACAACAGTTGACCGCCACGGCCATCGCCTGGGGCCAACGCATCAGCGGGCACAGCGAATAACGACGGCCTTGAACCCTGGCGTTCAAGACCGACAAACCGATTTATCAGATTCAGAGGATTCACCATGAGCAACGTCGACCACGCCGAAATCGCCAAATTCGAAGCCCTGGCTCACCGCTGGTGGGACCGCGAAAGCGAGTTCAAGCCTTTGCACGACATCAACCCGCTGCGGGTCAACTGGATTGACGAACGCGTCAACCTGGCCGGCAAAAAAGTACTGGACGTCGGTTGCGGCGGCGGCATCCTCAGCGAAGCCATGGCCCAACGCGGCGCGACTGTGATGGGCATCGACATGGGCGAAGCGCCCTTGGCCGTGGCCCAATTGCATCAACTGGAGTCCGGGGTGAGCGTGGAATACCGCCAGATCACCGCCGAAGCCCTGGCCGAAGAGATGCCCGAGCAGTTCGACGTGGTCACCTGCCTGGAAATGCTGGAACACGTGCCCGACCCGTCCTCGGTGATCAGCGCCTGCTTCCGCATGGTCAAGCCCGGCGGCCAGGTGTTCTTCTCCACCATCAACCGCAACCCCAAGGCTTACCTGTTCGCGATCATCGGCGCCGAATACATCATGAAGCTGCTGCCGCGCGGCACCCATGACTTCAAGAAATTCATCCGTCCGTCCGAGCTGGGTGCGTGGAGCCGCCAGGCCGGGCTGACCGTCAAGGACATCATCGGCCTGACCTACAACCCGCTGACCAAGCACTACAAGCTGGCCAACGATGTTGACGTCAACTACATGATCCAGACCCTGCGCGAGGAGTGAGCCTGTGAAGTTGCGAGCGGTTCTCTTCGATATGGACGGTACCCTGCTGGATACCGCGCCGGACTTCATCGCGATCTGCCAGGCGATGCGCGCCGATCGCGACCTGCCGCCGATCAACCCCCAGCACATCCGCGATGAAATCTCCGGCGGTGCGCGGGCAATGGTTGCGGTGACCTTCTCGATGGACCCGGAATCCCCAGGCTTTGAAGAACTGCGCCAGGAATTCCTCGAGCGCTACCTCAAGGGCTGCGCGGTCCACAGCAAGTTGTTCGACGGCATGGCGCAGCTGCTCGAAGACATCGAGAAGGCCAAGCTGATCTGGGGCGTGGTCACCAACAAACCCCTGCGTTTTGCCGAGCCGATCATGCAGCAACTCGGCCTGGCCGAACGCTCGGCACTGCTGATCTGCCCGGACCACGTGAAAAACAGCAAGCCGGACCCGGAGCCGATGATCCTGGCCTGCAAGATGCTCGGCCTGGACCCGGCCAGCGTGCTGTTCGTGGGCGATGACCTGCGCGACATCGAGTCCGGCCGCGACGCCGGCACCCGCACGGCGGCGGTCACTTACGGCTACATCCACCCGGACGACAACCCACGCCATTGGGGTGCCGATGTGGTGGTGGATCACCCGCTGGAACTGCGCAAGGTGCTGGATAACGCACTGTGCAGTTGCTGATTACTCAACGCCCCCACCCTCTATGAAGATCCAATGTGGGAGGGGGCCCGCCCCCGATAGCGGTGTGCCAGCCCGCACCTCTAGGACTGATAGGCCCTCATCGGGGGCAAGCCCCCTCCCACTGGGGATCTTCAGTGTTTTCGGAGTTGGGGTTCAAAAGCTGCTGAATTCTGTCGAGGCTATTTATGTTTGATTACTCTGCACGTCCAGAACTGCTCAAGGGCCGGGTGATCCTGGTCACCGGCGCCGGTCGCGGGATTGGCGCGGCGGCGGCGAAAACCTACGCCGCCCACGGCGCTACCGTGCTGTTGTTGGGCAAGACCGAAGCCAACCTTGCCCAGGTATATGACGAAATCGAAGCCGCAGGCCAACCACAGCCGGTGGTGATCCCCTTCAACCTGGAGACCGCCCTGCCCCATCAATACGATGAGCTGGCGGCAATGATCGAAAAAGAATTCGGCCACCTCGACGGCCTGCTGCACAACGCCTCGATCATCGGCCCGCGTACGCCGCTCGAACAGTTGTCCGGCGAGAACTTCATGCGGGTGATGCACGTGAACGTCAACGCGATGTTCATGCTGACCAGTACCTTGTTGCCGCTGCTCAAGCTGTCGAAGGATGCCTCGGTGGTGTTCACCTCCAGCAGCGTCGGCCGCAAGGGCCGGGCCTATTGGGGAGCTTATGGCGTGTCGAAGTTTGCGACTGAGGGCCTGATGCAAACCCTGGCGGACGAGCTCGAAGATGTAGCGGCGGTTCGCTCGAACAGCATCAACCCCGGCGGCACCCGCACCAGCATGCGCGCCCAGGCGTATCCGGGGGAAAACCCGATGGAACGGCCGGCGCCGGAAGAGATCATGCCGGTGTACCTGTACCTGATGGGGCCGGACAGTGCCGGCATCAACGGCCAGGCGTTCGACGCGCAATAACCGGCACATTGTAAAACCAAATGTGGGAGGGGGCTTGCCCCCGATAGCGGTGGGACAGTCACTGTATCTGTTGACTGATCCACTGCAATCGGGGGCAAGCCCCCTCCCACATTTTTCAGCAGTGTGCTTTAGTTTTTCACCACTTCTTCAAGGGTGAAGCGGCCCAATGGGTTCTGCAGGAAGTTGCTCACATTCTTGCGTGAGATGTTGATGTAAGGGCTGTAGTACAAGTCGATCCAGTTCACATCCTGTTTCGCCAGTTTCTGCAATTCCACATACATCTGCTCACGCTTGACCGGGTCGGCCTCGATCCGTGCCTGGGCCACCAGGTCCTTGACCTTGTCGTTCCTGTAGCGGGTCATGTAGTTCTGGTTGGTGTCGTGGCCCAGCACGAAGGTGGTCTTCTGGTCCGGGTCGAGGATGTCGTTGGTCCAGTACATCACCGAAATATCGTACTCACCGTCCACCAGCATCTGCCAGCTCTGGGTCGGATCGACCTTTTGCAGGTTGGCGGTTACGCCGACCTTGGCTAGCTGGTCCTTGATGATCACCGCAATCTGCTCGTCGGCTTCGTTGCCGGCGTTGACCACGTAGTTGAGCTTCAAGTCCTTCGCACCGGCCTGCTCCAGCAGCTTCCTGGCGGCGGTGGGGTCATACGGGCGCTGCAGGTTGTTGGCGTAGTGGTACAGCGAGCCCTTTGGAATGTAGGAATAGGCCACAGTGCCCTGACCGTAGGTGGCGGTCTTCACCAGCGATTGTTTGTCGATGGCCATGTCCAGCGCCTGGCGCACTTCCGGCTTGGCCAGCAACCCGTGGGCGTGGTTGATCAGCAGGTGATCTTCACGTGTGGACGGGTCGGCGTGGATCACCACGTTCTTGTCTTTCTTCAGCTCTTCAACCCGCGAGAACGGTACGAAGATCGCCGTGTCCAGCTCATTGTTCTGCACCATGCGCATGCGAGTGTTGTCGTCGGTAACGGAGACCCACTCCACGCCATCCAGGCTCACGTTCCTGGCCTGCCAGAAGTTCGGGTTCTTCTTCAGGATCACCCGATCGCCCTTGCGCCACTCGTCTACGGTAAACGCGCCGGACGTCACCGGGTTTTCCGAGTAGGCGTCTTCGCCCATCTTGGTCATGGCTTTTTCCGACAGGATCGACACCGTCGGCGACGCCAGTTGCGAGAGGAAGGCGACGGCCGGGGTTTTCAGCGTGACCACCAGGGTTTTCGGGTCCGATGCCTTGGCCGTGTTGATCAAGTTGAACGGATCAGCCCACAGCGAAGCCTTGTTGTCGCGGATACGCAGCAGGCTGAACGCCGCATCGTCGGCGGTAATGGCCGAGCCATCGGAGAACTTCGCGTCACGCAGTTTGAAGGTGTAAGTCAGGCCGTCCTTGGAGATATCCCAGCTTTCGGCCAGGCCCGGCTCCATCTTGGTGCCCAGGTTGTCCACGCGTACCAGGGTGTCGTAGACGTTGGCGAAGACCCAGGTGTCGCGGTTTTGCGCGCTTTTGATCGGGTCGAACGTGGTGCTGTCTTCACGGCAGCCGATGGTCAGGACACCGGCGGCCTGGGCGAAACCGGCGGTCAGCGACCAGGCGGTCAGTGTGGCGGCGGCGAGCAACTTCAAGTGGCGCGATTGCATGTCATAACTCCTTGTTCATGAATGGCAGGGATGGGTCAAAGCAAAGGTTCTTCAAGCACGCAACTGTACCGATGCTCGTGCAGGAAATGGGTCGGCGGCAACACCACGGAACACAGGGTGCGGGCATGCCGGCAACGCGGGTGAAAGGCGCAGCCTGTGGGCAGATTCAGTGGGCTCGGTGGTTCACCCGGCAAGGGTTCTGTCGGCAATGGCCGATGCGGATCGATCTCGGGAATCGCCTGGATCAACGCCGCCGTGTACGGATGACGTGGCGCCGTGAAGACCGCCTCCACCGGTCCTTCCTCGACGATCTTGCCCAGGTACATCACCGCCACGCGGTCACACAATCGGCGCACGATGGCCAGGTCATGGGCGATAAACAGGATCGCCAGGTTCATGCGCTGCTGCAGTTCCAGCAGCAGGTTGATGATCTGGCCCTGGATCGACACATCCAGCGCCGCCACGCACTCGTCGGCGATGATCAGGCGTGGCTCAACCGCCAGCGCCCGGGCAATGCCGACGCGCTGGCACTGGCCACCGCTGAGGGCGGCGGGTTTGCGGCTGGCGAGTTCGGGGCGCAGGCCGACCAGGTCGAGCAGTTCACTCACACGAGCTGCAACCTGCTCTGGCGCGACTTTGCGCTGCACGCGCAGCACCTCGGCAATGGTTTCGCCGATGGTGTGGCGCGGGTTCAACGCAGCGTACGGGTCCTGGAAGATCATTGCGGTTTCATGCCGCAGACGAGTGATGTCGATGGCGCTGCCATGGGCCATGTCGATGCCGTCAAACAACACCTGGCCGGCGCTGATCGGGTTGAGGTGCAGGATGGCGCGGCCCAGGGTGCTTTTGCCGCTGCCCGACTCACCCACCAGCCCCAGGGTTTCACCCGCCGCCAGGTTCAGCGACACGCCGTTCACTGCCCTCACCCACTGCTTGTTCAACCCGAACACGCCGGTGCCGGACGCGGCAAACTTCACCTCAAGGTCCTTGATCTGCAACAGGCTCATGGCTGCGCTCCCAACGGGTAATGACAGGCGACCCGAGCACCGTCCGGCAACACCTCGGTGCACAACGCGCCAACCTGCGGGCAACGCGGGTTGAACCGGCAACCGGCGGGTAATGCATCCAGCAACGGCGGTTGCCCGGGGATCGTGCGCAGCAAGGCGTGACCGCTGCTGTGGGCGGGCTGGCAATCGATCAGGCCGGCGGTGTAGGGATGCTGCGGTCGAGCCAGCAAGTCGTATTTGCTGCCGTGCTCGCACAGCCGCCCGGCGTACATCACGGCGATGGAATCACAGGTTTGCGCCACCACGCCGAGATCATGGGTAATCATGATGATCGACAGGCCGCGCTGGTCGCGCAATTCCATCAACAGCCGCAGGATTTGCGCCTGCACCGTCACATCCAGGGCGGTGGTGGGTTCGTCGGCGATCAACACTTTAGGGTTGCAGCCCAGCGCCACGGCGATCATTGCACGCTGGCGCATGCCGCCGGAAAACTCGTGGGGGTAGTTGTCGACCCGCGCCTGGGGATCGGGGATGCCAACCTGGCGCAACACGTCGATGGCCTGCAATCGCGCGTCTTTTTTCGACGCGCCTTGATGCAGGCGGATGCCCTCGGCAATCTGCTCGCCGATACGCATCAGCGGATCAAGGTGGCTGCTGGGGTTCTGGAAAATCATGCCCAGTTGGCCGCCGCGCACAGCGCGCATGCCAGCGTCATCCAATGCCAACAGGTCCTGGCCGGCCAGCCGCACCGAGCCGCCTTGCACGCGCAGGCTGGGCGATGGCAGCAGGCGCATCAGGCCACGGCAGGCCATGGTCTTGCCCGAGCCGCTTTCCCCTACCAGGCCGAGGATTTCGCCTTCGGCCAGATCGAACGACACCCGCTCGACCAGGGTTACATCGCGCCCCGCATTGTTGGCGATGACACTGAGGTCGCGCACTTGCAGCAGGCTCATGAGCGGTCCCCCAACACTTGCGCCACGCCATCGGCCAGCAGGCTGAAGCCCATGGCCAGGGTCACGATGGCCAGCCCCGGAAAGGTGCAGATCCACCAGGCCGTGGTGATAAAGGCCTGCCCCTCGGCCACCATGGTGCCCCACTCGGCGGTCGGCGGTTGCACGCCCAGGCCCAGATAGCTAACGGCGGCGCCATTGAGCAGCACCAGCACCGCGTCAGACATGGAAAACACAATCGAGCCGAACATCGCATTGGGCAGCAGATGCCGGAACAGAATGCGCCCGTGGCCAAAGCCCAGGCTCTTGGCGGCCAGGGCAAACTCGCTTTCCTTGAGCACCAGGATCTGCGAGCGGATCAGCCGCGCATACGACACCCAGCCCACCAGCGCCATGGCGATGTAGAAACTCTTCAAGCCCGGCCCGAGGATGGCCATGATCGCGAGCATCAGCACCAGGAAGGGAAACGCCAGGATCACGTCGATCACGCGCATGCAAACGCTGTCGAAGCGCCCGCCGATATAGCCCGAGACCGCACCGATGAAGGTGCCGATCATGAAAGGGAAGATCACCCCGACAATGGCCAGTTGCAGGTCGATGCGCGCGCCCCAGATCACCCTCGAAAGGATGTCTCTTCCGTAGTTATCCGTGCCAAACGGATGCATAAGGCTTGGAGCGAGCAAACTGAAATCAGGGTTCTGCGCAATCGGGTCATACGGTGCAATCCACGGCGCAAACAGCGCAAGCGCCAGCCACACCAGCAGGATCAACAGGCCCCACGCCGCCGTCAGCCGACCATTGCGCAAACCGAAACGCAGGCGCAAGCGCCACGGGGCAATCAACGGGCGGCTGCTCATTGCATCTTCACCCGTGGATCGAGGGCCACCGTCACCACGTCAGCGATGAAGTTGACCACCACCGTCGCACAGGCCAGCACCATGGCCACGCCCTGCACCACCATGTAATCGCGGGTGAAAATGCCGCGCACCAGCAATTGGCCGATACCGGGAATGGCGAACAGGCTTTCGATCACCACCGTGCCGCTGATCAGCCAGCCGATGTTCACCGCCAGCAGGTTGACCGCCGGCACCAGGGAATTTGGCAACACATGCCGACGAAAAACGGCGGTTTCCGACAGCCCACGGGCGCGGGCCGCGGTCACGTGATCGGCCTGCAACTCCATCAACATGCTCGCCCGCAGGTTGCGCACCAGCACCGCCGATAACGCCAGGGCAATCGTCAGGCACGGCAGCACCATGTGATGCGCCTTGTCCAGCCAGGTGCGGCCGTAGCCGGACACCGGAAACAAGCCCCACTGCACACTCAGCAACAGGATCAGCATCAAGCCCAGCCAGAACGCCGGCATGCCCAGGCCAACCGTGGTGAACACGCGGATCAGGTTGTCCGCCCAGCCGCCCTTGTTGCGTGCGGCCCAGGTCGCCAGCGGCACCGCGATCAGCAGCGCCAGCACCACGCTGCCCAGTACCAGCACCAGGGTGGGCTCGATGCGCGTGACAATCAGCTTGAGGGCGTCGACCTTGTACAGCAGCGATTGGCCGAGGTCGCCCTTGAGCAGGTTTTTCAGGAAGTAGAAGTATTGCTGCCACAACGGCTGGTCGAGGCCGTACTGGGCGCGGATCTTCAGCAAGGCATCCGGCGTGCTGCGCGAGCCCAGCAAGGCGCGCGCCGGGTCGCCAGGGATCGAGCGCACCAGCACAAAGGTGATCAGGCTGATGCCAAACAGCACCGGCAGCAACTGCAGCGGCCGGGACAGCACAAAACGGTAGCGCGCCAGGTTCATCCGTCAGCCTCGGTGACGCGAGAGGAAGTCCAGCAGCACCGGGAAATATGCCTGGGGCTCTTCATAAAACGGCATATGGCTGCTGTTGGGGAACACATGCAATTCGGCGTGCCGGGCCGCCATTTTCATGCGCATGGCGCAGGCCGGGGTGAGTTCGTCGTGCTGGCCGGTGGTGATCAGGATCGGCATCTTGAACGCGGCCATCTCGGGGAGGCGGTTCCAGTCCTTGAGGTTGCCGATGTAGAGAAACTCGTTGGGACCCTGCATGGTTTCGTAAGGGCCCATGTTCCAGTCGTCGAGAGAGCGTCTGACCGGTGCAGGCCACTCGTCCAGCCGGCACACGTGGCGATAGTTGAGCAAGGTAATCGCGGCCTGGTACTGCGGGTGGTCGAGGGTACCCATGGCTTCGTGACGTTGCATCATCGCCACGGTTTCGCTGCCGAGGGCGCCGCGCAGGCGCTCCAGTTCCTGGGACAGGTGCGGAATGTCGCCCACGGTGTTTTCGAGGATCAGGCTTTTCAGCGCGTCGGGGTAATGGATCGCGTATTCGATGCCGAGCCAGCCGCCCCAGGAATGCCCGAGCAAATGCACGCGGCCCAGGCCCAGGGCCTGGCGCACGGTTTCGACTTCTTCGACATAACGGCGGATTTCCCACAGCGAAACATCGGTGGGTCTGGCTGATGCGCCCGTGCCAAGCTGGTCGAATGCAACCACTCGCAGGTTATGCTCCTTGAGCCAGCCATGGGCGTCGCGCAAGTAGTCACACGGCAGGCCCGGCCCGCCGTTGAGGCACAGCAGCACCTCATCGCCTTCGCCGAAGCTGTAGACCACGAGGTTATGGCCATCGACTTGCACGTTGTACTGCTGGTCGGGGGCAATTTCACGCCACATGCATACATTCCTTGTGTTGTATCGGCCTGGCAGGTAGCGGCCGTTGATCGGCCAACACTACCGAGGATGCCGCGCGTCCATAACCTAGTATTTCTTATAGGTTTGGCCTGGCAGTCCTTCGCCGGGGCGTGGCATTCTACTTGCCGCAAGTCGAGATTCAAATGAAATCGGGAGCAGAACGGATGCTGGCCAAGCTGACTGCCTTAAATCACCGTCTGATGCCGGGCAGGAGCCTGGACGAGCAGATGGACAACACCTTTATCCTTGCCCAACAGTTGGGCTTCGACGCCTTGGTGTACGACTACACCCCGGTGCCGATCGACCAGGATGGCGCATTGATCACCCCCTCGGTGCTGCAACTGCGCAACACCCCGGCCGACTGGCATGCCTTGTGGTGCAGCGAAGGGTTCTACCAGATCGATCCGGTGCAACACCTGGCTCTGAGCCGGGTGTCGCCGTTCGTGTGGTCCTACGACGTCAAGGCCGACACCCCCCTGCAAAAGATCATCGATCCCTGCCACGCGCCGGTTTCATCCTACCTGCATGACCAGCAATTGACCTGCGGCGTCAGCGTGCCGATCCACCTGCCCCGTGGCGGCTTCGCCTCGCTGACCGGCCTGCGCACCGGCAACGCCCGCAGCGTGTTGAAGGATGCGCAGCAGACCTTGTCGGACTTCAGCCTGATTTCCCATGCCTTGCAGGAAGCGGCCTACCCACTGTTCAGCAAAGAGCTGCGCACTTACCCGCATATCCACCTGACCAAACGCGAACGTGAGTGCCTCAAATGGGCCGCCGAAGGCCTGACTGCGGCCGAAATTGCCACGCAATTGAGCCGTTCGCTGGCGGTGGTCACCCTGCACCTGGCCTCGGCCATGCACAAGCTGGGGGCCAAGAACCGCGTGCAGGCGGTAGTGCGCGCCACCCATTACCGGTTGCTGGAAGACTGACCCCCCGGCAAAACCTAGCTGTTTTGCTAGTTACCTAAATTTCTGCCACGCATTATCGTGTCCCTGATCCTTTTTTCAGAGCAGGGTACGAAATGGAATTCATCGAAAAAATCCGCGAAGGGTATGCGGCGTTTGGCGCCTACCAAACCTGGTACCGCGTCACCGGTGACTTGTCGAGCGGTCGCACGCCCCTGGTGGTTATCCACGGCGGCCCCGGATGCACCCATGATTATGTTGACGCGTTCAAGGACGTCGCCGCCAGCGGTCACGCGGTGATCCACTACGACCAGTTGGGCAACGGCCGCTCCACCCATCTGCCCGACAAAGACCCGTCCTTCTGGACCGTGGGCCTGTTCCTCGAAGAACTCGACAACCTGCTGGACCACCTGCAGATCAGCGATAACTACGCGATCCTCGGCCAGTCCTGGGGCGGCATGCTCGGCAGTGAACACGCGATCCTGCAACCCAAGGGCCTGCGCGCGTTCATCCCGGCCAACTCGCCGACCTGCATGCGCACCTGGGTCAGCGAAGCCAACCGCCTGCGCAAATTGTTACCTGAAGGCGTGCATGAAACCCTGCTCAAGCACGAAGCCGTCGGCAACTACCAGGATCCGGAATACCTCGCCGCGTCGCGGGTGTTCTATGACCATCACGTATGCCGGGTCATCCCTTGGCCCGAGGAAGTGGCGCGCACCTTCGCCGCGGTCGATGCAGACCCGACGGTGTACCACGCCATGAGCGGCCCGACCGAATTCCATGTGATCGGCAGCTTGAAAGACTGGAAGTCCACTGGCCGCCTGTCGGCGATCAACGTACCGACGCTGGTGATCTCAGGTCGCCACGACGAGGCCACGCCGCTGGTGGTCAAGCCGTTCCTGGACGAAATTGCGGATGTGCGCTGGGCGCTGTTTGAAGACTCCAGCCACATGCCCCATGTGGAAGAACGCCAGGCGTGCATGGGGACTGTGGTGAAGTTTCTGGATGAGGTGTGTTCAGCACAATACAAAGTGCTCAAGGCCGGCTGAATGCTCAAGCTGGATGCATTCCAATTGTGGGAGGGGGCTTGCCCCCGATAGCGGTGTGTCAGGCGCCAATCACTCAGTTGATACACCGTCATCGGGGGCAAGCCCCCTCCCACATTCAGGCCTCGCTAGCCTCGGGTTTGGTGACCTTCCTAGGCACTTCCGCCACCAACGGGATCTCCCTGCCCTCGGCATCAAACAACTTGCCGCCCTTGAAGTAATCCCCATCACGCAGTTCCGACACATCGCGAAAGCACAGGCTGCGTTCGGTCCCCGCCACGAAAACCGACTGCTGGTCCGAATTGCCGGCGGTGAAATGGTTGAACGCCAGGTTCAGCAGGATCGCCATGATTGCCGACGAGCTGATCCCCGAGTGGAAAATGGTCGCGAACCAGCTCGGGAAGTGGTCGTAGAAGCTCGGTGCCGCAATCGGGATCATGCCAAAACCGATGGACGTGGCCACGATGATCAGGTTCATGTTGTTGCGGTAATCCACCTTGGACAAGGTGCGGATACCACTGGCCGCCACGGTGCCGAACAGCACAATCCCGGCCCCGCCCAGCACTGAAGTGGGCACCGCCGCGATGACCCGGCCCATGAAGGGCAACAAACCGAGGATCACCAGGAACAGCCCGCCCGTGGCCACCACGAAGCGGCTCTTGACCCCGGTCACCGCCACCAGCCCGACGTTCTGGGCGAAGGCGCTCTGGGTGAACGAACCGAAGATCGGCGCGAACATACTCGACAGCATATCGGCACGCAGGCCGTTGCCCAGACGCTTGGAATCGACTTTGGTGTCGATGATTTCACCCACCGCCAGAATATCCGCCGAGGTCTCGACCAGGGTCACCATCACCACGATGCACATGGAAATGATCGCGGCCACATGGAAGGTGGGCATGCCGAAATGGAAGGGTGTGGGGAAACCGAACATCGGCCCCTGGGTCACGCCGGAGAAGTCGGCCATGCCAAGGAACACCGCAATCACGGTGCCGATCACCATCGCCAGCAGGATCGACAAGCGCGAGATGGTCGCGCTGCCTATCTTGCTCAGCAGCAACACCAGCACAAGGGTCAACGCCGCCAGGCCGATATTGGACATGCTGCCGAAATCGGCGGCGCGGCTGTTGCCGCCCATGGCCCAGCGCGCGGCAACGGGCATCAGGGTCAGGCCGATGGTGGTGATCACAATGCCCGTTACCAACGGCGGGAAAAACTTGGTGATCCGCGAGAACACCGGGGTTATCAATAATCCGATAAACGACGCGGCCATTACCGCGCCAAGAATCGCCGGCACACCACCGGCGCCATCACTGCCGACAATCGCCACCATGGTTGCCACACCGGCGAACGACACGCCCTGCACCAGCGGCAACTGACAACCAAAAAACGGCAGGCCCAGGGTCTGCAACAGCGTGGCCAGGCCACCGGCGAACAACGACGCGGCGATCAGCAGGCCGATATCCGCCGGCGACAAACCCGCCGCCTGGCCGACGATCAACGGTACCGCGACGATGCCGCCGTACATGGTGAGCACATGTTGCAGGCCGTAAGCCATGTTGGCGGCGACGCCGAGATTCTCATCTTCTGGCCGCTGCGGTGACGCCTTCGGGATAGTCATGGTGAGGGGTTCTCTGTTTTTGTTGTGCGGCCACTGTATGCAATGTTTGGACTGGATGTCCATAGAGTTGTATACAATCAATCGAACAAGTTACCCTCCGTCGGCGTTACAAAAACAATCCGGCCGTGATGAGCCAGAACGCCAAAGGACCCATAACAATGAAAAAGGCACTACAGGGCGCAACCGTCGCACTCACCCTCCTCGGCGGCGGGGAGGCCGTCGCGGTGGAATGGATGAACAACAGCGTAGGGTTTCGCTACGGCCAGCAGTTCACCAACCCGAACAACCCCGACGAATTCAGCAAGCGCATCTACAGTTTTACCCACGCCAGCGGCTACCGGTACGGCAGCAATTTCCTCAACCTCGATGTATTCCTGTCCGACAGCCGCGACCCGCGCAAGGGTACGGATCATGGCGGGAGCGAGGTGTATGCGGTGTACCGTCACCAGTTGTATGCATCACGGGTGTTCGATGTGCCGCTGGGCACTGGCCTGGTCAAGGATTACGCGCTGACGTTGGGGTTCGATGCCAACCGCAACAACAACTTCGCCTCAGCCAGGAAGCGCGCCCTGGTGATCGGCCCGACCTTGAAGTTCAACACCGTCGGCGTGCTGGACCTGAGCCTGCTGTACTACAAGGAAAAGAACCACACCGGCATCCCCGGCGCGCAGGAGTCGAACCACACGTTCGACGATACCTACATGCTCAACCTGACGTGGATGCGCCCGTTCGAGATTGCCAATCATGCGGCGAAATTCCAGGGTTTCATGAATTATGTCGGGGAAAAAGGCGAGGACTATCACGGTCGCGACACCGCGCCGGAAGCCCTGATGCGCACCGCGCTGATGGTGGCGGTGCGACCGGGCAAAAGCGTCAAGCCGAACCTGTACCTGGGGGTGGGTTACGAGTATTGGCATAACAAATTCGGCGTGGATGGCGGCCGGGGTAGCCGCACATCGACGCCGACAGTGAACCTGGAAGTGACGTTCTAGGCGGCTGCCAGTTCCGAATCCTCGGCCTTGGGCCGCGCCAGCCAGTACCCCAGCACGGCCAGCGGCGCGGTCGCCAGCATCACAATCACGGTAATCAGCAGTGGCTGGTCAATCATTGACGACACCAGCAGGCTGCTGAGAAAGCACAGGCCCAATTGCAGCGTATTTTGCAGCGCCGCCGCCTTGCCGGAGTTTTGCGCAAACGGCATCAGCGCGTTCGCCACGACGATGGGGTAACTGGCACCGTTGCACAGCGCCATCAGGCAGAACGGAATCAGCAAGGTGGTAAGGCTCGGCACGGTCAAGGTCGCGACCAGGTACAACGCCACCATGCTGATGCAATACGCCAGCAGCAGCCACGGCAACAGCGTCTTGCCCTGGAAGTGTTGCAAGGCGCTGCGGCAGCTGTAGCCGCCGACCAGAAACGCCAAGGTCGGCAGCACGTAGCTCAGGCCGATGTCATTCGGACTGTAGCCCATGCCGCCCAGGATGAAGGGCGACGCCGTCAGCCAGGCGAAGAAACTGGCCGAGCACGCGGCAAAAATCATGACATTGCCGGTAAACACGCGAGACGTCAGTAACTGTCCATAACCCAGGCGCGAAGGTTCGCCCTTCGCGGCCTGACGTTTCTGCGCAGTACGCAGGAACAACGTCGGCAACAACAGCAACAACGACACACCCAGCAATACGCCGAAGATCGCCTGCCAGCCGAAGTGACTCAGCACCATCGCGCCCAACAGCGGCGCTAAAGCCGGTGACAACGACATCAGCGGCATGATGCTGGCGAACACGCGATGGGCCTTGTCGGCCGGGTAGCGGTCGATCACCAGGGCCTGCCAACTGACGGCGGCGGCGCATACGCCAATGGCTTGGATAAAACGCAATGCCAGCAACTGAGGCGCCGTTTCGACCCAGAACATGCCCGCACAACCGAGCACAAACAGGCTCAGCCCGGCGAGCAGGATCGGCTTGCGCCCCAGGCGGTCGGACAACGGCCCCCATAACAACTGCCCGACCGCAAAGCCGGCGAGGAAGATGCTCAAGCTGGCGCCTACTGCACCGGCGCCAATCTGCAAGTGCTCGCCCATGGCGCCGAACGCCGGTAAATACATGTCCATGGCGAGGTAACCGAGCATGCTCAGCCCCGCCAGATACCCAGTGAAACCAAAAGAATTTTTCATTGAAGCCTTGTTGATCCTGCCATCAAACTATTTGCTGACTGCCGCCCATTATGAAGCTGACAGTTTTGCTGTGAAGCGATAATAATTGGATACTCTTATCAATAAATTTGAAGGCAAACGCCATGTGGTCCGAATATTCGCTGGACGTTGTCGATGCAGTCGCGCGTCATGGCAGCTTCAGCGCAGCTGCCCAGGAACTGCACCGGGTGCCGTCGGCCATCAGCTATACGGTGCGTCAGATCGAGGAATGGCTGGCAGTGCCGTTGTTTGTGCGGCGCCACCGGGACGTCGAGCTGACGCCGGCCGGCCGGCTGTTTATCGACGAAGCCCGTGGCGTGATGAAAAAAATGCTCGGCACCCGACGCCTTTGCCAGCAAGTGGCCAACGGCTGGAGTGGCCAGTTGAAGGTGGCGGTGGATTCCATCGTCAAACCCCAGCGCTGCCGGCAGTTGGTCATTGATTTCTACCGGCAGTTTCCCGAGGTCGAGCTGTTGCTGGAATACGAGGTGTACAACGGCGTGTGGGATGCCCTGGCGGATGAGCGCACCGACATTGTGATCGGCGCCACCAGCGCGGTGCCGGTGGCCAGCCGCTTCACCTTTCGCGACATGGGGTTGTTGAATTGGCTGTGTGTGGTCAGTGCGCGTCACCCGTTGGCCCGCGTCGAAGGCTTGCTGAGTGACGATCAACTGAGGCCCTTCGCTTCGTTGTGCATGACCGATACATCGCGCAACCTGCCCAAACGCGACACCTGGACCCTGGATAACCAGCGTCGGCTGGTGGTGCCGAACTGGTCATCGGCCCTCGATTGCTTGCGTGACGGCCTGTGCGTCGGCATGGCGCCGGCGCATCAGGTGCTACCGTGGATCGAGCGCGGGGAATTAGTGGCGCTGCAATTGAGCCGGCCGTTTCCTGCCAGCCCGTCGTGTGTGGCCTGGGCACAGGACAAGCTGTCCCCGGCCATGGCCTGGCTGCTGGAGTATCTGGGCGATACCGAAACCCTGAACCAGGAATGGCTCAACGGGCCTGATCCAGTAGCCGGGTAATGGCCCGCACGATCATCTCGACCTCCTTGGCAGCCAGGGTCAGCGGCGGCAGCAGCCGAATGACCTTGCCCCGCGTCACGTTGATCAGCAGGCCGTGTTCCTGGGCCGCGCGCTGGGCCAGGTCACGATAAGGGCTCGCCAGTTCGATCCCGATCATCAACCCCTGCCCACGAATCGCCAGGACGTGCGGGTGCTCACCCAGTTCCACCCGCAACCGCGCCAGCAAGCGCTCGCCCTGTAGCGCCGCGTTCTGCAGCAAACCTTGTTCTTCGATAATGTCCAGCACGGTGCACCCCACGCGACACGCCAACGGGTTGCCGCCGAAGGTGCTGCCATGGCTGCCCGGCGTAAACAACTGGGCCACACCGGCCCGCGCCAGGCAGGCGCCGATGGGTACGCCGTTGCCGAGGCCCTTGGCCAGGGTCATCACGTCCGGGACGATGCCTTCATGCTGGAAGGCAAACCAGGCGCCGGTGCGCCCAATGCCGGTCTGGATTTCATCGAGCATCATCAACCAGCCATGGCGGGTGCAGTGATCACGCAGGGCTTTCAGGTAGCCCGGTGGTGCCGGCAGTACGCCGCTTTCACCCTGGATCGGTTCCAGCAGGACCGCGGCGATCCGCGCGCCAAACGTCTGGGTGATTGCCTCAAGCGCAGCCAGATCGCCAAAGCCCACCTTGAGAAAGTCCCCCGGCAAGCGCTGGAAACCCAGGCGTACCGACGGCCCGTCACTGGCAGCCATGGTGCCGAGCGTACGGCCGTGAAAAGCATTTTCCATCACCACCACCAACGGTTCTTCAATGCCTTTTTTCCAGCCATGCAGCCGCGCCAGTTTCAGCGCTGTTTCGTTGGCCTCGGCACCGGAGTTGTTGAAGAAGGCCCGGTCGAGGCCAGACAGTTGAGTCAGGCGTTGGGCCAGCCGTTGTTGCCAGTCGATGCTGTAGAGGTTGGAGGTATGCAACAACAAGCCAGCCTGCTCGCTGATGGCCGTCACCAACCTGGGGTGCGAATGGCCGACATTGGTCACCGCCACACCGGCCACCGCATCCAGGTATTCACGGCCCTGCTGGTCCCACAGGCGCGTGCCCAGGCCGCGGGTAAAGCTCAGCGCCAGGGGTTGGTAAGTGGTCATCAAGCAGGCAGCGGTCATGGTGCGGCTCCAGTGCATCGTTGTGATGGCTTCAGTATCGTTAGCCACCTGAGCTGGATAAACTGCACATTCCTGCAATGACTTTAAACAAGGGCTTGATAATGGATCTGTTCCAGGCAATGTCGGTGTACGTGAAGGTGGTCGAGACTGGCAGCATGACCGCCGCAGCCCAAGCCTGCGGGATGTCGACCACCATGGTCGGCAACCACTTGCGCGCGCTGGAACAACGCCTTGGCGTCAGCCTGCTCAAGCGCACCACGCGCAAACAGAGCCTCACGGAATTCGGCGGGCAGTATTACCAGCGCTGCCTGGAAGTGCTGGGCTTGGTGGCCGACTCCGAGCAACTGGCCGAACAAGCCCATAGCGATGTCCCCAAGGGCACCCTGCGCATCACCGCGCCCCCCGTATTCGGCACCGAACGCCTTACACCGGCCTTGAGCGAATTTTCCCGGCGCTACCCGCTGATCAACCTGTACGTGGTGTTGAGCAATGAGCGGATGGACTTGGTCGACAGCGGCTTCGACGTGGCGATACGTCTTGGTGAACTGGAAACATCGAGCCTCATCGCACGGCCCATGCAGGACTACACCCTCACCCTCTGCGCGTCACCTGCTTACCTGGCGCGACGCGGCACGCCTTCGACACCCGAGGACCTCAGGCAGCATGACTGCCTGGCGTTCGCCTACCCGGCAAATGACAATTGGCGCGACACCGAAAAACTCTGGCGCATGACCGACGATAGCGGCGAGGTGGAAGTGCCGGTGTCCGGCTCATTGACCATCAACAGCTCGCAAGGGTTGCGCCAGGCAGCCGTCAACGGCATGGGCATCATCATGCTGGCCGATGCCCTGGTACAACCGGACCTGGAGAGCGGCAAACTGGTGGCCTTGTTGACCACCTATCGACTGCCCAGTCGCCCCATGCATCTGCTCTACGGCCAGGACCGTTATCGCCTGCCCAAGCTGCGCGCCTTCGTGGATTTCGCCATGGAAAAGTGGGCGCGCTAGAAGCCCACGCCCAACTCACGCAACTGCGCCGCCGTGCGCGCGGCAGACACATGGTGAGTCCGCTGCCAGCCCAGAGCGATGGCCGCTTCGATATTGCCGGCAACGTCATCGATAAACACCACTTCAGAGGGCTGGATATCCGGCAACTGGGCCCGTACCTGGCTGAGGCGGGCGTGGTAGATCAGGCTGCGGGTGCCTTCGGCCAGGGAGCGACCGGCGTCCTGCTCGGTGTTCCAGGCCTGGGTGCAGATGTGGTCGAGAAACCATTGTCGCTCGTGATCATCGGCAATCCGCTTGCGGTACAGGTGCTGCGGGCTCCAATCAAACAGGACACCGCCGAATCAAAGACCACTGCACGAATTGTCATACGCACCTCCCAATTAATGTGCTGCATCTGTCTCACACCGGTGACCTGCGTCGGCAAGTAAGCAGGCGTAGGACCGCTCCGATAATTTTCCGGCTCACGCACAACAGATATCGCTGCAACTCCCATGCATTCAGGCCTGAACCTTCCGTTGCAGATCGGCTTCATACAGCCTGTAGTACTTCTTTCCCCCCCCGCGCACAAAATGTCTCTAGTGTCGCTCTGTGTAATCGAGGGAATGCGCTGTTCCGAAAGGAATCATCCAACATGCCGATATAACATGACTTGGAGCAACTCAATGAGCGACATCATCTCCCCTGTCATTTCACCTTCCGCGCTAAGCCTGCACACACTGCTGGGCGCTCAAGCCACTCAGTCGAGCGGCACCGTCCAAGCGGCGAACAGCTCGGTCATCGACGCATTTGAACGCGTCAAGGAGCAGACGGGAATAGTACCGAGCCACCTTGTTCCCCTGCAGAACATCGCAGCGGCCACCAATTCCATCATTGGCGTACGCCCTGTAGAAACCGTGGCTACCGGGTTGATAGCGGCCGGTCATCCCACCAAGGACTTTCATATCAAAGGAAAAAGTGCCAACTGGGGACCGCAAGCTGGCCTGATCTGTACAAACCAGGCGTTCAGCAAGCTTGAAAAATTCAAGGAGGACGCCCCAGCAAAAGTGACCAGCGCCAATGAGCAAATCCAGGCATGCATTCGCGACGGGCACGCCGTTGCGGTCCCCTTGGAAATCTCGGGCGAGCGTATCGGCGAACTGATAAAACTCGGGCACATTACCCAGTTGGCAACAAGGCCCCACGAAGAAGCACTGCGTTTCAGTGCCCAAGGGCCCAGTCAACAGCAGTATGCATTTGAAGGTAGACGCACATCTGCGTCAGAAGACAGCTACCTCATCACCCATAAGGGAGTACCGGTTGAAGTTCTGGCGAAACACGTCGGTGGCAAGGCGTTGAC
Source organism: Pseudomonas sp. FW305-3-2-15-C-LB1 (assembly GCF_058787615.1). Classification (NCBI taxonomy): domain Bacteria; kingdom Pseudomonadati; phylum Pseudomonadota; class Gammaproteobacteria; order Pseudomonadales; family Pseudomonadaceae; genus Pseudomonas; species Pseudomonas sp. FW305-3-2-15-C-LB1. Next base: position 159,681 of record NZ_JBYSZX010000010.1, on the reverse strand, counting down.
CGCCGATTATGACCTGCACATGGTGGCGCCTCACATCAGCGATTTTGGCCCCCAGGATACAATCCCGGTGCCCGATGTAGCGCACAGTGTTTTCACACAACGGATCGACAGCTACAGGCATCGACACCCAGTCGATGGCTGTTTTCAGTTGCCCGAAGCGCTGCGTGCAGACTATGAAAGCGCCGCCCGTTTCTATCAAAAGGAAGACCCCGACTTGGGTAACGCCACGCCACGGATAAAGCAGATGATAGCGTTGATCAATCATCAATTGGTCGGTAACGGAGAGCGGGTGGTACACCACAATGCGGACTCCGGCAGCCCGGCGACGGACGTCGAGGCCAACTACCCGGCAACTTTCTTTCTGCCAGTCAGACTGGGACGGTTCGATGAAATCTGCATGATCAACGACAGCCGAGACATGGCGGAGCTGGTCAAAACAGCCAAGGACAGCGGCTATCACGCTCCGGTGAATCCGCTTTGGGAAAAAGAAATAGTGAGCATCAGGCGTTCTGACTTCGTCAAAGCCCAAAGGCGGTTCAACCAAGGCTGAACACGCCGGGGCGCCAACAAAACAGCAGCCTCATAATAGGGTTATGGAGACTGCTGTCGGCCCAGATCGTTACGCCGAGATCAGACCGTTAATCTTCACGGTAGGATTCACGTCAGCCTCGTAGTCCACGCCGTCGATTTCAAAGCCGAACAAACGCAGAAACTCAGCCTTATAGCCGGCGAAATCGCTGATCTCGTTGACGTTTTCGTCGGTGACCTGGTTCCACAGGGCCGCCACGGCGTCCTGGACTTTCGGTTCCAGTTCGGCCAGGTCGGCACGCAGGCGGCCGTCGGCGTCGAGCTTCGGCTCCTTGCCGTACAGGCTGTCCTTGAACAGGCCATAAACCTGCTCGATGCAACCTTCGTGGGTGCCCTGTTCTTTCATCACTTTGAACAGCAGCGACAGGTACAGCGGCATGATCGGGATAGCGGAGCTGGCCTGGGTGACCACGGCCTTAAGCACCGACACGCGGGCGTCGCCCTTGAGCGCGGCGAGGTTGTCGCGCAGGGTCAGGACTTTCTTGTCGAGGTCTTTCTTGGCTTCGCCGATGGAGCCGTTCCAGTAGATGTCCTGGGTCAGCTTCTCGCCAAGGTAGGTGAACGCAGTGGTCTTGGCGCCTTCGGCCAGGACGTCGGCGTCACGCAGGGCGTCGATCCACAGCTGCCAGTCTTCGCCACCCATGACTTTGACGGTGCCGTCGATTTCTTCCCGGGTCGCTGGCTCCAGGGTGGTGTCGACCACAACGCCTTTGTCGGTGTTGATGCCACGCAGGGTCACGGCCTTGCCGATCGGCTTGAGGGTGGAGTTGTGCACCACGCCTTGCGGGTCGGTACGGCGAGGCGCGGCCAGGCTGTAGACGACCAGGTCGATTTTGCCGAGGTCTTTCTTGATGGTTTCGATGGTCAGGCGCTTGATCTCGTCGGAAAACGCGTCGCCGTTGATGCTCTTGGCGTACAGGCCTTTTTCGACGGCAAACTTCTCGAACGCGGCGCTGTTGTACCAGCCGGCGGAGCTCAGCTTGCCTTCTTCGCCTTCTTTCTCAAAAAACACGCCCAGGGTGTCGGCGCCACAACCAAACGCGGCACTGATGCGCGCGGCCAGGCCGTAGCCGGTGGAAGCACCGAGGACCAGCACCTTTTTCGGGCCGCCTTCGATGACGCCGTGTTGGGTCACGTAGTCGATCTGTTCCTTGACGTTCGCTTCACAGCCAACAGGGTGAGCGGTCACACAGATGAAGCCACGAACCCGCGGTTTGATGATCATAAAATTTCTGCCTCTTCCAAGGTGCCGAAGGCCAGTGGTGGCCATTCAACTTCAATCGTACCGGTCTATGACGTCCAAAAAACCGAAGCGTCACGATAGTCGCAAATCTTCTGTTTACAAAATCCACTCCACACAGCGCTGCCGGGGTTAAAAACTGTGTAAAGCCTTCACAATTTCGCAATATTTAAAACGCCTGGCGGCCGGAGAAAGCCCTATCATAAGGACATTGTTTCATAATGTTTCATGCCTCCGCATCTCGCGATGCCCAGAGGACTGGAACTCGTGCACCTTCCCCGCTGGAGTTGAGCTTCATGAGTGCGAGTGTCAACCGCAAGAAAATAGTCTCGACCGCCTGGATCTTCGGCGTGCTGCTGGTTATTTATTGCTTCCCGGTCACCACCCTGGTGTTCCTGGGCCTGGTGCTGGTGTGTGGTGTCTACGACTTTTTGCGCAATGGGCTGTACGACCGCACGACGATCAAGAAGTACTTTATCGGCAGTGGCCGCAACACCTGGCTGCTGGCCCCGTTCAACACCCTGTTCGACCTGTTGAGTTCGCCTAACCGCCACGTCTACAAGATGGCCGACCTGCCACCCGCCTGGCGTGAAGACCTGCAACAGGTGATCAACGATGCCATGGCCCACAAGGACGAAATCATCGGCTACCTGGATGAGCGCATGGCCGAAAAGAAACGCGGCATGCTGTTCTTCCAGTGGTATGGCCAGCCCATCGAGACCGCCCTGGACATTCCGAGACTGCGCGAAAAACTGCCGTTCGTGAAGACCATCGGCGTGTCAGTGTTCAACGAAAACCGCTCGACCTCCTTCCACTTCGGCCCGCTGCGCATGATGTTCCGCGTGCTGTACAACATGGCCCCGGCACCGCATCACGAGGGCGTCTACATCCAGGTGGGCCAGCACAAACACTACTGGCATGACGACCCGCTGTTTATTTTCGATGACACGCTGATGCACGCGTCTTTCAACAAAAACGATGCCAAGCGTTACTGCCTGTTTATCGATATCGTGCGGCCGACCCCGGTGCCCCGGGTGCTCAACGCCGTGATCGCTGGGTTTGCCGGGATGGCCTTTACCCTGCGTCGGGTTTTCTACAAAAACTGGAAGCTGATTCAGTGAGTTCTGCGGCATGATGGTGCTGGACGGTATTTGCGCTGGGCCTTGCGCCTGAGGTAAATAACCGTCTCGTGCGACCGAATTCGGCGCCCATCATTCTCAAGCCATCGCGGCCCCTTGCCGGTGCGGTGGCTGCGCTTTCAAGGAATCAGAATGCCCCAACGTCAAGTCATCAATGCCTCCGTCAGCCCCAAGGGCAGCCTCGAAACCCTGTCTCAACGTGAAGTCCAGCAACTGAGCGAAGCCGGTACCGGCAGCATCTACACCCTGTTCCGCCAATGCGCCCTGGCGATCCTCAACACCGGCGCGCACATCGACAATGCCAAGACCATCCTCGACGCCTACAAAGATTTTGAAGTGCGCATCCACCAACAGGACCGCGGCGTGCGCCTTGAACTGCTGAACGCTCCGGCAGACGCCTTCGTCGATGGCGAAATGATCGCCAGCACCCGTGAGATGCTGTTCAGCGCCCTGCGCGATATCGTCTACACCGAGAACGAGTTGGACAGCCAGCGCATCGACCTGAGCAACTCCCAGGGCATCACCGACTACGTGTTCCACCTGCTGCGCAACGCCCGTACGCTGCGCCCGGGTGTCGAACCGAAGATCGTGGTGTGCTGGGGCGGGCACTCGATCAATACCGAAGAATACAAATACACCAAGAAAGTCGGCCATGAACTGGGGCTGCGCAGCCTTGACGTGTGCACCGGTTGCGGCCCTGGCGTGATGAAAGGTCCGATGAAAGGCGCGACCATTTCCCACGCCAAGCAGCGGATTACCGGCGGGCGCTACTTGGGCCTGACCGAACCGGGCATCATCGCTGCCGAAGCGCCGAACCCGATCGTCAATGAGCTGGTGATCCTGCCGGACATCGAAAAACGCCTGGAAGCCTTCGTGCGTGTAGGCCATGGCATCATCATCTTCCCTGGCGGCGCCGGCACGGCCGAAGAGTTCCTGTACCTGCTGGGCATCCTGATGCACCCGGACAACCGCGACCTGCCGTTCCCGGTCATCCTCACCGGGCCGAAACACGCCGCGCCGTACCTGCAGCAGTTGCACGCATTCGTCGGCGCCACCCTGGGCGAAGCGGCGCAGGCACACTACCAGATCATCATCGACGACCCCGCCGAAGTGGCGCGCCAGATGACCGCTGGCCTCAAGGCGGTGAAGCAGTTCCGTCGCGAGCGCAACGACGCCTTCCACTTCAACTGGCTGCTGAAGATCGACGAAGGCTTCCAGCGCCCTTTCGACCCCACCCACGAAAACATGGCCAGCCTGCAATTGAGCCACGCCCTGCCGCCCCACGAACTCGCCGCCAACCTGCGCCGCGCGTTCTCGGGGATCGTGGCGGGTAACGTGAAGGACAAGGGCATCCGCCTGATCGAGCAGAACGGCCCGTATGAGATCCACGGCGACCCGGCCATCATGAAACCGCTGGATGAGTTGCTACAGGCCTTCGTCGCCCAGCACCGCATGAAGTTGCCGGGCGGCGCGGCGTATGTGCCCTGCTACCGCGTGGTGCAATAAGCTAGCGCTGTACCGCCACACATTTGATTTCCACCAGCAGGCCGGGGTGCGCCAGTTCGGACACCCCGATTGTGGTCCAGGCGCAATGCCCACGTGGAAACAGGCGGTTTTTCACTTCACGGAAAACCGCCATGTGCTGGCTCATATCGACGTGATAAGTGGTCATGTCCACCACATCGTCGAAGGTGCAACCGGCCTCTTCCAGCACCTGCCGCAGATTCTCCCAGGCCGCGACGAATTGCGCCTCGGGGTCCTCGATCACCGCCAATGCAGCCGTACGCCCGACCTGACCGGCGCAGTACAACGTCTTGCCCACCTTGACCGCGGGCACGTAGCCGGCGCGCTCGACGATTGAGTGCATGGAGGGAGGGATGATGAGCTGGCGGTCGGTCATGGCTTGTATCTCTTTAAGCCCGGCAGGCGGGCACAGTTGGGACTAGTGTTTTACCTGTTCCGACTAACCCACACCAGATGAGCACCCTATGGACCAACGGATATTGTCCTCTGTCATTCCTTACCCTAAGGTAAGGAATATCACGATGGAGATCTTCAACATGGCTATCGCTACACTCACCTCAAAAGGTCAAATCACCATTCCTGTCCAGGTCAGGACTGCCCTCGGCCTGGAAACAGGGGATCGGGTTGAATTCGTAGAAATGGAAGATGGGCAGTTTTCCATCATTGCCGCGAGCAAAACGGTGCATGACCTCAAAGGGTTGATCCGCAGCTCCGCCAGGGCCGTCTCCATCGAAGAGATGAACCAGGCCATCGCAGCGCAGGGGGCAAAAGCCGGATGATCGGGCTGGATACCAATGTGCTGGTGCGCTACATCACCCAGGATGATCCCGTTCAATCCGCCAAGGCATCCGATCTGATCGAATCATTGACCACGGCCTCGCCGGGCTTTATCAGCCTGGTTTCCATTGTGGAGTTGGTGTGGGTATTGCAAAGCTGCTACCAGTCGGCCAAAAGTGATGTGGTGATGGTACTGGAGACCCTGCTGCGCACCCGCGAATTGACCGTAGAACATGCCGAGATCATCTGGCAGGCGCTGCGCAAGTTTGTGGCGAACAAGGCTGACTTTGCAGACTGCCTGATCGAGCGCTGCGCCCATGCCGCTGGTTGCGAGTACACGGCAACCTTCGACCTCAATGCGATCAAGACCACAGGCATGAAGCGACTGGCCTGAACCGCAGCATTGCGGCAGCGGGCGGGCTTTGATACAAACCGTTTTTTACCTTGATCGAGAGAAAGACCGACGTGCGCACGTTTCTACTCGCAGCCCTGGCTATGGCTCCCACTCTCGCCCTGGCCGATGCCATCACCTGGCCCGATCTGCCAAAAACCTGCTTCGTCAGCGGCCGCTCCGCCACCAGTGCGGATGTCGACAGCGGTTGCGCCGCCTTCCTGATCAATGTGAAAGGCCAGGCGGCGGGGACGCCGATCAAGCTGGATATTCCCCAATACGCGATGCATATCGACGAAACCACCGGCAAGGAAACCCCGGTGATCCTCATCCAGGCGGAGGAAAACGGCGAGGTCAAGGCCGTGGGCTATCGGGAACTGGGCACCGACCAACTCGGTGCCGCATTGTTGCGAGAGGTTCGGCTGCTGGGTACCCACAAGCCGATCTAACGCTACTGGCCAATGAAACCTGGGCTCAGCGAACCCAGCCACCACCCTGCCAGTGATACCCGTCATTACGCTGCACCCAATGCGGATGCACGTAGCGATAGCCTTCGCGTACCGGCTCCCAGTGACCATGTACAGCCACATATCGCCCGCCGTCCCAGCGCCAATAACCACGCGACCATATATAGCCGTAGCGTACGGGTGGCTCGACTTCGATCACCTGCACCGGCGGCGGTTGCGGCGCGATGACTTCCACATACTCATGTTGCACCGGCCTGCGCTCATGCACGACGCGCTCTTGAACACACCCGGATGCCGCGACGACCATGGCCGCCAATGCCCCATAACGTAGCCACATAGAAAAACCCTCGGACGCTGACGCCCAGTACCTGCACCGCTAGAAAATGCCCCCTTGTTGCAGCCTCGCTCCTGCTTGGCTCTGGAGTATTTTTAACAGGTGGCGTCTGTCAGGTTGCTGAACCTGAGGGCGTTGCGTTCATGAGGTAGACGAAAGGCCCGTCGGGTACATGAATGCTCAAACCGGACCGAAACGCGCCAGCACTGCCTCGACAAATCGCCGCAACTTGGCGGTGCGCTGCCGATTTGCGGTGTAGACCAGATGCATCGGCCGGCTCGGTGCCTCGAAGTCCGGCAGCACCTGTACCAACTCACCGCGGGTCATTGCCGTATGCAAAAAATCCTGAGGGCCGAGAACCATGCCGAAACCGTCCAACGCCGCCGACATCAATGCCCGGCTTTCGTTGATCTGCAGGCGACTGGTCACCTGTACGCTGTACAGCGTCGAGCCTTGATGAAATATCCACGCGCGGTCCGCCGGGCGTGACCAGAAGGCATAGCCCAGGCATTCGTGACGTTCCAGGTCTGCCGGCACCTGCGGCGTACCCCGCGCAGCCAGGTACGCAGGCGAAGCACCGACCACCAGGCGATAAGGCGCCAGTGGCCGGGCTGTCAGGCCGGTGGTCGCCAATGGACCGATGCGGAAGGCTGCTTCATAGCCCTCTTCCACCAGGTCGACGAAGCGATCCGTCAGGTGCAGGTCGATTTCCACGTCCGGGTTATCGCGCAGGAATGCAGTAATCAGTGGCATCAGGCTGTAGGAACCGAAGGTCACAGGCGCGGTGATCTTCAGCTTGCCACGCGGCGTGTCATTCATGATTTGCGCCAGCGAGTCCGCAGCTTCGGCCTCCGTAAGGATATGTTTGCAACGTTCGTAGTACGCGCTCCCCAACTCCGTGAGGCTTTGCCTGCGCGTGGTGCGATTAAGTAACCGCGCACCCAGGCGCTGCTCCAGCGCGGCAACGTGTTTGGCCACCATTTGCGCCGACATGTGCAAACGCTCGGCGGCGCGGGCGTAGGAGCCCAATTCGGCGGCGATCACAAAGGCATTCATGCTCGATAGACGGTCCATCATTCCCTACTCCCAGTAACAACACCCACGCCATAGTGCTTATTTATCGACATTTGGTTGCCAATCATCATAGCGGCTTCCCCCTTTATCAGGAGCAAGACCATGAAGATTGGCGTGATTGGAGCCGGTTTTATCGGGCGCGCCGTGGCACAGCGGGCACTGGCGGCCGGGCATGAAGTGATGTTGAGCAACTCTCGCGGCCCGCAGACCATGAGCAGCGTGGTAAGTGGCATACGCGGCGTCAAAGTGGGCAGCGCAGAAGATGCCGCACAGTTTGGTGACGTGGTGCTGGTGGCGATTCCGTTTGAACACTACCGAAAAGTCCCGGCGCAGTGGCTGGCAGGCAAGACCTTGCTCGACGCCAACAACTACTACCCGGAGCGCGACGGTCATTTCCCCGCGCTGGATCGATTTGAAACCACCACCAGCCGACTGCTCGCCGAACACTTCACCCACTCAAAGGTGATCAAAGTGTTCAACGCGATTTTCGCCGCGGACATTACCGATCATGCTCGCCCCCACGGCGCACCTGACCGTCGCGCATTGCCGGTGGCCGGCGACGATGCTGTCGCCAAAGCGCAGGTGATCACCCTGCTCGACGAGCTGGGCTTTGACGCCGTCGATGCCGGCGACCTGGATGAAAGCTGGCGGTTCGAGCGGGCCAAGCCCGCGTACTGCGTGCCGCTGGACCAGCCCGGGCTGAAGGCGGCCCTGGCCGCGGCCGAGCGTACGGTCGAACTGCCGCCGGTCGACCGCGAGCACACCCGCGCTTAAACACCGCCCCACAAAAAAGCCCGCTGACCGTTACCGGTTCAGCGGGCTTTGTGCATCAGCCTGGCTTACAGCGCCAGATCAGATGCCGGCTTGCTCGGCTCAGCCGCGGGCTTGGCAGCCTCGGTGGCCTTGGGTGCAGCCATTTGCGGAATCACAGGCGGCGTAGGCAGTTGCAGGACTTCGGCGGTGTAGGCCCATTCCTTGGCAACCGCTTCCGGACTGTCGTTCAGCTTGGTGCCGTAGCTCGGTACGATCTGGTGCAGCTTGGCCTGCCACTCAGGGGTCGCGACCTTGTCCTTGAACACTTTCTGCAGCACGGTCAGCATGATCGGGGCCGCAGTGGACGCGCCTGGCGATGCACCCAACAGGCCCGCGATGGTGTTGTCGGCGGAGCTGACCACTTCAGTGCCGAGTTTCAGGACGCCGCCTTGCTCCTCGTCACGCTTGATGATCTGCACGCGCTGACCGGCTTGCCACAGGCGCCAGTCGGATTGCTTGGCGTTCGGGAAGTACTCTTGCAGCGCCTTGAAGCGGTCGTCGTCCGACAGCATCAGTTGGCCGGCGAGGTACTCGACCAGTGGGTATTCACGAATACCGACTTTGGTCATTGGCCAGATGTTGTGGGTGGTGGTGCTGGTCAGCAGGTCCAGGTACGAGCCTTCTTTCAGGAACTTGGTCGAGAAGGTCGCGAATGGGCCAAACAGGATCACGCGCTTGCCATCCAGCACGCGGGTGTCCAGGTGCGGAACCGACATCGGTGGCGCGCCAACCGAAGCCTTGCCGTAGGCCTTGGCCAGGTGTTGCTCGGCAACGGTTGGGTTATCGGTCACCAGGAACGAACCACCTACCGGGAAGCCAGCGTATTCCTTGGCTTCAGGAATGCCCGACTTCTGCAGCAGGTGCAGTGCACCGCCACCGGCGCCGATGAACACGAACTTGGCGTCGGTTTCGGTCTTGGTGCCGTCTTTCAGGTTTTTGTAGCTCACACGCCACGAACCGTCGGCGTTCTTGGTGATGTCCTGCACTTCGCTCGACAGTTTCAGGTCGAACTTAGGCGTGGTCTGCAGGTGAGCGACGAACTGGCGGGTGATCTCGCCGAAGTTCATGTCGGTCCCCAGCGGGCTCCAGGTGGCCGCGATTTTCTGGTTCGGGTCACGCCCTTCCATCATCAGCGGAACCCACTTGGCGATCTGCGCCGGGTCTTCGGAGTACTGCATGCCAGCGAACAGCGGGCTGGCCTTCAGGGCTTCGTAGCGTTTTTTCAGGAACTTGATGTTGTCATCGCCCCACACAAAGCTCATGTGCGGTGTGGTGTTGATGAACGAACGCGGGTCCTTCAGCACGCCTTGGCGGACCTGCCAGGACCAGAACTGACGGGAAATCTGGAACGCTTCGTTGATCTCGACCGCTTTCGGGATCTCAACGTTGCCGTTCTTGTCTTCCGGGGTGTAGTTCAGCTCGGCCAGGGCCGAGTGACCAGTACCGGCATTGTTCCAGCCGTTGGAGCTTTCTTCGGCCACGCCATCGAGGCGCTCGACCATCTCCATCGACCAGCCCGGCTCCAGCTCGTTGAGCCAGACGCCCAGGGTCGCACTCATGATGCCGCCGCCAATCAGCAGCACATCGACTTTCTTTGCCTCTTCCGCCTGAGCGGAGCTGATCCCCAGCGACAAAGCCAGCCCCAGCAGGGCAGTGTTTACTTTTTTAAACATCAGTAGCACCTATGATAAAACGCCATCCGCCCTACCGCCCCTGATCATGGGCAACCCTCCATCACGATGCGCCAGGCAACGCACCGCGGGGTTTGCACATTCACGAGAGGGCCGCAGGGTGGGCACACAAGGCCGACGTATCGACCTCACTGTTTATGTCCCTTCTGCGCTGACTTTTTATCATTATTGGCTTCAGCTACCTGGGCGACAGCCAACCGCCGGGACGTATACGGATGTACGTACCCAGGAGAGACTAGACCAGGACGGCGCGCAGAATATCACGGCAAACGGCGTTTATGCGCCGTTTGGCCAATTGACAGCTCTAAATCGCGGCTTTTAACCCGTCGATGTCAAGCGCGGCAGGCGCGACCAGGGGTCACAGGCCTGGAACTCTGACGCAAACGGCTGTTCTAGACACCTTTGCCGCCGCTTGCGTAGCATCAGCGGCTCTCCTTCGTGCGCTCCATCCAACCAGAGTTACCCATGACTATCCAGCAAACACCCGGGCATGTGCTGCCCGCGCGCAGCGCCGCCAAAATGGAAGCGGCCATGGCCGTGGGCGCCTTCGCGATCGGCACCGGCGAATTCGCCATCATGGGCTTGATGCCCGACATCGCCCACAATCTGAATTTGAGTGAACCGCAAGTCGGCCACGCCATCAGCGCCTACGCCCTGGGCGTGATGGTCGGCGCCCCACTGCTGGCCATCCTCGGCGCCAAGTTGCTGCGCAAACATATGCTGCTGTTACTGATGGGCCTGTATGCGCTGGGCAACCTGGCCACCGCCTTCACCCCGACCTTCGGCTCGCTGGTGGCCTTCCGTTTTATCAGCGGCCTGCCCCACGGCGCCTACTTCGGCATCGCCGCCGTGGTCGCCTCGAGCATGGTGCCCAACGACAAACGCGCCGGCGCCGTGGCCCGCGTGATGATGGGACTGACCCTGGCCATGCTGCTCGGCAACCCCATCGCCACCTTCCTCGGCCAACACCTGGGCTGGCGCTCGGCGTTTGCACTGGTCAGCGTGATTGCCCTGTGCACCCTCTTACTGGTCTGGCAATTCGTGCCCCATCGTCACGACGAACAACGCAGCGACCCGCGCAAGGAACTGCGCGCCTTCACCAAGCCGCAGGTGTGGATGGCGTTGTCGATTGGCGCGATCGGGTTTGCCGGGATGTTCTGCGTGTTCAGCTATTTGGCGCCGACCATGTTGGAAGTGACCAAAGTCTCGCCGCAGTGGATTCCCTTCGGCCTCGCCGCGTTTGGCGTCGGCGGCATCATCGGCAACATCGCCGGCGGCAAGCTGTTCGACCGCCTGCAATTTCGCGCCGTGGGTTGGATCATGGTGTGGTCGATGGCCGTGCTGATCTTCTTCACCTTCGCCGCCAGTTCGCTATGGAGCGTGCTGCTGGGCATTGGCCTGGTCGGCACCATGATCGCCATGGCAGCTCCCCTGCAAATCCGCTTGATGGACATCGCCCACGAAGCCCCGAGCCTGGCGGCGGCGTCGAACCACGCGGCGTTCAACCTGGCGAATGCGCTGGGACCGTGGTTGGGCGGGATGGCGATTACAGCCGGGTATGGCTGGACCAGCACCGGCTACATCGGCGCCGCTACAGCGTTGATCGGCCTGGGCATCTACCTCATCGCCCGCCGCATGAAGGGCGGCCACTGACGCCACACTTCCCGATCCAATGAAGATCCAACTGTAGGAGGGGGCTTGCCCCCGATGGCAGTGGGTCAGTCAACACACTCACGACTACCCACCACCCCATCAATCATCATGCAACAACCCCGCCCCATACTCCCCATAACTACTCCCCAACTCACCGCCGCCAAAATTCATCTTGGCGGCTTTGCTGGGCGTATGGTCCCCAAACGCCTGGCACCCGCTTGAAAAACAAGGGTCGCTGCTCACGCCGGAAGAACCCGACGAACAGGCACTCAACAGCAATGTGCCAGCAACCATCACGACTTTAACGAGGTTCGAAATCATGGTTTCAGTTCCCTGTGGACGGGAGGCGTGGGGGTCCTCTCTTGGAGAGGATCGTAGACCGCAAAGGCGCAGGGAATGATGAAACTTTGCTGGGTGACAGGATGGGTTCAGGTTGCCGCCCTGGGGTAAGGCGGCGGGGTTGGGTTTCAGGCGGTGGCTGGGCTGGCGGCAGGCGCGACTTGCTCTTGGGCGCGGGCGACGAGTAGCGCGCTTAGGTCGATGAGTTGTTGAATGCCGAGGACGATAGCGCGGTGCGGGTCTTCGAGGTCGAAGGCCAGGGTGGCGGCCATTTGGTTGGCGGACGCGAGGTTTTCGGCGGCGTTGGCTAGGAGGGTTTCGGTGTCGATGTTGGGGCTGACGGAGAATAGGTTACTGCTTAGCTTTTCGTTGGTGGTAGCAGCCTCAGGTTGAGGCAAGTAGTGATGGATAGCGCGTTGGGCGGCAGCTTGAAACCGGGCATCGGCAGGTGCAGCGTTTGAAGCGTCAGGCGGATTAGGTGTGACCTTGTACATGGCGAAGCTCCTTTAGCGTTTCAGGAACTGCCTATCTCACTTCCACATGAGGGTGGCAGCTGTACGCAGGTGTGGAAGACCAGGGCTAAAGGACCCGGCGCACCGAAGTGCCCCGCGCACAGCCGCCATAAGCAATCATACAGACGTAAAAAAACGCCGGTAGGTGTTTATGGGCAATTGAGCGCCTTCAGCTTGGTCGGACTTCCACATCCGGCCGCTGGATTGGCAGCGGCTGGGGGAGGTTAGCTAGGGGAGGTCTGAGGGGCAAGCTGAGAAAAGCGTGGGAAATTTCTCGAAAAATATAGGACCTTGAGCTAGTTTCATGACTCATCAGTTGCACTATGATCGAATAGAAAAGCTCAACACCAACCTCCATTTGAGAGATGGCACCCAGTAACGGTTATCTCTGTTAAGCCCACGTTACGCACTACGACAATCTGTTTGGCGACTGCCGCCTCCCCTATTCGCCGCACAAATTGATATGCTCACGACTTCCTTCGAATGGAGTCGACACCCTGCTCACCCACAGCCACTCCTCGACCGCTCTTGCAAGATAGGCAAAAAAACCACTTGCAAACGATGCAGCCAGGCAACCAATTAAAATCAAACAAGTAATATCAAAATGAAAATAGCCATTATTATCGGCGTTGAAAAATATGAATCAAAGAGCTTTGACAACTTATCCGCCTGCAAAAAAGACGCAGCAGCCATTAAGGCTGTCATCGAAAATGTTAAGAACCTTGAGGAGATACTTTTTCTAGGCGAAAATGAATCAGCCTCTGAGATAAAGAGAAAAATTTCCGACCTCGTTGAGAAATACAAAGGAGAGACCTTACAGGAGCTATTCTTTTATTTTTCAGGACATGGAGAACGGTTTGAGGATGACTTTTTTTATGTTTTATCCGACTTCGACCCTAGACGCAAAGAGACCACTGGACTTAGAAACTCAGAACTGGATGACTGGATTAAAACACTATCCCCAAAACTCTGCATAAAGATAATTGACGCCTGCTTCAGTGGCACACAGTACATAAAAAGTGAATTTAACGCAGAAGAGGAACTTACAAAGTCAGCAAAGAAATACGGACTGAACGATGTGTATTTTTGGTTTTCTTCAAGAGACAGCGAATCATCCTACGCCGGCACTGAGTTTAGTTACTTCACAGAAAGTATTTTGACTGCAATATCTGATCTGGAAGGCGACGTACGTTATAGAGAGATTATGGCTGCTGTTGCGGATGATTTTGCAGACAAAGGTGGCCCAAAACCGATATTTGCAACTCAGTCTGACAACATAGAAAAATTTGGAACGATCACCAAGCAAACCCATAACATAATAAACAAGCTATTTGGCTTTCCAGACGAGCAGGGCAATACAGAAGCGGCGGCGAAAACTCCATCACCAGCACCAAAAGAAGAGTCCATTTATACGCAGATTCAGAAAATCTCCACGTCTACGTGCTACAGCGAGCAAACTCTGATTTCGTTCATTAATGACTTCAAAAAGGAAGTTGAAAACTGGCCTAACGACGTCAAGAAAATATATAAAGTCTCTCTAGACTCCGACCTACTCCCTAACGAAATTCCAAACATATCCAAAATTGGCGAATGGCTCAGCCAAAAAACCGAAGATAACTATTTTGCAACAGTTACACACGGAACCAAGAACTATAAAGTCGAAGAGTACAAGGCACTACCAAAGAAACCGCCTACTAAAAAAGATCCTTTCTCACTAATGGGCGCAACACTAAACACGTTATCTCGACTGCATGCACAAGAAGAAACCGAATACAAATTAGAATCCATAACCAAGACCAAGCAATACGTAAATGGCTTCAACTATACACACTCAACACAAAATAGAATATTGAGACTCAACTTCAACCCAAACCTAGAAATCGCTCCACCAATATCCATCTATACAATCTCAATTTACTCCAACAGATCACTTTCCATTCACTTCTCCTACGAGATACTACAGAGAAAAAACTGGGATGAATATTCACACCCCACGTGCGAAAGATGGCGAACCATAAAGGTTAACGTAAATGGAAAAAAACCTGCCGAGGCAGCAGCAACCCACATAAAGAAGGAAATTATCCAGTGGCTAGAAACCGAATTAAAAAAGAGAGCTGAATAAGCTTCTTTTACTCATCGCTGGTTGAGAAATGGCAACTCTCACTGCGGGGTGCCATTTCCTCAAACAGACGCATACTTAAATATTGATCCTGAGGAGAAGAAACGATTCACTTCCAGACATCCCTCGCGACGGCCCGCTGATTCAACCCAGCGCTCCACGGTGTAAGATGCCCACTACGCGTTCACCATCGAGGCCGTTATGACTGGAGTCTCACTAACCCTGCCGGAAGACCTGTCCAACTCACTCGCCAACCTAGCCAAAACCAACGGCCAGACTGCGGCCTACCTGGCGATGGACGTTCTTCGCAACTACATCGAGCATGAAAAAACGCTGACCGCTCAGATCGAGTTGGCAGTGAAAGAAGCCGACCAAGGCAAATTCGCCACCGACGATCAAGTGGCGGCCATGCGCGCTAGGCGCTGGAGTCGGAATGCGGGTTGAGTGGCTTGAAAAAGCGCTAAAAAATCTAGAAGACGAAACTATATCGCTCTCGAAAATCCAACGGCTGCTGACGACTTCTCCGATGCCATTTTCGCCAGCATCGACAAACTGGCTCAATTTCCCTCCATGGGTCGTGAAGGCCGGGTCAAAAACACCCGTGAATGGGCAGTCCCCAATTGGTCATATCTGATTCCGTATCGGATACGCAGTGATCGCCTGCAAATCCTCGGTGTATTCCATACACGGCAGCGTCCACGTTCGAAATGGTAGTGGACGCAAATCTCGGCTCCCCGACACCCAACACCCATCCCTGATAAACTGCGCCCCATTCGCCTCGCTAACTCAGATCCCCCCAATGCCCCTACAAACCGCTCCCCTCTCCCACCGCTTCTCCGTCGCCCCGATGATGGACTGGACCGACCGCCACTGCCGGTTCTTCCTGCGCCTGCTCTCCAAGCACGCGCTGCTCTACACCGAGATGGTCACCACTGGTGCGATCCTCCACGGCGACCACGACCGTTTCCTGCGTCACAACGAAGCCGAGCACCCGCTGGCCCTTCAGTTGGGCGGTAGTGTTCCGGCTGATCTGGCGGCTTGCGCGCGTATGGCCGAGGCCGCTGGCTACGACGAGGTGAACCTGAACGTCGGTTGCCCCAGCGACCGGGTGCAAAACAACATGATCGGCGCGATCCTGATGGCTCATCCTGCCCTGGTTGCCGATTGTGTGAAGGCGATGCGTGACGCGGTGTCGATTCCGGTGACGGTGAAGCACCGCATCGGCATCAATGGCCGGGACAGCTACGCCGAGCTGTGTGATTTCGTCGGGACGGTGAAGGACGCGGGCTGCACCAGTTTTACCGTGCATGCGCGGATTGCGATTCTGGAAGGGCTGTCGCCGAAGGAGAACCGTGACATTCCGCCGTTGCGTTATGACGTGGCGGCGCAGTTGAAGCGGGATTTCCCTGAGCTGGAGTTTATTCTCAACGGCGGGATCAAGACGCTGGAGCAGTGCCACACGCATTTGCAGGTGTTTGATGGGGTGATGTTGGGGCGGGAGGCTTATCACAATCCGTATTTGCTGGCGGAGGTGGATCTGCAGTTGTTTGGCAGTGAGGCGCCGGTGATCAGTCGGGCTGAGGCGCTGGTTCAGTTGCGGCCGTATATTGCGCAGCATTTGGCGAGCGGTGGTTCGATGCACCATATCACTCGGCATATTCTGGGGTTGGGTACCGGTTTTCCGGGGGCGCGCAAGTTCAGGCAGTTGTTGTCGGTGGATATTCACAAGGCGAGTGATCCGCTGGCGTTGCTGGATCAGGCTGGGGCTTTGCTGGAAGGGCGGTAAGTCCGTTCAAGTCTGGGGGACTGGTCTGCCGCTATCGGGGGCAAGCCCCTTCCACCTTTGAATTGTGGTGATCATGCGGGAATTGGGTTGAACCTGTCGGCAGTTTTGGCCTCCTATTTAGCACCAAGACAAGGCATTCAAACGGCCGTTTTCAGGTTGTTGCCCTCGCAAACGATCGAACGCATTTGCGCCCTTGAGCGCCTGCCGGTGCTCGGGTAATGTCATCAGACCCACAGGACAGAGCACGCCCATGACTTCCAAGCTGGAACAACTCAAGCAATTCACCACTGTCGTAGCCGATACCGGCGATTTCTCCACCCTCGCCAAGCTCAAGCCGCAAGACGCCACCACCAACCCTTCCCTGCTGCTCAAGGCCGCTTCGATCCCGGGCTACGCCAAGTTGCTGGATGAGTGCGTGCAGGACTGCAACGGCGATGTGGGCCTGGCCAGCGACCGGTTTGCGGTGGCGGTGGGTCAAGAGATTCTCAAAGTGGTGCCAGGCCGTATTTCCACTGAGGTGGACGCCCGACTGTCGTTCGACGAAGATGCGATTCTCAAGCGTGCGCATCGCCTGATCGACCTGTATGACAAAGCCGGCGTTGGCCGTGACCGCGTGCTGATCAAGATCGCCTCCACCTGGGAAGGCATCCGCGCGGCGGAGAAGCTGGAAAAAGAAGGCATCCAGACCAACCTGACGCTGCTGTTCTCCTTCGCCCAGGCCGTGGCCTGTGCCGAAGCCGGTGTGTTCCTGATCTCGCCGTTCGTGGGCCGTATCTATGATTGGTACAAGAAGGCCAACGGCAACGACTACACCGGTGCCGAAGACCCGGGCGTGCAGTCGGTGACGCGCATTTACAACTACTACAAGGCCAATGGCTACAAAACCGTGGTGATGGGCGCGAGCTTCCGTAATCTGAGCCAGATCGAGGAGTTGGCCGGTTGTGATCGCCTGACCATCAGCCCGGACCTGCTGGAGAAACTGGCGGCGGATGAGGGCAAGCTGGAGCGTAAGCTGTCGCCGGGGCATGCCGGTGAAGCGCGCGTGCATCTGACTGAAGCGCAGTTCCGTTGGGAGTCCAACGAGGATGCGATGGCGACTGAGAAGCTGGCGGAAGGGATTCGTCAGTTTGCTCGGGACCAGGAGAAGCTGGAGGCGTTGCTGACTGCCAAGTTGTAAGGCAGGCAGTGGCAAAAAGGGCGGTTCCCTCGCGGGTACCGCCCTTTTTTGTGCTCAGCCGATCTGAAGCCTGTCTTACTTCAATGTGGGAGGGGGCTTGCCGCCTCCCACATTTGGAATGCATTCAACCCAGGAGGTCAGTGGCGCTCAAGGGCGTTGACGAGGTCGTGGAAGGCTTCGCGGTTGGAATCATTCAAGCCCATCAGGATCTTGTGCGCTTCCAGCACCTTGACCCGCACCACTTCCTCGGACTGGTCCTGGGACGGCAGGTCGGTGAGGCATTCCGGGCATGGGATCGGGCGGTCAACGATGTTGAACACCTGGTCGAAGCCCATGGACTGCAACAGGCGGGTGATGTCTTCGTGGGTGGTGACGACGGTCGGCAACAGGCCGACCTTCTGCCGAGACAGAATGGACAACTTGGCCAACAGGCCCAAGGTGGTGCTATCGATGCTGCGGGTTTCGGTCAGATCGATCACGATCGCCGAGAAGTTCAGCGCTGTGAAGATCCGCTCAATCGTCGCATCCAGCGCCGAACACAAGGTCAGGCGCACTTCACCGACAAACTTCAGGACGAAGGTCCCGTCTTGCTCGGCGAATTGGATTCTTCCGGTACTCATCAAAGATTCCTGCTCAACACCAATAGGGCGATATCATCCGGCATCTCCCCCAGCGTGGCCAATCCAAAAACCTGCCGCAGGCCATCCAGGCTGCCGCCCGCCGACTTGACCTTTTGGGGCAAGGCGGCTTCTTTCTCTTTGAGTGTAGGCTCTGGAAGCAGGTCCAGGATGCCATCAGACATCAGCGTCAGGCTGAACGTCGGCGGCAGCTCCAGGATGTGGTCTTCGTAGGTCGCTTCATTGAACAAGCCTACGGGCAGGCCACGCCCTTCCAGGTAACGCACACTGTCAGGAGTGTATAAAACAGGCATCGGCAGGTGACCGCCGATGCTGTAGGTCAAAAGACCGGTTTCTTCATCGATCACGCCGCCGACCATCGTCACGTGCTTGCCCAGCTTGCAACTGATCAGGCCTCGGTTGATGTGACCCAGCACCTCGGAGGGGGTGAACTCCGGCAAGGTGCCGTTGCGCTTGGATTCGAACAGCAACCGTGTGGTCATGAACTTCAGCAACACGGTGACAAAAGCCGAGGAAGCACCGTGGCCGGACACATCGGCCAGGTAGAACGCGACACGCCGCTCGTCGACGCGAAAGTAGTCGACAAAATCACCCGACAGGTACAGCGACGGGATGATCTGGTGGGCGAACTGGAATTCGTCGATGGTCCACGGGCTGACCGGCAGCATGTTCATCTGCACCTGGCGCCCGGCATTCTGGTCTTCCTGGAGCAGGTTGAGGCTGGCTTCGAGTTCGCGGTTGGCGGTTTCGAGCTTTTCGCGGTAGCGCTGGTTTTCCACCAGCAGGCGCGCCCGGTCCAGCGCACGGCGCACTGAGTGCTCCAGCACTGCCAGGTCTTCCAGGGGCTTGATCAGGTAATCGGCAGCGCCCAGGCGTAACGCTTCGACGGCATCGTTCATCACGCCGGCACCGGACACGACAATCACTGGCGTCTGCGGGGCGAGCTCGGTCACCTGGCGAATCAGCTCGAGGCCGCCCATCTGGGGCATACGCAAGTCGCAGATCACGAGGTCGGGCTGGTCGCGCTCGAACACCTGGAGACCCTGTTGGCCATTGCTGGCCTGCAGGACGCTGAAGCCACTGTCTTCCAAATAGGCCGCGAGGCTCGCGCGCACTACTTCGTCGTCATCGATTATCAGCAGCGTGGCACTGGTTTTTTGCATGTGGGCAAACGGCGCCAGAATTAGGTTGGCGTAGGTGGCGCGACAATGGCCGGGCTCACGTACTGGATTCGCTTTCTAGCCTCTCTGTCCTACAAAGCATTGGGATTTTTCCCATGCACAATGGTAAAGCAGAGGTGCCCTTCTAAGGCGCAGACGGTACTCCCATCCGTCAGGGGTTTCAAGCTCATGCCGATGGTCGCCGAGCGTCTTTACACCGCAAATCACCGGGAGTTATAAGAACAGGCACGACCACAACACAAAGAAAGGATGGAACCCATGAGCGAACACGAGCGCGACTACGCCGAAAAACGCGATTTCATCCGCATGCGTGTGGATGCCGATGTGTCTCTGATTCACGCAGGGCAAGAGATTGCCGGGGTTTGCGTGGACCTTTCCAGCTCCGGCATGCAGGTGCAGGCGCCGCGCCAGTTCAACACCGGCGACCTGTTGACCGTGCGCATCGACTCGGAGCACGCCGCGCTGAAGGGCCTGGAGGCGGACACCGAGGTGGTGTGGACCAAAACCACCGGCGAAGACCAGCACCTGGGCCTCAGGATCCTGAAAATGCGCTGAAAACCGCGCACAAAAAAGGCGACCGCCGGGGTCGCCTTTTTCATGTCAAAACATAACGGCTTAGAAGTCGTCGACGACCTTGCCGTCCTTGACCTTGAACTCGCGGTTCTGCAGGTACGCGTTACGGATAAAGGTGTATTTGTCACCGGTGATCAGCTTCTCGCTGTCAAGCAGGCTGGCACGGGTATCGACGATGTTCAGGCCGAAGGTGCTGTTGCGCCAGCCGATATCGTTCATGTAGCGATACGGCTGGGTGTAGCTGTCCACGTACTTGGACGGCGCGTCACGCAAGGTGCTTGGGCCCAGCAGCGGCAGCATTACGTAAGGGCCGCTGCCGACACCCCAGTAGCCGAGGGTCTGGCCGAAGTCTTCATCACTGCGTTGCAGCCCCATTTTGGTGCCTACATCGATGAAGCCCAACACGCCGAAGGTGGTGTTTACCAGCAAACGGGCCGTATCTACACCAGCCTTATGGGGCTTGAGCTGCAGCACGTTATTGGCCAGGTTGCCGACATCGCCGATGTTGCGGAAAAAGTTGTGAACGCCATCCTGGACGAATTGCGGGGTCACGAACTGGTAACCCTGGGCCAATGGCTTCAGTGCGTAGGTATCAACGGTGTCGTTGAAGGTGAAGATCGGGCGGTTGACGCTTTCCCATGGATCGTCTTCCGAAGCTGCCTGTGCGGCGAACGGCGCCAGAAAGATAGTGGCACACACCGACAGCTGAGCGAAATAGTGGCTCCAGCGCATAGCTTTTGCTCCTTGAATGGTCTGTCATGGGCGCTATGCCCTGAATAAGGCGGTCAGTATATGCCGGAAGTCGCCAATTAGGCAGCTGCTAGGAAACGTCTGATTCAAAATGCACAAAATTCCTACAATCAACCCGACTGTCATCGGCCTGTCATGGTGCCTGGATAGCGTTAGCGCTATTTCAGGGATGTCGACATGCCCCACGCCGAGATAGCCATCGCCAGCGCCCCCGCCTTGACCGCCGTTCTGTTTGGCCTGAGTGGCTGTCTGGTGGACTTCGGTTCCCAGGCCCGTACCGACTCCCAGGCCCCCGACTCCCAAGCCACACCGGGTGCGCTGAAAATCTTGCGCAGCCTCAAGGAACAAGGCGTGCCCTGCGCCTGGCTGGATGAACTCCCCCCCGCCGTCACCACGCCGTTGGCCGCCACGCTGCCCAGCTGGGTCAAGGCGACATCGCCCTCCTCCATTCGCTGGCCGGCACCCCATGCCTGCTGGCAAGCCTTGATGGAGCTGAACATCGAACGCCTGGAAGGCTGCGTACTGGTCAGCGGCGAGCCGCGCCTGCTGCAATCGGGCCTTAACGCCGGGTTGTGGACCATCGGCCTGGCCTCCTGCGGCTCGCTGTGCGGCATGGCACCCGAGCAATGGCAGGCCCTGAGCGAGCCGGAACGCGAGCTCAAGCGCGGCAAGGCCACCCTTGCGCTGTACGGGCTGGGCGTACACTCGGTGATCGATCACCTGGGCGAGCTCGGCACCTGCCTGGCGGACATCAGCCTGCGCCAGCTCAAAGGCGAGAAGCCCTGACACGGATCATGCACAGTCGACGCCAGTGGATTAATCTACAGGCTAGCCCGTAGACCTTTCTCGGCGTGCCGCGGTCTATGCCAGTGCCTATCGATAAAAGGAAACACATCATGCCTGATCGCAAAAAACTGGAAGACCAGGTCGAAATCCTGCGCGGGCAGTTGGAACAGCAACCGCCGCTGTCGGAAGAAAAACGTGAAGCACTGGAGGCCTTGATTGCCAAGTTCGAATTGCAACTTGAGCTGGAACCGGCCACCCAGACACCCAGTATTTCCGACGATGTGAATAAAGCGGCCATAGAGTTCGATGCTGAACACCCGGCCATTTCAGGGGCACTGCGCAATATCATGAACACGCTGGGCAGCATGGGAATCTAATCTGCCCGACATGTGGGAGGGGGCTTGCCCCCGATAGCAGAGGTTCAGACACAGGTTCTGTGACTGACACTCCGCCATCGGGGGCAAGCCCCCTCCCACATTTATCTTGCAATAAGCCTACTGACGGGCCAGGCGCACGTTGTGGAACGCCACATCCTCAGTACTGCGATACGGGTTGATATCCAACCCACCCCGCCGCACATAGCGCGCATACACCATCAATCTTTCCGGCTTCAGCAAGCGCTGCAGGTCCAGGAAGATGCGCTCCACGCACTGTTCATGGAAGTCCGAGTGCTGGCGAAAGCTCACGATGTATTCCAGCAGGCTGGCGTGTTCCAACGCGTGACCACGGTACTCCACCACCACGCTGCCCCAGTCGGGTTGACTGGTGACCGGGCAGTTGGATTTGAGCAGGTGACTGTGCACGCTTTCTTCGACGATGCGCGAGTCATCGCAACGCAGCAGCTCCGGGCGCGGGTGCTCGTAGTTGCTGACGCTGATATCCAAATCATCGATGCAAACACCCGGCAGCGCCATCACGCCTTCGGCCTCGATCTCGGCCAGGCTGCGGATGCGCACGCTCACCGGTTTACCGGCTGCGGCACTGAGGTCTGTGCGCAGGGTGGCTTCCAGGCTTGCCGTATCGGCAAACGCGGTCTGGTTCAGCGAGTTGAGGTACAGCTTGAACGACTTGGACTCGATGATGTTCGGCGAGTCGGCCGGGATGCTGAATTCGCCGATGGCCACCACCGGCTTGCCCGACGGCAGCAACCAGGACAGTTCGAAGCAGTTCCAGAAATCCACGCCCTTGTACGGCAGGGTCTCGGCGCTCAGGCCCAGTTCGGCCCATTTGGCGGCGCGTGGAATCGGGAACAGCAACGACGGGGTGTAGGTGGAGATGTATTCACTGGACTTGCCCAGCGGCGAATGTTCGGCTGCGGGATGCATGGCGGAAACCTGGCTAAATAAACCGCGCCAGTCTACCAGCCTTTGCCCCCGTGCCTAAGCGCCAGCGGATCAATCGATGTTGAGTTTGCCGACCATGCCCGCCTGGTAATGCCCCGGCAGGTTGCAGGCAAACTCAAGGCCCGTGGCCTTGGTGAACGTCCAGGTCAGCTCGGCGGTTTTACCGGGCTCGACCAATACGCTATTGGGATCGTCATGCTTCATCGCACCATGGCCCATGGCGCCGTGGTCCATGTTGCCCATGCCGGTGGACGTGAGCATACCGCTGGCCTGCATCTGTAACATTTCCTTCTGGTGCTCGGCATGCATCGCCGCGTCACCCAGGTTGAATTCGTGGAGCAACTGCCCTTTGTTGACCAGTACAAAGCGCACCGTCTCACCGGCTTTTACATCCAGGGACTTGGGCGAAAAGGAAATGTCCTGCAGGGTCACTTCCACGGTACGCGTGGCCTTACTCGCCGGTGCAGCTTCACCGAACGCATAGGTATGGGCGCCATCGGCCATCGCCTCAACACTCAACGCCAACAGGCAACCCGCCAACAACAAGGGTGTACGCAACGCCATCTGTTTTCTCCAAAATGTGTGACCAGGCAGGGGAACACTCTAAGAATGCGCCGCTGCCAGCCAGCTGACTGCTAGATTACAACTTTGTCAGGTTGCCCTCCTGCCCTGGCACCCAAGGTATAAAGCCGTCGTCCATCGTTGCCAAGAGCCGCCCATGAAACTGCTGATCGTCGAAGACCAACCCAAAACCGGCCACTACCTGCGCCAGGGCCTGGCCGAGGCAGGGTTTACCACCGAATTGGTGGCCGACGGCACCAGCGGCCAGCACCTGGCATTGACCGGTGACTACGACCTGCTGATCCTCGATGTGATGCTGCCGGGCCGGGATGGCTGGCAGATCCTCCAAGCCGTGCGCAGCGCCGGCCTGGATATCCCGGTGCTGTTCCTCACCGCCCGCGATGCCGTGGAAGACCGCGTGCACGGCCTGGAACTGGGCGCCGACGACTATCTGGTCAAGCCGTTCGCCTTTTCCGAGCTGCTGGCCCGCGTGCGCAGCCTGTTGCGCCGGGGCGGCAGCACACCGCAGGAAACTGCGCTGCAACTGGCCGACCTGCGCCTGGACCTGATCCGCCGCCGCGTCGAGCGGGACGGCCAGCGCATCGACTTGACCGCCAAGGAATTCTCACTGCTGGAACTGCTGCTGCGGCGCCAGGGCGAAGTGCTGCCCAAATCGCTGATCGCCTCCCAAGTGTGGGACATGAACTTCGACAGCGACACCAACATCATCGAAGTCGCCATCCGCCGCCTGCGCCTGAAAGTCGACGATAACTTCCCCAACAAACTGATCCACACCGTACGCGGCATGGGTTATGTGCTGGAGGAGCGGGTCAATTGATCAAGCGCCTGTCCCTGGCCAGCCGCCTGGCGTTGCTGTTTGCCGCCTGCACAGCGGTGGTGTCGTTGATTGCCGGCGTGCTGTTCAACCGTGCCAGCGAAGCGCACTTCATTGAGCTGGACCAGCAACAGCTCGACAGCAAGCTGGTCGCGCTGCGCAGTACGTTGCAGGGGGTCGACTCACGGGAAGCGCTGGCCCAGCGTGAAACGCAATTGCGCGCCGAACTCAATCGCCAGCCCGACCTGACCCTGCGTATCGCCGCGGCCGGCCAACGCTGGCTGGACGATGCACCCAGCATCGACTTGCCCGCAGCGCCCGGCCTGCACAGCCTGCAAAACGCCGACACCGACTACCGTGTCTACAACGCACCGCTGAGGGCTGACCAGCCGGATTCGCCGCAGCTGACGCTGATGCTCGATATCACCCACCATCAACATTTCCTGCAACGCATGCAGCATCTGATCTGGCTCACCGTCGGCCTGTCAGCCCTGGCCACTGCCCTGCTCGGCGCATGGGCCGCTCGCAGCGGGTTGCGGCCATTGCGACGCATGGGCGAAGTGGCCGCCAGTGTGTCGGCCCACTCCCTGACCCAGCGCCTGCCCCAGCAACATATGCCGGTGGAACTGGCCGAACTGTCACAGGCCTTCAATGCCATGCTCGGCCGCCTGGACGATGCGTTCCAGCGCCTCTCGGCGTTCTCCGCCGACATCGCCCACGAACTGCGCACGCCGCTGTCGAACCTGCTGACCCAGACCCAGGTCATCCTCACCCAGCCACGCCCGCTGGAGGATTACCGCGAGGCGCTGCACAGCAACCTGGAAGAACTGCAATGGATGGCGCAACTGGTCAACGACATGTTGTACCTGGCCAAGGCGGATCATGGCTTGCTGATGCCCAAGCGCGAGCCGTTGGCGCTGGCTGATGAAGTGGACGGGTTACTGGAGTTTTTCACGCTGCTGGCGGAGGACAGGCAAATCAGCCTGGTTCGCGAGGGCACGGCCCATACGACGGGGGACCGTGGGATGTTGCGGCGGGCACTGTCGAATCTGCTGGATAATGCGCTGCGGTTCACCCCGCAAGGTGGCCAAGTGCGTGTGCGTATGGAAGATGGGGTGAGGCTTTCAGTCGAAAACACCGGGGACGGTATTCCAACCGAGTTGCTGCCAAGATTGTTTGACCGATTCTATCGGGCCGACCCGGCGCGGCATGAAGGCAGTAGCGAGCATGCGGGGCTGGGGTTGGCGATTACCCAATCGATTGTGCGGGCGCATGGGGGGAGGATTTATTGTGAATCCGGGGCGGGATGGACACGGTTTGTGATCGAGTTGCCTGCTGGAGATTGATGCAAGCTGTACCGGCCCTATCGGGGGCAAGCCCCCTCCCATATTTGAATGTATTCACAGATCAAAGTGTGGGAGGGGGCTTGCCCCCGATGGCGGTCTTGAATATTACGAATATCTCAGCGCATGCGCCGGCTCAATCTTCGCCGCCCGATACGCCGGGTACAGCGTCGCCAAAAAGCTCAACACAAACCCCGCCGTGCAAATCAGCACCACATCCCCACCCTGCAGTTCCGAAGGCAGGTTGCTGACGAAATACACGTCCGAACTGAAGATATGCTGCCCGGTGACCCGCTCCATCCAGCCCACCAGTTCACTCACATTCAACGCCGCAATCACGCCCAATACGCCACCGATCAAGGTGCCGACGATGCCGATCACCGTGCCCTGCACCATGAAGATCGCCATGATCTGCCGTGGCGTGGCGCCAATGGTGCGCAGGATCGCAATGTCCGCGCCCTTGTCGTTCACCACCATGATCAAGGTGGCGATGATGTTGAATGCCGCCACGGCGACGATCATCAGCAACAGCAGACCGATCATGGTCTTTTCCATCTTCATCGCGCTGAACAGACTGCCCTGGGTGTGAGTCCAGTCATCGGGCTTGTAGCCGCTGCCCAGGCTGGCGGCGATATCCGCCGAGACCTTGGGTGCCGCGTACAGGTCTTTCACCGCCAGGCGCACGCTTTGCACCTGGTTTGGCTGCCAGTGCTGGATCTCGGCAGCGTCGGCCATGTGGATCATGGCCATGGAGCCATCCAGTTCGGCACCGACCTTGAAGATCCCCACCACGTTCAAGCGCTGCATGCGTGGGGTGATGCCACCCGGCGCAGTGCTGATTTCCGGCACGATCAGGGTCAGCTTGTCGCCCACATTCAGGCGGAAACGCCGGGCAGTGATTTCGCCGACCACGACGCCGAATTCGCCGGGTTTGAGGTCATCCAGTTTGCCCTGCACGATATGCTGGGCCACGATCGACACCTTGCCTTCCTGCGCCGGGTCGATGCCGCTGATCTCGATCGGCTGCATCGCGCCTTTGTAGGAGAACATGCCGTCCATCTGTGTGAATGGTACCGCTGCGGTGACTTCCGGGTTCTTCATCGCGGCGGCGGCCACGGGTTGCCAATTATCGATCGGGTTCACACCGACGATGGTGGCATGGGGCACCATGCCGAGGATGCGTGAGCTCATTTCGCGTTGGAAGCCGTTCATCACCGACAGCACCACGATCATCGCCAACACGCCCAGGGCGAGGCCGATCATCGAGGTCATCGAGATAAACGAGACAAAACGGTTGCGGCGCTTGGCGCGGGTATAGCGCGTGCCGATGAAAATCGATAACGGTCTGAACATTCGCTTGCACCGCCTGAAAAAATGAAAAAGCCCGGCGCATGAAGCACCGGGCTTGAAACGGGTCAGATGGCGACCAGGTGACCTTCCTGCAGGTGCAGCACGCGGTCCATCTGGCGGGCCATGCTCATGTCATGGGTCACCACCAGGAACGCAGTGCGCATCTGGGTGCTCAGTTCCAGCATCAAGTCCTTGATGCCCTGGGCCGTGTGGGAGTCAAGGTTGCCGGTAGGCTCGTCGAGCATCACCAGGCCCGGGTTGTTCACCAGGGCACGGGCGATTGCCACACGCTGGCGCTCGCCGCCGGACAGTTCGGCCGGCTTGTGCTCCAGGCGATGACCGAGGCCGACGCGCTCCAGCAGAGCCTTGGCGCGCTGGCGGGCTTCCGGGATCGCGGTCTTGCCGATCAGCAGCGGCATGCACACGTTTTCCAGGGCGGTGAATTCCGGCAACAGGTGGTGGAACTGGTACACAAAACCGAGCGAACGGTTGCGCAGTTGGCCACGGGCCTTTTCGCCGAGGGCCGAGAGTTCTTCACCGGCCAGCCATACGCTGCCCTGGGACGGCGTATCCAGGCCGCCCAGCAGGTTCAGCAAGGTACTTTTGCCGGAACCGGAACTGCCGACGATAGCCACGCGCTCGCCCGGGTGCAGCTCAAGTTGCAGGTTGGACAACACCACCACCGACTCCGGACCTTCCTCATAGGATTTGCCCAGGTTGCGGCAGCTCAGGATTGCTTTTTCACTCATGCCCGATTCACTCATAACGTAAGGCCTGTGCTGGCTGGGTACGCGCCGCGCGCCAGGCTGGATACAGGGTGGCAAGGAAACTCAGGACCAACGCCGCGCCGCCTACCATCAACACGTCCTGGGCCTGCACCTGGGACGGCAAGTAGTCGATGAAGTAGACGTCGGCGTTGAGAAACTTGTGACCGATCAGGGTTTCGAGGCCGGCGATGGCGGCACTCACGTTCAGCGCGGCCAGAATGCCGACCGCCGTGCCGATCAAAGTGCCGACCACGCCGATCACGGTGCCCTGCACCATGAAGATCGCCATGATCTGCCCCGGCGTGGCACCGAGTGTGCGCAGGATGGCGATATCGCCCTTCTTGTCGTTCACCACCATCACCAGCGTGGAGATGATATTGAAGGCGGCCACGGCGACGATCAGCAGCAACAGCAGGCCGATCATGGCTTTTTCCATGCGGATGGCCTGGTAGAGGTTGCCGTGGGTACGCGTCCAGTCGCGGGCGTAGTACTGGCTGTCGCCCAAATGCTGGGCGATTTCCCACGAGGTGCGCGGTGCGTCGAACAGGTCGTTGAACTTCAGGCGCAGGCCCTGCACCTGGTCCGGCTGCCAGCGGTGCAGGCGGGCCAGGTCGGTAAGGTTGGTCAGGCCGAGGTAGCCGTCGATCTCGCCGGCGCCGACGTGGAAGGTGCCCACCACGGTAAAGCGCTTCATGCGCGGGAACATGCCGGCCGGGGTCACGGTGACTTCCGGCGCGACGAAGGTCAATTTGTAGCCCAGGCCCACGCCCAGCTTGGCCGCCGCCTTGTCGCCGATCACGATGCCGAACTCGCCGGGCGCCAGGTCATCGAGTTTGCCCGACAACATGAACTTGTCGATGATCGACACATTACGTTCCTGGGCCGGGTCGATGCCATTGAGCAGGATCTTCTGCACCTTGCCGTCGTTGGTCAGCAACCCTTGCATCTGGGTAAACGGCGCAACGGCCAGTACCTTGGGGTTCTGCTTGACCTTGGCGGCCAGGCTTTGCCAGTCGCTGATGGGCGCATCGCCCTCGATGGTGGCGTGGGGCACCATGCCCAGCACGCGGGTGCGCATCTCATGATCGAAGCCATTCATCACCGACAGCACCACGATCATCACGACCACGCCCAAGGCGAGCCCGATCATCGAGGTCAAGGAAATGAACGACACAAAATGATTGCGACGCTTTGCACGGGTATAACGCGTGCCGATAAATACGAAGAGAGGTCTGAACATGTCGGGGCTTGTTCGGAGGAAAAGAAGACGTCCCGGTGGCGGGGTCTGGTAAGCAGCTTTACACTCAGACCATTAACGCTACTTGGGGTTCGCCATGTCGACATTAGATGAAGAAGAGCGCCGCGAATACTACCGTATCGCCGACATGATCGCACTCCAAATCAAAAGCCTGTCTGCCCCCGAGGCGGCGAGCAAGGAAGTGTTGCTGGATGATTCGCCGCTGTTCAATCTGCTCAGCGAACTGCACCTGAGCGAATTCGAGGCCCAGCACCTTTTGCGCCAGATCAATGAGAAAGATCGCAGCCTGGCCGCCTTCCTCAAAGTACAGAACAAACGCCTGGACCTGCTCAGCCAGATCATGGCGCGCGGCCTGCTGGATGAAGTCGGCGCGCCGCAGCCGGTGATCATTTCCGAAGGCGGTATCGACTTCCAACACCCCACGCCCCTGTCGCCCGGTGCGCACCTGGCGGTCAAGCTGGTGCTGATGCCCCAGGCGCTTGGCCTGCTGCTGCGCGCCCGCGTCACCCATTGCGATCCCAAGGGCACAGGTTTTGACGTGGGCACGGAATTCGAAGCCATGACCGACGCCCAACGCCAATTGCTGGCGCGCTATATCCTGCAGAAACAGGCGCAGGAACGGCGCCTGGCGCGGGAACAGAGCGACGCCCAGGACACCTGAATTCGTATTACCCCGCCAGCAGACCTGGCGCATAGGAGCAACTGTGACCCTGATTTACGGCCACCGCGGTGCCAAAGGCGAAGCACCGGAAAACACCCTGACCAGCTTCCAGGAATGCCTCAAGCACGGCGTACGCCGCTGCGAACTGGACTTGCACCTGTCCATGGACGGCGAGTTGATGGTCATCCACGACCCGACCCTCAAGCGCACCGCCGACCGGCGCGGCAAAGTCGTCGAGTATTCGGCGGCCGACCTGGTGAAGATGGATGCGCGCAAAGGCGGCCCGGGCTGGGTCAAGCCCTGCCCGATCCCACGCCTGGAAGAGCTGTTCGAGAAATGCGACTTCGATCACTGGCAACTGGAAGTCAAAAGCGCCTCGCGCACCCGCGCCGCAACGACTGTGCTGGCGATCCGTGAAATGGCCGTGCGCTTTGGCCTGATGGACAAAGTCACCGTCACCTCAAGTTCGCGGGAAGTGTTGAAAGCTGCGGTTGAGCTCACCCCGGACCTGTCACGCGGCCTGGTTGCCGAATACGCCTGGCTCGACCCGCTGAAGGTCGCGCAGAACTATGGCTGTGAGATCCTGGCGTTGAACTGGACGCTGTGCACCCCTGAGCGACTGGAAAAAGCCCAGCGCCAGGGCTTGCACGTGTCCGTGTGGACGGTCAACGAACCCGCGCTGATGCGCAGGCTCGCCGACTTCGGCGTAGATAGCCTGATTACAGACTTTCCCGGTTTGGCCACTGCCACCCTCGGGAATTACTGAAATCGGTCTCCCCGGCCGGCTCAGGCCACCGGCCGGAGCCGCTCAAAAAAGCCGGTTGAGGCCGTCGTAGGCCGCTACCCGATAGGCTTCGGCCATGGTCGGGTAGTTGAACGTGGTGTTGACGAAGTACTTGAGGGTATTGAGCTCGCCCGGCTGGTTCATGATCGCCTGGCCGATGTGCACGATCTCCGACGCCTGGTAGCCGAAGCAATGCACGCCGAGTACCTCAAGGGTTTCACGGTGAAACAGAATCTTCAGCATGCCTTGCGGCTCGCCGGCGATCTGCGCACGCGCCATGCTCTTGAAGAACGCCTTGCCCACTTCGTAAGGCACCTTGGCCTTGGTCAGTTCGTGTTCGTTCTTGCCGATCGAGCTGATCTCGGGAATGGTGTAGATCCCGGTCGGCACGTCGTTCACGTAGCGCCAACTGCCATTGTCGACAATGCTGCCTGCCGCCGAACGGCCCTGGTCATGGGCGGCACTGGCCAGGCTCGGCCAGCCGATCACGTCACCGGCACCGTAGATGTTCGCCACGCAGGTGCGGTAGTTCTCGTCCACTTCGATCTGGCCACGGCTGTTGACCTTGACCCCGATGTTTTCCATGCCCAGCTTGTCGGTGTTGCCGGTACGGCCGTTGCACCACAGCAAGGCGTCGGCCTTGATCTTCTTGCCGGACTTGAGGTGCAGGATCACGCCGTTGTCCAGGCCTTCGACGCGCTCGTACTCTTCGTTGTGGCGCACAGTGATGTTGTTGTTGCTGAAGTGGTAGCTCAACGCCTGGGAGATTTCCGAGTCGAGGAAGCTCAGCAACTGGTCGCGGTTGTCCACCAGCTCCACCAGTACGCCCAGGCCGCTGAAGATCGACGCGTATTCACAGCCGATCACGCCGGCGCCGTAGATGATCAGTTTGCGCGGGGTGTGGCCCAGGCTCAGGATGGTGTCGCTATCGTAGATACGCGGGTGGTGGAAATCGATGTCCGCCGGGCGATACGGGCGCGAACCGGTGGCGATGATGATGTGCTTGGCCACCAGCTTTTCGACCACGCCGTTGGGGCAGACCACTTCGATGGTTTGCTCGTCGGCAAAGCTGCCGGTGCCGAAGAACAGGTCGACGCGGTTACGGGCGTAGTAGCCGGTACGCGACGCGACTTGCTTGGAGATGACTTTCTCGGCGCTTTTCAGCACGTCCGGGAACGAGAACCAGCGTGGTTCACCAATGGCCCGGAACATCGGGTTGGTGTTGAATTGCATGATCTGGCGCACGGAGTGACGCAACGCCTTGGACGGGATGGTACCCAGGTGGGTGCAGTTACCGCCGACCTGGCGACGGCTATCGACCATCGCCACCTTGCGCCCAGCTTTGGCAGCGTTCATCGCCGCACCTTCTCCAGCCGGGCCGGAACCCAGTACCACCACGTCGTAGTTGTAGACAGCCATGCGTACTCCTCAGAACAGGCCAGGCGTACGGTTGGACGCCTGGCTAAATCATGCCGCGGCCAGCGGTCATGAAGGACAATTTGGCTCAAGTGTGTGAACCGGGGCACAGTCTATATAAGGCTCAACGCCGCGAACATTAACCCTTGGTCGCGTCGTAGGCCAGCAATGCCTTTACTACACAGCGCAGATTATCCCTGAACCCTGTCGCTGCCGGAAAATGAATTAACCTGTAGCCACGGATCTTTTCGGGACGCGCCATTATGCGGCATCTGGTTTTCGGTTTAATGCTGATGTTGTCGATCGCCGCACAGGCCAATGAGCCGAATCGACTCAGGCAAGCCGACTTTCCGACACACTCCCAGGCATTGGTGCTGAAAAACCAGACGGTGCTCACGTACCTCTGGGCGGATGTGTATGCGGCCGCGCTGTACGCCCCGCCGGATTTGAACGCCAAGCAGGCCTGGGACCAACAGGCAGCACTGCGCCTGACGCTGTATTACTTTCGCGACATCGACCGCAACGACGTGATCAAGGCCGCCAACACCACACTGGCGCGCCAGCACATCAGCGACCGCTTGAAATCCGAAGTGGACAAACTGCATGCCGTCTTTCGCAACATCCATAGCGGTGATCGCTACGCACTGGATTTTCGACCCGGACGCGGCTTGGACCTGGAAATCAATGGCGAAGTGTTATTCAGCAGCAGCGACAATGAGCTGGCGAAGGCTTACCTGGGGATCTGGTTAGCGCCCAAGGGCTTGTCGGAGAGGTTGCTGGAATGAAGGCGTGTATTGTCTGGACTGACGTCATCGGGGCAAGCCCCCTCCCACACTGGACCGCATTCACCCTGCAGGAATGCGGTTTAAATGTGGGAGGGGGCTTGCCCCCGATGAGGCCCTTCCAGCCACAAAAAAGCCCCGAACCAGTCGGGGCTTTTCATTCAACGCAAATGCTTAACGCGGGAACGCAGGCGGGTTGACCCCAGCCATGTCTTCCATCACGCGAACCACCTGGCAGCTGTAGCCGAACTCGTTGTCGTACCACACGTACAGGACAACGCGGTTGTCCTGGGTAATGGTCGCCTCGGCGTCCACCACACCGGCGTGGCGCGAGCCTACGAAGTCGGTGGAGACCACTTCCTGCGAGTTGACGAAGTCGATCTGCTTGTGCAGGTCCGAGTGCAGCGCCATGTAGCGCAGGTACTCGTTCATCTCTTCACGGGTGGCGGCTTTCTCAAGGTTCAGGTTGAGGATGGCCATGGACACGTTCGGCGTCGGCACGCGGATCGCGTTACCGGTCAGCTTGCCGGCCAGCTCAGGCAGGGCCTTGGCTGCAGCGGTGGCAGCACCTGTCTCGGTGATCACCATGTTCAACGCGGCGCTACGGCCACGGCGATCGCCCTTGTGGAAGTTGTCGATCAGGTTCTGGTCGTTGGTGTACGAGTGAACCGTCTCGACGTGGCCGTTGACGATGCCGAACTTGTCATTCACCGCCTTCAGCACCGGCACGATGGCGTTGGTGGTGCAGGACGCGGCGGACACGATCTTGTCGTCAGCGGTGATGTCAGCGTGGTTGATGCCGTGAACGATGTTCTTCAGCTTGCCCTTGCCAGGCGCGGTCAGCACAACGCGGTCGATACCCGGGCAGGCCAGGTGCTGGCCCAGGCCCTCGGCGTCACGCCATACACCGGTGTTGTCCACCAGCAGGGCGTCCTTGATGCCGTACTGGGTGTAATCCACCTCGGACGGGTTCTTCGCGTAGATCACCTGGATCAGGTTACCGTTGGCGGTGATGGTGTTGTTTTCTTCATCGATGACGATGGTGCCGTTGAACGGACCGTGTACCGAATCGCGACGCAGCAGGCTTGCACGCTTGGTCAGGTCGTTCTCGGCGCCCTTGCGCACCACGATGGCACGCAGGCGCAGGCCGTCGCCGCCACCGGTTTTTTCGATCAGGATGCGTGCCAGCAGGCGGCCGATACGACCGAAGCCGTACAGCACCACGTCGGTGCCTTTGCGGGCCGCGGCATTTTGCTGGCCAACCACATCGGCCATTTCTTCACGCACGAACTGCTCGGCGGTACGGCCGGCGCCTTCCTTGCGGAATTTGTAGGCCAGCTTGCCCAGGTCTACCGAGGCCGCGCCGAGCTTGAGCTCGCTCATGGCTTTAAGCAGTGGGAATGTTTCGTGGACGGAGAGTTCGCTGTCGTCCGCAGAGCGATGGCGTGCAAAGCGGTGCGCTTTGAGAATCGCGATGACGGACTGGTTGATCAGGCTGCGGCCATAGATCGAGCTCACCACATTGTTATTGCGGTACAGCTGACCGATAAGCGGGATCATCGCTTCTGCGAGTGCTTCACGGTCGATCCATTCACCAAGACACTGGTCGGGCTTCTGAGTCACGGGAACCTTCCACATGTAGGGGCTGAAAAAAGGGGCTACATTATGCCGCCCGACCGCCCTCGGAGCAATGCGCGCGCCACAACAAAAACCCCTTGCCAAAAAATACCGCCCCGCTACAGCCCAGTAAATACGCGGGTTCCAGAAGGCCACCAGTTGGGAGAGCAGGCCAACTTGTCCGTAACCCTCCTAAACAATCGCGTATTTCGGCACTACATATTGAGTCAAAACGCGCCATTGTTTGTCTTAGCCACTACATTTCCCGCAAACCGTAATAGGCTCAGTCAGAAACTGACAGGCGGCACCTTGGGCCGTTACAATTACCGACTTTGTCGCAACGCTTGGAGCTCAACCTTCCGTGCCCGTTCTGCGTCTACCGCTACTCCCTGCCGAGGCAGGTAAACAGCATTGGGGCAACCTGCCCGGTGCCGCCCTGAGCCTGGCCATCGCCGAGGCTGCCAGCGCAGCCAAGCGCTTTACCCTGCTGCTCACCGCCGACAGCCAAAGCGCCGAACGGTTGGAGCAGGAGCTGAGCTTCTTCGCCCCCGATTTGCCGGTGCTGCATTTCCCCGACTGGGAAACCTTGCCCTACGACCTGTTCTCGCCGCACCAGGACATCATCTCCCAGCGCATCGCCAGCCTGTACCGCCTGCCGGAACTGGCCCACGGCGTGCTGGTGGTGCCGATCACCACGGCACTGCATCGCCTGGCGCCGACCAAGTTCCTGCTGGGCAGCAGCCTGGTGCTGGATGTCGGCCAGAAGCTCGATGTGGAGCAGATGCGCACGCGCCTGGAAGCCAGCGGCTATCGTTGCGTCGATACGGTATACGAGCACGGTGAGTTCGCGGTGCGCGGTGCGTTGATCGACCTGTTCCCGATGGGCAGCAAACTGCCCTATCGCATCGACCTGTTCGATGACGAAATCGAAACCCTGCGCACCTTCGACCCGGAGAACCAGCGCTCCATCGACAAAGTAGACTCGATCAAGCTGCTGCCGGCACGGGAATTCCCGCTGCAAAAAGACGCGGTCACCCGCTTCAAGGCGCGCTTTCGTGAACGCTTCGACGTGGACTTCCGCCGCTGCCCGATCTTCCAGGACCTGAGCAGCGGGATTACCCCGGCCGGTATCGAGTACTACCTGCCGCTGTTCTTCGACGAAACCTCCACCCTGTTCGACTACCTGCCACAAGACACCCAGGTGTTCTCGCTGCCCGGTATCGAACAAGCGGCGGAAAACTTCTGGAACGATGTGCGCAACCGCTACGAAGAGCGCCGCGTCGATCCATCGCGTCCTTTATTGCCGCCCGCCGAGTTGTTCCTGCCGGTAGAAGACTGCTTCGCCCGCCTGAAAAACTGGCCACGCGTGGTCGCCAGCCAGCAGGATGTGGAAAAAGGCGCCGGCCGCGAGCGCTTCCCGGCAGCAATGCTGCCGGACCTGGCAATCCAGGCCAAAGCCACGCAACCGTTGGAAGCGCTGTCCAACTTCCTCGGTGACTTCCCGGGCCGTGTGCTGTTCACCGCCGAATCCGCTGGTCGCCGAGAGGTGCTGCTGGAGCTGCTGGAACGCCTGAAGCTGCGCCCGAAAACCGTCGACAGCTGGCCGGATTTTGTGGCGAGCAAAGACCGCCTGGCGATTACCATCGCGCCACTGGACGAAGGCCTGCTGCTGGACGATCCAGCCTTGGCATTGATTGCCGAAAGCCCGCTGTTCGGCCAACGCGTGATGCAGCGCCGCCGCCGTGAAAAACGCGCCGACGCCAACAACGACGCGGTGATCAAGAACCTGACCGAGCTGCGCGAAGGCGCGCCGGTGGTGCATATCGACCATGGTGTCGGCCGTTACCTGGGCCTGCAGACCCTGGAGATCGACAACCAGGCCGCCGAATTCCTCACCATGGAATACGCCGAGGGCGCCAAGCTCTACGTGCCGGTGGCCAACCTGCACCTGATCGCCCGCTATACCGGCAGCGACGACGCCCTGGCGCCGTTGCACCGCCTGGGCTCCGAGACCTGGCAGAAAGCCAAGCGCAAGGCCGCCGAACAGGTGCGCGACGTCGCCGCCGAGCTGCTCGACATCTACGCCCGCCGCGCTGCCCGCGAGGGTTATGCGTTCGCCGACCCGAAAGCTGACTACGCCACCTTCAGCGCCGGCTTCGCCTTTGAAGAAACCCCAGACCAGCAAACCACCATCGAAGCGGTGCGCGCCGACATGCTCGCGCCCAAGC
Organism: Pseudomonas sp. FW305-3-2-15-C-LB1; assembly: GCF_058787615.1. Classification (NCBI taxonomy): domain Bacteria; kingdom Pseudomonadati; phylum Pseudomonadota; class Gammaproteobacteria; order Pseudomonadales; family Pseudomonadaceae; genus Pseudomonas; species Pseudomonas sp. FW305-3-2-15-C-LB1. Next base: position 123,184 of record NZ_JBYSZX010000010.1, on the reverse strand, counting down.
CGATGGACCGCCTGGTCTGCGGCGACGTGGGCTTCGGCAAGACCGAAGTGGCGATGCGCGCCGCCTTCATCGCAGTGCATGGCGGCAAACAGGTGGCGATCCTGGTGCCCACCACCCTGCTCGCCCAACAGCACTACAACAGCTTCCGCGACCGCTTTGCCGATTGGCCGGTGACCGTCGAAGTGATGAGCCGCTTCAAATCAGCCAAGGAAGTGAATGCTGCCGTCGCCGACCTGGCCGAAGGCAAGATCGACATCGTGATCGGCACGCACAAGCTGCTGTCGGATGACGTGAAGATCAAGAACCTGGGGCTGGTGATCATCGACGAAGAACACCGCTTTGGTGTGCGCCAGAAAGAACAGCTCAAGGCCCTGCGCAGCGAAGTCGACATCCTCACCCTCACCGCCACGCCGATTCCGCGTACGCTGAACATGGCGGTGTCCGGCATGCGCGACCTGTCGATCATCGCCACGCCGCCGGCACGTCGCCTGTCGGTGCGCACCTTCGTGATGGAGCAGAACAAAAGCACGGTCAAGGAAGCGCTGCTGCGCGAACTGCTGCGCGGCGGGCAGGTTTATTACCTGCACAACGATGTGAAAACCATCGAGAAATGCGCCGCCGACCTGGCCGAGCTGGTGCCGGAGGCGCGTATCGCCATCGGCCATGGGCAGATGCGCGAGCGCGAACTCGAGCAAGTGATGAGCGACTTCTACCACAAGCGCTTCAACGTGCTGATCGCCTCGACCATCATCGAGACCGGGATCGACGTGCCGAGCGCCAACACCATCATCATCGAGCGCGCCGACAAGTTCGGCCTGGCACAGCTTCACCAGTTACGCGGCCGCGTCGGACGCAGCCACCACCAGGCCTATGCCTATCTGCTGACGCCACCGCGCCAGCAAATCACCGGCGATGCGGAAAAACGCCTGGAAGCGATCGCCAACACCCAGGACCTGGGCGCCGGTTTTGTGCTGGCCACCAACGACCTGGAAATCCGTGGCGCCGGCGAACTGCTGGGCGATGGCCAGAGCGGGCAGATCCAGGCGGTGGGTTTCACCCTGTATATGGAAATGCTTGAGCGTGCGGTGAAAGCCATCCGCAAGGGTGAGCAACCGAACCTCGATCAACCATTGGGCGGCGGTCCGGAGATCAACCTGCGCTTGCCTGCGTTGATTCCCGAGGACTACCTGCCGGATGTGCACGCACGGCTGATCCTGTACAAACGCATCGCCTCGGCCACCGACGAAGAAGGCCTCAAGGACCTGCAGGTGGAGATGATCGACCGCTTCGGCCTGTTGCCCGAGCCGACCAAGAACCTGGTGCGACTGACCCTGCTCAAATTGCAGGCCGAGCAACTGGGGATCAAGAAGGTCGACGCCGGGCCGCAGGGCGGGCGCATCGAATTCGAGGCGCAGACCCCCGTGGACCCATTGGTGCTGATCAAGCTGATCCAGGGCCAGCCCAACCGCTACAAGTTCGAAGGGGCTACGCTGTTCAAGTTCATGGTGCCGATGGAACGCGCCGAAGAACGCTTTAACACCTTGGAGGCGCTGTTCGAGCGCCTCATCCCGAAATCTGCTTGAAGGACGCCCGAATGCCCCTGTTCCGCATGTTGAGCCTGTTGTTGGTGGTCGCGGCACCTGCGGCGTTCGCCGACAGCCCGTACCAGGTGGAAATGATCCTGGTGCGCCAGAACGCCGAACCGGTGATCAACAGCCGCGCCGCCCCGGAAAACTGGGATGCTGGCGCCGCGCGCCTGGGCGACCGGCTGAGCCCGCCGCGCCTGTCCAACATTGTCGATAAGCTGCGCGCCGACTCCACCTACACGGTGCTGCTGCATAAGGCCTGGGAACAGAACCTGGGCGAGCAGCCGGTCAAGGTCGCCATCACGGACGGCCAGGAGCAGTTCGGCCAGTTCCCCATCGAGGGCGTGCTGAGCCTGCAACTGGGGCGTTTTACCGATATCGATGCGAACTTCTGGATCAACCAGTTCGACGCCAACGGCAGCGTGATCGCCAGCGAACACCTGAGCCAGACCGACGTGCGCACCAAGAACAACCAGCTCAACTACCTGGACGGCGGCCACCTGGCGTTGCTGATCAAGATCACCTCGCTGACCGCCAAGCCCCCCAGCGCACCACCGCCCGACCTGCAGGACTGATCCATCGCCATGCCCCTGACGTCGTCGCTGACCAAACCCCTGGCCCCTTCGTGGGCCAATCGCTTTAAAGAGCAGAGCCTTGAGCGCGGGCGGCGTTATGCCCTGGAGAACCGGGTGCGCATCGTCGAATCCGGCGACAGCACCATCATCGCCAGTTGCGAAGGCTCAGGCGGCAACGTCTACCGGCAGACCATTTCGCTGCGCGAATCGGCCAAAGGCACGTTGATCCTGGTGGACAGCCGCTGCACTTGCCCGGTGCGCACCAACTGCAAACACATCGCGGCGGTATTGCTCAAGGTCCAGGAAACCCTGGCCTTCCCCGCTGCCGCCCAGGACGCAGAACTGCTGGAAAAACTCCAGGCAGTCCTGGAAAACCGCGCGGTGTTGCCGCAGGTGGTCATGGAGGATGTGGTGCCGGTGCCGCGCCTGTGGATGGCCAGCGTGGAGTTCAGCGCGTTCGAACCACGCAACGGCAAGATGCAGCGCTATATCCAGCACAGGGCGGCGCTGTCGTTCAACTATTTGGGCAACTATGTCAGCGGGCAGAAAAACACTGACATCATCGTGCGCCAGGACACCCAGAGCCTGCGCATCAAGCGCCATCCCGAGCTGGAACAGCCGTACCGCGAGCAACTGCGCCTGCTGGGCTTCAAGATCGCTACGCGCCAGAGCAAAGCCCTGCCTGAGAGCGCCGGGGAACTGTTCGAGATGGTCAATGACAGTGCCTGGCTGACCTTCACCCTCAATGCCACGCCGACCTTGCGGGCCGAAGGCTGGGAGCTGCTGATCGATGATGATTTCGGCTTCGACCTGAGCGCCGTCGATGACTGGTACGCCACGGTAGATGAAGGTCCGGAGCGTGATTGGTTCGATCTGGAGCTGGGGATCATCGTCAACGGCGAGCGACTGAGCCTGTTGCCGATCCTGCTGAACCTGATGCGCTCCCACACCGAGATCCTCAACCCGGAGAAGCTGGCGCGGCGTCGCGATGATGAGCTGATCCTGGTGAATATCCCTGGCCTGCCCAATGGCCACGGCCCCATACAAGTGGCGTTGCCCTATGGCCGACTGAAACCGGTGCTGGCCACCCTCGGTGAGTTTTATCTACAGGAAGCCGGCACCACCACGCTGCGCCTGGCCAAGGCTGATGCAATCCGCCTTAACCCGCTGGAAGACCTGCCGCTGCAGTGGGAAGGCGGCGAAAAGATCCGCAACTTCGCCCAACGCCTGCGGGACATCAAGGATTTCACCTGCGTGGCGCCCGAAGGGCTGAACGCGACCCTGCGTCCATATCAACTGGAAGGCTTGAGCTGGATGCAGTCGCTGCGCCAGCTTGATGTGGGCGGGATACTTGCGGATGACATGGGCCTGGGCAAGACCCTGCAGACCCTGGCGCATATTCTCACTGAAAAGAACGCCGGGCGCCTGGATCGCCCCTGCATGGTGGTGATGCCCACCAGCCTGATTCCCAACTGGCTGGACGAAGCGGCGCACTTCACGCCGCAACTCAAAGTGGTGGCGTTGTATGGCGCAGCCCGCAAGAAACATTTCGCGAACCTGCAGGACTATGACCTGCTGCTGACCACCTATGCACTGCTACCCAAGGACATCGACCAGCTCAAGGCCCTGCCCCTGCATGTACTGATCCTCGATGAAGCCCAGTACATCAAGAACCCGTCCAGCAAGGCGGCCCAGGCGGCACGCGAACTGAATGCGCGGCAGCGCCTGTGCCTGAGCGGTACGCCACTGGAAAACCACCTGGGTGAGCTGTGGTCGTTGTTCCACTTCCTGCTGCCGGGCTGGCTGGGTGACGTAAAAAGCTTCAACCGCGATTACCGCGTGCCCATCGAAAAGCGCGCCAGCGACGTACGACTGCAGCACCTCAACGGTCGGATCAAACCCTTCCTGTTGCGCCGCACCAAGGAACAGGTGGCCACTGAGCTGCCGCCCAAGACCGAGATCATCCATTGGGTCGACCTCAACGAGGCCCAGCGTGACGTGTACGAAACCATGCGCCTGGCCATGGACAAGAAGGTCCGCGACGAGATCACCCGCAAGGGCGTGGCACGCAGCCAGATCATCATTCTTGAGGCGCTGCTCAAGCTGCGCCAGGTGTGCTGCGACCTGCGCCTGGTCAACGACGCCACCCTGCCCGCCCGTGGCAGCAGCTCGGGCAAGCTCGATAGCTTGATGGAAATGCTTGAGGAGTTGTTTGAGGAAGGTCGGCGGATCCTGCTGTTTTCCCAGTTCACCTCAATGTTGAGCCTGATCGAAGTCGAGCTGAAAAAGCGTGGTGTTGCCTACGCCTTGTTGACCGGCCAGACGCGGGACCGGCGCACGCCGGTGAAGGATTTCCAGAGCGGCAAACTGCAGATTTTCCTGATCAGCCTGAAGGCCGGCGGTGTGGGCTTGAACCTGACCGAAGCCGACACGGTGATCCACTACGACCCCTGGTGGAACCCGGCGACGGAGAACCAGGCGACTGACCGTGCGTATCGCATCGGCCAGGAGAAGCCGGTGTTCGTCTACAAGATGATTGCCCGGGGCACGGTGGAGGAAAAAATCCAGCACCTGCAAAAGGAAAAGTCCGACCTGGCGGCAGGTGTGCTGGATGGCCGTACGACCGGGGATTGGCAGTTGGGCAACGAGGATATAGAAGCGCTGTTTGCGCCGTTGCCCAACAAACAGGAAAAGCGCTGACAGCTCGATCGCCATCGGGGGCAAGCCCCCTCCCACATTCGATCGCAGTCGTCATGTGGGAGGGGGCTTGCCCCCGATGGGCTCGACGCAATGTTCAGCCGATCAGCTGAGCATCCCGCAACGCAGTCAGCGCCGCCAACCAACGCGGATCCTGCTTGTACTCGGTCGAAGCAACCGCCTGCCCACGCATGCGCGCAATGCGCACCGATGGCGTGACCTTCATGCGCTGCGCCGCACTCAGTGCCAACTCAGCCGCCGCGCGATCGTTGCACACCAGTCCCATGTCGCAACCGGCCGTCAACGCGGCCTCGATGCGGCTGGCAGCATCACCGACCACATGCGCCCCCGCCATGGACAGGTCATCGCTGAAAATCACCCCATCGAACTGCAACTCGCCGCGCAGGATGTCCTGCAACCAGCGGCGCGAGAAGCCGGCTGGCTGGGTGTCGACTTGCGGGTAGATGACGTGCGCAGGCATAACAGCCGCCAGTTGCTTACTCAGGCGTGCGAAAGGCACCAGGTCATTGGCGCGAATCTGTTCCAGGCTACGCTCATCATTGGGAATGGCGACGTGGGAATCGGCCTCGGCCCAGCCGTGACCGGGGAAGTGCTTACCGGTGGCGGCCATGCCGGCGCTGTTCATCCCACGGATGAATGCACCCGCCAGCACGGCGGCCCGCTCGGGGTCGCCCTCGAAGGAACGGGTGCCGACCACGGCGCTGCGCTGATAATCCAGGTCCAGCACCGGGGCGAAGCTCAGGTCCAGGCCCACGGCCAGTACTTCGGTGGCCATGATCCAGCCGCACTGCTCGGCCAGGTACTCTGCATTCGGGTTATCCGCCAAGGCACGCATGGCCGGCAGGCGCACAAAGCCCTGACGCAGGCGCTGTACGCGACCGCCTTCCTGGTCGACCGCCAGTAGCAGGTCTGGGCGCACGGCACGAATCGCCGCACTCAACTCGCGTACCTGGCGTGGGTGCTCGATATTGCGCGCAAAAATGATCAGGCCACCCACCTCAGGCTGGCGCAGCAGGTGGCGATCCTCGGCCGTGAGCCAAGTGCCGGCAACGTCGACCATCAAAGAACCTTGCAGGGCAGCAGTCATAAACCTTCCTTATAAAACGCACACAACCCGTTGCCCCCACCAGGCACAGTGAGCACAACAGGTTGCGAGTAAATAGCTGAATTCGGCATGGGCCGCTAGCTTAGCGGATGCAGGCGGCTGCGCACACCCGGGTGGCTCAAACCTTGGCGGGGCTTGGCGCGGATTTGCTGCGCGGACGTAATTGGGCGGCAGCCATCGTCGGGTCGGTCACACCGGTTTCAGCACGCATACCGGCGGCCAGGAACGGCACCATCAGGCGCATGACCTGTTCAATAGAGGTATTGACGCCGAAATCAGTCTCGGCAATCGCCCGCAGCGCCTTGATCCCCGACATGCTGAACGCCGCAGCTCCGAGCATGAAGTGCACGCGCCAGAACAGCTCAATCGGTGGAATACGTGGAGCGGCCTCGTTGACCAGCAACATATAGCGACGAAATACCTTGCCGTACATGTCCTCCAGATAGCGCCGCAAGTGACCCTGGCTCTGACTGAACGCCAGGCCGAGCAGGCGCATGAAGATCGACAGGTCGTTGCCGCTGCGCGGTTGAACCACCAATGCTTGTTCAACGAGGATTTCCAACAGCTCTTCGAGTGTCGGCTTGTGGTCGGTCTTGCCCTGGCGACGCTCGAGTTCACGGTCGAGACTGGCGCAGAACGGCCCCAGGAAGCGCGAGAACACAGCCTGGATCAGGGCTTTTTTCGAGCCGAAATGATAGTTCACTGCTGCGAGGTTGACGCCAGCCTTGCTGGTGATCAGCCGCAATGAAGTTTCAGCAAATCCTTTTTCCGCGAACAATTGCTCGGCAGCATCGAGAATGCGTTCAACGGTTTCCGACTGGGCCATGGCTACTCCGCCTGACAAACACTTGTTTGAAACATACGTTTCAGGGTGTGTCTTGTCAAGCCTGCGAGTTCGCTTTCCGGCCGGGCAGTCATGTATTTCATCGCTATTTAATCACATCTCTATTGATCTGTAGGCAGCGCTATCTCGGGCCTGTGGGAAGCATCAGGGATGACCGTCCAGCGGAGGGCTGGAAAAGGATGATTGCCAAGCGCAGTTCACTGTATATAATCCCAGTCACTGTATAAAAAGACAGAGCGATCAACATGCTAAAACTGACGCCACGCCAAGCTGAGATTCTGGCTTTTATCAAGCGCTGCCTCGATGACAACGGCTACCCGCCGACACGAGCAGAGATTGCGCTGGAACTGGGTTTCAAGTCCCCCAACGCCGCCGAGGAACACCTCAAGGCCCTCGCTCGCAAAGGCGCGATCGAGATGACCCCCGGTGCCTCACGCGGTATTCGCATCCCTGGCTTCGAGGCCAAGGCCGACGAATCGACCCTGCCGATCATCGGCCGCGTCGCCGCCGGTGCGCCGATCCTGGCGCAGCAGCACGTCGAGGAGTCCTGCAACATCAACCCTACCTTCTTCCATCCGCGCGCCGACTACCTGTTGCGGGTCCATGGCATGAGCATGAAGGACGTGGGCATCTTCGACGGCGACCTGTTGGCCGTCCACACCACCCGCGAAGCCCGTAATGGCCAGATCGTCGTTGCCCGTATCGGCGACGAAGTCACCGTCAAACGCTTCAAGCGCGAAGGCAGCAAGGTCTGGCTCCTGGCCGAGAACCCTGAGTTCGCCCCGATTGAAGTGAACCTGAAAGATCAGGACCTGGTGATCGAAGGCTTGAGCGTCGGCGTCATTCGCCGCTAAAGGAGGCATCATGCAGCTCGTCCACACCCCACAACACACACAACTGTCGCTGTTCGAGGCCTTCATGGCCCAACCCCTTGCGCCCATCCTCAAGGAAAAGATCGAAGCGCCCTGGAGCGCGGAGCCTGAGGCGTTCAGTGAATTGTCGTTGCGCGGTGCAGCGGGGAGCTGCCTGAGCCTGCTGGCGCCGATCCTTCGCGAATTGAGCGAAGAGCAGGACGCCCGCTGGCTGACGCTGATCGCCCCGCCCGCCAGCCTGACCCAGGCCTGGCTACGGGACGCTGGCCTCAACCGCGAGCGCATCCTGCTGCTTCAACCACGCGGTACGCAAAGTGCCCAGCAGTTGACCTGCGAAGCCTTGCGCCTGGGTCGTAGCCATACGGTAGTGAGCTGGTTGAACCCGCTGAATGCCAGCGCCAAGCAGCAACTGATCAGCGCTGCACGTACGGGCGATGCCCAGAGTTTGAATATTCGATTGGGCTGAAATCACAGGCCTTGCCTGTGATATACGAGCGTCTGCTGTGAGCGGGCTTCTGTGGCGAGCGGGCTTGCCCCGCGCGGGGCTGCGAAGCGGCCCCAAAACCAGGCACCGTGGAATACCTGATATACCGCATTAAATCCATCTAGGACTGCTTCGCAGTCCAACGCGGGGCAAGCCCGCTCACCACAGCAAGCCCGCCCGCCACAGAAGCCCGTTCAACGCAGAAGCCAACTCACCACAACAAACCCGGTCATTGTAAAAACCGACCTGTCATCTGGGCTCAATGAAGAACCCGCGGCCCGTCTTCTTTCTCCGGTTCGCCTTCTGCCAGGCGACCTGCCATCTGCACACCCACGCTCAACATGGCTTTAGCCACTTCCACGTGCTGGCCCTGCAAGAACACCTTGGCATCCTCGGAAAAATCCAGAATGACCAGAGAACCTTCGTCCTCTGCCCGGCGCAGCTCGATTCGGCCGTCAGGCAACTCAACAATTTCCAGAAAGGACGTCGGCATAAAAGTCTGTTCTCCACGAAAGGCCGGGATTATATCAGTCATCCACCCAGCCTCGCAGAGGATCTGAACAGGTTTCTTGACAGCTTGATGAATGGTCGCCGCCCAATTCCTACAGGATGATCAACATTCATTAAGGCCTTCACGAAAGCGCAGCGCCATCTTTTTCAATTCCTGGCGCCAGCCTTCCAGCTCTTCCCGGCTCAACGGCTTGGGCTCTTCCTCTTCCACTGCAACCGCCACGATCAGCGGCTGGGTCACATCCCCCTTGGGCACATGGGGAATGCGCGGCGGCTGGAACATATCGGCATGCGCCTTGAGCAAGCGTGCGATCCAACTGTCGGGGCTTTGCGCCATTTCCACCAGCTCAGCCAGCTCAGGAATCGCCATGGTGTCCAGCACTTCGCGATTCATGATCATTTCCGCACGGGGCGAACCGGCCTGGGGCAGGCGGTAAAACCCGGCGATTTCATGACACAGGCCCAGCAAGGCGCCATACAGGTGGAACAACGCCGCTTCACGCCCCGCCTGGACCAGCGCAATGGCATTCATCTCTTTCCCTTCCTCGGCACGGCCAAGGGCTTCCAGGGACAAACCCGCGAAGTAAATTTTCTGATTGGTACGGGTATAGAGTTCGTAGGCCATGACGGCAATCTCCACAACGAATAAACGTGATGCTGGCTGAACAGTGTCACGGATCAGCCGAGCCTACTGCAAGTGCAATAAACCGCCGCTTATGCGGGTCAAAAGTCGACTTTCAGAACCAAACAGACCCAAATGAAGAAGGGGGCAAGCCCCCACCCTCATTTGGGTCTTCAGCGCATCCGCCGGATCAAGCGCCCTGGCGCTTATCCTCGACCTTCCACTTGCCGCCGTCATAGAACGCTTTCCAGCCAGTCGGCTTGCCGTCCACTTCGGACTGCACGTACTGCTCCTTGGTCTTGCGGCTGTAGCGGATCACGGCTGGGCGACCATCCGGGTCCTTCTTCGGCGCTTCGCACAGGAAGTGGTACTTCGGATCGATCTCGTCCTTGTGCGGCACAATTTCCAGCACCAGCGGCGCACGGGTCTCGCGGTTCTTAGGGAACTGACTGGCGGCCAGGAACAACCCCGAAGCACCGTCACGCAGGATGTAGGTGTCGTTGACCTTCTCGCACTTGAGCTCCGGCATCTTCACCGGGTCCATCTTCGGCGGCGCCGCATCACCGCTTTTCAGCAGCTTGCGGGTGTTCTTGCAGGTGGGATTGGTACAGCCGAAGAACTTGCCGAAACGGCCGGTCTTGAGCTGCATCTCGCTGCCGCACTTGTCACATTCCAGGCTCGGACCTTCATAGCCCTTGATGCGATAGGTGCCCTCTTCGATCTCGTAGCCGTTGCAATCCGGGTTGTTACCGCAGATGTGCAGCTTGTGTTTCTCGTCAAGCAGGTAGGCGTCCATCGCCGTACTGCAGATCGGGCAACGGTGCTTGCCACGCAGTACCAACGACTCGGACTCGCCCTCGTCATCGGCCGCAATTTCGTCGCCCGGCACCAGGTTGACGGTGGCCTTGCAGCGCTCTTTCGGCGGCAGGCTGTAGCCCGAGCAACCGAGGAACACGCCAGTGGACGCAGTACGAATCTGCATCGGCCGACCACAAGTCTGGCACGGAATGTCGGTCATCACCGGCTGGTTGGCACGCATGCCACTCTCAGGGCTTTCGGCCACTTCGAGTTTCTTCTTGAAGTCGCCGTAGAACTCGTCCAGCACGTTTTTCCAGTCACGCTCGCCCTGGGCCACGTCATCGAGGTTCTCTTCCATCCCGGCGGTGAAGCCGTAGTCCATCAGGTTGGAGAAGCTCTCGGACAGACGCTCGGTGACGATGTCGCCCATCTTTTCCGAATAGAAACGACGGTTGTGCAGCGCCACGTAGCCGCGGTCCTGGATGGTGGAGATGATCGCCGCGTAGGTCGAAGGACGACCGATGCCGCGTTTTTCCATCTCTTTGACCAGGCTGGCCTCGGAGTAGCGCGCCGGCGGCTTGGTAAAGTGCTGGGACGGGTCGAGCTTGATCAGCTTCAGCGTATCGCCCTGGGCCATGTCCGGCAGCACGTCATCATCGCCCGGCTTGGCGATCTGCGGCATCACACGGGTATAGCCGTCGAACTTGAGGATACGGCCCTTGGCACGCAGCTCGAAGTCGCCAGCGCCCACACTCACGGTGGTGGACAGGTATTGCGCCGGCAGCATCTGGCAGGCCAGGAACTGGCGCCAGATCAGCTCGTAGAGGCGCTCGGCGTCGCGCTCCATGCCGCTCAGCTTGGCGGGCGTGGTGTTGGCGTCGGAAGGACGAATCGCTTCGTGAGCCTCCTGTGCGCCTTCCTTGCTGCTGTAGACGTTCGGCTTCTCCGGCAGGTACTTCTTGCCGAATTCGCTTTCAATATAGGTACGCGCCATGGCGACCGCGTCCACCGACAGGTTGGTGGAGTCGGTACGCATATACGTGATGTAGCCGGCTTCGTACAAGCGCTGGGCCATCATCATGGTCTTCTTCACACCGAAGCCCAGGCGGTTGCTCGCGGCCTGTTGCAGGGTGGAGGTGATAAACGGCGCCGACGGCTTGCTGCTGGTCGGTTTGTCTTCACGCTTGACGATGCTGTAGCTGGACGCCTTGAGCTTTTCCAGCGCGGCCATGGCCTGGGCTTCGTTCAGCGGCTTGAAAGCCTCGCCTTTCTCACGGGCCACTTCAAAGCGCACGTTGGCGCCCTTGGCGGTGCCGAGGTCTGCGTGGACTTCCCAATATTCTTCGGGGATGAACGCACGGATCTCGCGCTCACGCTCCACCACCAGCTTCACCGCAACCGATTGCACTCGGCCGGCAGACAGGCCACGAGCAATCTTCGCCCACAGCAGCGGCGAGACCATGTAACCCACCACGCGATCGAGGAAGCGACGCGCCTGCTGGGCGTTGACCCGGTCGATGTCCAGCTCGCCCGGCTTGGAGAAGGCTTCCTGGATAGCTTTCTTGGTGATTTCGTTGAACACCACGCGCTTGTAGCGGCTGTCATCACCGCCGATGGCTTCCCGCAGGTGCCAGGCAATGGCTTCCCCTTCGCGGTCCAAGTCCGTCGCGAGATAGATGGTGTCAGCATCCTTGGCGAGCCGGCGCAGCTCTTCGATGACCTTTTCCTTGCCGGGAAGGATTTCGTACTTGGCCTTCCAGCCATGTTCCGGGTCCACCCCCATACGCGAGACCAGCTGCTTGCGCGCTTTCTCTTTAGGGGTGAGCACCGGACCTTCGCCCGCAGCCGCCTTGCCGCGCTTGGCGGCTGGCTCCTTGCTGGCGCTAGCCGAACCGCTGGTGGGCAGGTCTCGGATATGGCCGATACTCGACTTCACCACGTACTCGTTGCCCAAGTACTTGTTGATGGTCTTGGCCTTAGCCGGGGATTCCACAATGACCAGCGATTTGCCCATGGATCGGAAAATTCCTGAATTCGAGAAGTGAAAGGCAGTTGGCGCCTGTCGCGGCAACGCTATATATAGTGGCAACAAGGTGAGGTCAAGCGCAGCAGTCTGCGCGACCTGCCGTTATTGCCCTGAAAAAAGACTGGGTTCGGCCTGGACCAAAGCAAAGCGCGGGACCTGCTCGCCGTCAACTTCGACGGTCTCCAGGAACATGCTCAACGGGCGCACCCAAAAGCCGTAATCGCCATACAGAGCTTGATAGAACACGACTTCTTCTGCGGTCTCGGAGTGGCGCGCCACACTGAAAACACGGTACTGCGGACCTTTATAATGTTGATAGAGCCCTGGTTCGACTTTCATGCTCTGGCCCTCTTACAAAATTTGTTGAAAAAAAATATTAAAAATTCCAAAAAACAAAAAACCGGGGCACTGGGCCCCGGCTTCCGTCACCCCAACGCTTAGACGCGTTCGAAGACGGTGGAAATGCCTTGGCCGAGACCAATGCACATGGTTGCAACCCCGAGGTTGCCGCCATTTTGCTTCATCACGTTAAGCAAAGTGCCAGAAATCCGCGCACCGGAGCAACCGAATGGGTGGCCCAGGGCAATCGCGCCGCCGTGCAGGTTAACCTTCTCATTCATCTTGTCGAGTACTTTCAAATCTTTCAGCACCGGCAGGGCCTGTGCAGCGAAAGCTTCGTTGAGCTCGAAGAAGTCGATGTCGTTGATGGTCAGGCCCGCGCGCTTCAAGGCTTTTTGTGTGGCCGGTACTGGACCATAGCCCATGATTGCCGGGTCCACACCCGCCACCGCCATCGAACGGATCACGGCCAGCGGCTGGATACCCAGGTCCTGGGCACGCTGCGCCGACATCACGATCATGCATGAGGCACCGTCAGTGATTTGCGACGAGGTACCGGCTGTCACGGTGCCGCCCTTTGGATTGAAGGCCGGCTTGAGCGCCGCCAGGCTTTCCAGGGTGGTGTCCGGACGAATGGTTTCGTCGTAGTCGAACAGTTTGAGGAAACCGTTCTCGTCGTAGCCGTTCATCGGGATGATTTCATCCTTGAACTTGCCTTCCACGGTCGCCTTGTGGGCCAACTGGTGGGAGCGCAGGCCGAACGCGTCCTGGGCTTCGCGGGTAATGCCGTGCATTTTGCCGAGCATTTCCGCGGTCAGGCCCATCATGCCCGAGGCTTTTGCCGCGTACAGCGACATGTGCGGGTTAGGGTCGACGCCGTGCATCATGCTGACGTGGCCCATGTGCTCCACGCCACCGACTACGAACACATCACCGTTGCCGGTCATGATCGCCTGGGCGGCGGTGTGCAGCGCGCTCATCGACGAACCGCACAGGCGGCTGACGGTCTGGCCGGCAGCAGTATGCGGGATCTGGGTCATCAACGACGCCATGCGCGCGATGTTCCAGCCCTGCTCCAGGGTCTGGTTGACGCAGCCCCAGATCACGTCCTCGACTTCGTTCGGGTCGACCTTGACGTTGCGTTCCAGCAATTTGCTGATCAGGTGCGCCGACATGTCTTCGGCACGGGTGTTGCGGTGCATGCCGCCCTTGGAGCGGCCCATCGGTGTGCGACCGAAGTCGACAATCACCACGTCTCTTGGATTCAAGCTCATAAATATTCTCGCTCTAGTCGTCTGGGCGCTTAACCGAAGAAGCTCTGGCCGTTCTTGGCCATTTCACGCAGCTTCGCGGTCGGGTGGTACAGCGGGCCCAGATCAGCGTATTTGTCAGCCAGGGCAACGAACTCGGCCACACCGATGGAATCGATGTAGCGCAGTGCACCACCACGGAATGGAGGGAAACCAATACCGTACACCAGGCCCATATCGGCTTCGGCGGCGGTTTCTACGATACCGTCTTCCAGGCAACGCACGGTTTCCAGGCACAGGGCGATCATCATCCAGTTGATGATGTCTTCGTCGGACACCTCACGCTGCTCGTAGATGACCGGTGCCAGCACTTCGTGCACGGACGGGTCGGCCACTTTCTTCTGCTTGCCCTTCTTGTCCGCCTCGTAGGCGTAGAAGCCCTTGCCGTTCTTCTGGCCCAGGCGCTTGGCCTCGTACAGCGCGTCGATCGCCGAGCGGCGGTCGTCTTTCATGCGGTCCGGGAAGCCTTCAGCCATCACGTCGCGGCCGTGGTGGCCGGTGTCGATGCCGACCACGTCCATCAGGTACGCCGGGCCCATCGGCCAGCCGAATTTTTCCATGACCTTGTCGATGCGCACGAAGTCCACGCCAGCGCTGACCAACTTGGCGAAACCACCGAAGTACGGGAACAGCACGCGGTTGACCAGGAAGCCCGGGCAGTCATTGACTACGATCGGGTTCTTGCCCATTTTCTTGGCGTAGGCAACGGTAGTGGCCACGGCCAGCTCGCTGGACTTCTCGCCACGGATCACTTCCACCAGCGGCATCATGTGCACCGGGTTGAAGAAGTGCATGCCGACGAAGTTTTCCGGACGCTTGAGGGCCTTGGCCAGCAGCGAGATGGAAATGGTCGAAGTGTTGGACGCCAGGATAGTGTCGTCTTTGACCTGGGCTTCCACTTCAGCCAGTACGGCTTGCTTGACCTTCGGGTTCTCGACAACCGCTTCGACCACCAGGTCGACATGGCCGAAATCACCGTAGGACAGCGTAGGACGAATGCCGTTGAGCACTTCAGCCATCTTCGCTGCGGTCATGCGACCTTTGTCCACACGACCGACCAGCAGCTTGGCGGCTTCCGCCAGACCTTGTTCGATGCCGTGCTCGTTGATGTCTTTCATCAGGATCGGCGTGCCTTTGGACGCCGACTGATAGGCGATACCGCCGCCCATGATACCGGCGCCGAGTACGGCAGCCTGTTTCACGTCGCGAGCAATTTCGTCGTAGGCCTTGGCCTTTTTCTTCAGTTCCTGATCGTTCAGGAACAGGCCGATCAGGCTCTGGGCCGCCGAGGTCTTCGCCAGTTTGACGAAGCCCGCCGCTTCCACTTCCAGGGCCTTGTCGCGCCCGAAGTTCGCGGCTTTCTGGATGGTCTTGATCGCTTCAACCGGCGCTGGGTAGTTCGGGCCGGCCTGGCCAGCCACGAAACCCTTGGCGGTTTCGAACGACATCATCTGTTCGATGGCGTTGAGCTTGAGTTTTTCCAGTTTCGGCTGACGCTTGGCCTTGTAGTCAAACTCGCCGCTGATGGCGCCCTTGATCAGGTTCAGTGCGGCTTCGGCCAGCTTGTCCGGAGCGACAACTGCGTCGACGGCACCGACTTTCAGGGCGTCTTCAGCCTTGTTTTCCTTACCGGCGGCGATCCACTCGATGGCATTGTCGGCACCGATCAGGCGCGGCAAACGTACGGTGCCGCCAAAACCTGGGTAGATGCCCAGCTTGACTTCGGGCAGGCCGATCTTGGCGGTGGCGGACATGACGCGGAAGTCTGCCGCCAGGCACATTTCCAGGCCGCCGCCCAACGCGATGCCGTTGATGGCAGCGACGGTCGGTACGTTGAGGTCTTCGAAATCGCTGAAAATCTTGTTGGCTTCGAGGTTGCCAGCCACCAGCTCGGCATCGGGCAGCTTGAAGTTGTCGACGAATTCGGTGATATCAGCGCCGACGATGAACACGTCCTTGCCGCTGGAAACGATCACGCCCTTGACCGAAGCATCTGCTTTGATGGTGTCTACGGCCTGACGCAATTCATTCAGGGTTAGACGGTTGAACTTGTTGACGGACTCACCCTTGAGGTCGAATTTCAGTTCGACGATGCCACTTTCAAGAGCCTTAACCGTGATGGCTTTACCTTCGTAAATCATCAACTGATCTCCACGATATGGAAGCTGAACAGTACACATTGGACGCTGGCCTATGGGTTGGACATTGATGAAATCGTCAATGTTCACGCCAATCCGCCAGGCACACCCGCCAATGCGATAGTCGGGATTCTGTATGAGTCGTCTGACAGACAAACGCTCAATTCATACGCCCGTTTGATTTGGGTACGCCACCTTCATCCAATTCCGGGCAATTGTCAATCGCTCCAAAGGCTAGGAAAAACGCGACTTTCCAGTCAGTTCAGAACCTCACGCCCACGCCCGCGCATTATCAATATCTGAATATTCACGAAATCAATAATAGAAAAGATGTGGGAAAAGGCTGTACAGAATGGGATATGCGGCTAGGCTAGCCGCAACCAACGATTTACCGGCCTGCCTGGCCAACTCCAGCCCGATGATGACTGTCGGGCTTTTTATTGCCTGCGATTCAGGCCAACGCCTTGAGCAGCGCATCGATATCCTTCAACACGCTCGCCTCGCCCTTCTCGCCCCAGTACAAGGCGATCATCTGCTTGTCTGCCTCGACCTTGTAGACGTTGGCCGGCAGCGTCGCAAAATGCGGCAACAACTTTTCATCGACGCACACTTCGCGCCATTGATTGACCCACACACCTGGATCCAACTGCCAATAACACCATATCGCCGGCGTGCTGCCGCGTCGTGGCCGACAGTACTGCGCGCAAGGGCTCGGCGGCTCCTGCTTGAGCCAGTGCGGCCACTCCTGGGGCGCCAATTGCATGGCCAGGCCGATACGGCGCGCCTCCATGCGCAGGGCCATGCGCCCGCTCTGGTGGCGCGACGGGCGCAACCATGCCAGGGGGCTCAGCAGCACCACAAGGATTGACACCACTATCCAGACCGTCATATGTGTACTCCCGAATTTACAGATGAGCGGATTTGATCTGACGCAACCCCATCCGCTTGAAAGCAGCCATACTGAATCTATTGCAGTCCCCCTGGAGGAACGCCTCATGCCCTACCAACATATTCTGGTCGCTGTCGATCTGACCGAAGAGTGCGATCCAGTGATCAAGCGCGCGCAGGAATCTGCATTGGCCAATGGTGCGGTGCTGTCGCTGGTGCATATCGTCGAGCCCATGGCCATGGCCTTTGGCGGTGACGTTCCGATGGACCTTTCCCAGTTGCAGCAACAACAATTCGACCAGGCCAAGGAGCGTCTGGACCGCTTGATTCTCAAGTACCCGCACCTGAAAAAGGAAGACTGCCACCTGACATACGGCCAACCGCGCCAGGAAATCCACCACCTGGCCAAGGAAAAAGGTTGTGATCTGATCGTGGTCGGCAGCCATGGCCGTCATGGGCTCGCATTGCTGCTAGGCTCCACGGCCAACGATGTACTGCATGGTGCGCCATGCGATGTGCTGGCGGTGAAGCTGCTCAAAAGCTCGTAAGACCAGGAGGGGGCTTGCCCCCTCCCACATTTTGAATCGCATTTCATATGAAAAACCCGGTGTTCATCCAAATGAACACCGGGTTTTTCAATGCATTTGGATCAATCAGGCATCCAACTCAGCCCAACGCTCGACCAACACTTCCAGCTCCTGGTTCAGTTTCTCCAGGGAAGCGATGACCTCGGCGGTTTCCGCCGCCGGACGCAGGTAGAACCCCGCGTCAGCCATTTGCGCTTCTACCGCGGCAATCTGCTGTTCCTTGGCGTCGATATCACCCGGCAAGGCTTCCAGCTCACGCTGCAGCTTGTAGCTGAGTTTCTTCCTGGTCGCCGGCGCAGCGTCCTGGGCCGGTGCAGCAGCAGCGACCACCGGGGTCACGACGGCGGAGGTCAAGTCGGCTTTGCCGGACTTGCTCTCGGTCACGCCCAGCAATCGCGGGGAACCGCCCTGGCGCAGCCAGTCCTGGTAACCACCGACGTATTCACGCACCTTGCCCTCACCTTCGAAGACCAGGGTGCTGGTGACCACGTTGTCGAGGAATGCCCGGTCGTGGCTCACCATCAGCACGGTGCCGTTGAAGGTCAGCAGCACTTCTTCCAACAGCTCGAGGGTTTCCACGTCGAGGTCGTTGGTCGGTTCGTCGAGGACCAGCAGGTTGGCCGGCTTGCTGAACAGCTTGGCCAGCAGCAGGCGCGCACGCTCACCACCGGACAAGGCTTTCACCGGGGTACGCGCACGCTGCGGGCTGAACAGGAAGTCGCCCAGGTAGCTGAGCACGTGACGGCTCTGGCCGTCGATATCGATAAAGTCGCGGCCTTCGGCGACGTTGTCGATCACGGTCTTTTCCAGGTCCAACTGATGGCGCAACTGGTCGAAGTAGGCCACGTCGATCCGCGTGCCCTCCTCCACTTTACCGCTGGTCGGCTGCAGGCCGTTGAGCATCAGCTTGAGCAAGGTGGTCTTGCCGGTGCCGTTGGCGCCCAGCAGGCCGATACGGTCACCGCGCTGCAGGACCATGGAGAAGTCCTTGATCAGGAACGGGCCGTCCGGGTGGTGGAAACTGACGCTCTCCAGCACCATCACCTGCTTGCCCGACTTGTCGGCGGTGTCCAGCTGGATATTGGCCTTGCCGGTACGCTCGCGACGCTCGCTGCGCTCGACACGCAGGGCTTTGAGGGCGCGTACGCGACCTTCGTTACGGGTGCGGCGGGCCTTGATGCCCTGGCGGATCCAGACTTCTTCCTGGGCCAGTTTCTTGTCGAACAGCGCGTTGGCGGTTTCTTCGGCGGCCAGCGCGGCTTCCTTGTGCACCAGGAAGCTGGCGTAGTCGCCGTTCCAGTCGATCAGGCCGCCACGGTCCAGTTCCAGGATGCGCGTTGCCAGGTTCTGCAGGAAGGAACGGTCGTGCGTGATGAACAGCACGGCGCCCTGGAATTCCTTGAGGGCTTCTTCCAGCCAGGCAATCGCGCCGATGTCCAAGTGGTTGGTCGGTTCGTCGAGCAGCAGCAGGTCCGGCTCGGACACCAACGCCTGGGCCAGCAATACGCGACGACGCCAGCCGCCGGACAACTCGGCGAGGGTCTTGTCCGCCGGCAGTTGCAGGCGACTCAGGGTACTGTCGACCAACTGCTGCAAACGCCAGCCATCACGAGCTTCCAGGTCTTGCTGGACGTGCATCAGCTTGTTCAGGTCATCTTCGGTGACACAGTTCTGTGCCAGGTGATGGTATTCGGCGAGCAGTGCGCCAACGCCGTCGAGGCCTTCGGCAACCACGTCGAACACTGTCCGTCCGTCGGCCACCGGCAATTCTTGCGGCAATTCGCCGATCTTGAGGCCCGGCGCGCGCCATACGGAGCCGTCATCGGGCTTCTGATCGCCCTTGACCAGCTTCATCATGCTGGATTTGCCGGTGCCGTTGCGGCCGATGATGCACACCCGCTCACCACGGGCGATCTGCCAGGACACCTTGTCCAACAACGGCATGGCGCCGAAAGCAAGGGACACATCGCTGAATTTGAGCAGGGTCATACGCTTCTCCAAAAACTGGGCGCGCATTCTACCTGAGTTAGGGGCTGAGGCGGCCGGGATTTTCTCAGTCGACATACTCTGAGAGACATTTCCGAGTAACTTGAACGAAGCGGCGGTCAAAGCTTTCATCGGCGTCAGGCAAAAGGCTAAGCTAGGGGCAATCAGTGTCGGCGGCGCCGGCACTTGTCCAGATTCCTCTGCACGGACGTCTCATGCGCAGTCGCCTTTTCAACTTTTTATCTTGTCTGCTTCTTTCCGCCACCGCCGTCCAATCCGCCCAGGCCGTGGACCTCACCACCCAACGTCAATATTACGATGAAGCCAAACGCGCTCTGGCCAAGGGCGATACAGGCCCGTACATGCAATACAGCCAGGCCTTGGCCGACTACCCGCTGACGCCCTACCTGGCCTACGACGAACTGACCGCTCGCCTGAAAACCGCGAGCAACCAGGAAATCGAGCAATTCCTCGCCAAAAACGGCGACCTGCCCCAGGCCAACTGGATGAAACTGCGCTGGTTGCGCTGGTTGGCCGAGCGCGGCGACTGGCAGACCTTTGAAAAGTACTACGACCCCAAGCTCAATTTCGTCGAACTGGACTGCCTGCACGGCCAGTACCAGCTCACCCATAATCTGAAGGCCGAAGGCTACAAGACCGCCGAAAAACTCTGGATGACCGGCAAGTCCCAACCGGCTGCCTGCGATGTCACCTTTGGCCAATGGGCGGCTGACGGCCAACTCACCGAACAGAAGATCTGGGACCGCGCCAAACTCGCCGCCGAAGCACGCAACTACGCGCTGGCCAACAGCCTGGTAAAAACCCTGCGCACGCTGGGCCCTCAAGGCCGCCTGATGGTGGACGTGGCGCAAAAGCCCGACATGCTCAGTGACCCATCGCGCTTCCTGCCGGCCACCGAGGCCATGTCTGACGCCGTGGGCCTGGGCCTGCGTCGCCTGGCACGCCAGGATCCGGACAAGGCCATGGCCCTGCTCGATGGCTACGCCAGCAGCATGCACTTCTCCCGTGACGAAAAAGTGTCGATCGCCCGGGAAATCGGTCTCACCCTGGCCAAGCGCTATGACCCACGCGCGCTGGAGGTGATGACCAAGTACGATCCCGAATTGCGCGACAACACTGTGTCCGAGTGGCGCCTGCGCCTGCTGCTGCGCCTGGCCCGCTGGGAAGACGCCTACCAGTTGACCCGCAAACTGCCACAAGACCTGGCCACCACCAACCGCTGGCGCTACTGGCAGGCCCGCAGCCTGGAACTGGCCGAGCCGAAGAACCCGCAAGCGCTGGTCCTGTACAAGCACCTGGCGCAGGAGCGTGACTTCTATGGGTTCCTGGCCGCTGATCGCTCCAAGGCGCCGTACCAGTTGAAGAACAAACCGTTGCTGATGAGCCAGGCGCTGGTCAACAAGGTGCGCAATACCCCGGGCGTGCGTCGTGCACTGGAGTTCTACGCACGTGGCCAGGTGGTGGATGGCCGCCGTGAGTGGTACCACGTCAGCCGTCACTTCAACCGTGACGAAATGGTCGCCCAGGCCAAGCTGGCCTACGACATGAAGTGGTACTTCCCGGCCATCCGCACCATCAGCCAGGCGCAGTACTGGGACGACCTGGACATCCGCTTCCCGATGGCCCACCGCGATACCCTGGTGCGTGAAGCCAAGGTGCGCGGCCTGCATTCCAGCTGGGTGTTCGCAATCACTCGCCAGGAAAGCGCCTTCATGGACGACGCCCGCTCCGGCGTCGGCGCCAGCGGCCTGATGCAACTGATGCCCGGCACCGCCAAGGAAACCGCACGCAAGTTCAGCATCCCCCTGGCCTCCCCGGCCCAGGTGCTGGACCCGGATAAAAACATCCAGCTCGGCGCCGCCTACCTGAGCCAGGTGCACAGCCAGTTCAACGGCAACCGCGTGCTCGCCTCCGCCGCCTACAACGCCGGACCGGGTCGCGTACGCCAGTGGCTGCGCGGCGCCGATCACCTGAGTTTCGATGTGTGGGTGGAGAGCATCCCGTTCGACGAAACCCGTCAGTATGTGCAGAACGTGCTGTCTTATTCGGTGATCTACGGGCAGAAGCTCAACTCACCGCAACCGCTGGTGGATTGGCATGAGCGGTACTTTGATGATCAGTGACACCATCGCCTGAGGGGTGAGCGGGCATTTGTGGCGAGCGGGCTTGCCCCGCGTTGGAGTGCGCAGCGCTCCCAATCCAGGCGACGTTTGGGGGCTGCTACGCAGCCCAACGCGGGGCAAGCCCGCTCGCCACAACAAGCCCGCTGGCCACAACAAGCCTGTTCATCACAATAAGCCCGTTCACCACATAGGCCGCGCTAGCTGTCGCTTTTCGCGACCTCATCATTGAACTGCAACGCCGCCAACCTTGCATACAACGCATTGCTCGCAATCAACTGCTGATGCGTCCCCACTGCCACCAGCTTGCCCTGGTCCATCACGGCAATGCGGTCGGCGTTCTTCACCGTGGCCAGTCGATGGGCGATCACGAGGGTGGTGCGCCCTTGCATCAGTTGCGGCAGCGCTTGCTGGATCAGGTGTTCACTCTGGGCATCGAGGGCGCTGGTGGCTTCGTCCAGCAGCAGGATCGGTGCGTCCACCAGCAAGGCGCGGGCGATGGCCAGGCGCTGGCGTTGACCGCCGGAGAGGCCCATGCCGCCGTCGCCCAGGTGGGTCTGGTAGCCGTCGGGCATTTGCAGGATGAAATCGTGGGCGTGGGCAATGCGCGCCGCCGCTTCGACCTGTTCCTGGGTGGCCGTCGGGTTGCCGTAGCGGATGTTCTCTTCGACGCTGCCAAAGAACAGCGCCGGGCTCTGGGACACCAGGGCGAAGTGGCGGCGCAGGTCCATGGGGTCGAGTTCGGTCAGCGGGTGGCCTTCAATCAGGATGCGGCCTTGCTGGGGGTCGTAGAAGCGCAACAGCAGGTCGAAGATCGTCGATTTGCCCGCACCGGATGGGCCGACCAACGCCAGGGTTTCACCAGGATTGATGGTCAGGTTCAGGCCGTCGATGGCGTAGCTGTCCGGCCGTGAAGGGTAGGAAAAGCGCAGGTCCTGCAGTTCCATGCGCCCGCTGACCCGGGCCGGCAGTCGGACAGTACCGGCGACCGGCGCCTGGATGTCGTTGCTCGACTGCAGCAACTCGCCAATGCGCTCGGCGGCTCCGGCGGCACGTTGCAGTTCGCCGAGCACCTCGCTGAGGGTGCCGACCGCGCTGCCGACGATCAGGCTGTAGAACACAAACGCCGCCAGTTCACCGCCGGAAATGCGCCCGCTGATCACGTCCATGCCGCCGACCCACAACATCACGCCCACGGCACCGAGTACCAGCATGATCACCAGGGTAATCAGCCAGGCCCGCTGGGTGATGCGCTTGCGTGCGGTGGTGAAGGCGTCTTCCACGGTCACGGCGAAGCGCTGTTCGTCCTGCACCTGGTGGTTGTACGCCTGCACGGTCTTGATCTGGCCGAGGGTCTCGGACACATAGCTGCCCACATCGGCGATGCGGTCCTGGCTCTGACGCGACAGACTGCGCACCCGGCGGCCGAAGATCAGGATCGGCGCCAGCACCAGCGGCAGCGCCACCACCACGATGCTGGTGAGCTTGGGATTGGTGACAAACAGCAGCACGATACCGCCGATGACCATCAAGGCATTGCGCAGGAACAACGACAGCGAGGAACCGATCACCGATTGCAGCAGCGTGGTATCAGTGGTCAGCCGCGACTGGATTTCCGAACTGCGGTTGTTCTCATAGAAGCCCGGATGCAGGTAGATCAGGTGGTTGAACACCTGCCGGCGAATATCCGCGACCACCCGTTCGCCGATCCACGACACCAGGTAGAACCGCGCAAAGGTGCCGACCGCCAGGCCCAGCACCAGGATCATGAACAGCCCGATGGACTGATTGAGCAGGTGCGGTGACTGCGTCATGAACCCCTGGTCCACCAGCAGGCGGATGCCCTGCCCCATGGACAAGGTGATGCCAGCCGTGACGATCAGCGCCAACAGGGCGCCAAGCGCCTGCCAGCGGTAGGGCGCGATGAAGCGACTGGCCAGGCGAATGGCACGGCGTTGGCGGACTGAGAACATGGAGGGCATCACCGATAAGGAGTCTGTATACCTACATGGGGGGAACTTGGGCGAATAGCAATGAGTCAGGTTAATTATGCCCGCCGATGCTGATCCCTAGAGGCTATCGGTCTAACCCCCGGCTGGAAATATGTATCGGTTTCTGGTGGACTGGGTGTTCGAACCGCTGACCTGGCAGGGAGTTGTAACAGCCTGGTCACGCGCGGGTTTTAGAATAGGTACACAACTTGATGAGGAGACAGGCCATGACCTTGCAGAACAGCAGCGATGCCAAGATTGAAGTGATCCGCCAGCAGCAGCAGCAGTTGCCTTGCTCGTACATCGATGCCCAGGGCCGCGAAGTGCAGATCACCGAAAAGATGATCCAGCAAGCGTGCAGCGAACTGGAACAGCGACTGGTCAAGCCTGCACAGCAAGGCTGAAGCGCCCACGCTCGTTCAAACCCGGCCCTGGTGGCCGGGTTTTTTATCGGGTATCTAAACCGCTACTGCGCCCAACGCGGACACGATGTTGGACAACACCGCCGACTCACCCTGGATGCGCACCTTCAAACCATCGATCTCGCGGCGCTCGGGGTAGTGCTTGCGCAGCAGGTCAAACGCCTTGCGCTGCTCGTCCACCGTTCCTACGAGGCTGCGGCGGAAATCCGCATCATCCCGGCGTGGGTCGTACACGCTGCGGCACAGGGTCGCCAGTGCCCACGCGGGGTCGGTGGAAGCATTCAACTGCACCTCGGCCAACCACGGTGGCGGCAGCAGGTCACTCAAGTGAATGCTCGGTTCCTGGCCCAGGTGCGCGCAGAACGCCTGATAGACCTGCGCCGTGCCGCGCTGCTTGCCGTCCAGGCTGTAGCCGGCGATATGCGGCGTGGCCAATACACACAGGTCAGCCAGGTCGACGTCCACCTGCGGCTCGCCCTCCCACACATCCAGCACCGCTTGCAGGTCTTCGCGGTCCAGCAGCACTTCGCGCAGGGCGGCATTGTCGACCACCGGGCCACGGCTGGCGTTGATCAGCCAGGTGCCAGGCTTGAGCTGCTCAAGACGCTGGCGGTCGAACAGGTGCCAGGTGGAGCCGTTGCCGGACTTGGTCAGCGGGGTGTGCAGGCTGATCACGTCGCATTGCTCGATGATCTGCGCCAGGCTGACGTAATCGCCGTCTTCGGCGATTTGCCGGGGCGGGTCGCAGACCAGCACGTTCCAGCCCAGGCCCCTGAGCACCTTGACCAGTCGCCCGCCGACTTCACCGGCACCCACTACGCCATAGGTGCGCTGGTTGAGGTCAGCGCCCTCGATCTCGGCCAGGGTCTGCAGGCTGCCCAGCACATAGTCCACCACACCGCGGGCGTTACAGCCGGGGGCGCTGGACCATTGGATGCCGGCCTGCTGGAAGTAGTCGAGGTCCAGGTGATCGGTGCCGATGGTGCAAGTGCCGACAAAGCGCACGTTGGTGCCATCGAGCAAGGCACGGTTGACGTTGGTCACCGAGCGCACCAACAACACGTCGGCCTGCTCGACCGTCGCACGGTCGATGGAACGGCCAGGCACACGGCGAATCTCGCCGAAACCCTGGAAGAAGGCATCGAGCAGCGGAATATTTTCGTCGGCAACAATCAGCATGGCAGGCTCCTTAGGCGGACCCGCAGTGTACAGGGATCGCAGCCCTCGCTTACAAATCGCTAACACAGGTTTTTTCCTGACCGATGCGTCAGCGCGTAGAATCCGCCGTCCTGCGCTTGCTTCGACTGGACACCTGCACGTGAACACTGCCGCCGCCCCCCTTACCCGCCCCGCCCGCATCCGCCGGGAAGTGCGCGGCCTGCTGACGCTCGCCCTGCCGATCATGATCGGCCAACTGGCCACCACGGCGATGAGCTTTGTCGATGCGGTGATGGCCGGACGCGTCAGCCCCCAAGACCTGGCGGCGGAGGGCCTGGGCAACTCGATCTGGATTCCGGTGTACCTCTTGATGACCGGCACACTGCTGGCCACCACGCCCAAAGTCGCCCAGCGCTACGGTGCCGGGCAGTTCAGCGAGATCGGCCCGCTGGTGCGCCAATCACTGTGGCTGGCGCTGGTGGTGGGTATCACGGCAGCGCTGTTGCTGCTCTGCGCCGAGCCCATCCTGCATGCCATGAAAGTCGAACCCGACCTGATCAAACCGTCCATGGGCTACCTGCACGGCATCGCCGCGGGCATGCCGGCCATCGCGTTCTACTACGTATTGCGCTGCTTCAGTGATGGCCTGGGCCGCACCCGGCCCAGCATGGTCATGGGCCTGTGTGGTTTGGCGCTGAACATTCCACTGAACTACATCTTCATCTACGGCCACCTGGGCGTACCGGCCATGGGCGGCGTGGGCTGCGGCTGGGCCACGGCCATTGCGATGTGGGTGATGATGCTCGGCCTGGCCGGATGGACCCGCTGGGGACCGGCCTACCAGAGCAGCGAACTGTTCAAGCGTTTCGACTGGCCGCAGTGGGCGGTGATCAAGCGCGTGCTTGGGATTGGCTTGCCGATTGGCATCGCGATCTTTGCCGAATCGAGCATTTTTGCGGTCATCGCCCTGCTGATCGGCAGCCTCGGCGCCACGGTGGTCTCGGGCCATCAGATCGCGCTGAACGTCAGCTCGCTGGTTTTCATGATTCCCTACTCCCTGAGCATGGCCGTGACAGTGCGTGTCGGCCAGGCCCTGGGCCGTGGGGAACCGCGTGAAGCGCGTTTTGCCGCAGGGGTCGGCATGGGCACGGCGCTGGCCTACGCCTGCCTGTCCTGCAGCCTGATGTTGCTGCTTCGCGAACAGATTGCCGCGATCTACACCCCGGACCCGATCGTCATCCACCTGGCCTCCACGCTGATCGTGTTTTCAGCGCTGTTCCAATTCAGTGATTCGATCCAGGTCACTGCTGCCGGTGCCTTGCGTGGCTACCAGGACACCCGTGTCACCATGGTGCTGACCTTGTTCGCCTACTGGGGAGTGGGCCTGCCGGTGGGTTACGCCCTGGGCCTGACCGACTGGCTCGGCGAACCAAGCGGCCCGAGCGGCTTGTGGCAGGGGCTGATCGTGGGCCTGAGCTGCGCCGCGGGGATGCTGCTGGTGCGTCTGGCGCGCAGTGCACGCCGGCGCATCCGCGCAGAAAAAGCGCAGGGTTAAGCAGACTTCTTGCGGATCCAGTACAGGTACGTACCCGCCTGTTCCTGCTGATCCACCAGTTCGTGGTCCAGGAACACGCAGAACTTGGGGATATCGCGACGCGTGGACGGGTCGGTCGCGATCACCTTGAGCAGGCCGCCGGGCGGCAGGTCGCGGATATGCTGGTGCAGCATCATCACCGGCTCCGGGCAGTTGAGGCCGGTGGCGTCGAGGGTGGCATCGACGGGCAAATCGAGGTTCATACATCACTCCTGAAACGGATGCCGCTCCAAAGGTGGGAGCGGGCTTGCCCGCGAAGACACGGGCACATTCAACATTAGTTTCGACTGTTATACCGCTTTCGCGGGCAAGCCCGCTCCCACAGGGGTCCTGTGGTGATTTCAACTGTTCAGCGAGCCTTGGGTTTCTTCGCTGTTTCCAATCGACGCAAATGGCAGGTCACTTCCTCACGGTCGTGGTACAGCTGCTTGCAGCCGATCTCCACGCGAATGCCACGCGCCTTGAAGCCGTCCTCGATGCGCTCCAGCAAACGCTTCACTTCGGCGTAGCGCTGCTTCATCGGCAACTTCAGGTTGACCACCGCCTCGCGGCAATGCCCTTCGCCGATCCAGGTTTCCAGCAGCGCGGCATTACGCGCCGGCTTCTCGACGATGTCGCAGACCATCCAGTCCACCGGCTGTTTGGGCACGAAGGTGAAGCCGTCGGCCATCAGGTGCTGGACCAGGCCGGTGTCCATCAGGCTTTCGGCCATGGGGCCGTTGTCGATGGCGGTCACCAGCATGCCGCGGTTGACCAGTTGCCAGGTCCAGCCGCCTGGCGCCGCGCCGAGGTCGACACCGGTCATGTCGCCGTGCAGGCGCTCGTCCCACTGGTCGCGGGGGATGAAGTGGTGCCAGGCCTCTTCCAGCTTCAGGGTCGAGCGGCTGGGCGCCTCGCGGGGGAACTTGAGGCGCGGGATGCCC
Organism: Pseudomonas sp. FW305-3-2-15-C-LB1; assembly: GCF_058787615.1. NCBI lineage: Bacteria > Pseudomonadati > Pseudomonadota > Gammaproteobacteria > Pseudomonadales > Pseudomonadaceae > Pseudomonas > Pseudomonas sp. FW305-3-2-15-C-LB1. The sequence continues at coordinate 95,567 of NZ_JBYSZX010000010.1, read as the reverse complement.
ATCGGCCACATCGCCGAGTTATTCGACTCGGCCAGGCCCATGAACACTTCGCGGCCGCTCTTGAAGGTCAGTAGCAGGCGCGGTTTGCTCGGGTCGTCCACCAGCTTGCCAGCGTTGAGCAACGCCTTGCGCAAGTGCACTTCGAATTTCTTGCAGAAGTTCGACAGCTCCTTGCCGTCGTTGGTATCGACCATCTCCAGCCACAGGCTGCCGCACACCGGAAAGTCGCGCAGGTGGGCGAGGATCACGCTGATGCGGTCGGTTTCCGGCAGGTCGATGAATACCCCGCGCGCCCACTGCCTGGGGAAGATCAGCTCGGCAAAGCGCTGGCCGTGCATCAAGCGCTGGGCGCCGTCTTCTTCGGTGCAGACGAATTCGGCGCAGGCGCTGCCGGTCTTGGCCTTGGCGTAGCCGGAAACGTTCAGGCGCGCGGCGTGTTCCGCGATCTCGGAACAGACTTCGCCTTCAAAACCCGGGCGGCAGTGCATAAAAAGGGTGTTCATTGAATCTCCTGGCAACTGGCTTGCGCTATCGCAATACCTGTCATGAAAACCCGCGCATGATAACGGAGTTCGGAACCTTGGACTTAACGATAGAGTCCAGTTATTAGCCTGCTAATGAAAACAGGGCTAAGTTGATAGCTCTGTTCGTCCCGTCGGGTCCGTAGCCGTGCGGACCATAAGGAGTTGTGTCATGTCATCGCTTGATAGCCTGAGAACCCTTAAAACACTGCAAATCGACAACAAGACCTATCACTACTTCAGTTTGCCCGAGGCCGCCAAGAGCCTGGGTGACCTCGACAAGCTGCCGATGTCGCTCAAGGTGCTGCTGGAAAACCTGCTGCGCTGGGAAGACGACAAGACCGTCACCGGCGCCGACCTCAAGGCCATTGCCGCGTGGCTCAAGGAACGCCAGTCCGACCGCGAGATCCAGTACCGCCCGGCCCGGGTATTGATGCAAGACTTCACCGGCGTACCCGCCGTGGTCGACCTGGCCGCCATGCGCGCCGCCGTGGCCAAGGCCGGGGGCGACCCGCAGCGCATCAACCCGCTGTCCCCGGTGGACCTGGTGATCGACCACTCGGTGATGGTCGACAAGTTCGGCAGCACCAGTGCCTTTGAGCAGAACGTCGACATCGAGATGCAGCGCAACGGCGAACGCTACGCCTTCCTGCGCTGGGGCCAGAGCGCATTCGACAACTTCAGCGTGGTGCCGCCGGGCACCGGCATCTGCCACCAGGTCAACCTCGAATACCTGGGCCGCACGGTGTGGACCAAAGACGAAAACGGCCGCACCTATGCCTTCCCGGACACCCTGGTCGGCACCGACTCCCACACCACCATGATCAACGGCCTTGGCGTACTCGGCTGGGGCGTGGGCGGGATCGAGGCGGAAGCGGCGATGCTCGGCCAACCGGTGTCGATGCTGATCCCGGAAGTGATCGGCTTCAAGCTCACCGGCAAATTGAAGGAAGGCATCACCGCCACCGACCTGGTGCTGACCGTGACCCAGATGCTGCGCAAAAAGGGCGTGGTGGGCAAGTTCGTCGAGTTCTACGGCGACGGCCTGGCCGACCTGCCGTTGGCCGACCGCGCCACCATCGCCAACATGGCCCCGGAATACGGCGCCACCTGCGGCTTTTTCCCGGTGGATGAGGTGACACTGGACTACCTGCGCCTGTCCGGGCGCCCGACAGAAACCGTGAAGTTGGTCGAGGCGTACACCAAAGCCCAGGGCCTGTGGCGCAACGCCGGCCAGGAACCGGTATTCACCGACAGCCTGGCCCTCGACATGGGCAGCGTCGAAGCCAGCCTGGCCGGGCCGAAGCGCCCACAGGACCGCGTAGCCCTGCCGAATGTGGGCCAGGCCTTCAGCGACTTCCTCGACCTGCAATTCAAACCCACTACCAAGGAAGAAGGTCGCCTGGAAAGCGAAGGCGGCGGCGGCGTGGCCGTGGGTAATGCCGACCTGGAGGGAGAAGCCGACTACGAATACGAGGGCCAGACCTATCGCCTGAAAAACGGCGCGGTGGTGATCGCCGCGATCACCTCCTGCACCAACACCTCCAACCCCAGCGTGATGATGGCCGCCGGGCTGGTGGCGAAAAAGGCCGTGGAAAAGGGCCTGACCCGCAAGCCGTGGGTGAAAACCTCGCTGGCCCCCGGCTCCAAGGTGGTCACCGACTACTACAAGGCCGCCGGCCTGACCCAGTACCTGGACAAGCTCGGCTTCGACCTGGTCGGCTATGGCTGCACCACCTGCATCGGCAACTCCGGACCATTACCGGAGCCAATTGAAAAAGCCATCCAGAAGGCGGACCTCGCGGTGGCATCGGTGCTGTCCGGCAACCGCAACTTCGAGGGCCGGGTGCACCCACTGGTGAAAACCAACTGGTTGGCGTCGCCACCACTGGTCGTCGCTTATGCCCTGGCCGGCACCGTGCGCATCGATATCAGCAGCGAACCGCTGGGTAACGACCAACAAGGCAACCCGGTGTACCTCAAGGACATCTGGCCAAGCAGCAAAGAAATCGCCGACGCCGTGGCCCAGGTCAGCACCGGCATGTTCCACAAGGAATACGCCGAGGTGTTTGCCGGTGACGCGCAATGGCAAGCGATTGAAGTGCCACAGGCCGCCACCTACGTGTGGCAGAAGGACTCCACCTACATCCAGCATCCGCCGTTCTTCGATGATATTGCCGGCCCCCTGCCGGTGATCAAAGACGTCAAGGGCGCCAACGTGCTGGCCCTGTTGGGCGATTCGGTGACCACCGACCACATCTCCCCCGCCGGCAATATCAAGACCGACAGCCCCGCCGGCCGTTACCTGCGCGAACAAGGCGTTGAGCCTCGCGACTTCAACTCCTACGGCTCACGCCGTGGCAACCATGAAGTGATGATGCGCGGCACCTTTGCCAACATCCGTATCCGCAATGAAATGCTCGGCGGTGAGGAAGGCGGCAATACGCTGTACATCCCAACCGGCGAGAAAATGCCGATCTACGACGCCTCGATGAAATACCAGGCGTCGGGCACGCCGCTGGTGGTGATCGCCGGCCAGGAATACGGCACCGGCTCCAGCCGCGACTGGGCGGCCAAGGGCACCAACCTGCTGGGGGTGAAGGCGGTGATCGCCGAGAGTTTCGAGCGTATCCACCGCTCCAACCTGGTGGGCATGGGCGTGCTGCCATTGCAGTTCAAGCTGGACCAGAACCGCAAGTCGCTCAAGCTGACCGGCAAGGAGAAAATCGACATTCTCGGGCTGAGCGATGTGGAGATCGTTCCGCGCATGAACCTGACGCTGGTGATTACGCGGGAGGATGGCAGTACGGAGAAGGTTGAAGTGTTGTGCCGGATCGATACGTTGAATGAAGTGGAGTACTTCAAGTCGGGTGGCATCCTGCACTATGTGCTGCGCCAGTTGATCGCCAGCTAAAGATCAAAGGTGATCAAATGTGGGAGGGGGCTTGCCCCCGATGGCAGTGTGTCAGGCTAAGCATTTTTGCCTGATCCACCGCTATCGGGGGCAAGCCCCCTCCCACATTTCGACCACGTTTAACGTTTCAAATCAGCCGAACAACCACTTCCACAGCAGCACCAGCACGACTACAGCCAACACCGGCCGCGCAATGCGGTAAGCCTTCGGATGCTTGCGCTTCCACTGCTTGACCACGCCACTGAACTTGTCGCTGAAGGTCTTGCTCCAGGCATACGCCTGGTTGATCCCGCCCACGCGCTCGTCATCCAGGTTCTGCGGCGCAGTCGCGCGGCCCAACTGCTTGCTGACCCAGCGATTGACCCGGGTCATCAGGCGGTTACTCAGCGGTCGCTCGATGTCGCAGAACAGGATCACGCGGGTCTGTTCGGTTTCGTTCTTGACCCAGTGCACGTAGGTCTCGTCGAACATCACGTCTTCACCGTCGCGCCAGGCATAGACCTGGCCGTCGACGAAGATGCGGCAGTCGTCGGAGTTCGGCGTGGACAGGCCCAGGTGGTAACGCAGGGAACCGGCAAACGGGTCGCGGTGCGGGTTGAGGTGGCTGCCGCCCGGCAACAGCGCGAACATCGCGCCTTTCACATTGGGAATGCTGCTCACCAAGGCCACGGTTCTGGGGCACAGCGCCTCGGCCGATGGCAGGGGTTTGTCGTACCACTTAAGGTAGAAACGCTTCCAGCCCTTCTTGAAAAACGAGCCAAAACCGGCGTCGTTGTTCTTTTCGGCGGCGCGGATGTAGCCCTCGTCGAACAGGTGCATGGCCTCTTCGCGAATCACTTCCCAGTTGTCCTTGAGCACGTCCAGTTCCGGGAACTTGCTGCGATCCAGGTACGGCTTGGACGGCACGGCCGAAAACAGATACATCAGGGCGTTATAGGGGGCGAACAGCGCCGAATGGTTGACGAACTGGCGCAACAGCGGCAAACGCGCCTTGCCGCGCAGGTGCACATACAGCGTGCTGCCGATAAACAACGCCAGCACCGACAGCTTGGCGGCCAAAGAAAAGGTCATGCAGCAACTCCTGGAAATAAGCGCCTGGCCAACAGCAGACGTAGCAGCCGGCCATGATAAACAGTTGGGCCAGTATGCAGAAGGCCTAAGGTATTGGCGCTGACATACATCAAGCCTGGTTTTCCTGCTCGGTAAACAAATCGCTGAACAGCATGCTCGACAGGTAACGCTCACCGGAGTCCGGCAGGATCACCACGATGGTCTTGCCCTGCATTTCCGGCTTCTCGGCCAGGCGCACGGCCACGGCCATCGCCGCGCCGCAGGAGATACCGCACAGAATCCCCTCCTCCTGCATCAGGCGCAGGGCCATGGCCTTGGATTCGTCGTCGGTCACCAGCTCCACACGGTCAACCATCGACAGGTCAAGGTTCTTCGGCACAAACCCGGCGCCGATGCCCTGGATCTTGTGCGGGCTGGGCTTGATCTCTTCACCGGCCAGGGCCTGGGTGATCACCGGGGAGACCATCGGCTCGACCGCCACCGACAGGATCGGCTTGCCCGCGATGTTCTTGATATAGCGCGACACCCCGGTGATGGTGCCACCGGTGCCCACGCCCGCCACCAGCACGTCCACGGCGCCATCGGTGTCATTCCAGATTTCCGGACCGGTGGTTTTCTCGTGGATCGCCGGATTCGCCGGGTTTTCGAACTGAGCCGGCATAAAGTAGGTGGCCGGATCGCTGGCGACGATTTCGCCGGCCTTTTCGATTGCACCCTTCATGCCCTTGGCCGGCTCGGTCAGCACCAATTCAGCGCCGAGGGCCTTGAGTACCTTGCGACGCTCGATGCTCATGGATGCCGGCATGGTCAGCAGCAACTTGTAGCCACGGGCAGCGGCGACAAATGCCAGGCCGATGCCAGTGTTGCCGGAGGTAGGTTCGACGATGGTCATGCCCGGCTTGAGTTTGCCGGTGCTTTCGGCGTCCCAGATCATGTTGGCGCCAATGCGGCACTTCACCGAGTAGCCCGGGTTACGTCCTTCGATCTTGGCCAGGATGGTCACGCCACGCGGTGCGATCCGGTTGATCTGCACCAGGGGCGTATTACCGATGGAGTGCGCGTTGTCTGCAAAGATGCGGCTCATGACGGGTCCTATTGGCGGTATTCAGGAAGGCAACAAGGGTATGCCTCGTGCTGCAAAGCGTCCAGTCGGAGGAACGTTGCGCCCATCGCAAGAGTCCATCCCCTATACGGACAGAGGACCCCTCTCATGAAACGTCGCTACAGCTGGCCACTATGGACCGTTGCCGGAGTACTGGTGGTACTGGTCGCCTTGAGCATTGCCCTGCCCTATCTGGTGCGCAACTACCTGAATGACAAGCTCGCTGACATGGGCGACTATCGCGGCCACGTCACCGACGTCGACCTGGCCCTGTGGCGTGGCGCCTACAAGATCAACGGTTTGGAGATCATCAAGGTCGACGGCAAGGTGCCAGTACCGTTCGTCAAGGCGCCGCTGATCGACCTGGCAGTGAGCTGGCACTCATTGTGGTACGACCATGCGGTAGTGGCCAAGGTGCTGTTCATCAACCCTGAGGTGAACTTCGTCGACGGCGGCGCCAACCAGCAGGCCTCCCAGACCGGTAAAGGCACTGACTGGCGCGAGCAGTTGAGCAAGCTGGCGCCCATCACCCTCGATGAAGTGCGCATCGAAGAGGGCAAGATTGCCTTCCACAACTTCAGCTCCAAACCACCGGTCAATCTCAATGCAACGTCGGTCAACGCCAGCTTCTATAACCTGACCAATGTGGTCGACGTCAAGGGCAAGCGCGATGCCCGCTTCGACGGCAAGGCCCTGCTCCAGGGCCAGGCGCCGCTGGAAGCCAGCGCCACTTTCGACCCGCTGAGCAACTTTGAAAACTTCGAATTCCGCTTCCGCGCCAAGGACCTGCAGCTCAAGCGCATGAATGACTTCGCTTCGGCCTATGGCAAGTTCGACTTCAAGGCCGGCACCGGTGATGTGGTGATCGAAGCCCAGGCGGAAAACGGCCAGTTGACCGGCTATATCAAGCCGCTGCTGCGCGATGTCGAAGTGTTCGACTGGCAGCAGGACGTGGAAAACAAAGACAAGAACATCTTCCGCTCGATCTGGGAAGCCGTGGTCGGCGCCAGCGAAACCGTGCTGAAAAACCAGCACAAAAACCAGTTTGCTACCCGTGTCGAACTCAGTGGCAGCGTGCACCAGCAGAATGTCAGCGCGTTCTCGGCGTTTTTGGCGATTTTGCGCAATGGGTTTATCCAGGCGTTCAATGCGCGGTATGAACAGCCCAAACCTTCGGCGGATTGAATGTGACCGGTCATTCAGAGACTGAATATTCCACCTGCGTTCACAGTCGCCGGGGCTGCGCGGTATAGTCCCGGCATTGATGAATGCGAGGAAGCACCGATGAAGTTCGAAGGCACCCAGGCCTATGTGGCTACCGATGACCTGAAACTGGCCGTCAACGCCGCCATCACCCTGGAACGGCCGCTGCTGGTCAAGGGCGAACCGGGCACCGGCAAGACCATGCTCGCCGAGCAACTGGCCGAGTCCTTCGGTGCCAGGCTGATTACCTGGCACATCAAGTCCACCACCAAGGCCCACCAGGGCCTGTACGAGTACGACGCGGTGAGCCGCCTGCGCGACTCGCAACTGGGCGTGGACAAGGTGCACGACGTGCGCAACTACCTGAAGAAGGGCAAGCTCTGGGAGGCCTTCGAGTCCGAAGAACGAGTGATCCTGCTGATCGACGAAATCGACAAGGCCGACATCGAGTTCCCCAACGACCTGCTGCAAGAACTCGACAAGATGGAGTTCTACGTCTACGAAATCGACGAGACCATCAAGGCCAAGAAACGCCCGATCATCATCATTACCTCCAACAACGAAAAAGAACTGCCGGACGCGTTCCTGCGCCGCTGCTTCTTCCACTACATCGCCTTCCCCGACCGCACCACCCTGCAGAAGATCGTGGATGTGCACTACCCGGACATCAAGAAAGACCTGGTCAGCGAAGCGCTCGACGTGTTCTTCGACGTGCGCAAAGTGCCCGGCCTGAAGAAAAAGCCCTCCACCTCCGAACTGGTCGACTGGCTCAAGCTGCTGATGGCCGACAACATCGGCGAAGCGGTGCTGCGCGAGCGCGACCCGACCAAGGCCATCCCGCCGCTGGCCGGTGCGTTAGTGAAGAACGAGCAAGACGTGCAGTTGCTGGAACGTCTGGCGTTCATGAGCCGTCGCGGTAATCGCTGATGTTGCTCAACCTGTTCAACGAGATGCGCGCCGCCAAGGTGCCGGTGTCGGTGCGCGAGCTGCTTGACCTGATCAATGCGCTGAAGCAGCGCGTGACCTTTGCCGACATGGACGAGTTCTACTACCTGGCCCGGGCGATCCTGGTCAAGGATGAACGGCATTTCGACAAGTTCGACCGGGCCTTCGGTGCCTATTTCAACGGCCTGGAAAAGCTCGACGACCACCTGCAGGCGTTGATCCCCGAAGAGTGGCTGCGCAAGGAGTTCGAACGCTCGCTGACCGATGAGGAACGTGCGCAGATCCAGTCCCTCGGCGGCCTCGACAAGCTGATCGAGGAATTCAAGAAGCGCCTGGAAGAACAGAAAGAACGCCATGCCGGCGGCAACAAGTGGATCGGCACCGGTGGCACCAGCCCGTTTGGTTCCGGCGGCTATAACCCCGAAGGCATTCGCGTCGGCGATGCCGGCAAGCGCCAGGGCAAGGCCGTCAAGGTGTGGGACCAGCGCGAGTACAAGAACCTCGATGACCAAGTGGAACTGGGCACGCGCAACATCAAGGTCGCCCTGCGCCGCCTGCGCAAGTTTGCGCGCCAGGGCGCGGCGGAAGAGCTGGATATCGACGGCACCATCGACCACACCGCCCGCGACGCCGGCTTGCTGAATATCCAGATGCGCCCGGAGCGGCGCAACACCATCAAGCTGCTGTTGCTGTTCGATATCGGCGGTTCGATGGACGCCCATGTGAAGATCTGCGAAGAACTGTTCTCTGCGTGCAAGACCGAGTTCAAGCACCTGGAGTACTTCTACTTCCACAACTTCGTGTACGAATCAGTGTGGAAGAACAACCAGCGCCGCACCTCGGAACGCACCTCGACCCAGGACCTGCTGCACAAATACGGCGCGGATTACAAAGTGATCTTTATCGGCGATGCCTCGATGGCACCGTATGAGATCACCCAGGCCGGCGGCAGCGTCGAGCATTGGAACGAGGAGCCTGGGTATGTGTGGATGCAGCGCTTCATGGCCAAGTACAAGAAGCTGATCTGGATCAACCCGTATCCCAAGGACACTTGGGGGTATACGGCGTCAACGGGGATTGTGCGGGAGTTGGTGGAGGATCAGATGTATCCGCTGACCTTGCGCGGGCTTGAAGAAGGGATGCGTTTCCTCTCCAAATAAACGCCCCCCCTAATACTGTAGGAGATCCAATGTGGGAGGGGGCTTGCCCCCGATAGCAGAGGCCCAGTCACTGATGTGTTGACTGAGACACTGCCATCGGGGGCAAGCCCCCTCCCACATTTTGACCTCAGTGTTTTTCAGGTCGTGGTGAACCGCTTCAGAAAGTCGATGTGCTGCTGGTGCGCCGTCTCCTGCACCACCGGCGCCAACCGCACCGTCTCCCCCGGCAAGCATTGCGCCAGCCGCGCCAGCGACAACGGCGTCAATGCACCCAGGCGCGGATAGCCACCGATGGTCTGTCGATCATTGAGCAACACGATCGGCTGCCCATCCGGCGGAACCTGGATCGCGCCCAGCGGAATGCCTTCGGAAATCAGCGACTGTCCCTGGTATTGCAACGGCGCGCCCAGCAGGCGCATCCCCATGCGGTCGGCGCGGCTGTCGAGGGCCCATGCGGTGTTGAAGGCGTCGAATAGGCTCTGGCCGCTGAATTGGCCAATCTGTGCGCCAACGATCACATCCAACGGTTTACCGGATTGCAAATCCGGTGCACTCAGCACCTTCATTGCACCACCTGTACCGGAGTAGACCAAGCGCCCTCCCTCGGCCAACGCCTTGCCGAAACCGTCCACCCCGCCCAACTCTTCACGCACAACCGTGGCGCAACTGCCAAGCACAGCCGGCGCATCAAAGCCGCCCGGTGCCGCAAGATAGGCCCGCGCACCGCTGAACGGCTGGGTGAAGCGCAAACGCTGGCCCTTTTGCAGGATAAAACTGCGGCCCGGGCTGATGGCGCGTTCATCGATGTACGCGCCCAGGTCTGCACCGGCCAGGGCCAGCAGGCAATAATCCTCGGCCTGCACGGTGAAACCGCCCAGGGTGATTTCCACCACCGGGGCGTCCAGTGCATTGCCCAGCAGCCAGTTGGCCCAGGACATCGACACCCAGTCCAGCGCCCCGCCCTGGGTCACGCCCAGGTGGCGTACGCCAAAGCGACCGGCGTCCTGCAACAGGCACAACGGCGTGCTGGCCTCGATCAGTAAGCGACTCATGCCTGCGCCTCCAACGGCGTGTCATCGCCACCCAACTTGATGAATTCAGCACGCTCGACCGCTTCGAAGCGCACCGTGTCGCCGGGCTGCATCAGGCTGTAGCCGTCGCGCCCGCGGTCGAAGAGCCTGGCCGGCGTGCGGCCGATCAGATTCCAGCCGCCCGGCGACACCACCGGGTAGGCGGCGGTTTGTCGTTCGGCGATGCCGACGCTGCCAGCTGCTACGCGTTTGCGTGGGGTGTTGAGGCGCGGAGTGGCGAGCAATTCATCCACCAGACCCGTAAAGGCAAAACCAGGGGCGAAACCGAGGGCAAACACCTGGTATTCGTGGGCACTGTGGCGGCGGATCACTTCGTCTATAGCCAAACCGCTGCGCTGGCTGAGCAAGGTCAATTCCGGGCCGACGCTCAAGTCGTACCACACCGGCAGCACATGGCACTGGCCGCCGCCCTGGGCTTGCGGCTGCAGGTCGGCAAGGGCCTGCTCGATCAGTGCTCGCGCCTGGGCCGGGTTCACGCCGCCGAGGTCGTAATGCACCATCAAAGTGGTATAGGACGGCACCAGGTCCACCAACGCCGCGCCGAAGCCACTGCGCAGGCGCTGGGTAGCGGCGAGCATCCACGGCATGTTGGTTTCGGCGATAGCATCAAACAGGCGCACCATCAGGCAGTCGATGGCGACCACTTCAATCCGTGGCTTCATGCTGGCTTCAATGCCTCGCGGATACGCTGTACCGCCGCGACCGAGCTTGCATTGTCGCCGTGCACGCACAGGGTATTGGCTTGCAGGAGCAGCGGGCTGCCGTCGCTGGCAATCAGCGCCTCACCACGGGCAAGGGTCAGGGCTTGCTGCACGATGGTGTCGGAATCATGGTGCACGGCGCCCGGCAACTGCCGCGACACCAGGTGCCCTTTGTTGTCATAGGCGCGGTCGGCGAAGGCTTCGAACCACAGGGTGACACCGTATTCGGCGCCCAAGGCCTGGGCCGCGCTGTTGTCACGGGTAGCGAGCAGCATCAGCGGCAGTTCGCCGTACGCCGCCACGGCCTGGATCACTGCGCGCAATTGCACGGGGTTGACCATCATGTCGTTGTACATCGCGCCATGGGGCTTGACGTAGCTGACCCGCCCGCCCTGGGCACGGCAGAGACCATCGAGCGCACCGATCTGGTAGTGCAACAGGTCCTGGATTTCCTGCGGGGTATAAGCCATGGAGCGACGGCCAAAGCCTTGCAGGTCCTGGTACGCCGGGTGTGCACCGATTTGCACGCCATGCTTGAGCGCCAGGCTGACGGTCTTGCGCATGATGCTCGGGTCACCGGCATGGAAACCGCAGGCCACGTTGGCGCAATCGATGAACGGCATGACCTCGGCGTCCAGACCCATGGTCCAGTTGCCAAAGCTTTCGCCGATGTCGCAATTGAGTAAAAGACGGCTCACGGACTGTCGCTCCTGTAGGCTTTGTTTGCTTGTAGTGTGGGATTTTTTACGCAGAACTCGCAACTTGTCCTGACACCCCAACGGCGCTTATCGTGCAATGGCTCGATTTTTGGCGCTGGCCCGGTGCGGCGTCCAACTAATAAAAACCGATCCATGCATAAGAAAAAGTTGATCCCATGAATTTGAAGTTCCTCGAAACCTTCGTCTGGGTGGCCAAGCTCAAGAGTTTCCGCCTGACCGCCGAGAAGCTGTTCACCACCCAGGCCTCGATCTCCAGCCGCATCGCGGTGCTGGAAAGCGAGTTGGGGGTGAAGTTGTTTCTGCGTGACTCACGGGGCGTGAGCCTGACCCCGGAAGGCTTGAAGGTGCTGGATTACGCCGAGCAGATGATGGTGACCATGCAGGGCCTGAAGCAGTCCCTGGAGACCACCAGCAGCAAGGTCGGGCGCATCCGCATCGGTGCGATGGACACGGTGATCCATACCTGGCTCAGCCCCTTGGTGGCGGAATTGATGGACCACTTCCCCCTCGTGGAAATCGAATTGGTCGCCGATACTGCACTGAACCTCAGCGATCAGCTGCAAAAAGGCTTCCTCGACCTGATCCTGCAAACCGACCTGCTGCGCCTGGAAACCGTGCGCAGCCTGGAACTGGCCAGCCACCCCATGGCCTGGATCGTCGCCAGCCAGTCGATCTACAACCGCGACTACGCTTCCCTCGCCGAACTGGCCCAGGAGCGCATCATCACCTACTCGAAAAACTCCCACCCGCACCAGGACGTGATCAGCCTGATGCAAGCCAACGGCGTGGCCGCGCCACGCATGAACTGTGTGAACTCGGTGTCGGCCATCACCCGCCTGCTGCGCGATGGCTTCGGCATCGGCGCACTGCCGCCGGTGCTGGTCAGCGAGGAACTGGCGCGTGGGGAGTTGGTGATGTTGCCGATGGCGCAGAAGCTGCCGAACTTGCAAGTGGTGGTGTCGTGGCGCGTGGGGGTGGAGTTGGTGGAAGAGATTGTGGGGCTGTGCCAGAAGGTGGTTGCACGGTATGCCGAAGAGGTTGGCGTAGAGCGGATGCTACTGAGCACACAACCTCACTGAAGACACAGGATTAAAACTGTGGGAGGGGGCAAGCCCCCCACATTTTGTCTCAGAGGCCCTTGAGGTCGCGCTCTTCGATCGGCCGGCTCTGGCGCAGGCGCTTGCCGCCCAGCACCACCCAGTCGATCAGGCGGAACAGGCATTCCAGACCAAACGACAGCAGCATCGCCCCGCCCAGCCCCCAACCCATGGCCTCGGGCGTCAGCAGGATCTGGTAGCTGTAGCCGTTCCAGGTTTCCAGGCGGATATCCGGGTCAGCCGCCACCGCCACCTGCAGGGCGCGGATGTACCACGGGCCTTGCATGGCCTGGAATTGCTTGTCCAACGCCACCTGGCGGTCAAGCATGGCGCCCAGGCTGTTGGCATCGCTCTGGAACACCGGGTCATCACTGGCGCGGTAATGCGCCACCAACGCTTTCAAATCGCCGTTGAAGAACTGGCGTGCGGTGTTCTCAAACCCGCTGAGGCCGGTCTGGGCCTCGATCAGGTGCGCTTCGACGCGCTTGGCATAGTCGTTGATAAACCCCGGGACTTGCACGCCGATCAGCAGGCCAATCGCAAACAGCACCAACCGCAGATAACTGAGCAACATGGGCGATATCCTTACTCGGTAATGCCCTGGCTGACGCATTCACCGCGTCGCCACAGGCTCCATTGGCCCGGTTCGTAGCGGGTCCAGTTTTCGTTGTCGGTCAAAGGTTCAGTGGCAATCACCGTCACCACATCGTTAGGTGTGGTTTCGGCCTGAAAGTCGACGATCACGTCGACATCTTTCAGGCGCGCCGGGCCGAACGGCGCACGCCGGGTAATCTGTGCCAATTTGGTCGAACAGTAGCAGAACAGCCAGTCACCATCGCTGAGCAGGCAGTTGAACACGCCCTTGCTGCGGTATTCGGCACAGGCGGCGATCAGGTCCGGCAGCACTTTTTCGATGTCTACCGGCTCGGGGAAGGCTTCACGCACGCGGTTGAGCAGGTCGCAGAAGGCCGCTTCACTGTCGGTGTCGCCCACCGGGCGGTAGAACGTGGCGCGGGGATTGAAGTCCGCCAACTGGCCGTTATGGGCGAAGCACCAGTTGCGGCCCCACAGTTCGCGCACGAACGGGTGGGTATTGGCCAGGCTGACCTTGCCGACATTGGCCTGGCGGATATGGCCGATGACCACTTCGCTTTTGATGGGATAACGCTGCACCAGCAGCGCGACTTCCGACTCACTGCTGGCGGCCGGGTCCTGGAACAGACGCAGGCCACGGCCTTCGTAGAACGCGATGCCCCAACCGTCACGGTGGGGGCCGGTGCGCCCACCGCGCTGCATCAGCCCGGTGAAGCTGAACACGATGTCGGTGGGGACGTTGGCACTCATGCCCAATAATTCACACATGCCAGGGCTCTCGCTGCAGGGCGGACGACGTTAAAGGCGCGGTTCGACGCGCATACCGCTCACGGGTGCAGGACGGCGGAAGGGCACGTCGTCTTCATCTTGATCCGGCTCGGCGGCCAGGGCCGCATCGGCGGCGGCCTTGCGCTCGCGACGGGCCTTGGCGGCACGCTCGATGGGCCAGCGGATCAACACGAACACGAGGTACACGCCAAAGGCGATCATGGTGTACATGAACAGATCGGAGATGGCCCGCCAGGCGTTATTGCCGACCTTGAGCACCAGATCGAGGGCGGTGATGGCCACCGCCGGCGCGAACTGGGTCTTGACCGGGTCGACGATGGTCGGGCTCAACAGCAGCACCGCCATCAGCAATTGCAGCGGCTCGCGCAACCAGCGCCAGATCCAGCGGGTCATGCGCCACCACACCAACAGGCAGCCCAAAGCGGCGAAGGCGTAAAGGCCCCAAGCGGTCAGATAGTCGTTCTCGGTCATGGTGTCCATGGCAAGGTTGGCAAACAGGCGGCTATGATAACGGCTTTTGCGTGTCGCGGCTGCAATGCCTGCCACCGTCTGCCAGATAGAGATCAATCCTATGCCTGTATCGACTGCTCCGATTGCCCGCAAGGCCCAAGGCCCCGATCCGTACGCCTGGCTGCAAGAGCGCGACAGCGCCGAGGTGCTCGATTACCTCAAGGCCGAGAATGCCTGGCAGGAAGCGCAACTCGCCGACCAGAAGGCGCTGCGCGACAGCCTGTTCGAAGAGATCAAGGGCCGCATCCTCGAAACCGACCTGTCCCTGCCCTCGCCGTGGGGGCCGTACTTGTATTACACCCGCACCACCGCCGGTGACGAGTACGCCCGCCACTACCGCTGCCGCCGCCCGGCGGATGACAGCAACCAGGTGGATGACAACAGCGAAGAGCTGTTGCTGGACCCGAACGTACTGGCCAATGGCGGTTTCTTCTCCCTCGGCGCGTTCAGCATCAGCCCCGACCACCAGCGCCTGGCCTACAGCCTCGATACCAGTGGCGAAGAGATCTACACCCTGTACGTGAAGGAACTGGCCACCGGCAAGGTCAGCGAGCTGGAGTTTGAAGACTGCGACGGCAGCATGACCTGGGCCAATGACAGCCTGACGCTGTTCTTCGGCGAACTGGACGACACGCACCGCCCGCACAAACTCTATCGCTATCGCCTGGATGGCACGGCGGCGCAGGAAGTGTTCCACGAGCCCGACGGGCGTTTCTTCCTGCATTGCTACCGCTCCAGCTCCGAACGCCAGTTGCTGCTGTCGCTGGGCAGCAAGACCACCAGCGAAGTCTGGGCGCTGGATGCCGACCAACCGCAGCTGGCGTTCACCTGCCTGGCACCACGGGTCGAGGACCATGAGTACGATGTCGATCACGGTCAGCTGAATGGCGCGTGGACCTGGTTTATCCGCAGCAACCGGGATGGCATCAACTACGCGCTGTTCGTGGCCACCGACATTGGCGACGTGCCGACCGAAGGCGAATGGCAGAACCTGATCCCTCATCGTGATGACGTGATGCTCGACGGCGTCAGTCTCAACACCAGCGCCATGACCCTGAGCCTGCGCATCGGCGGCCTGCCGGTGATCGAGGTGCACCCGGAAGGATTGCCGGTGTATCGCGTGGAATTGCCCGACGCAGCCTATAGCCTCTACGTACAGAACAGCCTGGAGTTTGTCAGCGACAAAATCCGCCTGCGCTACGAAGCCCTGAACCGCCCGGCCCAGGTCCGCCAGTTGGAACTGGCCAACGGTGCACAACAGGTGCTCAAGGAGACCCCGGTACTGGGCGTGTTCAACGCCGACGACTACGTGAGCCAGCGCCTGTGGGCCACCTCCGCGGACGGCACCCAGGTGCCGATCAGCCTGGTGGTCAAGCGCGACCAGCTCGGCAAGCCCACACCGCTGTACCTGTACGGCTACGGCGCCTACGGTTCGAGCCTCGACCCTTGGTTCTCCCACGCCCGCCTGAGCCTGCTGGACCGGGGCGTAGCGTTTGCCATCGCCCACGTGCGCGGTGGTGGCGAGCTGGGCGAGGCCTGGTATCGCAACGGCAAGCAGGAACACAAGCAAAACACCTTCAGCGACTTTATCGCCTGTGCCGAACACTTGATCGCCGAGGGCCTGACAACATCCAGGCAACTGGTGATCAGCGGCGGCAGCGCCGGCGGCCTGTTGATCGGCGCCGTGCTCAACCAGCGCCCGGCGCTGTTCCAGGCGGCGATTGCCGAAGTGCCGTTCGTCGACGTGCTCAACACCATGCTCGACCCCGAGCTGCCGCTGACCATCACCGAGTACGACGAGTGGGGCAATCCGCAAGAGCCCGAAGTATATGAGCGCATCAAGGCCTACGCGCCTTACGAAAACGTCAGCGCCCAGGCCTACCCGCACCTGCTGGTGATCGCCGGCTACAACGACAGCCGCGTGCAATACTGGGAGGCCGCCAAATGGGTCGCCAAGTTGCGCGACACCAAGACCGACGACAACCTGCTGCTGCTCAAGACCGAACTGGGCGCCGGCCACGGTGGCATGAGCGGTCGTTACCAGGGATTACGTGACGTAGCGCTCGAATATGGATTTGTGTTCAAGGCGCTGGGGCTGGTTTAAGGAACTTAGCCGGGCGGCCCTGTCTGACCACAGGACCGCCTACTGATTGATGGATCAAGATTGCAGCCATGGCACTACCGACATTAATGAATACCGAAATCCGCGACATGCTCATGGATTGCGGCCTGTTCGACCCGCTGTTGCCGGAAGACTTTTACGTCGCTGCCGGCTACTTCAACATCAGCAGCATTGCCCGTGACGAAGCGATCTTCCTCGAAGGGGACGCCGGCACCTTCATGTGCATCATCCACAGTGGCCAGGTGGCGGTGCAGAAAACCAATCATGACGGCCAGCGCCTGACCATCGCTACCCTGCGCAGCGGCCGGGCCTTTGGTGAAATGGCGGTACTTGACGGCGAGCGGCGTTCCGCCAGTTGCGTGGCGGCCAGTGACTGCGTGCTGCTGAACCTGGGCCGGGATTCCCTGGAAAAGATGCTCAACGAAGCGCCCAGGATCGCCGCCAAGATCATCCGCGCGATTGCCATCGCCTTGTCCAAGCGCCTGCGCATGGCCGACGGGCAGTTACTGTCCCAGCAGTTCTAACCGCCCGGCGACTTCGGCTTGCTGTCGTTCTGCAACAGGCCGGGCACCGTCTGGTCCTTCGGCGGCGTGGGCAGCACGATAGGCACCAGTGGTGGCGAACCGTTGGTCTTGGGCACGGCAGGCGGGGTGACTTGCGGGTACAACGTCGGCGTCGGGGTGCCCGGCGCGCCTGGCGTCGGGGCGGGCGCGACCGGTACGGTTTGCAACTCCTGAGCCTGCGTCGCACCACAGGCGAGCGCGCTCAACACAATGACCGTTAGAATGCTGCACTTCATCGATGGCTCCATGGCCTGACCGGAATGTCACAAGGCTACTCCCAACCGCGCAAGAATGCCCTTCCCAATGAGATTTCCATGAAACGTTTCGTTCTGCTCGACACCACCCCGATCCCCGACAACGGCGGTGCCTTGTGCCTCTTCGAATACGGTGAAGATTTTGTCATCAAGATCCAGGGCGGTGACGGCGGCCAATTGATGAACACGCGCATGCACGGTTCCGAAGATGCGCTGGCGGAAATTCCCTGCCGCAAAGTTGCCGGGCGTCCGGATTCGCGGGTGCTGATCGGTGGCCTGGGCATGGGGTTCACCCTGGCCTCGGCGCTCAAACACCTGGGCAAGACCGCCGAGGTGGTCGTGGCAGAACTGGTGCCGGGGGTCGTGGAATGGAACCGTGGGCCGCTGGGAGAAAAATCCGGCCGGCCGCTGCTGGACCCGCGCACGGTGATCCGCCTGGAGGATGTCGCCAAGGTGCTGCAGGCCGAACCCCAGGGTTTTGACGCGATCATGCTGGACGTGGACAACGGCCCCGAAGGCCTTACGCAAAAGGCCAACAGCTGGCTTTACTCCGCCGGTGGCCTGGCCGCCTGCGCCAAGGCCCTGCGCCCCAAGGGCGTGCTGGCCGTGTGGTCGGCCAGCGCCGACAAGCTGTTCAGCGACAAACTGCGCAAGGCCGGTTTCAAGGCCGAGGAAGTCCAGGTGTTTGCCCATGGCAACAAGGGCACGCGGCACACCATCTGGATTGCACAGAAGGTGTGATCGGTCAGCGCAGGGAATTGCGGTAATCGATCACGTACGGCACTTTTTTGTCGAAGGTCTTTTCCAGTTCGTTACGGTCGAGCCTGGTCATGCCGCCCAGTTGATGGGCGGTAAAGCCGCTGTCGCCGACCTGTGAGCCGGGCGCCAGGCTGACCATGCGCTTGGCGACGGCTTCGATCGCGTCCTTGTAACCACCCTTCTTGTTCAGGTTGTACTTGCCCAAGTCAATTTGAGTGCGCAGCCAATTGCCCCAGTAGAACTCCAGGAACTCCGGTGCGACCTCGCCAGCCTCAGGTTTGCCATAGGCGGCCTTGCGGGTGAAATACACCAGGCTGCGGAACGTGTCGTCCTGCAGGTTCTTGAAACCCAGGTGTGCCGGCAACTGCTCGGGCGGCAGGGTCTGGCCCTGGCTGTCCTTGAGCCAGACCTTGCGCGCCGCTTGCATGCGCAGCCAGAAGCTCTTCATATCCGGGCTGTTGCTGAAGTCATCCGTGACCTTGACCCACATGTTCAAGCGAGGGCCGCCACCAGGGACTTCCCACAAGGTGGTGAAGCTATGGTGACCATCGGTCAGGTACAACTGGCCGCCGGGGCCGACTACCACGGTTTTCATGTCGTCGGGATGGGTGCCGACCGGGTCCTGGCAGGTAAAACTCGACGGCTGGTGCAAGTCCGCGCCCTTGGGCACCTTGTCGGCTTCGCCCTGGCCGTTGGTCTCGCAGTATTCATCGAAGACCTTGGCGGGTTTGTCCGCGAACAGCCCCAGGCTGTAGTAAATCTGGTCGAAGCCCACCACGGCCTGGGTCGGGTGCAGTTGTTCGAGGGCCACCTCGATCACTTGTCCGGGTTTTGGCGTGGAGAACGCTTGGGCGTGGGCAACTACCCCACACAACAACAGTGCAACAGTCCATGGATGCAGACGCATGAGTTTCAGATCCTTATGAGTAAAGTGAAGCGGTTATTTACGTCGCGAGCGGCTAGAATCAACCCTATCCGTGAACCACCAAATAGCCAGGAGCCATGATGAGCTCGACCAACCCGCCCTCCCACACCGCCAAGCTGGATCGCATCCTTGCCGATGCCCAGCGCGACCGGGAAATGGGCTACCGCGACAAAGCCTTGAAGATGTACCCCCACGTGTGCGGCCGCTGCGCCCGTGAATTCTCGGGCAAACGCCTGAGCGAACTGACGGTACACCACCGCAACCACAATCATGATGACAATCCCCAGGACGGTTCCAACTGGGAATTGCTGTGCCTGTACTGCCACGACAACGAACACTCGCGCTACACCGACCAGCAGTACTTTGGCGAAGGCTCCACCAGCAGCCCGACGATTGCCAAAGCCACGCATAACCCGTTTGCGGCGTTGGCGGGGTTGATGAAGAAAGACGACTGATAGTCCATTGTTGTTAGCACCGGCCTCATCGGGGGCAGGCCCCCTCCCACATTCTGACCGGCGTACGCAGGCCTAGTGTGGGAGGGGGCTTGCCCCCCGATGGTGATCGTCCAAGCAACACATCCCCCCAAGGCCGTATAATCGCCGTTTTTCTCCAAGGCACCCTTCCCCGTGGGCAATAAACGCTACAGCTGCATCGGTCTGTACAACCCCAAATCCCCCGAAAACGTCGGCTCGGTCATGCGCGCCGCCGGTTGCTACGGCGTGGCCTCGGTGTTCTACACCGGCGTGCGCTACGAGCGCGCCCGGGATTTCATCACCGACACCAAGAAGGTCCATCACGACATTCCGCTGATCGGCATCGATGACCTGAAAAAGATTCTGCCCCTGGGTTGCATCCCCGTCGCCGTGGAGCTGGTGGAAGGCGCCCGCCCGCTGCCTGAGTACACCCACCCCGACCGTGCGCTGTACATTTTCGGCCCCGAAGACGGCTCGCTGGATAAAGAGATCCGCGACTGGTGCGAAGACGTGGTCTACATCCCGACCACCGGTTGCATGAACCTCGCCGCCACGGTCAACGTGGTCCTTTACGACCGCCTGGCCAAGGGCAACAACACCCGTTCAGGCCCCAAGTACTGATATTTCGGGAACATCCGGCGTCTGCGGGCAGTCAGCTGATTATCAATAGCCCTTGTTGGAGACAGATCATGAGCGACAGCAAAACCTTGCGACCTATCATCGAACACACCCCCTTCGAGACTCAGCCAAGGCAGAACGTGCACGGTTGGGAACGCATCGGCTCGGTGGCCGGTGGTGTGATGATGGTGGGCAAAGGCCTGCGCCGGGGTGGGATTTTCGGCCTGATCCAGGTGGCGATCGGCGGCGTGGCGCTGGCCCGTGGCTTTACCGGGCACAGCTCGCTCAAGGACAAGCTGGAACAGGGCCGCCAGGAAATGAACAGCGTGCGTACGAAGATCGAGCGCGCCGGCGCAGAGTTGAAGAACTTGAAGACCAAGGCCGAAGTGGCGGCCGAGAAGGCCACCAAAACCAGCGTCTAACGTAGCAGCTTGCTGTCCAGCACCACCGACGACTCGCCGATGATGCTTTCAGCCAACTGCACAAACTCCGCCGTGGTGATGCGGCTGGCCCGCATCACCGCTTGCGTCAGGTCATCCAGCGACCGCTTGTTATGAGTCTTCACGCGGATCTCGCGATCCAGCTCCTGCAGCAGCACCACCGCCCGTGACACTGTCGCGCCGCTGACGTGCTCGCCACGCAGGCTGGTCACGTCCTTGCCTTCCTTCGCCAAGCGCGCCTGTATCGCCTGGTAACGCTCATCGGTGATGCCGCCGGCGCGGCGCAGCAACTCGATTGCGTAATATTCGCCCAAGCCCTCGCTGATCCAATCACTGGTATCGTGATCGTTGAAACGCCCTACCGCCTGCACCACTTCACGAATCAGCGGGCTGCCGCCGTTTTCGCTGACCAGCGGCGTGCGGCTGTTGAGGTAGATCGAGTCATGCGCCGAAAACGCACCACGGCGCATCGGGTCGCTGGCACCCACCACCAGCAGCTTGGCCGGGTGACGCGGGAACGCCGTTTCCACCTGCGGCCAGACGAAGGTCAGCAACGTCAGCACATCCATACGGCGCATGGCCTGGCCCTTGGGCGAAGCCACGGTGACGTCGGTTTCGCCCAGGCGTACGCGACGACTGCCAAGGTTGCCGGCAAGCATCCAGCCGGTGGGCCGGTCGAACAGGCGCGACACATTGTCGATGCGGAACTTGTTCTTGCCGATCCGGGGCCAGGCGGTTTCGACGCTTTTCCAGCCGGCCGGCAGTTCAAACACCAGGCGCGAGACCAACTCAACGCCGTCCTGCTGGTCAAGCCGCGCCGTCGGCACCAGGTCATCGCCGCGAAACAGCGCCCAGCTTGGTGTCATCCGCGCTTCATAGATACCCGGCTTGCGCGCGTGGGTGAGGCGCACGCGGTAGGTCAGGCTGGCCTTGTCGGCGCTGGGTTGCCACAGGCCACGGTGTTCCTTGACGCTCCACTGGCCGTCGGCCTTGAAGTCGCTGTAGTCACCGTCGCGACCCAGGTCGAAGTTCAGGCTGCGCACCGCCGAGCCCTGGGACAGGCTCAGGCGTACCTCGGCCTGATCGCTCTGGGGCAGCAGTTTGACGTGATAATCCAGGTCGACTTTCTTCGCGCACCACCCAGGCTGACTCAGTAGCAACAACACCAGGCTCGCCGCCAGCTTGGTTCCCACCCTCATACATACTCCCCTTTCAGCCCGCGCGGAAAATCAGGTAATCCTCCCAGTCGTCCTCGGGCACGCTGCCTTCGCTGAGCATGCGCCCGGACTGGGAAATGCGTTCATGGTGCACGGCATCACGGTCGCCGCACACCAGGTGGTGCCACAGCGGCAAGTCCTTGCGCTCGCTGACCAGGCGGTAACCACAGGTGGGTGGCAGCCATTTGAACTGGTCGGCCTGGCCCGGGGTGAGCTGGATGCAATCGGGCACCGATGCACGACGGTTGGGGTAGTCGGTGCACTGGCAGGTCTTGAGATCGAGCAGTTTGCAGGCGATACGCGTGTAATAGACGCTGTTGTCGTCTTCATCTTCAAGCTTTTGCAGGCAGCACAGGCCACAGCCGTCGCACAACGACTCCCACTCCTCCTGGTCGAGGTGTTCGAGGGTTTTGCGTATCCAGAAAGGTTCGACTTTGGCGGCCATGGCTCTACATCAGTATCGGTAGGTGAAAAGGCCGCCAGTCTAGTGCCCACGGCTGCGGGATCCAAGCGCTTACGACTGGCGGCGTTACAACACTTGTCAGTCTAGTGGCTGCGCAGTAGCTTTGAGGGCCGAATTGACGATCAGGAACTGCTCCATGACACGTGTTGCCGACTATCCGATCCACACCCAGTTCACCGACCGCTGGTCGCCTCGCGCCTTCAACGGCGAGAGCATCTCCAAGGAAACCCTGCTGAGCTTCTTCGAAGCCGCACGCTGGGCCCCTTCCGCCTACAACTCGCAACCCTGGCGTTTTCTCTATGCGCGCCGCGACACACCGGACTGGGAGCGCTTCCTGGGTTTGCTGAATGAATTCAACCGTGGCTGGGCGCAACATGCGTCGGCCCTGGTGATCATCGCCTCGAAAACCGACTTCACCGCCCCCGGCGCCACGGAAGAAACCCCGGCGCTGTGGCACACCTTCGACACCGGTTCCGCCTGGGGCCACCTGGCGCTGCAGGCCAGCCTCAGCGGTTGGCACACCCACGGCATGGCCGGCTTCGATCAGGAACTGACACGCAAAGAGCTGAAGATCCCGGAGGGCTATGCGCTGCATGCTGCCGTGGCGGTTGGCAAGCTGGGGGACAAATCGAGCCTGCCGGAGTACCTGCAAGGCCGTGAAGCACCGAGCCCACGCAAGCCACTGAGCGAGTTGGTGTCCGAAGGTGACTTCAGCCTGTAGCGCCCGGTGAACACTGCCCCCGAGGGGGCAGTTGTGCGATCTACGCGATCAGCTGACGGAACTGCGCCCTGAGCTTGTCGGCGTCACGCAGGAAGTCATCCCGGTGTATCGCAAACGTCGACTCATCAAAGTGCAGGACATCCTTGGGCGGAAAGTCGAAATCCACCGGGTAGACTTTGTTTTCCTTCGCCGAATACATGAAGTTGGACAACTGCACATCGTTGGGAAACATCTCTTTCTTCTGCAGGTCCGCCAACATCTCATCGAGTGCCTGCTGTGCTTTTTTCGGCAAACTGCGCGGCGCAATGGCATCCAGCGCGACTCCGTCGATCTTTTTCATTTTTATATAGCCGCGGCCGTTCTCGAACAGCGTCATGGCAAACCCTTCGCCGTAATACTCATTCAGGCAAGCCGCTTGCTGCTCGAAGTAATCAGGCACTTTTACATGACCCGGCTCCCGGGTTTCCTTATAGACATGAATGCCGTCGAGACTTTCATAAAGACGGCTCTCGGAGCCCCCGCCCATCATCCGCCCCAGGTCCGATGCAACGCTGGGCGAGTTCCCACCCCTTGCCCCCAAGCGCATCCACTGGTCGCCCTGCACATGCTGCACCAGCAGCGGGGTCTGCCGATTGGCACTGTAGATGCGCGCCTGGACCACGCCTTCAGGCGTGCGGGTGACCTCACGCACTTCATAGACCGCCGCCTGGCCACTGCTGTCGATATGCCGGATATGCGCGGTGTGCCCATCCGCCGCCCTATACACGCCCTGGCTGTTGCGCGTGCGCCCGGCAAGGTTGGATTCAGACACCCTGTACTCGCGAAACAGCGTGTTGCTCAGCTCACGGCCAGGCGCAACTTCAACGGTGACAATAGCACCGTCCACAGCGCGCGCTTTGGCGGCGAAGTCTTCCAGCGGGCTGCCATAGGCCTGCATCCGGTCCGCATCAAAGCTATACCACTTGCCGTCCTTGAGCACCGCGCCGCCTTCCACTGTCTGGCCGGCCACCTTGAATGTCCCGGTGGCGGCCACGCCATGCTGTTGGCTCGCGGCCTTCAGCACGTCATAGCTTGCGCTGCGCCCCGTAAGCTTATTGAGGCCCCGTAATCCCACGCGGCCGCCTTTGTACAACAGCCAGCCGCTTCCCACCACCAGATCCCCAAGCCCCGCCACCGGGTTGAAGGCTTCAATGGCTGTCAGGCCAACAAAACGCAGCGCTTTCGATAGTCCGCGAATGCTGGTCACCCCCTTGGAAAAAGCTTTGCCGGCCTGGGCGGCCTTGCCGGCCCCCAAGGTCAACAGACCGACCACATCCAGCGCCAGGTCAACGGCTCCCTCACCATAGTTACCCTTGATGAAGTTGGCGATGGCCGACCTGAACGGGATCAGGTTCAAGAAGAACTCCCCGACAGCCTGGTTGGTGACGCGGTTTTCATCGTAGGAGGTGACACCTCTGGCATACGCCAACACGTCTTCGTTTTTCAAGTCCAGGGACCTGGCGAACACTTCGCCGATGGCATCGAATCGGTTGCCACTGGTCCCTTGTCCCGGACTCAAGGTGTCAAAGAGCACGGTTTTACTGACGACGTTCGCGGTCCTGGACTCCATGTTCCTGGCGGTGTAGGGCTCCGTATAGCGCCCCCTCAAGTGGTTCTGTTTTTGTATCGTGCCGCTGCGCGTATCAATCTCATAGACGTTGACCTCCCCACCCCGCGTTGTCTTGACATGCAGGGTATGCCCGCGCGTCTTGAGGGCCAGCGGGGTAAGGAAATCCGTGGCCATGGTGTATTCGTTGGTATGGAAGAACTCGAGCTTGCCGTGCTTGAAGTTGTTCCTGTCTTCCTGCGCCAAGGTGGAAACGAGGTAACTGGCCAGGCCCTTGTGCCCGTCTTCATGGGCTTGGATAGCCAGGTCATACTGGCGCTTGAAATCCTCGGCCACCTTGAAGGTACCGCCTTCATACAGGTGGCAGAACCGTTTGACCGGGATGCGGGCATCCTTGGAAATCCAATGCTCTTCGTGGCCCAGCGGCGCACCCTCCATCACGATATCGAGCATGGAATGCATGCCCGGAAAGAGCCCAGGACGTCCCGGCCTCAGCCAGGCTTTCTGGATATCACGGATCTCGAACACACTCGGGTCCACACCGGGAAAACATTCCTGGAGTCGGGCCAGGGCCATCGCCCGGCGACTGGGAATCTCGGTCTGCACGGCGGCGCTGGCTTTCATCAGCGTGCTCAATTGGCTGTTGTAGGCGTTGCGCGCGCGTTCCAGGTCACTGTCGGTCAACGTCGATGAGGCATCGAGCACGCCGTTGGCCAGTGCCCAGTCGGTCAACGCTTTACGCTGCACATGCTGGGTATCCAGGCCGTCAGAACCGGTCTGGCCGGCCTTCGCCAGGACTTCGGTATAACTCATAGCGGGCGTGGCCCCAGGCGAATCGGCTTCGACCCTGGCGACCGCCATCGCCAGTTGCGCCCAGATGAGGCTGCCGTAAGTCACATTGGCGGGGATGTCCTTGACCAGAAACTCGGGAGCCCTCAAGGCAAGGAGCAAGCGCGCCGCAAATGTCGCGGTTTGAGGCGTGGCCCGCCCTTGTTCGACCAGATGGGCACCCACGCCTTCGATCACCACTGAAGCTGGCTGCCCCCGGTAGCCGCTTTGCCCCCGGATAAATCCGTGGATCGAGTTCAGCGGATCCAGCCCTAGCTGGAGAGCGGCGATCACGTAATCCTGGTTGCTCGCGTCTGTCGGCAAACCACCGAGTTCACTCTGGATGACCTGCTTCAGTGCCTGAGCTTTGGGTGAAGCCAGCAGTTTTTGCAGGGCAAGTGCCAGGGTTTTCAAGTCTGCGTCGGTCACCGCGCTACCGCTGAGCAAATCCCTCAGCACGCCTTTGCGACTGTCCGGCATCAGGTCGAGGATGGCTTGCCGCTGCGATTCAGTCAGCGGAACCGGCCAGGACAGCGCCCCGCCGAAATTACCCAGTACGGGAGCAGGTGCCGGTGCGACCGTGGCTGTTTCACTTGGACCGGTGACGGCCGGGAGGGGAGTATTCGCATTGCCCGCTTGAACAAGCGGGGCGGAAACGCGGTGAGCAGCGTCGATAGCGGTCATGGTGTTCAGCGTCCGTGGCCAAGGAGTCACTCTTGGTGCTGGAACCCGGCAAAACGGTTCCAGCGGGACGGTGAGGCGTGATCAGTAACCGCGGTCGAAATCCACTTCCCCGCGCAATGCGTTCTTGGCCTGGTACGCCCGCAGGTTTTGCACAAACAGTTCCACCATCAATTCCGGCGAGGTCGGCGCGGAACTGTGCCCGGTCAGCAACAGCCCCCAGGCGGTCCAGAACGGATGCCGTTGCGGCAATGGCTCCTGGCGGCAAACATCGATCACTGCACCGGCCAGGTGCCCTTCCTTCAAGGCTTCGACCAGGTCGGCATCCACCACCGCCACCCCGCGTCCGACGTTGATAAACAGCCCGGTCGGCTTGAATTGCTTGAACAGCGACGCGTCGTACAGGTCGTGGGTGCTCGGCGTGTTGGGCAGCAGGTTGATCACGTAGTCCACCTCGCCCACCAGACGGCCCAACTGGTCGAGCCCGGCCACCTCGATAAACGGCGCCTGCTCACGTGCAGTACTGGCGATACCGTACAGTTTCACGCCAAACGGCACGAGAAACTCGGCAACACGCTGGCCGATATCGCCGGTGCCGACAATCAACGCCTTGCGCCCGGCCAGGCTCTGGCCCATGCGGTTGTCCCATTTGCGCTCGACCTGACTCACCAGGCGCGCCAGTACTTCGCGCTCATGGCCGAGCATGTAGGTGAGCACGAATTCAGCCATGACCTGGCCAAAGATACCCACGGCACGGGTCAGTCGATAATCCCGCGGCAGGCCCTCGGCCAGCAGCGGGGTGATACCGGCCCAGGTCGATTGCAGCCATTGCGGGTGATGGCCCTGGCGCAGCAGCGTCGCCAACAGGTCCGGCTGGCCCAGCCATACCGGGCAATCGGCGGCCAGGCGCGACAACTCGGCCGAGTCGCCGCTGGTCAGCACTTCAAGGTCCGGTGCCACTTCGCCGAGCAATTGGGCGTAGAGCGGGTGATCCTGTTCAGCAATCAGAACACGCATGCATAAAACCTTTCAAAAACAGTACGGACGGCCGCCCGCATCCTTACGGCCACCGCCCACTTATACGATTCCATTGAAGCGAGTGCCCCGGATGGGGCACCGGTCGATCACATCGGGTCGTTGCGGCGCAGCAGCTCTTCGGGCAAGTGTTCGATGTACTCGTCCTCGGCCGGCGGCATTTGCAGGTGGTAGCCCTGTTTGTCGAGGTTTTCCAGGACTTGCACGATGTCTTCCTGTTGCAGCTTGCGCTCGGGCGTCAGCACCAGGTCAAACGCGTGGGCCGGCTTGCCGAAAATCGTGATCAGCGCTTCAGGCACACGTTCAAGGGCATCGCTCTTGAGTACATAGAGGTACATACCGGTGCGTTTGGAGCTGCGGTAGATGGAGCAAATACGTTTCAAGGCTGTTCTCCGGCGGTGGCCAGGCTGTCGAGCAGCGCCTGGCCCATCAACTCGCGGCGCCAGCCACGCAGCGAGTCTGGCAATTGGTAAGGCCCATCGGGGTAGCCACTCTTGACCAGGGCTTCGAGGGTTTTCTTGCGCAGCATCAGTTCCGGCGCCATGTCCAGGCGTTCGGCCTCAGCCTGGCCAAGGGCGCGCAGTTGCTTGATCAGTGCGGCGGCATCCACCGGCAAAGGCTCGGCAACGGCGGGCGGCCATTGGTCCATGGGCACGCTGCCGGCACGCTTGATAAGGTCCAGCAGGAACTGGCCGTCCTGACGCACGGTACGCGGGTGCATGTCTTCGATCTTGCCCAGGGCGGCGAGGTTATCCGGCTGGGATTTGGCCAGGGGCCACAACGAGTGTTCGCGAATGATACGGTTGCGCGGCAAGTCACGCGCGCGGGCTTGCTGCTCGCGCCAGGCGCACAGTTCACGCAGCACGGCGAGCTGGGCGCGGGACAGTTTCCACGCCAGCTTGGCGTCGCGGTACACCTCGTACGGGTCGACTTCGCGGCGCAGGTTGGCGACCAGCTCGGCACCGTCTTCCAGGACCCAGGCGTACTTGTCGTCGGACAGTTGCGGACGCAGCCGCGTATAGACCTCGGCCAAATGCACCGCGTCTTCGGCGGCGTAGCTGACCTGGGTCTCGGACAACGGCCGCTGCAGCCAGTCCGAACGGGTCTCGCCCTTGGGCAGCTCAATGTCCAGCACGGCTTGCACCAGGCGCGAGTAGCCCATGGAGAAACCGAGGTTCAGGTAAGCCGCCGCCAATTGGGTGTCGAACAACGGCGCGGGCAGGCTGCCGGTCAGGCGCAGCAATACTTCGAGGTCTTCGCTGCAGGCATGCAGCACCTTGATCACCGCCGGGTTCTCCAGCAGCGCAGCCAGGGGTTGCCAGTTGTCGATGGTCAGGGGATCGATCAGGTAAGCGCGCACGCCATCACCGATCTGGATCAGCCCGGCAATGGGGTAAAAGGTGTCGACCCGCATGAATTCGGTGTCGAGGGCGACGAATGGCAACTGCTGCCATTCGGCGCAATGCTGGCCGAGGCTATCGTTGTCGCAGATCCAGTGAATATCGATGGCCACACGGCTCTCCCTTGAAGAATGGCGCGCAGTATATATCGCGAAAGGGGCTAGCGAGCATCCGCAGTGCACAGCCGACCATGAAAACTCAGACAGGAGATGAAGAATAGTCCGACAGGCGGGAGTTATCCTCTCTTACGAAGAACGTAGACCCGCCACAGGTTGGAGCCCGGCATGAACTCGTGATGGCTCAGGACCTTGAAACCGGCCTGGCGGAACTCGTCCTCAACGCTTGTACGAGAAGGCACAGAGACAATCACCGAGTCGCGGCTGACCCGATGAAACTCGCGCAGCAACGCCTGGCGCTCTTCACTGCCGGGCACATGGCGAAACAATTCCAGGCAGAAAATGCAGTCCACCGCATTCGCCGACAAGCCGATGGAAAACGCCGACCCCTGGAATGTCTTGACCCGCTTGAGCAACGCCGCCGCGTGGTGGGTAAGCGCGTGGTCGAGCATGTCCTGGGAGTTGTCCGACGCCAGGATAACCCGGTTGACGTGTTCGGCCAGCACCGGCCAGAAGCGCCCCGACCCGCAGGCCAGGTCGAGGATAAGGCCCGGCTCACCCGCAACCTTCAAGGCCTGACGCACCAACCACTCGCTGCGCCAGGCCGCCAGGCGCTGCGTCAGCCCGGGCGGGCGCGTGTCGCCGCAGACCCTGGCGTGCTCACGACCGCAGCGCTCGGCGTATTCAATCTCGATGGAGGAAGGCGTGTGTGGCGACATCGCGGGCTCATATGGGTGAAACGGCTGTGAACGACCTTGATTTGCAGCTTAACCAGCGCAACGTGAAAAAAAGGTCGAAACCGTGATTGCCACCCAATCGATCACGCCTGATGCAAATACCACCGCCAGTCTTGCTCCCCGACCTCGCCCATGAACTGGCGGTATTCGGCGCGTTTTACCGCCAGGTACACGCCAAGGAACTCACTGCCAAACGCTTCCCGTGCCCAACTGGAAGCCTCCAGTGCGCGCAGGGTGGTCAGCCAGTCGGTGGGCAGCAGCGTCTTGGCTTGGGCATAGCCGTTGCCTTCCACCGGGGCGCCGGGGTCACGTTGCTCGCGGATGCCGCGATGGATCCCGGCCAGGATCGCGGCAGCCGCCAGGTAGGGATTGGCGTCGGCACCGCAGATACGGTGTTCGATATGCCGCGAATTGGCCGGCCCGCCCGGCACCCGCAGGCTGACGGTGCGGTTGTCCACTCCCCAGGTGGCGGCCAGCGGCGCGTAGCTGTTGGTCTGGAAACGCCGGTAGGAGTTGGCGTTGGGACAGAACATCAGCAATGAGTCGAGCAAGGTACTGAGCATGCCGCCCACTGCCTGGCGCAACAGCGGCGTACCATCAGCGGCCTCGCTGGCGAACAGGTTATGGCCCTCGGCGTCCGCCAGGCTCACGTGCATGTGCATACCGGTGCCAGCCAGGTCGTCGAACGGCTTGGCCATGAAGCACGCGGTCATCCCGTGTCTATGCGCCACGCCCTTGACCAGGCGTTTGTAGCGCACCGCTTCGTCCATGGCTTGCAGGGCATCGGTGCGATGTTCCAGGGTGATCTCCACCTGGCCCGGCGCGTATTCGGAAATGGCGGTGCGCGCCGGAATACCTTGCAGCTTGCAGGCGCTGTAGAGGTCGGCCAGGAATGGCTCGATCTGCTCCAGTTCGCGCAGGCCATAGACCTGGGTCGAGCGCGGTCGCCCGCCGTCCACATCGCGTGCCGGTTGCGGATGGCCATTGGCGTCAGGCTTCTGGTCCAGCAGGTAGAACTCCAACTCGGCCGCCATCACCGGGTAGTAACCGTCGGCCTTGAGCCCGTCGATCACCTTGGCCAGCAGGTGCCGTGGGTCGGCCACGGTGGCAGGCAGACCTTCGGTGGGGTGCATGCTGACTTGCACCGCCGCAGTGGGGATCAGCCGCCACGGCATGCGCTGCAGACTGCCACCGATCGGGTAGGCGCGGCAGTCGATATCGCCCACCTCCCAGACCAGGCCGGAGTTTTCCACATCGTCGCCGTTGATGGTCAGGCCGAGGATGGTGCTGGGCAAAGGCCGCCCGCTCTCGTACACCGCCAGCAGTTCGTCGCGGTGCAGCCACTTGCCGCGTGGCACGCCATTGTTGTCGAGGATAAACAGCTCGAACATCTCGATGTCCGGGTGTTGTTCAAGGAAAGACTGGGCTTCCTGCAGGCAGGCAAAAACACTCATGGGCATTCTCATACGTAGGGGTCGGGCAGGCGCGCAGGTGCACGCCATCGAACACGATGGATCAACGTAGGAATGCGGTATCTGGTGGGCGGGCGTGCCGGCAGTGGAACAGGGCCCAGAACGCGAGGGCGGACGGCAGTATCGCGGAGTGAGTGTCGGAGGAGCCGTCCATGCGGGGGTCACAGTGCAAGAGATAACTACCAGCGTCACACGCCGGCGCAGGGCAATTAAATTCAGGGTTGACGGAGTTTGGTTGCAACTTGGCTAAACATTCAGCGTGCCTTGCCACCCTGCCCCACGCTGGAAATAATGGCCGCCCCGACCATGCCCCAAGGACTCGACCGCATGAAAGCTCTTTTCGCCCTGTGTGTACTCGGCCTGGCCACCAGCGCCGTGGCCGACACCGCGCCCTCGCGCCTTGACCAGGTGCTTGAGCGCGGCACACTCACCGTCTGCACCACCGGTGACTACAAGCCCTACACCTCGCTACGCGCCGACGGCACCTATGAAGGCATCGACATTGCCATGGCCGAATCCCTGGCCAAGAGCCTCAACGCCAAGATCCACTGGGTGCCCACCACCTGGAAAAGCTTGATGCCGGACTTCCTAGCCCAGCGCTGCGACATCGCCGTAGGCGGCATTTCGGTGTCCCTGGAGCGCCAGAAAAAAGCCTTCTTCAGCCAGGCCCTCGGCGTCGACGGCAAGATCCCCCTGGTGCGCTGTGCCGACGTGCAGCGTTACCAGAGTGTCGAGCAGATCAACCAGCCGAATGTGCGCGTGATCGAACCGGCGGGCGGCACCAACGAAGTGTTTGCCCGTGCCCATCTGGGCCAGGCGCAAATCCGTTTGCACGACAACGTGACCATCTTTGACGAACTGCTGGCCGGCAAGGCCGACGTGATGATCACCGACGCCAGCGAAGCGCGTTACCAGCAAAAGCTCAAGCCCGGGCTATGCGCGGTCAACCCGGAACGGCAGATGCAATACAGCGAGAAAGCCTTCCTGCTGCCCCGCGATGACGTGGCGTGGAAGAGCTATGTCGACCAATGGCTGCACCTGAGCGTCGCCACCGGCGTGTACGACGGCATCGTCAATCAGTGGCTGGCGGCGCCTTGATCAACGCGACAAAGGTCCGGCACGCGGCGCTGCGATAGGCGCCCCGGCGACTGAGCAGTGCCACGTTGCGTTGCGGTAACGCAGGTTCAAGGGCGACCGCGCGCAACTCCGGCTGGGCCTGGGCAATCGCACTGGGCAGGATGGTTACCAGGTGGGTGTTGCGCACGATTTCAATGATCGCACTGATGGAGTTGGCCTCCATCGCAATCAACGGCTTTACCCCTTGCTCGCGGCAATAGCCATCGATGTAGCGCCGCGTCGCAAAGCCTGAGTTGAGCAATACCATCGGCTGCTCCAGCCACTGCCGGTCTTCCACCCCTGGATGGCCAGCCCCCACCACCACGCTCAACGCTTCGGCAAACAGCCCTTCGCACTCGATGTCCGGCAGATGCTCGCCGGTAAAACCGATGCCGATATCCAGCAGGTCCTCGGTGAGCGCGGTTTCCATGCGATCCTGGGTCAATTCTTCGATGCTCAGGGTGATTCCCGGATACAGGGCGTTGAACCGCGCCAACAAAGGGCCGATCAGGTACGCGGTGAAGGTCGGCGTCATCGCCAGGCGCAGGCTGCCCCGGCTCAAGTCCTGTACGTCATGCATGGCCCGCGTGCCGGCCTGCAGGTCCTGCAAGGCCAGGCGCGCAAAGCGCACATAGGCGGCGCCGGCATCGGTGAGGCTGACACTGCGCCCGGAGCGGTCCAGCAACGGCGCGCCGAGGGTGTCTTCCAGCTGTTTGATCTGTTGCGACAAGGTCGGCTGCGACACGTGCAGCGCCTCGGCAGCGCGGGTGAAATTACGGTGCTCGGCAACGGCCAGCAGGTAACGGATATGGCGCAACAGCATCGGCGGCCCTCCAGCTATAGGCATGACTTATAGAAACCATAATAAGCCGGTCTTGGACGCTATAGCTGAAAACTTCCATCCTTGCCCCATCAGTGACGCAAGGAGAACCCCATGCAAGACCTCATCAACGGCTTTCGCAAGTTCCAGTCAGAAGCCTTCGGCCAACGCAGCGACCTGTTCAAACACCTGGCCACCACCCAGAACCCCGGCACGTTGTTCGTGTCCTGTTCCGACAGCCGGGTGGTCCCGGAACTGCTGACCCAGCAGGAACCCGGCGATCTGTTCGTGATCCGCAACGCCGGCAACATCGTGCCGTCCTACGGCCCGGAACCTGGCGGTGTGTCGGCCACGGTCGAGTACGCAGTGGCGGTGCTGGGGGTGCGCGACATCGTGATCTGCGGCCATTCCGACTGCGGCGCCATGACCGCGATCTCCACCTGCAAATGCCTGGACCACCTGCCGGCCGTGGCCAACTGGCTGCGCCACGCCGAGTCGGCCAGGCTGATCAACGCCGCCCGCGAGCATGCCTCGGACGCCGCCCGCCTGAATTCATTGGTGCGCGAAAACGTGATCGCGCAACTGGCCAACCTCAAGACCCACCCTTCGGTCGCCCTGGCGCTCGGGCAAGGCCGGCTGAACCTGCATGGCTGGGTGTACGACATCGAGAGCGGTGCCATCGACGCCCTGGACGAACGCAGCGGTGGCTTTGTGTCGCTGCTGGATCAGATTCACGCTGCCTGACCTATTCCAACCAAAGAGGACACCACCATGTTGCAATCCCACTTCGCCCAAACCCCACGCCTGGCCCTGGCCGATACCGTGATCGAACTCAAGGCGCGCAAGAACCTGTCCTGGCAGGACCTCACCGACGGCACCGGGCTGAGCCTGGCATTTGTCACCGCCGCCCTGCTCGGCCAGCACCCGTTGCCCAAGGAGGCGGCTGATGTAGTGTGCGACAAACTCGGCCTGGACCAGGACGCCAGCCGCCTGCTGCAAAGCGTGCCCCTGCGCGGCAGCTTCCCCGGCGGTGTGCCGACGGACCCGACGATGTATCGCTTCTACGAAATGCTCCAGGTCTACGGCTCGACCCTCAAGGCGCTGGTCCACGAGCAATTCGGTGACGGCATCATCAGTGCGATCAATTTCAAGCTGGACATCAAGAAGGTCGAGGACCCGGACGGCGGCTCGCGCGCTGTGATCACCCTGGATGGCAAGTACCTGCCGACCAAACCCTTCTGAGTGGCCCGCGACCGTCTACGCTCTTGTCACACCAACAAGATCGAGGGACGGGTAATGAAGGCACTGCTTCGAACCACCTGGCTGCTGCTGTTGTGTTTCAGCCAGGTGCACGCCGCGACGGCTCAGGATGAGGACGCCCAGGCCGCCAAGGCGCTGCTGGAAAAAGCCTTGGCTTACTACCAGGGCAATGGCGACAAGGCGTTTGCCGCCTTCAGTCGCCAGGGCGAGTTTGTCGACCATGACCGCTATGTGTTCGTGGTCGACACCCGGGGCGTGCTGCTGGCCAGTGGCGGGCCCTCTTCCGCCTTGATCGGCCGCGACGTGTCCGAGGTGCTCGGGCCGGAGTTGCGCCAGTCATTCAAGGACGCGCTCAAGGTGCCGGAAGGCCAGGGCATCCAACAGGCCGATTACCGCTGGCAGAACTGGAACGACGGCAAGGTCGAGCACAAGCACGTGTTTTATCAACGCGTGGGCGAACGCATCCTGGCGGTGGGTTACTACCTGCCCCGGGCCACTCCGGAACAGGCCCGCGCCCTGCGCAACAAGGCGGTGAACGCACTGCTCAAGGATGAAACCGGCACGCTCCAGGCCATCAATTCCTTGCAGGGCGGTTTCCTGCAGGATGACCTCTACGTGTTCGTGGTCGACCTCGATACCCAGCGCTATGTGGCCCATGGCACCAACCTGCGCCTGATCAACACCGACTTCAGCAAGATCAAGGACCCCGATGGCAGGCCGGTGGGCGAGCCGATCCTGAAGCTGATGGCCGAGCAGGACCAGGGCGAATACAAGTACCGCTGGAAAAACCCGGTGACCGACAAGGTCGAGAACAAGCATGCGTATGTGCGCAAGGCCGGGCATTTCATGGTGGCGGTGGGTTACTACAGCCCGTGAATGGTGTCCTGCCGGCTATTTAGCTTTGTCTTCACGGCCGCGCAGTACCCGGTTAGGCATTGCGACAGCGGCCGCGAGCCCCAGCAGCGACACCGCTGCGCTCACCATCAACAAATGCCGGAAGGTCACCGCCAGTTCCCCGCGCAGGGCGTCCTGCGCCGGGCCGGGGGCTGCGTTGAGACCGTCGAGCAGCACGTTGCCGGAACTGCCCTCGGCCACCAGCGCACCGCTGGCCAGGTGGGCGAAGCTGGAGTCCTGCAATAGCGCCAGCAACAGCGCCGACATGCACGCCACCCCTACCGCCCCGCCCAGGGAACGGAACAGGTTGGTGGTGCTGGTGGCGACGCCGATGTCGCGTTGTTCCACCGAGTTCTGCGTGCCCACCAGCGAAGTGGGGAATTGCATGCCGGCCGCAATCCCGCACAGCAACATGAACATCGCCGTCAGCCCCACCGCCTGGGGCGCGCTCAAGGCCATGCCAAGAATCGCAAAGGGGCTCAGCAAGGCGCCACTGAGGATCATCGGTTTATAGCGGCCGGTCACCGAGGTCATGCGCCCGGCAAAATAGGCGCCCATCGGCAAGCCCATCGCCAGGGGCAGCAGGTGCAGGGCCGCGCTGTCAGCGCCTGAGCCTGTCACCGTCTGATAGCGCAGCGGCATCAGCACCGTCAGGGAAATCGCCTGGAAGCTGGTGAAGAAAATCGTGCACCAGCACAACACCGCGCTGCGGTTGGCGAACAGATGCATCGGCAACAACGGCTCCCGGGCGCGCCGTTCATGCCAGACAAACACCGTTAACGCCACTAGCGCACACGCCAGCAAGCCGAGCACCTGATCGTCGCGCCAATGATGGCCCTGACCGATTTCGGTAATGCCCAGCAACAACGCGGTCAGGCCGATGATCATCAGCAACGTGCCGAGGTAATCGATGATCGGCTTGCGCTGCGGCACCGGCAGCCCCACCAGCGTGCGATAGGCCACGTACCAGGCGCCGGCGCCCAATGGCAGGTTGATCAGGAATACCCAGCGCCACGACAGGTACTCGGTCATGTAGCCGCCGAGCACCGGCCCGGCCACGCTGGCCACCGCGTACATGCTGCTGAAATAGCCCTGGTAGCGCCCGCGTTCGCGGGGCGGGATGATGTCACCGATGATCGCCTGGCTCACCGAGATCATGCCGCCCGCGCCGATGCCCTGGAGGATCCGCGCCAGCACCAGTTGCTCCATGCTTTGCGCCATGCCGCAGAACAGCGAGGCCAGCGTAAACAGGCCCATGCCGATCAGCATCATCGGCCGCCGCCCGTACAGGTCGCCCAGCTTGCCGTAGATCGGCACCGCCACGGTCATCGCCACCATGTAGCCGGAGATGACCCAGGCCAGCAGGTTGACGTCATGGAATCGGGCGGAGATCGCGGGCATGGACACGGCGACAATCGTCTGGTCCAAGGCCCCCAGGAAGATCGCCATCATCAGTGAGGCGAGGATGCTGCGCACGGCGGGCAGCGGCGGAACGGGCTGATTGAGGTGCGTCACGGCAAGACCTTCGAGCAGGGCCCGCGGGAAAAGGCGGCCCGCGGGAATGCTCGATACGATAGCAGGCTATTCGATAGCTTCGTAAGGAAGCCCGACGTAATTTTCGGCGATGGTCTTGCGCCCGGCCTCGGAGTGGATGAAGTAATCGAGTTCACTCTCGGCGATGCGCTGGCTGAAGCCATCCGCCTCGGGAAACTGATGCAGCATCGAGGTCATCCACCAGGAAAACCGCTCGGCCTTCCACACCCGCCGCAGGCAGATGGCGGAATAGCGCTCCAGCAAATCCACCCGTCCTTCACCGTAGACCTTCAGCAGAATCCGATAGAGGGTGCTCACGTCACTGGCCGCCAGGTTCAAGCCCTTGGCCCCGGTGGGCGGCACGATATGCGCGGCATCGCCGAGCAGGAACAGACGCCCGTACTGCATCGGCTCCACCACAAAGCTGCGCAGCGGCGCGATGCTCTTCTCGATCGACGGACCGCTCACCAGGTCGGCTGCGAGGTGGCTGGGCAGACGGGTTTTCAGTTCGTCCCAGAAGCGCGCATCGGACCATTCATCAAGCGGCTCTTGCACCGGCACTTGCAGGTAATAACGGCTGCGCGTCGGCGATCGCATGCTGCACAAGGCGAAGCCACGCGGATGTTTGGCGTACACCAGTTCAGGGTGAACCGGCGGCGTATCGGCGAGGATACCGAGCCAGCCGAAAGGGTAGACCCGTTCGAAGACGTTCAGTGATTGAGCCGGGATCGATTGGCGCGCAACACCGTGGTAACCATCGCAACCGGCGATATAGTCGCACTCCAGGCGAAAGGCTTCGCCCTGATGTTCGAAAGTCAGCCAGGGTCGATCACTTTTGAGGTCGTGCGGTTGCACGTCATGGGCTTCATACAGGGTGATGGCGCCCGCGGCAGCACGGGCGGCCATCAGGTCGCGGGTGACTTCGGTCTGGCCGTAGATCATGACCGTCTGGCCGCCGGTCAGCGCCTTCAGGTCGATGTGGGTCAGCTGGCCATTGAGCGCCAGCTCGAAGCCCTCATGCACCAGGCCTTCGTTGTCCATGCGCTGGCTGACGCCCGCCTGCCGCAGCAGGTCGACCATGCCTTGTTCCAGCACCCCGGCACGGATGCGGCCTTGTACGTAATCGGCGCTCTGGCGCTCCAGGATCAGAGTCTGGATACCGGCGTTGTGCAGCAGTTGGCCGAGCAACAGTCCGGAGGGACCGGCGCCAATAATGGCGACTTGGGTTTTCAGCGTTTTCATTATTTTTATGGTCCGCAAGTTCCACTCGAACGGATTGAGTGAAAGAGTTGTCATTGGTCTTGTTGCTGACATTTTTCACTTGAGTGGCCGGCATAAGAAGGTGAAAACTGAGCCAAAGCCTGCGCTTTTTGCCAATCGGGGCGATTACCGCACCACTCTCCTGAGTATCGGATTGAAACCATGATCAAAACCGCGATTCCGGTCTTCAAGCTTTACGGGGAAAACCAGCAATGGCCAACCCCCGATTTGTTGCACTGCGAAACCATTTCCCGGCGCAGTCGGGAATACCAGTGGGAAATCCAGCCCCACCGGCACGCGGATCTGTGCCAGTTGCTGTATGTGCACAAAGGTCAGGCACAATTGGAAATCGAAGGGCAGCGCACCACGCTGAACGAAGCGACGCTGCAAGTCCTGCCGCCGCTGTGTGTGCACGGTTTTCGGTTTCCCGAGGATGTCGAAGGCTACGTGGTAACCCTCGCGGCGCCGCTGGTCAGCCACCTGCAGACACAACTGGGGGCGACGGTGGACGGTTTGCAGTCCCTGGGCAGTTACCCGGCGGGCAAGGACAGTGATTACCTGAACAGCCAGTTCGCCCGCTTGCAGGATGAATACGCCGACGCACAACCGGCCAGGGACATGATGATGCACGCGCTGGTCAGCGTGCTGCTGGTGTGGATCAGCCGCCAGGCCATCCAGAAGCGCCACCCACGGGCGCCGAGGGGGCGTGAATACTTCCGCCGCTTCACCCAACTGGTCGAGCAGCATTACCGTGAACACCCGAAGATCGAGGATCTGGCCCACAAGCTGGGCATCTCGGTGTCACACCTCAACGGCACATGCCGGGAACTGGGTGGGCAGCCTGCGCTGCAGATCATGCACGACCGCCAATTGCTGGAAGCCAAGCGCCTGCTGACCTACACCAGCATGACCATCAATGAAATGTCGGAAGTGCTGGGTTTTTCCGACCCGACCAACTTCTCGCGGCTGTTCCGCCGACGGGTCGGGTTCTCACCCAAGGCGTTTCGCGAGCAACTCAAGGCTCAACAGCCGATTACCTGAGCGCACTGAAACTGCCGGTATGCGGCACGCATTGGTCCTGATGGCAGCTGATCGCAAAAGTCGGCTGCATGCGGGTCAGTTCAACACGGTAGGCAGCGGTCCCGTAAAGCGCGCTGGCGATGGCGCACAGGGTGACAATCATCAGGTACTTTCTGGTTTTAATGCTCATGGCACAGACCTCTGCGGATCTAAACGGTGCTGTTTAAAGCATAGGTCAACCAGGGCGAGTTGCCATTATCGGGCGACATTCAACAGGTTTATG
Source organism: Pseudomonas sp. FW305-3-2-15-C-LB1 (assembly GCF_058787615.1). Classification (NCBI taxonomy): domain Bacteria; kingdom Pseudomonadati; phylum Pseudomonadota; class Gammaproteobacteria; order Pseudomonadales; family Pseudomonadaceae; genus Pseudomonas; species Pseudomonas sp. FW305-3-2-15-C-LB1. The sequence goes on along the minus strand of NZ_JBYSZX010000010.1, from coordinate 56,534 downwards.
TCGCCCTACAGACCGACGTCCCACGCAGGCTCCTCCGGGAACCTCAGCACCAGAAAATCCAACAGGCTGCGCAGCGCCGATGGCATGTGCTTGCGCGAGGCGTACACCGCGTAGATGTTCATCTGCCGGGGCTCGGCGTCGGGCAGCAGGCGCACCAGTTCGCCACGGCGGATGTAATCGCCGGCCTGGTAAGTAGGCAGCATCGACACGCCGGCCCCGGCCAGCGTCACGCGCAACAAGGTGCTGGCCTCGTTGGACGTGATGTTGCCGGTGATGGGCACCGAGACGTGCTCGCCCCGCTCTTCGAAATGCCACAGGCTCTTGCCGAAATAGGAATGGGTGAGGCAGTTGTGCCCGGCCAGGTCTTCGACTTTCTGCGGGGCTGGATGCTCCAGCAGATACGCCGGCGAGGCGCACACCACCGAGCGACACAGGGTCAGGCGGCGCGCAATGAGATTGGGGTCCAGGTCGTTACTGGTGCGGATGGCCAGGTCGATGCGCTCATCCACCAGGTTCACCGTGCGGTCGAGCATTTGCAGATCGACGGTTACAAACGGGTAACGCTTGACGTACTCGGCGATGGCTGCGGCCAATTGCGCCTGGCCGAACGAGGTGCTGACGCTCAGGCGCAGCAGGCCACGGGGCGCGTCATCCGGCTCGCTGACGGCAGCTTGCATATCGCAGCACAGTTCCAGCAATTGTCGGCAGCGCGGCAAGGTTTCGCCGCCGGCCGCCGTAAGGCTGAGCTTGCGCGTGGTGCGGTGCAGCAGGCGTGCGCCGACCCAGTCTTCCAGCTCGGCCAGGTAGCGCGACACCACCGGGCGCGACAGGTCCAGATGATCGGCGGCGGCGGACTGGCTGCCCAGGTCCACCACGGTGACAAACACGCGCATTGCTTGGAGACGGTCCATGATTTGCCCGATTTCAGAAACAAACTATGTCCCAGCATCGCATTTTTAGTCTGGTTTTGTGCAACTAAGCTCTGTGCATCCTTTACCGATGCTGGAGCTGCCCGATGTTCTCCCCCCTCAAGCGCCTGACCCTGGCCACCGCCGCCTTGGCCTTCGCCGCCCACGCGGCCGCCGCCGAGCTGAAGCTGGACGTGTACAACCCTGGCGACGCCGCGATCTTCCCGGTCACCTCGGTGCTAGTCAGCGGCGCCAAGGATGCGGTCCTGATCGACGCCCAGTTCGGCAAAGGCCAGGCCGAACAACTGGTGCAGAAGATCCACGCCAGCGGCAAACACCTGACCACCATCTACATCAGCCACGGCGACCCGGACTACTACTTCGGCCTCGACACCCTCACCACCGCCTTCCCCGACGCCAAGGTACTGGCGCCGCAACCGGTGGTCGATCACATCAAGGCCACCGTCGCCGGCAAGCTTGAGTTCTGGGGCCCGAAAATGGGTGCGGACAAGCCGGCCAAAACTATCGTGCCGCAGGTCCTCGAAGGCCACAGCTTGAGCCTGGAAGGCCAGCAACTGGAGGTAATCGGCCTGGACGGCCCACAGCCGGATCGCAGTTTTGTGTGGATCCCTTCGATCAAGGCCGTGGTCGGTGGCGTGGTCGTCGCCGAAAACATTCATGTGTGGATGGCCGACACCCAGAGCGCGCAGTCCCACAAAGACTGGCTGGCCACCCTGCAACGCATTGAAGACCTGCAACCGCGCACCGTGATCCCGGGCCATTACCTGGGTACGCCATCTGTTCAATCCGTGAAATTTACCGCCGACTACATCAAGGCCTTCGACGCCGAAACCGCCAAGGCCAAGGATTCCGCGGCCCTGATCGCGGCCATGAAACAGCGTTACCCGACCCTCGCCGACGAAAGCTCGCTGGAACTCAGCGCCAAAGTCGCCAAGGGCGAAATGAAGTGGTGAACCGTTTCAAACCTTAACCGTACTGGAGAACGTCATGAGCAAGATCGCAATCATTGGGGCCACCGGCCGTGCCGGTAGCCAACTGCTGGAAGAAGCCCTGCGTCGCGGGCATAGCGTTGTGGCCATTGCACGTAACACCGACACGCTGGCGGCGCGCCCTGGCGTCGCCGTCAAGCAGGTTGATGCCCTGGACGCAGAGGCCCTGCAACAGGCCATCAGCGGCAGTGACGTGGTAATCAGCGCCGCGCACTTCGCCACCCTACCGGCCAGCGCCGTGATCGGGCCGGTAAAGAAAGCCGGGGTGAAACGCCTGCTGGTGGTGGGCGGTGCCGGTTCGCTGTTGTTGCCGGGTGGCGGTCGGGTGATCGACAGCGCAGGTTTCCCGGCTGAGTACAAAGCCGAAGCCAGTGCAGGTACCGCGTTTCTCGACACGCTGCGTCAGGAAAAGGAACTGGACTGGACGTTCCTGTCGCCTTCGGCGGAGTTCGTCGAGACCGAGCGCACCGGTCAATTCCGCGTGGGCCAGGACGATCTGCTGGTGAGCAGTGAAGGTCGCAGCTGGATCAGCTTTGCCGACTACGCCATCGCCTTGATCGACGAAGTCGAAACACCCAAGCACCCGCGCCAGCGTTTCACTGTCGGCTACTAACATGTGGGAGGGGGCTTGCCCCCGATACCGGTCGATCAGTCACACCTGTATTGACTGGCACACTGCAATCGGGGGCAAGCCCCCTCCCACATTTGATAGATGAATGTCAGGAGATTTTGGCTTGGGTGACCAACCAATCCATCAACGCTTCAAGCCCCGCCGAAGGCTCGGTGCCCGGTGGATACACCAGGTAATAGCCCATCCCCGTCGGCACCCGCAGCTCAAACGGCGTCGCCAACCGCCCGGCCTTCAAATCGTCGCCAATCAACGCGCGGTCGCCTATCGCCACACCGGAGCCTTGCGACGCCACCGTCATCGCCAAATCCAGCGTCTCAAAATGATGCCCCTGGCTCAGGTTACTCAGTCGCGTCTTCGCCGCTTTCAGCCACAACGCCCAGTCCCGTTCATCCCGCGTGGGGTGCAGCAGCACCTGTTGCTGCAAGTCTGCCGGGCTGTGCAGCACACCGAGCAGCGCGGGCGTGCAGACCGGGGTGAGTTGTTCATCGAACAGATGCCGCGCCTCGGCCGACTGCTCGGCGATGGGCGCATAGATCACCGCCGCATCGAATTGCTCGCGGCGAAAGTCCACGGTGTAGGCCACGGTGGTAGTGAGCGCTACCGGCACATCCGGACGCTCCTTCTGCCACTGCATCAGGCGTGGCAACAACCAGCGCATCACACAGGTGGAGGCCTTGAGTTGCAGGACCTGGCGGCGACTGCCGATCTGCTCCACCGCCTCGCCGATCAGACCGAAGACCTGCTGGGCGCGCAACGACCACTCACGCCCCTCCTCGGTCAGGCTCAAGCCCCGCGCCTGGCGTTGGAACAGCGCGTAGCCCAGGTGGCTTTCCAGCCCGGCAACCTGCCGGCTCACGGCACCCTGGGTGATGTGCAGTTGCTCGGCGGCGCGGGTGAAGTTGCAGCATTGGGCCGTGACCCAGAAGGTGTGCAACGCGGACAGCGGCGGGAGGCGTTTCATCGGGGCGCAGCCATGACGTGAGGACATGGCTAGTATGACTTTTTATCGATTGTTGCCGCTACCGGCCAGCCGGTCCAATAACGCCTTATCTCAACAACAAGAGCGACGTTTATGGCGACCTGCGGCGAAGTATTGGTCAACCTCCTGGAAGGCTATGGCGTGGACCAGGTGTTTGGCATCCCCGGCGTGCATACCGTGGAGTTGTATCGCGGCCTGGCCCGTTCCAGCATCCGCCACGTCACCCCGCGCCACGAACAGGGCGCCGGCTTCATGGCCGACGGTTATGCGCGCACCAGCGGCAAGCCCGGCGTGTGCTTCATCATCACCGGCCCCGGCATGACCAATATCACCACCGCCATGGGCCAGGCCTACGCTGACTCGATCCCGATGCTGGTGATCTCCAGCGTACAGTCGCGCAGCCAATTGGGCGGCGGGCGCGGGAAGTTGCATGAGCTGCCGAACCAGGGCGCGATGATCGCCGGCGTGGCGGCGTTCTCCCATACGCTGATGTCGGCGGCCGAGTTGCCCGGCGTGTTGGCGCGTGCCTTTGCGTTGTTCCAGGCCGGACGACCACGCCCGGTGCATATCGAAATCCCGTTGGATGTACTGGTAGAAAACGCCGACGCACTGCTGGGCAGTGAACCGGTCAGCGTGGCGCGCGCCGGTGCCGCGCCATCGGCGATCAAGCAGATGAGCCAGTTGCTCGCAGCGGCCAGGCAGCCCTTGATCCTGGCCGGTGGCGGCGCCATCGATGCATCCGCAGAACTCACGCAACTGGCCGAAGCCCTCGGCGCGCCGGTGGCCCTGACGATCAATGCCAAGGGCATGCTGCCTGCCAACCATCCGCTGTTGATCGGCTCGACCCAGACCCTTGTCGCCACCCGCGCCTTGGTCGCCGAAGCGGACGTGGTGTTGGCCATCGGCACCGAGCTGGCGGAAACCGACTACGACGTCACCTTCGCCGGCGGCTTCGGGATTCCCGGTGCGTTGCTGCGCATCGACATCGACCCGGACCAGACCGTGCGCAACTATCCGCCGCAGGTTGCCTTGGTGGCCGATGCACAAATCGCCGCCGAAGCGCTGCTGGTCGAGTTGAACAGCAAACCCTTGCCGCCCCGCAATCGCGCGTGGGGCGCTGCGCGTGTGGCACGCTTGTGGGCCGAACTGAACCCCGGCTGGGACGCCGCCACCCGCGCACAAACCCGGTTCCTCGACACCGTCCTGGAGGAGTTGCCCAACGCTGTGCTGGTCGGCGACTCGACCCAACCGGTGTACAGCGGCAACCTGACCCTGAACCTCGACCACCCGCGCCGCTGGTTCAACTCGTCCACCGGCTACGGCACCCTGGGCTACGCCCTGCCCGCCGCTATCGGGGCGTGGCTGGGGCGTGGCGACGGGCAACCGGTGGTGTGCCTGATCGGTGACGGCGGCCTGCAATTCAGCCTGCCGGAACTGGCCAGCGCCGTGGAGGCGCGCACGCCGATCATCGTGCTGCTGTGGAATAACCAGGGCTATGAAGAGATCAAGAAATACATGGTCAACCGCGCCATCGAGCCGGTGGGTGTGGACATCTATACGCCGGACTTTATCGGCGTAGCCAAGGCGTTGGGCTGTGCCGCTGAAAGCATCCAGGGCATCGCGCATCTGCGGACGGCACTGCGCAGCGCCGCTGATCGCCAAGGGCCGACGCTGATCGAAATCGACCAAGGCCTGTGGATGAAGGAGGTGGCGGTATGAGCGCGGTGTCGAACGGGATCTACATCGACGGCGCGTGGCAAGCCGGCCAAGCCGTACTCGAGGTGATCAACCCGGCCACCGAGGCGGTATTGGCCCGGGTCAGCGTCGGCGATGCGACGGCGGTGACCCAGGCGGTCGACGCCGCCAGCGCGGCCTTCAGCGAATGGTCGAACAGCACCGGCCGTGATCGCGCCGCCCTGCTGCGCAAGATCGCCCAGGGCGTGAGCGAGCAGCGCGAACAGCTGATGCACCTGCAATCGAGCAACAACGGCAAGCCACTGTTTGAAGCCGCAATTGATGTGGACGATGTGATCGCCACGTTCGAGTACTACGCCAGCGTTGCCGAAGAAATGGACGCCGCTCAGGACCAGCCGGTGGCGTTGCCCGGCGATGACTTCAGCGCACGTATGCGCCGCGAGCCCTGCGGCGTGGTGGGGCTGATCGTGCCGTGGAATTTCCCGATGGTGACCACCGCCTGGAAACTCGCCCCGGCCCTGGCCGCCGGTTGCTGCGTGGTGCTCAAGCCCTCGGAAGTCACGCCGTTGGCCGAGTTGCAGTTGGCGCGGATCATCGCCGAGGCAGGCTTGCCCGCTGGCGTGTTCAACCTGGTGTGCGGCACAGGCCTGGATGTCGGCGCGCCGTTGGCGGCGGACCGTCGAGTAGCGAAGATTTCCTTTACCGGCAGTAACGCCGTTGGCGTGCAGGTGATGCAGCGCGCGGCCGAAACCATCAAGGGCGTGAGCCTGGAACTGGGCGGCAAGTCTTCGCTGCTGGTAATGGCGGATGCCGACCTGGACCTGGCGGTGGAACTGGCCTGTGGTGGCGGTTTTTTCAACGCCGGGCAGATGTGTTCAGCCACCAGTCGCGTGTTGGTGGCTGACACGCTTGCCGATGAATTCCTGGTGCGTGTGCAGGCGCGGGCCGAAGCGATTCGCGTGGCGGACCCGTTTGCCGATGACGTGGAAATGGGTGCGCTGATCAACCGTACCCAGTATCAGCGGGTGCTGGGACATATCCAGCGCGCAATCGCGGACGGCGCCCGCTTGCTGTGCGGCGGTGAACGCCCGGCGGACTTGCCCAAGGGCTTTTTCATTCGCCCCACAGTGTTCACCGACGTGCCGCTGGACAGTGCGTTGTGGAACGCAGAGATCTTTGGTCCGGTGCTCTGTGTCCGGCGTTTTACCTGCGAGGCAGAAGCGATCGCCCTGGCCAACGACAGCGACTTCGGCCTGGTGGCGAGTGTGGTCAGCGGCCATGCCGAAACCGCCGAGCGTGTGGCGAATGCCTTGCAGGCCGGGCTGGTGTGGATCAACGCGCCGCAAGTGATCTTCCCGCAGACCGCGTGGGGCGGTTACAAGCAGAGCAGCATCGGCCGCGAGCTGGGACCGTGGGGGCTGGCGGCTTTCCAGGAGATCAAGCATGTGATCCGGTCTATCTAATGTGGGAGGGGCCTGACCCCTCTCACATTTTGACCAGCGCAATTTTTAGATAGACCTAGCGACTTTCTCATTTGCCCCCTGCTCCCACCCGTGGCCTGATTCGCCCTTGATCACTCAAGGGCCTCCCATGGAAACCGTTCACGCAAAACCCACCACCGCCCTCTGGCTGATGACCAGCGTCGTGCTGGTCGCCCTCAACCTGCGTCCGTCGATGGCGGCGGTCGGCCCGTTGTTGTCATCGATTCGCGGTGATGTGTCGCTGAGTTTCAGCAGCGCCGCGTTGCTGACCATGTTGCCGATGATGGCCATGGGCTTGGCGATGTTCTTCGGCATGGGCCTGGCCAAACGCTTTGGCGAGCACCGCAGCATCGTGGTGTCCCTGCTGGTGATCGGCGTGGCTACGCTGTCGCGGTTGTTCCTCGATTCGGCGCTGGAGTTGATCGTCAGCGCCATCGCGGCCGGGGTGGGGATCGCGATGATCCAGGCGTTGATGCCGGCGCTGATCAAGTCGCGGTTCAGTGACAATGTTGCGCTGTTCATGGGTGTTTACGTCACCGCGATCATGGGCGGCGCAGCACTGGCGGCGTCGTTCTCGCCGTTCGTGCAAGTGCAGACCGGCAGTTGGCGCATCGGCCTGTCAATCTGGGCGGTGTTGGCAGTGCTGGCGTTGGTGTTCTGGTACGCGCAACGCTCGGTACTGCCACCGTTGCCGCAAGCCGGCACAGCTCAACAGGCGTCATTTTTCGGCAATGGCCGGGCCTGGTTGCTGGCGGTGTTTTTCGGCCTGGGTACCGCGTCCTACACCTGCGTACTGGCGTGGCTCGCGCCGTACTACGTGGAGCAAGGCTGGAGCGAGCAGAATGCCGGCCTGCTGCTGGGCTTCTTGACGGCCATGGAAGTGGTGTCCGGCCTGGTCACTCCCGCCATCGCTAACCGCCTCCAGGATAAACGCGGTGTGGTGGCGGTGCTGCTGGTGCTGATCATCCTCGGTTTCTGCGGCCTGATTCTCAGCCCGCACCACCTGAGCCTGTTGTGGCCGTGCCTGCTGGGCCTGGGCATTGGCGGTCTGTTCCCGATGAGCCTGATCCTGTCCCTTGACCATTTGGACAACCCGCGCCGCGCCGGTGGTCTCACCGCCTTTGTGCAGGGTATCGGCTACCTGATCGCCGGGCTGTCGCCGCTGATCGCCGGGATGATCCGCGATCAACTGGGCAGCTTCGAATGGGCCTGGTGGTCGCTGACAGCGGTGATTGGGGTAATGCTGCTGATCGTGACGCGCTTCAACCCCAGGCATTACGCACGACATATCCGCTGACGTCGTATTGCAAACAGTATTTGTCTCAAGCCAAACATAGAAACGCCCTACAGAGCTTTCTAATGGCACGTTCGTTCCGTTAAGCTTTTGTGCTGTCTTGTACTGAGTTCGGTACAAAGGGTTTACGGACGAAACCGATGCTAAACAGTAACTTGCTCAGAAAGCTCGATATGCAGGACTTGATGGTGTTTATCGCCGTCTACGACCAGAGCAGTGTTACCGAGGTGTCCGAAACGCTGTTTGTCAGCCAGTCCACCGTGAGCTACAGCCTGAAGAAGCTGCGCACCAGCTTTGAAGACGAGTTGTTCATCAACACCCGGGCGGGCATGCGCCCAACGTACAAGGCCACCACCATGTACGGGCATGTGCAGAAGATCCTCGAATGCATCAACCTGTGCCACGCCGGTGGCCAGGCCTTCGACCCGACCCAGAAGGCCGTGACCTTCAACGTGTGCGCGCCGGAATACTTCGAACAGTTGATCCTGCCGCGCCTGTTGAAGCACTTCGACCGTGCCGACCTGCCGGTGATCGTCAACGTGCAAAAGCTGGAAACCGACATCCCCGCGGACGACCTGCGCGAAGGCCGCCTCGACCTGGTGATCTGTTTCGGCCCCAACTTCCACCGCGCCCACAAGGACTTGCGTACCCAGATGCTGCTCGAAGACGACCTGGTGTGCGTGTTCGATAAACGCTCGGCGCCACGGGAACCGGCGTTCAGCCTGCAGTCCTTCGTCGAACGGCGCCACGTGTTCCCCACGCCGTGGACCTCCGACACCAACATGATCGACGGCTGGCTGGCGCGCCAGGCCCACAAGCGCCAGGTGATCGCCCGCGCCAACAGCTACAGCGCAGCGTTGAAGATGATCACCGGCACCGACTTCATCGTCACCCTGCCGCGTCGCGTACAAAAGTTGCTGGCGCCCGCCACGACGTTCGGCCACTGCGAAGTGCCCAACGGGTTGCCGGGATTCACCCTGGAGATGCAGTGGAACGAAACCAGCGAACAGGACAGTGCCAATACCTGGTTTCGTGAGCAGGTGGTGAAGGTGTGCGCGGATCAGGGTTTGTTGTAAACCTCAGCCGATGGCGACTTTGCTGTAGCAGTCGCGATCCATGTCGACCAGTTGGACGCTGAGTTGAACCTGGATACCCTCCGGCCAATCGCCCATGTCCTGCAGGGCTGCCAGCAGGCTGTCCGACAGCTGTTTCTTGACCTGGGGTGGGCGCCCGCTGAGCAGCGACAGCTTCACCGCGATAAACCCGCGTGCTTCGAGGGAGGTGCCCACCTGGAACGTCTCGACCTTGACCACACGACTTTTGATGTCCAACTCGGAACTGAACTGCCCGGACGCCATCAGCACGTTGTTGAGCCGCAACAGGGTCTTCTCGACAGCAAGGCCCGTCAGGTTGGCGGTGTATTCCAGGTGCAGGTGTGGCATGGATGGCTCCGAGTCATTGGTAGGAAGATTCCTAGATATACCACGGATAAAAGCATCAGGCTTTGCTGGCCAGCCCTCTGTCGCTCATAAACGCTTCGAGCCGGGAACGTACCCAGCGCTCAGCCGGGTCGGTGTCCACGTGGCTGAGCCAGACCATCGACAAATCCAGGGTTGGCGTTTCGAACGGGAACGGCTCACAGAACAGGTGGCCCGACACTGCCATGGCCTCGGCGGTGTAGTCCGGCAGGCTGGCGATCAGGTCAGTGCCGGCGAGCAAGGCCGGCAGCGCGCTGTATTGCGGCACCGACAGCACCACATGGCGTTTGCGGCCGATCTCCGCCAGCCACTCATCGGCAAACCCCGACACGTTGGCGGTATGGGAAACCAGCACGTGGGGCCGTGAGCAATATTCATCAAGGGTCAGCGGCGTTTCAGACGCATCGGCGCGCAGGATACGCGGACGGATATGGCGCAGCAGCTTACGCTTGGCATTCGCCGGCAGGCCACGGGTCTGGGTGATGCCGACGGTGATATCGCCGGAGGCCAGCAGGTCGGGAATGCGCCAGTAGTCCACATGCTGCACCACGAATACCACTTGCGGCGCTTCCTGGCGCAAGGCGCGCAGCAAGGGCGGCAACAGGCCGAACTCCACGTCATCGGAGAGGCCGATGCGAAAGGTCATGGTGCTGATCGAGGGGTCGAAATCGTGGGTCAGGCTCAAGGCCGATGACAACGAATCCAGGGCCGGCGACAGGTGCTGAATGATCTCCTCGGCCCGCGCGGTGGGCTCCATGCGGTGGCCGACGCGGATGAACAGCGGGTCGTTGAACAAGGTACGCAAGCGGTTGAGGGCCGAGCTGATGGTCGGCTGGCCGAGAAACAGCTTCTCCGCCACCCGCGTCACGTTGCGCTCCAGCATCAACGCTTCGAACACCACCATCAGGTTGATGTCGGCTTTGCGTAGTTCATTGCGATTCATCGGCGCCTGCCCTTTTCCCAAGACAAGCCGCAGTTTAGAAAGCCCCGTAGCCGGCGTCTACGTGTAGGACGCTTCGCTGGCCTGCGCACCACGCTCAGGTTCGTGCCCCATGCGCAAGCGCAGGGCCGCCACGGCCGCCACCACCAGCACCAGCGCAATGACTTTCAAGCCGTTCATTGCATTGCCGGTGCTCATCTCGATCGCGCCCATCACCGACGGCCCGACAAAGCCGCCCAACAGCCCGCAGGCGTTGACAAATCCCAGCCCGCCGGCCAGCGCAACGCCCTTGAGGCGCGAAGCCGGGTACAGGAAGATGATCGACTGCACCACAAAGAACATCACCGCCGACAGGCAAAAACCCAGCAGGCTGAACACCGGCCCCGACACCGAGGCAATGCCCAGGCCCAACGCCATGGTCAGCAGGCCGGTGACCAGCAAGCGACGGCAGCGCCCGGGTGTGGTGGCAAAACGCGGAATAAACAATGCCCCGAGTGCCGCCGCGATCCACGGTAATGAAGTCAGCAGGCCGACGTTCATGGTGCTCAGTTCGCCATACTTGCTGATGATGCTCGGCAGGAAAAAGATCACGGTGTAGAGGGTGATCTGGTGACAGAAGTACACGAAAATCGCCAGCAGGATCTGCGGGGTCAGCCAGTTTTTCAACGAGTGACCGTCCTCGCCCGCGCCCTCCTCGACTTCCCGGGCAATGCGCTGCTCGATACCGCGCGCTTCCTCGGCCGACAGCCACGGCGCCTTGCTCGGACGATCCGGCAGTTTGCGCCAGACCACCCAGGCAAACGCCACGGCTGGCAAGCCTTCGAGCAGGAACATCCACTGCCAGCCGTGCCAGCCGAGCAGGCCGTCCATGCGCATCAGGGCCGCACCCACCGGGCCACCGATGATGTTGGCAAAGCACACGCCGAGCAGGAAATACCCGGTGGCCCGCGCCCGTTGCTCACGGTTGAACCAGTAGGTCAGGTACAGCATGACCCCAGGAAACAGCCCCGCTTCGGCGATGCCCAGCAACAGGCGCAACACGTAGAACGAGGTTTCGCCCTGCACAAAGGCCATGGCCGCCGAGATCAGGCCCCAGGTCACCATGATCCGCGCGATCCAGAATCGCGCGCCGACCTTGTGCATTATCAGGTTGCTGGGGATTTCCGACAGCGCATACGTCAGGAAAAACAACCCCGCGCCCAAGCCATAGGCGGCGGCTGAAATGCCCAGGTCGACGTCCAGGTGATGCTTGGCCAGGGCGATGTTGGTGCGGTCCAGGAAGCTCAGGATGTAGGCGATGATCAGCAAGGGCATCAGCTTGACGAACATCAGTTTGTTCAACGCCTGCGGTGTGCGGGCGGCGGTGGCGGTAGTCATCGGCAGTTCCTCTTGGCGCCCCGCCAGGCGGGCTGGGGGGCGCATCGGTGTTGTTCTAGGAGTCGAGTTGCAGCGCCAACGCCTGGGGGCGATGGGAAAACAGTTGCAGCAGCGCGCCGCCGAGGGCACAGCCGGCCATCACGAAGAAACACACGGTGTAGCCGTGCAGCGTGGTCCAGCCGCCGCCCATGGCGATCAGGCTGCCCATCAGCACCGGCGCCAGGCCGCCGCCGATAAACATCGCGGTGGTGATGATGCCGTTGGCGGTGGACGTCGCCGACGGCTCGGCCGAGTCGCAGGCCACCGCGTAGTAGATCGGCCACACCGCGTTGGCCACCAGGCCGAACAGCAGTTGCACGACGATGATCAGGGTCAGGGTGTTGGCGAAGTAGAACGCGCCGACACTCGCCGCCATCCACACCCCGCAGATGATCAGGGTGGTGCGTCGGCCGATGATGTCCGACAGCGACGGCCACACCAGTTGCCCGAGGATGCCGGTGAGGGTGAACACCACGCTCATCCCCGCCGACTCGGCCAGTGACAGTCCGACGATGTTGTAGAGGTAGGCCGGCAACACGATGTTGACGCCCATGTACACCACCTGGGTGAGCATCGTATTGCCCGCCGTGAGGGCGATATTGCGGTTGCGCAAGGTGGCGACGAAAGTGCGCCAGGCCTCGCCCTTCACCGAACTGGCCGGCGCGTTGTCCGGTGGCGTCATGCCCTTGGCGGCGATGTCGACGTACAACGCGGTGATGCGTTCGGCGGTGGAATAACGCGCCCAGAAAATCATCAGCGGCAACGCCACCACGAAGGCGAAGAAGAACACGTAGCGCCAGTTGTCCTCGCCAAACACGGTGATGACGAAACTGGCGACGATACCGCTGAGCATCGCACCAATCGGATAGCCCGTATGGTGCGCACCCAGGGCGAAGCCGCGCCGCTCCACCGGCCACCATTCGGCGGTGTTGCTCACCCCCACCGGCTCACCCCAGCCGGCGCCGAGGTTGACCCCGACGCGCAGGGCAATGAAAGTGGCGAGGTTGCCGCTCAGGGCCTTGAAGCCGGACAGAAACGAGATCGCCGTGTAGCCCAGCACCAGCGGCACCTGGAAACGTGCACGTTTCCAGCCGCCGCCGTAGCGGTCGCTCCACATGGAGCCGGGTATATCCAGCAACGCCAGGGCCAGCATGACCACCGTGGCCACGGTGCCCCATTGGTCGGCGGATAAATCGAAGTGCTTGGAGATGGTCGGCCCCAGGCGCAACACGATCTCACGGTCGTAGGCGTTGAGAATCCAGATCATCCAACAGACCAGCAGCGACACCCAGGAATGCCGGTGAATGCTGCGCAGCGACGCTTTTTTGATAGTTGCCATGGGCCTCTCCAGGCGCGCGAGGGCGCGCACTGACACAAGGTTGCGAAGGAATATGCCTTGTCACACACACGCGCTAGCTGGCGAACCGTCGCTCGGCTATTCCTTGCACGCCCAACCCGGTAATGGCGAACAACGCTCCGCGCTGCTGGCCGTCCGCCGGAAAACGCGGCAGCGGCGGCTTGGCCATGGAAGTCACAAACAGGGTGTCCAGGTTCGGCCCGCCAAAGGTCAGGCTGGTGACCTTTTTCACCGGCATCTGGATGATGCGGTCGACGTGACCGTCGGGGGTGTAGCGCACCAGTTTCCCGGCGTAGACCAAGGCTTGCCACAGGCAGCCCTCGGCATCCACCGTGCAGCCGTCGGCAGCGCCGCCGCCCGAGGTGTCGACCCTGGCGAAGGTGCGGCGGTTGCTCACATTGCCGGTGGCCAGGTCATAGTCGTAGGCCCAGATCTCGCCGGACCAGGTGTCGCAGAAATAGAAGGTGTCACCGGACGGGCTCCAGCACGGGCCGTTGGACACGATGATGCCTTCGTCCAGGGTGAGCAGACTCAGGTCGGCGTCCAGGCGGTAAAGCCTGGCGCTGGCGTTGTCCTCCAAGGTGTCCATGGAGCCGAAGATGAAGCGGCCCTGGCGGTCGACCTTGCCGTCGTTGAGGCGGTTATCCGGCAGGTGCGGTTCCGGGTCGATGACCAGGTTGAGCTCACCGCTGTTGAGGTCGAGGGTGTGTACGCCGTTTTGCAGGGCGACAATCGCCGACTCACCGTTATGGCGCAGGGCCATGGAGCCGATTTTCTGGCCGACCTCCCAGGCACGCAGTTCGCGGCCGTCGTCGGTGCAGCGCAGGACGCGGCCGTCGGCGCTGTCGATCCAATACAAGCGTTGTTGTTCGACGTCCCACACCGGGCCTTCGCCCAGGGTGGTCTTGACGTCGACAAGCACTTCGATACGCATGGTGTGATCCCCTTATTGTTGTTGTGCGGGATGCAGGCCGCGCCGTGACGCGGCAGTTGGTCGGGTTAGAAATTGACCTGATCGCGCCCCTTGAGCCCGAGGATTTCCCGCGCTTCATCCGGCGTGGCGACGCGATGGCCGAGCGCCTCGATCACCGTACGAATACGTCGCACCTGGTCGGCGTTGGACGCGGCCAATTTGCCCGGGCCGTCCCACAGCGAATCCTCCAGACCGACACGCGCATTGCTGCCCATGGACAGGCCCATGGTCGCCAGCGGAATCTGCCCACGCCCGGCGCCGAGGATCGACCACACATAGTCGTCGCCAAACAGGCGGTCGGCAGTACGCCGCATGTGCGCCAGGTCTTCGGGGTGCCCGCCGATGCCACCACGCAAGCCGAACACTGACTGGATAAACAACGGCGGCTTGAGCAGGCCGCGTTCCAGGAAATGCGCGGCGGTGTACAGGTGGCCGATGTCGTAGCACTCGATCTCGAACCGCGTGCGGTTCTCGGCACAGGAATTGAGGATATGGGTGATGTCACGGAAGGTGTTGCGGAAGATCCGGTCGTCACTTTCTTCCAGGTACGGCCGCTCCCAGTCGTGCTTGAAGTCGGTGAAGCGGTTGAGCATTTCATACAGGCCGAAGTTCATCGAGCCCATGTTCAGCGAGGCCAGTTCCGGCTTGAACTGCATCACCGGTTGCAGGCGCTCTTCCACGCCCATGGTCGGCGCGCCGCCGGTGGTGATGTTGATTACCACGTCGCTGGCGGCCTTGATCTGCGGCAGGAATTCGGCGAACAGCGCCGGGTCCTGGCTTGGGCGACCATCGTTGGGATCGCGGGCATGCAGGTGGACAATCGCGGCGCCGGCTTCGGCGGCACCGATGGCGGCATCGGCGATTTCCTGCGCAGTGATCGGCAAATGCGGCGACATCGACGGCGTATGAATCGCACCGGTAACGGCGCAGGTGATGATGACAGGACGATTTTTGGGCATGACGACTCTCCGACTTTTATTCTTATGAAAAAAATCCTGGGTGCAGCGCGCTGTGTTCTTGCGTGGCTTACAGGTACTCGACGTTACCGTCGACGCTGATCGCCTGGCCGGTCACGTTGCGTGCGGCGGGCGAACAGAGGAACAACGCCATGGCAGCCACGTCTTCGGCGGTGACCATGCGTTTGAGGGAAATTTTGTTGAGGTATTCCTGGCGCATCTCGGCTTCGGGCACGCCGACCTGCTCGGCACGGGCACGAATCACGCCGTCCATGCGTGGGCCTTCGACAATGCCGGGCAGCAAGGCGTTGACGCGGATATCGCTCTCGCCCAGCTCCGAGGCCAGGGATTTCATCAGGCCGACAATCGCCCATTTGGTCGCCGCGTACGGCGTGCGCCACGCGTAGCCCAGGCGCCCCGCCACCGAGGCGATATGCAGCAGGTGGCCGTGGGACGACGCCTTGAGCATCGGCACCGCATGGTGGGCAAAGCGGTATTGCGCGGTGAGATTGATGTTGATGGTGGCCTGCCACTCGGCGTCGCTGATCGCATCGATGCCGCCGGTAGGCCCGGCGATCCCGGCGTTGTTGACCAGCACATCGAGACCGCCGAAGTGCTCGCGCTGCACCTTGAATACCGCCTCGATCTGCACGGCATCGCTGACGTCGGCGCGGGTGGCGACGGTGCCCGGGTACTTGTCGCGAAACGCGGCCAGGGCCGGCTCGCTGACGTCACACACATGCACCTGGGCACCGGCTTCCAGATACGCCGCCGCCAGCACTTCACCAATGCCGGCAGCCCCGCCGGAAATCAACACACGTAACCCAGGATAGGGCTGCAGCCGCTGTAAGACACTCATGCACGTTTACCTCCTGAAGCAGACGGCCGCGAACGGTCGTTCTTGACGAGCAGGCGCGCCAGGGAATCGGCGGCCTGCATGATGTCATCGGTCACCGCTGCGCGTGCACCGGCGCCATCGCGGGCCGCCAGGGCTTCGACGATGCGCGTGTGCGCCTCCATCGAGCGTTGCAGGTGAGCTTTATCCGGGGCGACCAGCGCAAAGCACGGGCCCATGTGCAGCCAGAAGTTTTCCACGGCGGCCATGGTCAACTCGGCCTGGGCCACGGCGTAGATCCGCCGGTGAAACGCAAAGTTGGTCCACAGGTAGCGCGACACGTCGACTTCGTCGGCGGCGTGCTGCATTTGCTGGCAGAGGTCGGTGATTTCGTCGAGGTCGGCCTTTTGCAGGCGCAGCACGGCTTTTTCCGCCAGCAGCCCTTCGAGGGCGACCCGTGCATCACGAATTTCACGCAGGCGTTCGACCGTCATCAAGCGCACGCGCAGACGAGAGGTCTCGGTGACTTCAAAGGCGTTTTCGGCGCTGAGGCGTTGCAGGGCTTCGCGCACCGGCATCGGGCTGGAACCGAGGGCTTCGGCAAGGCCGCGGATGGTGAGTTTCTGGCCAGGCTGGAAACGGCCACTCATCAGCGCTTCGCGGATCTGGCGGTAGACCTGATCTTGCAAGGTATCGCGGGACACCTGGCGCAGGGTGGGCAGGAGGAGCGGACCATCTGTCATGAGGCAAAACCTGTGTTGTCGTTCTTATGGCCTCAATATGTGATCACAAATCAAATATGTCAAATAGTTTCCTGATTTTGGGAGTTGCACATACAACTGTGGGAGTGGGATTGCCCACTCCCACATTTGCAGCGCATTTAACCTGATATCAGGGTTTTAGCGGACGCTCCTGATCCCGCTCTGAAAGCTCGGTGCCATCATCGGGATGTTTCCAGGTCTGCGGTTTTTCTTCCTACCGCCGCTGGGGCTGCTCACGTTCCGGCTCGTCGCGCCGTTTCTGTTGATCCGTCATTGCCACCTCCCATCCGTAAGAATTGGTCACATCTTCAGCATAGACAGCGAACGCATTTCCGACTGCATTACCGATTGATAGCCAACGAACATCAATCTATCCAAAATTGTCACTTAACATTTCTAAATGTGTCAGCCACTATTCCAGGTCTTAAGCGAAACAAGCACATTCAAAAAGAACGCTGGAGACATAAAACCATGACTAGCCCTACCCGGCCCGACTCTACCCGTTCGAAAGTGGGGGCGGTATTTCGCGTTACTTCGGGCAACTTCCTCGAACAGTTCGACTTTTTTCTGTTCGGTTTCTACGCCACCTACATCGCTGCCGCCTTCTTCCCCGCCGCTAATGAGTTTGCGTCATTAATGATGACCTTCGCCGTATTCGGCGCAGGGTTTCTGATGCGTCCGTTGGGCGCGGTCATCCTGGGTGCCTATATCGATGACGTCGGTCGCCGCAAAGGGCTGATCGTGACCTTGTCGATCATGGCCAGCGGCACCCTGCTGATCGTGCTGGTGCCCGGTTATCACACCATCGGTTTGTGGGCACCGCTGCTGGTGCTGCTCGGTCGCTTACTGCAAGGCTTCTCGGCCGGTGCGGAACTGGGCGGTGTGTCGGTGTACCTGTCCGAAATGGCCACGCCAGGCCGCAAAGGCTTCTACACCAGCTGGCAATCCGGCAGCCAGCAGATCTCCATCGTGGTCGCCGCCGCACTGGGTTATGGCCTGAACGTGTGGATGGAGCCGGCCGTGGTGGCCGATTGGGGCTGGCGCATCCCGTTCGCCCTCGGCTGCGTGATCATCCCGTTCATTTTCATCCTGCGCCGCAACCTGCAGGAAACCGAAGAGTTCGCCAACCGCAAGCATCGCCCGACCATGCGCGAAGTGATGGCGACCCTGGTGAAAAACTGGACCGTGGTCATCGGCGGCATGCTGATGGTGGCCATGACCACTACCGCGTTCTACCTGATCACCGTGTATGCGCCGACTTTCGGCAAGACCGTGCTGCAATTGAGCACGTCCGATGCGCTGCTGGTGACCTTGCTGGTAGCCGTTTCGAACTTTGTCTGGCTGCCGATCGGCGGCACCTTGAGCGATCGTTTCGGTCGCAAGCCGGTGCTGATCGCGATGACCGTACTGACCGTTCTCACGGCTTACCCAGCGCTGTCCTACGTGGTGAACGCGCCAAGCTTCGCCCATATGCTGGAAACCCTGCTGTGGTTCTCCTTCCTCTATGGCATGTACAACGGCGCGATGATCCCGGCCCTCACCGAAATCATGCCGGTGGAAGTGCGCGTGGCGGGCTTCTCCCTGGCCTATAGCCTGGCCACCGCGATCTTCGGAGGTTTCACCCCGGCGATCTCCACCTGGTTCATCCACATCACCGAAGACAAGGCCTCGCCGGCCTACTGGATGATGTTCGCCGCAGCATGCGCGCTGTGCTCGACCCTCGCGCTGTATCGTCGTGCCAACGCCCGTGGGCAAGTGATGCAGGGGGCCGCACAATGAAGGCTCTGCTCAAGACCCTGACGGCCCTGGCCCTGGGCGCACTGGCATTGTCGGCCCAGGCCGAGCAGTTGAAGGTAATGACATCGGGTGGCTTCACTGCCGCCTATAAACTGCTTGGCCCGCAATATGCCAAGCAAAGCGGCGATACCCTCGACACCATCCTCGGCCCGTCGATGGGCAAGGCGCCGGAAGCGATTCCCAACCGCCTGGCCCGAGGCGAACCCGCTGACGTGGTGATCATGGTCGGCTACGCCCTGGATGACTTGATCAAGCAAGGCAAGGTCGACCCGGCCTCCCGCGTGGAACTGGCAGACTCGCGCATCGGCCTGGTGGTAAAAGCCGGCGCCGTCAAACCGGCCATCGGCACCGATGCCGAATTGAAAGCCACCCTGAGCAAAGCCAAGTCGGTCGCCTATTCGGACAGCGCCAGCGGTGTATACGTCGAGAAAGAGTTGTTCAAGAAGCTCGGCATGCCCGCCAAAGGCACCATGATCGAACGCCAGCCGGTGGCCGAACAGGTGGCCAAGGGTGACTACGAAGTCGGCCTGCAACAGGTGGCGGAATTGTTGCCGGTGCCAGGTGTGACCTTCGTCGGCAAGATCCCGGAAGATGTGCAATCGGTGACGCGCTTTGCCGCCGGCATTCCGGTCAACGCGCAACACCCGGAGCAGGCCAAGGCGTTGTTGCAATTCCTGGCCTCACCCCAGGCGCAACCGGTGGTGCAATCCACCGGCCTGGACTCGGTGTCACGCTGAGCGAAACGGCATCTCCCGCAATAACCGCTCCAACTCCAGCGCCGCTGGCGGCAATGTCCGCCCGCGGCGTTTTATCAAGCCCACGTTGCGCATCACCTGCGGTTCCACCAGCGGCACGCCGACCAGGATCGGGTGCTCCAGGGCCGGCATCGCAATCGATGGCACCATCGCCACGCCCAATCCCGCCTCCACCAGGCCGATCATGGTAGTCACATGGTGCGTTTCGCAGACACTCGGCTTTTTCACCCGTATGCCGCGCAAGGCCTGGTCAAGCAGGAGGCGGTTGCCGGAGGTCTTGTCCAGGGTGATGTAATCATGTTCGCAGGCCTCGGCCCAGCTCACGCTGTCGCGCTGGGCCAGCGGGTGATCGCGGCGACAGGCCAGCACGTAGCGCTCCTGCAACAACAGTTCGAATTCCACTTCCTCGGCCAGGCTGCCGCTGAAACTCAAGCCGAAATCCGCTTCGCCACTCTCCACCGCGCTGCACACCTCGCCGGCACTGGTATCCAGCACCCGCAAGCGGATCTTCGGGTACAGCTTGCGGAATTCGGAGATCACGTGGGGCATGAAGTAGTACGCGGTGGACGGCACGCAGGCGACAGTGACATTGCCCATGCGCGTGGACGCGACGTTACTGATGCCCATCAGCGCCACGTCGAGGTCGTCAAGCATGCGTTCGACTTGTGGCAAAAACGTACGGCCCACCATGGTCAGGCTGACCCGCCGGGTAGTGCGTTCGAACAGCTTCACATCAAGGGCGGTTTCGAGCTTTTCGATGCGCCGGCTGAGGGCCGGTTGCGAGATGCGGATGGCCTCGGCGGCGCCACGGAAACTGCCCTTGTCTACCACGGCGCGGAAGGCCTGGAGGTCGTTGAGGTCGAAGTTGATGATCACGGGAGGGCCAATGTGGTCGAAGTGGCGGGCATTATCGTACGCGAGTCGCAGCGTCGCCATATGTGGGTGACCGGCAGGCCGTTAAATGACCCGCGTCACTGGCCAAACAGGAGGTCCAAACTATAGTCCCCCAGGGCACTTTTAAAGTGACGGCACCCCTGAACGAATCCGCTTGAAACAATTCCAAACAGCTCAATTTAGTATAGATTGCGCGCACCGCATCAATGGCATTCAAGGAGGTTACCGTGGCAACTCTGCAAACGAACACAATCCAGGCCCTGCAAGCTAATCACAGCTCTCTCCTTGACCAATGGAAAGCCCGTCTCGAAGCCTCGGGGGCCACGCGCAATATCAAGCCTGACGACGTGCAAACACAGACCGCCGAGTTCCTGGTTCTGCTGACTGAAGCCCTGCAAAATGGCGGTTCGCAGCACATCGATCATGAAAACTGGGCACAAACCCGCCTATTCCTGGAAAAGCTCTCCCACAGCCGCGCCCTCGCCGGCCAGGACTCCCAGCAGACCGCCAGCTTCATTTTTGTCCTCAAGGGCCCGCTGTTCACGCTGTTGCAGCGTGAATATGCCGACCAACCGGCACAATTGGCCGAACAACTGCTGACAGTCTCCGAGCTGCTCGACGCCCTGGGCATGCACACCATCCGCACCTTCCAGAAATCCCGCGAGTCGGTGATCAAGCGCCAGCAGGAAGAGTTGCTGGAGCTGTCCACGCCGGTGGTCAAGTTGTGGGAAGGCGTCCTGGCCCTGCCGATGATCGGCACCCTGGATTCGCAACGCACCCAGGTGGTGATGGAATCGCTGCTGCAACGCATCGTCGACACCGGCGCGGAAATCGCGATCATCGACATTACCGGCGTACCGACCGTCGACACCCTGGTCGCCCAGCACCTGCTCAAAACTGTCACGGCCATCCGCTTGATGGGTGCCGACTGCATCATCAGTGGCGTACGCCCGCAAATCGCGCAGACCATCGTGCACCTGGGTCTCGACCTGCAAGGCGTGGTCACCAAGGCCAACCTGGCCGATGCGCTGGCACTCTCCCTCAAACGCTTAGGCGTTACCGTCACCAAGGCCGTTTAAGCATGGAACGCATCCCTATTTTGCAGATGGGCGAGTTCCTGCTCGTGACCATCCAGGTGGACATGCACGACCAACTCGCGCTGACCCTGCAGGACGACCTGTCCGAGCGCATCAGCCGTACCTCCGCCCGCGGTGTGCTGATCGATATCTCGGCGCTGGACATGGTCGACTCGTTCATCGGACGCATGATCGGCACCATCTCCGGCCTGTCGCGCATCATGGATGCCCAGACGGTATTGGTCGGCATGCAACCCGCCGTAGCCATTACGCTGGTGGAACTGGGCATGACCCTGCCTGGCGTGGCGACGGCGTTGAATGTCGAGCGCGGCATGAAACTGCTGCGCGACCGGGTAGAACACTCATGACCCAAGCCAGCAATGGCACCCACCCGGTGCTGATCGAACAGGACGTCGTGCTGGCTCGACAACTCGTACGCAAACTGGCCCAGGATTGCGGCATGCGCCTGATCGACCTGACCAAGCTGGTCACGGCGGTCAGCGAGTTGGCGCGCAACACAGTGGTCTATGGCAAGGGTGGCTACATGGACTGGGCGGTGGTCGAAAAAGACCACCGACCCGGCCTGCGCCTGACCTTTCGCGATGAAGGCCCGGGCATTCCCGACCTGAAACTGGCAATGACCGACGGCTGGACCTCCGGCAGCGGCCTGGGCCTGGGGCTCACCGGGGCCAAGCGCCTGGTGGATGAATTTGAACTGGAGACCGCGCCAGGCCAGGGCACCCGCGTGACGATCACCCGATGGGCCTGAACATTCCCAGTGCCTTGACGCATGTGCTGCTGATTGAAGACACCAGCCAGGTCGGCCACGCCCGCCGCACGGCGCAGCAACTCGCCGAGCAGTTGGGCTTCGACGACACCGATGCCGGGCGCGTGGCCCTGGTGGCCACCGAACTGGCCAGCAATGTCCTCAAGCATGCCGAACATGGCCAACTGCACCTGCGCACCACCGGTAATGGCGGCCTCGAACTGATCGCCATCGACCGTGGCCAAGGCTTCGACCTGAACAGCTGCCTGGTGGACGGTTACTCTACCGGGGGCACCCAAGGCATTGGCCTGGGTGCGATTTCGCGCCTGGCCCAGGTATTCGATGCCTACGCCAATCCACGCGGAACGGCGATCCTGGCCAGGCTGTATCCACGCGGCTCAGTGGCAAAGGACATTCGCTACGGGGTCAGCCAGCACTCACTGCATGATGATCCGCATTGCGGCGATGCCTGGCACCTGGCAATCGAACCCGGTGGTTTCAGTGTGATGGTGGCCGATGGACTGGGCCATGGCGAATATGCCGAGCAAGCCGCCCGGGCAGGTGAGGTGGTATTTGCCCAGAATGCCTTCCTGGATTCGACGGTGCTGATGAACGATCTGCACATTGCCATGAACGGCACCCGCGGTGGCGCCCTCGCCGTGGCCCAATACGATGCCCAGGCCGATAACCTGAGGTTTACCGGCGTGGGCAATATTGGCGCCAGCCTGATCGGGCCGGAAAAGTCCCGTGGCCTGGCCTCCCATCCCGGGATCGTCGGCGTGCAGTTTCGCAAGGCACATGCCTTCGACTACGCTCAAGTGGGCGGCCAGTTGCTGATCCTCTACAGCGACGGCCTGCAGTCACGCTGGAACCTGTCGGACTACCCCGGGCTCGTCCACCGCCACCCTGCCCTGATCGCCGCCGTCCTGCACCGTGACTTCTGTCGCGGCCGGGATGACGTCACGGTCTTCGTGATTGCCCTGGAGGCCATTGATGGCTGACACCCCTGCCGCGCTCGCCGCTGAAATCCAACGCCTTCGCCTGGAGGCGGACGCCCTGCGTTCCGAGCTGGACGAAACCAACCAGGGCGTGCTGGCACTGTATGCCGAACTGGACACCCAGGCCGACCAACTGCGCCAGGCGTCGGACCTCAAGAGCCGCTTCCTGTCCTACATGAGCCATGAGTTCCGCACACCGCTGGGCTCGATCCTGAGCATCACCAGCCTGCTGGCCGATGAGCTGGATGGCCCGTTGAGCGAGGAACAGCACACCCAGGTCGGCTTCATTCGCAACTCGGCCCGCGAACTGCGCGAGATGGTCGATGACCTGTTGGACCTGGCGAAGATCGAGGCCGGACGTATCAGCATTTCCCCGGCCTGGTTCGATATGTTCGACCTGTTCTCGGCGTTGCGCGGCATGTTCCGGCCGATTGTCGATGCGTCCTCGGTGGACCTGATCTTCGAAGAGCCCTCCGGCTTGCCCAAGCTCTACACCGATGACAAGAAACTGGCGCAGATCCTGCGCAACTTTATCTCCAACGCGCTGAAGTTCACCGCGCAGGGCGAAGTGCGGGTGTCGGCGCGCATGGAGAATGAACACGAGATACGCTTTGCGGTGCAGGACACCGGCCTGGGTATACCGGGTGAATTGCACAGCAATCTGTTCGAAGACTTTTCCCAGATCGATTCGCCGTTGCAAAAGCGCCTGCGCGGCACCGGCCTGGGCCTGTCCTTGTGCAAGCGTTTCGCCGAACTGCTCGGTGGCCGGGTAGGCGTGGAAAGCACACCCGGTGTGGGCTCGCTGTTTTTTGTGGTCATTCCCTTTTCCATCGCCAGCGAGACCGTCGATGAAACGTGACATACAACTGCTGATCGTCGACGACAACGCTGCCACGCGCTATGCCCTGCGCCGACGCCTGGAGCGCCATCATTACCTGGTACTGGAAGCCGGCACGGGCCAGGAAGGGCTCGACCTGATCGCGAGGGGCAAGATCGACGCACTGATCCTGGACGTCAACCTGCCGGACATGAGCGGCTTCGACATCGTGCGTGGTTTGCGTGCCAACCCGGCCACGGCCTTGCTGCCGGTGGTGCACGTTTCGGCGGCGTCCATCGAGACCGGCGACATCATCACCGGCCTGGACGCAGGCGCCGATGCCTACCTGATCCACCCGGTAGACCCCGAGGTGCTCCTGGCGACCCTGCGCACCTTGCTGCGGGTACGCGACACCGAATACGCACTGCGCGAAAGCGAGGCGCGCTTCCGGGAAATCTTCTTCAATATCAGCGCACCGATTGCGGTGATGGACGCGCAGTTGAAGGTTCACGAGTGCAACCACGCCTTCGCCCAACTGATCCACGACAACCTCAACCCGGACGCCCTGCTCGAATGCTTCGCCAGCGATCAATACAGCGTCATCCAGGAGCTGTGCCTGCGCCTCGCGGCGGGTGAACGCTGGAAGGGCACGCTGCAGATGAAGGTCGATGGGCAACTGCGCGAAACCGAATGGCAGATTTCGCCCTATGACCGCGCCGAATTGAGCCTGGTGTTTGTCGAGGACGTGACCGAACACCGCCATCGTGAACGCCACCAACAGGCCGAGCTGGCCAACGCCGCCACCCAGTTGGCACGTACGGAAGCGCAACTGCTCCAGGCCCAGAAAATGGATGCCTTGGGCAAGCTCACCGGCGGTATCGCCCACGACTTCAACAACCTGCTGACGGGCATCATCACCAGCCTGGAACTGATCAAGAAGCGTATCGAAAGCCAGCGCACCGACAAGGTCCTGGGTTATGCCGACGCGGCGCTCAGTTCAGCCCTGAGCGCCGCCGGCCTGACCAACCGTCTGCTCGCCTTCGCCCGCCAGCAGCCGCTGGACACCCGGCCGACCGATATCAACGCACATATCCGCTCGCTGGAAGAGTTGCTGGTGCGCACCATCGGCGAACACATTGCCCTGAAACTGGAGCTGACCACCAACCCCGCCGTGGCGATGGTGGACCCGATCCAACTGGAAAGTGCGGTACTGAACCTGGTGATCAACGCGCGGGATGCACTGCCCCAGGGCGGGATTATCTGGGTGACGACTTACCCGTCGTATTCCAACGGCAACCTCAAGCTGGAAGATGGCCCGTACGTTGCACTGTCGGTACGGGACAACGGTGTGGGCATCGAGCACAGCGTGATCGATAAGGTGTTCGACCCCTTCTTCACCACCAAACCCGTCGGCCAGGGCACCGGCCTGGGTCTGTCGACCATCTATGGCTTTGCCCGCCAGTCCGGCGGTGATGCACAGATTCGCAGCGTGACCCGCCAGGGCACCGAGGTGACCCTCATGCTCCCCGCCGCCGACGGCCCCGCCACCTTTGCCACCAAGACCGTGGCGGTGCCGGGCAACAGCAAGGGCGAACACATACTGATCGTGGAAGACATGCCCTCGGTCCGCAGTTTTGTCGCCGAGGTACTGGCGGATGCCGGCTACCGCTGCAGCCTGGCGGCCGATGGTGACGAAGCCATCGTCATCCTGAAAGCCAATGCGGGCATCGACCTGCTGCTGACGGATGTCGGCTTGCCGTACATGACTGGCCGGGAGCTGGCCGACCACGCGCGAGCCCTGAACCCCAACCTGCCGATCCTGTTCATGACCGGCTACGCCGAGAATGCGGCCAACCGCCAGAACTTCCTGGGCGAACGCATGGACCTGATCACCAAGCCTTTTCATATCGATGAGCTGCTGGAAAAGATCAGGCAGGGCGTAGGGGAGCAGGGCTAGGCGCCGATAGACCGGGACACCTAACAGGGCAGGAAGCCTATCTGCTGGCGGAAGGCGGCAGCGATCCGGTGCTGGAACGCACGCGTGCCCGGGCCTCAGAAATTTTCACCGTAAAACTGCGCAGTATCACTCAATTGATCGAGCCGCGAACCTGTCAGGAATGACAGTACCGCTGGTCTTGCGACGCGTTGACGGGTGGCCGCTTCGGGACTTTGCTTAGGCATACCGCTACCGGCAATGTGTCGGCGTACAGCGGGAGACATGGGTTTGCGAGGATACGAAGAATGAGCGGAAGACAAAACGGTACGGTGAAGTGGTTCAACAGCGAAAAAGGGTATGGGTTCATTACTCCGGAGAGCGGGCCTGACCTTTTCGTTCATTTCAGAGCGATTCAGGGGGATGGATACAAAGAATTGAAAGAGGGGCAGAAAGTCACTTTCGTAGCCGTGCAAGGTCAGAAGGGCATGCAGGCGGATGAAGTGGCCGTGCAGGTCTGATCCCCTTCGGATCAACGTTTGAGGCCCTCACTGAAGTCGCTATGTTGCACTGAAAAAGGAGAACGGCCATGCCCTGTAAAGCTCCGCGGACTGCAATCACCACCAGCAGCGAGACAGCGACCTACGATGACCAGGATATCTTCTTCCACAGCCCGTCCTTCGCCAGGGGAGGCCAGTTGCTACGCGAAGGGCAAACCGTGACCTACGAGTTGAGAAGAAGAAGCGACGGTGTGCTGGAGGCATTCAACATTCGCGTTGAGGAAGAACCCAGTACGCATTAGTGCAGCCTACGGCGTGCCATGAACCGCGTTCGCGGCACGCCTTTCACTCTTTCCTCCCCCGTACGGCCAACGCCCCACCTGCGCACGGACTGCTGCCTCGTCATGCAGTGCGTGCCAGAGCGTCGCATCGATAGCACTGATGATTACTATCGAAACGAGCGCCTGCCCGATTTTCAACACTGATTCCTATAATCGCCTCCAGATCCCCTCCCCCTCGCCTGACTGCAGGCGTCGTTCACCCTGGAACCCAACACCATGCCAAGTGCCAGCCAAGCCCCCAGCGGCCTCCCCGAACATAATCAACAGAGCGTCAAACAGCAGTGGCTGGCGATTCTCTCGGTCGCCGTCGGTGCCTTCGCCCTGGTCACCAGTGAGTTTCTCCCGGTGGGCGTGCTCAACGACGTCGCTGCCGACCTCGGCATCAGTGCCGGCCACGCCGGTCTGATGGTGACCCTGCCCGGCATCATGGCGGCCCTCGCCGCCCCATTGCTGTCGGTGATCATTGGCGCCATGGACCGCCGCTACCTGCTGATCGGCCTGACGCTGATCATGATCATTGCCAACATGGTCGTGGCGTTCGCCAGTGACTTCAGCCTGCTGCTGTTCGGCCGCGTCTTGCTGGGCATCAGTATCGGCGGCTTCTGGGCGACGGCCATCGCCCTCAGCGGCCGCCTGGCGCCCAAGGGTGTGGACGTCGCCAAGGCCACCTCGATCATCATGATGGGCGTGACCCTGGCCACCGTACTGGGCGTGCCGGTCGGTACCTGGCTCAGTGGCTTGATGGGTTGGCGCATGACGTTCCTGGTCACCGCGCTGGTGGGTATCCCGGTGTTGTTGGCGCAGGTCCTCCTGCTGCCCCGGCTGGACCCGGAGAAAGCCATTCTCGTGCGCGACCTGCCCGCCTTGTTCATCAACCCACGGGCTCGGGTCGGGTTGATCGCGGTATTGCTGATCGGGTTGGCACACTTTGCTGCGTACACCTATGTCGCACCGTTCTTTAAATACAGCTCCGGTTTCGACGGCCCAACGATTGGTTCACTGTTGCTGCTCTTTGGCGTGGCTGGGGTATTCGGAAATATTTTTGCCGGTTTTGCCGCCAACCGCAGCGTACGCCACACCTTGATGCTGGTTGCACTGATGATCGGCACCAGCACCGCCCTTTTCCCTTACTTCGCCACCGGCATGACCGGCGCAGCGATGCTGATCGGCCTGTGGGGCTTTGCCTTCGGCGCCTTCCCGGCCTGTGCAAGTATCTGGATGTTCGTGGTCGCGCCCAAGGATGTCGAACGCGGCATGCCGCTGTTCGTCGCCTTGTTCCAGGTGATCATTGCCCTGGGTTCGTTCTTTGGCGGGCGGATCGTCGACCAGATGGGCAGCTCGGTGTTGTTGAGCCTGGCCACGGCCTTGGTCGGCGTCGGTTTTATGACCGTGCTGGTGCTGGGGCGGAATGTAAGCAATAGCCTGGCGGCCCAACCCGCCTGAGCGAAGAGTGCCCACCCAAAAAGCCTGCTGAGCCTTAAGCCCAGCAGGCTTTTTTATTTTCAATGTCGCAACGACCGTCACAGCGATGGAAAAGCCTGGTAATGAGAATTCGCACAATGAATCTTGTGCCCCCGGGCACCTGGGCTAGCCTGAAAAAGTCGCCGCCGTGGCGACAGACTGCCAAGGAGGTTATATGCCAGCTAGATATCGTGATGCGGTCACAGGGGAGTACGTGACAGAGGCTGAGGCAAAGAAGAGGCCTAGGGAGACGGTGAAGGAGACGGATAAAAAGCCGCCGTCAAAGCCCAAGGGCAAGAAGCAGGGTCACGCTTGAAGGCTTGCTGGCTACAGCGAAGGAACGATTACATTCCAAAATGAAAAAGCCCCGTAGCTTACTCGGCTACGGGGCTTTTTCTATGTAATGGCGGAGAGATAGGGATTCGAACCCTAGGTACCGGTGAAGGTACAACGGATTTCGAATCCGTCCCATTCGGCCACTCTGGCATCTCTCCAACGGCGCGCATCATAACAGCATGATTCGTGGATGCAAAGCGCCGAAGCGATTTTTTTCCGTGCTATCAGATGCTTGCGTCGATTAAAGCGGTACGCCGAGACGATTGGCGACTTCTTCGTAGGCTTCGATCACGTCACCGAGGCCCTGGCGGAAGCGGTCTTTGTCCATCTTCTTCTTGGTGTCCTTGTCCCACAGGCGGCAGCCGTCCGGACTGAATTCGTCGCCCAGGACGATGGAGCCGTCGTGGAACACGCCGAACTCGAGCTTGAAGTCCACCAGCAGCAGGCCGGCGTCGTCGAACAGCTTGCTCAGCACGTCGTTGACCTTGAGGGACAGCTCCTTCATGCGCGCCAGTTGCTCAGCGGTACCCCAGCCGAATGCCACGACGTGGGATTCGTTGATGAACGGGTCGCCCTTGGCGTCGTCCTTCAGGAACAGTTCGAAGGTGTACGGATTGAGCTTGAGGCCCTCTTCAACGCCCAGGCGCTTGACCAGGCTGCCGGCGGCGTAGTTACGCACGACGCATTCAACCGGGATCATGTCGAGCTTCTTGACCAGGCACTCGTTGTCGCCCAGCAGTTTGTCGAATTGGGTCGGGATGCCGGCCGCTTCGAGCTTCTGCATGATGAAGGCGTTGAACTTGTTGTTCACCATGCCTTTGCGATCAAGTTGTTCGATGCGTTTGCCGTCGAACGCCGAGGTGTCGTTGCGAAACAGCAGGATCAGGCGGTTGGCGTCGTCGGTCTTGTACACCGACTTGGCTTTGCCGCGGTAGAGTTCTTCACGTTTTTCCATGATGGGCTCCGCTTGCTAAATGGTGGGCTAGGCGATGTGTCGCCAGTCGAGCCCTGAATCTTGATCGGCCAGTTGCAGCCAGTCCGGGTCGCACCCGAGGGTGTCGACAAAACATTGCCGGGCCAGCTGCGGCAGGTTGTTCTTGCTGCTCAGGTGGGCCAGGACCAGGTGTTGCAAGTCTTGCCAGCCCAACTCATACACCAGGTACGCCGCCTGGTGGTTGTTCAAATGTCCCAGTTCGCCGCCCACCCGCTGCTTGAGGAAGTAGGGGTAATGACCACGGGCCAGCAGGTCTCGGCAATGGTTGGACTCGATCATCAAGGCATCGAGGTTCCGGTAGCCGTCCAGCACCTTGGCGCAGTAGGAGCCCAGGTCGGTCAGTACGCCGAAGCGCCGCTCACCGTCACTGAAGACATACTGCGTCGGCTCCTGGGCGTCATGCGCCACGGCAATCACGTCGATGCTCAAGGCGCCGATTTGCAACTGCTCGCCACCGGCCAGGAAACCTGCGGGTTCAATGGGTTTGCGCATCCCGCGCAAGGTGCCGCGACTGAGGTACACCGGGAGATTGTAGCGCCGAGACAGCAAACCCACGCCATGCACGTGGTCGGCATGTTCGTGGGTTACCAGAATCGCGCTCAGCTGCGCGGGGTGAACCCCCAGGCGCAGCAGGCGCCGCTCGGTTTCTTTTAACGAGAAACCACAATCCACCAGCACATACGTGTCGTCATGTGCGACCAGCGTGCCGTTCCCTTGGCTACCGCTGCCGAGAACGGCAAAACGCATCGGATCAGCCCAGGTTGTCCTGAATCACGCCCAACACTTTGCGCGCTGTTTCAGCTGGCGCAACGGTATTGATGTTCTTCTCGACGGTGACCTGCACGCTGTCGCCCACCTTGCTCAAACGAACCTGGTAACGCTCGGCGCGGGTCTCGATCTCTTCCTTGGTCGGCTTGCTGCCGAACAGTTTGCCGAAGAAACCAGGCTCGTCGTCTTTACGCTCGGCCTTTTCCGCCACGTTGATGTAGTACAGGCCCAGGCTGCGGTTGATGTCTTCAACGCGCCAAGGGCCCTGCTCCAACGCGCGGCCAACACTGGCCCATGCACGGTCGAGGTCTTCACCCAGGTTCAGCACCACGTTGCCGCTGCCGTCTTCGGTGAGGCTGACGCGGCTCGGGGTGTCGTAATCACGGGCGGCGAGCAGGGAAACCGAACCACCCTTCTCGGAGATACGGCTCATGCTGGCCAGCATCTCGTCGACCAGCGCCGAGTCGACACCGGTGTTAACCGAGCGGTTGGTGAAGTCAACGTTGGCGGTGCTGCCGGCCGGGCGCTCGGCGCTGACCACGTAGACCTCACTGGTATTGCGCTGTACGCCTGGCTCGATGCGCACACGCACGCGGGCTTCGCTGTCGGCGGCTACGCCACCGGCCTGCAAGCGCTTGGCCATGGTGGCGGACAGCTCGCTGCCCTGCTGCCATGCGGTGGTGAACTCACCGGTCTGCGGGCGCTGCTCGTCCAGGCGGAAACCGTTGTCCTGGAAGAACTGCACGGCCACCGGCCAGACTTCGGCAGGTGGGCGTTGTGCCACGATCCAGCGCGAGTCGCCGCTCTTCTGCAGGCTGTAGTCGCTGGCATCCGCCACCGCCGAGATCGGCTGTGGACGCGGCACCACGTATTCACCCTTGGTGGTGTCGTCGGCGACGTTGCGCGGGATCGGCAGCAACGGGTCAAGGCGCTTGGCGACGTTGACGCCCGGCGGCAATTCCATCGGTTTGGTGGGTTGTGCTTCCAGGTAATCGCTGCCGCGGTCACGGAAGTAGCCTTCCGGGCCCCAGATCCAACCGCAGCCACTGGTGCTGGAGATAATCAAGGCAAGTGCGGAAAGTCCGGCCAATCGCTTCATGCGTAGTGCTTCCTCAATTAAACCAGGACGCCGGACTGGCGCAGGGCCTGTCGCAGCGGTTCGTGACAGGCTTCGCTGAGACGGGTGAGCGGCAGACGTATACCGCCCGGCATCATGCCCATTTCAGTCAGTGCCCATTTCACGGGAATAGGGTTGGATTCGATAAACAGTGTCTTGTTGAGCGGCATCAGCTTCTCGTGGATCGCGCGGGCGGTCACGGCGTCGCCTGCGATGGCGGCGGCACACATTTCGCTCATGGCGCGGGGGGCCACGTTGGCGGTCACGGAGATGTTGCCCTTGCCGCCCAGCAGGATCAGCTCGACAGCGGTGGCGTCGTCACCGGAATACACCAGGAAATCGCTGCTCACGCCGGCCAGGATGTCCTTGGCGCGCTGCAGGTCACCGGTGGCTTCCTTGATACCGATGATGTTCGGCACGGTCGACAGGCGGATCACGGTCTCGGCCTTCATGTCGCACGCGGTGCGACCCGGTACGTTATAGAGGATCTGCGGGATATCGACCGCTTCGGCAATGGCGCGGAAATGCTGGTACAGGCCTTCCTGGGTCGGCTTGTTGTAGTACGGGGTCACCAGCAGGCAGGCGTCGGCGCCGGCCTTCTTGGCGTTTTTGGTCAGCTCGATGGCTTCACGCGTCGAGTTGGCGCCCGTACCGGCGATCACGGCAATACGGCCGGCAACACGCTTGACCACGAATTCGATGACCTGGATATGTTCTTCCACGTCGAGGGTAGCCGATTCACCGGTGGTGCCGACCGCCACGATGGCATTGGTGCCTTCTTGCAGGTGGAAGTCCACCAGTTTGCCCAGGCTGTCCCAGTCGAGATGACCTTGTGCATCCATGGGTGTGACCAGTGCCACCATACTGCCCGCAATCATGCAACCGCTCCTGCCGGAAAAAGAGAGCCGTAATGGTACTGGCGCCAAGATGCTTGCACAAGCGAAGTACCGCCTGAGGATGCGTTCTGCCGCAACTAAACGACGGGCAATGCCATCATTGGACGAAAGCATGCCCTGAAGCACGCTGAAATCGGACTGATCACGCAATGAAAACGCCACCTCCTATCCCTTGGCGACGGTTTTCGCTACCCTTCATCCTTTGATCGATACAGCCCACACGGTATCGACCGCTCATCGTTTTAGGAAGGCTGCATGTCCACCCCCACAGTTCGCGAACAATTCCTTGTTATCAGTGCCCTCGGCGCCAACCCCATGGAGCTGACCAACGTCCTGTGCCGCGCCAGCCATGAAAACCGCTGCGCCGTCGTGACCTCCCGCCTGACCCGCCACGGCGAGTGCAGCGCGCTGGTCCTGCAGATCTCCGGCACCTGGGATGCCCTGGCGCGCCTGGAGACCGGCCTGCCAGGCCTGGCCAAGAAGCATGACTTCACCGTCAACGTGGTGCGCAGCGCAGCCCTGGAGAATCGTCCCCAGGCCCTGCCGTATGTGGCTTACGTCAGCTCCGCCTACCGCTCGGACATCGTCAATGAGCTGTGCCAGTTCTTCATCGACCACAACGTCGAGCTGGAGAACCTGACCTGCGACACCTACCAGGCCCCGCAAACCGGCGGCACCATGCTGAACGCCACGTTTACCGTGACCCTGCCGGCCGGCGTGCAGATCAGCTGGTTGCGCGACCAGTTCCTGGATTTCGCCGATGCCTTGAACCTCGACGCCTTGATCGAGCCATGGCGCCCACAGAACCCAATGTAAGGAAGTTTTCATGGCGGTAGTCATCGACAAACCCGTAGCCGATTTCGAAGCCCAGGCCACCAGCGGCCAGACCTTCAGCCTCGCCGCCCTCAAGGGCAGGCAAGTGGTGATCTACTTCTACCCGAAGGACAGCACGCCGGGCTGCACCACCGAAGGCCAGGGCTTTCGTGATCAGTACGCAGCGTTCAAGGCGGCCAATACCGAGGTGTTTGGCGTGTCGCGTGACAACGTGAAGTCCCACGAGAACTTCAAGGGCAAACAGGAGTTTCCCTTCGAGCTGATCAGTGACAAGGATGAAGCGGTTTGCCAGCTGTTTGATGTGATCAAGTTGAAGAAGCTGTAC
Source organism: Pseudomonas sp. FW305-3-2-15-C-LB1 (assembly GCF_058787615.1). Lineage (NCBI taxonomy): Bacteria > Pseudomonadati > Pseudomonadota > Gammaproteobacteria > Pseudomonadales > Pseudomonadaceae > Pseudomonas > Pseudomonas sp. FW305-3-2-15-C-LB1. The sequence continues at coordinate 23,212 of NZ_JBYSZX010000010.1, read as the reverse complement.
GGCAAGGAATACCTCGGCGTGGATCGCAGCACCTTCCTGATCGACAAGGATGGCGTGCTGCGCCAGGAATGGCGTGGTGTGAAGGTGCCGGGCCATGTGGATGCCGTGCTGGCGGCGGCGCAGGCCTTGAACAAAGCCTGAGACGCAGCAGACTTTTGTATGAGCGGGCTTGTCCCGCTCACTACAGAAGCGGCGCCACGACAGGCTCCTGCCGCGGCCACGCGTCCAGCACCGCCTTGAACAGCGTTGCCAGCGGGATCGCAAAAAACACGCCCCAGAATCCCCATAACCCACCGAACAACAGCACCGCGCAGATGATCGCCACCGGGTGCAGGTTGACTGCCTCTGAGAACAACAGCGGCACCAGCACATTGCCATCCAGGGTCTGGATAATCCCGTAAACCGCCATCAGGTAGATGAACTGGTCGCTCCAGCCCCACTGGAACAAGGCGATCAAGGTCACGGGCACCGTCACCACCACGGCGCCGACGTAGGGCACTACCACCGAAATCCCCACCAGCAAGGCCAACAAGGCTGCGTAGTTCAGGTCCAGGGCGATGAAGGCGATGTAGGTCACGCCCCCGCAGATAATGATCTCGATGACCTTGCCGCGAATGTAGTTGGCGATCTGCCGGTTCATTTCCTCCGCCACCCGGGTGATCAGCGCGCGCTCGCGCGGCAGGTAGCCTCGCACCCAGCGACCGATCATGGCGCGGTCCTTGAGGAAGAAGAACACCAGGATCGGCACCAGCACCAGGTAGATCATGATGTTGACCAGCAGCGGCAGGCTGGACAGAGAAAAGGTCAGCGCCCATTGCCCGAACTTTCCGATCTCGCCGCGCGCCACTTCGATGGCTTGCAGCACCTGTTCGTCCGACACCAAATGCGGGTAGCGCTCCGGCAACAACAGCAACAGCGACTGCCACTTGGCGAGCATGCCGGGCAGTTCATTGAACAGGGTGATCAACTGATGCCATAGCAACGGCAATACCACCACGATAAACAGCACCAACAAGCTCATGAACAAGGCGAACACCAGCCCTACCGCCGCCCCACCCGGCAGGTGCAGGCGCTCTAGCGTAGTGACCAGGCCCTGCATCAGGTAAGCCAGCACCATCCCCGCCAATACCGGCGCCAGCATGCCGCCCAAGGTGAGTACGGCCGTAAAGGCCAGAAACAGCAGGACTGCCAGCACCACCGCCTCCTCATCGGAGAAGTAGCGCTGGATCCAGTCTCGTAACACTTTGAACATCAATCAACCTCGGGTGATAGGGCAAACGATTCAGGCCTTGCGCAACCAGTAACGGTACACACCGGCGGCGTCTTCTTCATGCAGCAGCGTGTGGCCGGCCAGCTTGGCAAACGTACGGAAATCACGCTGGGAGCCGGCGTCCGTAGCGATCACCTTGAGCACTGCGCCACTGCTCAGACGGTTGAGTTCCAGCTTGGCCTTGAGCAAAGGCAGCGGGCAATTGAGGCCGCTGGCATCGAGTTCGGCATCAAAGGCTACAGCGTTGGTCATGGTTTACTCCGGGCAAGCGTTGAGAGTGCTTAGAATATCTGGTCCGAAGCTCAGTGTCCGGCTACAGTAAGCTCTTTGTCGAAAGGCTCTGTGCATGACTTTTTTGCGCCCCACCCTGCTGACGCTGGCTTGCCTGCTGGCCTCCCCAGGCTTCGCCGACGACCTGCCGTCACTTGGCGACGCCAGTTCTGCCATTGTCTCGCCGCAACAGGAATACCAACTGGGCCGCGCGTGGCTGGCCTACCTGCGGGGCCAGGTCTCGCAACTCAACGACCCGCAGCTCAAGGACTACGTCGAAACCAGCGTGTACAAGCTGGTGGAGACCAGCCAGGTCAATGACCGGCGGCTGGAATTCATCCTGATCAACAGCCCGCAACTGAACGCTTTTGCCGCACCGGGTGGCATCGTCGGGGTCAACGGCGGCCTGTTCCTCAACGCCCAGACCGAAGGGGAATATGCCTCGGTACTGGCTCACGAACTGGCGCATTTGTCCCAACGCCACTTCGCCCGTGGCGTTGAAGCGCAACAGCGCATGCAGATTCCGATGATGGCCGCCCTGCTCGGCGGCATCATTGCTGCTGCGGCGGGTGCAGGCGATGCAGGCATTGCCGCGATTGCCGGCACCCAGGCCGCGGCGATCCAGGAACAACGTCGGTTCTCTCGCCAGAACGAACAAGAGGCAGACCGTATCGGCATCCTCAACCTGGAAAAAGCCGGATATGACCCGCGCTCCATGCCGACCATGTTCGAACGCCTGATGCGCCAATACCGCTTCGACGCCAAACCGCCGGAGTTCCTGTTGACGCACCCGGTCACCGAATCGCGGATCGCCGACACCCGCAACCGCGCCGAGCAATCCAAGCCTGGCGGCAAGGAAGACAGCCTGCGTTATCAGCTCATCCGCGCGCGGGTGCAATTGCAATACGAAGACACCCCTGGCCTCGCCGCCAAGCGTTTCCAGGCGCAGTTGGACGAAAACCCGAAGAACGATGTGGCGCGCTACGGCTTGGCTATCGCCCAGATCAAAGGCTCCCAATTCAAGCAGGCTCGGGAAAACCTCTCGCCGCTGCTGGCCAAGGCGCCCAACGACATCACCTACAACCTGGCGCAGATCCAGCTGGACATCGACAACAGCCGCCTGCCGGATGCCCAGCAACGCACGGATCGGATGCTCACCCAGTACCCAGGCAACTATCCGTTGAATCAGGTGCGCGTGGACCTGCTGCTCAAGCAGAACCGCACGGCGGATGCAGAAAAGGCACTGGACGGTTTGCTCAAGTCTCGCCCGGATGACCCGGACGTGTGGTACCAGGTCGCTGAGACACGCGGTTTGTCGGGCAACATCATCGGTTTGCATCAGGCCCGCGCCGAGTACTTTGCGCTGGTCGGTGATTTCCAGCAGGCCATCCAGCAATTGGATTTTGCCAAGCGTCGCGCCGGCAGCAACTTCCCGCTGTCGTCGCGCATCGATGCACGCCAGCGTGAGTTGATCGAACAGGAACGCCTGGTCAAAGGGATGATGAGCTAAACCGATCAGGCACAAAAAAGCCCCGCCCTCGTTAAACGAAGACGGGGCTTTTTGTTATTACCGAATTACTCAGCCAGTTTGAAGGTAATGAAGCTGGCGCGGCCCTGACGCAACACACGCATCGACACCGAGCGGTTCTTCGGCAACGCCTTGGCGATGTCGGTGAACTGCTTGGTGGTCTCGATCGCCTGGTTGTTCAGGTGGGTGATGACGTCACCCGGCTGTAGGCCGATCAGAGACGCCGGGCCATCCTGCACTTCCTTGATCACGACGCCGCTCTTGAGGTCAAAGCTCTTTTTCTGCTCAGCGGTCAGCTCGGCCACGGCGATGCCCAGGCGGTTGCTGCTGCGCTCGGCGCCCGGCTTGGTATTGCCCAGGGCATCCAGGGTGGCGCCTTCTTCAGGGATTGCGCCCACGGTCAGCTCAACAGTCTGGCGCTTGCCTTCGCGGATCACTTCCAGCTTGGCTTTGCTACCCGCCTTGAGCGCACCTACGAGATGCGGCAGGTCGGCCGACATGACGATTGGCTGGCCGTTCATGCTCAGGATCACATCGCCAACTTGCAGGCCGCCTTTGGCAGCCGGGCCGTCGTCCTGGATCTGTGCAACCAGTGCGCCGGCCGGCTTGTCGAGGCCGAAGGACTCAGCCAGGTCTTTATTCACTTCCTGGATCACTACACCCAACCAGCCGCGGCTGACCTTGCCACCGCTTTTCAACTGGTTGGAAACGTCCATGGCCACGTCGATCGGGATCGCGAACGACACCCCCATGAAGCCACCGGAACGGGTGTAGATCTGCGAGTTGATGCCGACCACTTCGCCCGCCAGGTTGAACAGCGGACCACCGGAGTTACCCGGGTTGATCGGCACGTCGGTCTGGATGAACGGTACGTAGTTTTCGTTCGGCAGGCTGCGGCCGATGGCGCTGACGATGCCTTGGGTCACGGTATGGTCAAAACCAAACGGCGAACCGATGGCGACCACCCACTGGCCGGCTTTCAGGTCCTGGGATTTGCCCAGCTTGAGCACAGGCAGGTCCTTGCCGTCGATCTTCAGCAAGGCCACGTCGGAACGTGGGTCGGTACCGACGAGCTTGGCTTTCAGCTCACTGCGATCGGCCAGGCGCACGAGAATCTCGTCAGCGTCGGCAATCACGTGGTTGTTGGTAAGGATGTAGCCGTCCGACGAAATGATGAAACCCGAGCCCAGGGACTGGGCCTCGCGCTGACCACCGCCACCACGGGGTGCGCGCTGTTGCGGCATGCCGCGCTCGAAGAACTCGCGCAGCATCGGCGGCAGGCCTTCCAGGTCCGGCATCTGCTGGTTGGAGACTTTGCGATCCGGCAGTTTCTGCGTGGTACTGATGTTCACCACGGCAGGTGAGGCTTGCTCGACCAATTGGGTGAAGTCAGGCAGCTCGACTGCTTGCGCAGGCAGGGCCTGACCCAGCACCAACACCGTGGCGACTATGGATAGGTAAGACTTCAAACGTGGTATCGACATACAGCTCCCGTTACGACGAGCAGGGTTGAGCGACAGGGTTCAAGAAACGCCGGAAACCGCGACCGACATCTTTGTTCCGCGAATAAAACAAGGCCAGAGCCGACAAGCCCTGACCTATAAAAAACATGGGGGATTTTTGCAAGTGAAAATGCTGATCCAGACATTTCATGCTCTCGGCAGCCAACCTGGCATGGGAATACAGTGAAACGTCAGGATGAACATAGGATTAACGACTCACGGTTGGGCGGCTGGCTTTTTTTCACCGCGCACCGACAGGGCGATACGCTCTGCGGTGCCGATGGGTATTTCACCCACCACCGTTACCATCATCTCACCGTCTACCGTATTCAGCCGACGCGATACCGCGACTGTAGGGCCCAACTGAGTGCGGGTCTCCGTCATGCTTGCATCGCTGATCGGCTCCAGGAATACCGAGAACCGCGCCAGCCCGTCTTCATACATCAGGCTGTCGACGGTCGCCTTGGTTTGGGTATCTTTGCGGGCACTGGTGTTGGTCAATTGAAAACCCGGTGGCAACCATTCCATATGCCAAGTCTCGGTAGATTGCACCTCGGGCGCTTTGCTATTAACGACGGCGATAGGTGTGCAGTCGTTGCTGGGTTGCAGTTCCCGGTCATCAGGCACGACGGAAGTATTCAACCGCGTGAACTGGAAGCGCTCCAGCAATTGCCCTTGATCATTGAGCAACAGGGACTTGAGCGGCAGCGCGGTTTCCCGATCCAGGTGCAGTTCAAAGCCATAACGGTACTGGTCACGCGGCGTGATCGATACGATGACCGCATTTCGACCGGCCACGCGGGACTTGCCAATGACGGCCAGTTCGTAGAATTGATTGAGTTTTTGCGGATCAAGCGCACGTGATGGTGCATCACGCGAATTGCCAAGGCCTGCGACAAGAGTGCCGCTGACGCATTGCGTCCGGCCATTCAACCGCACGACTTCCTGGGCAGAACCATCGAGCTGCAAGAGCCGCTCACGGACCTGACCGTCCTGGACACGATGCCAGATGTCATGAGTAGAAAAACTACCGTTGCGTTCGTAGACGAACGTACCTTGAAAGCTTTGCTGTTGCTCAGCACGCCCAAGTCGAGTCAGCCAGTCTTGGGCTTCATCGGCGTGGGCGGGGAGTGCAAACCAACCACTGAGCAAAAGCGTAAGGAGCGGTATGGCTCGCATAGAGCTCCTTACGGATTAGCGGTTTTCCAGGCTTGCTGCACGAGCATAAGGCAGAGCGCTTTCAGTGCCCTTCAGAGCCGATTCCTGTGCGTGTTGGCGCAGGTAGCCTGGAAGACGCTGGTCTTGCCAGCCGGATTGCCCTTGCAGTACACCGTTGGCCATCGGGCCGGTGGTGTCAGCGCTTTCCTTGTAGCCGGCCAATACCGCTGGGCCTTTGACCTGCGGACCCGCCATTACCGGCTGCTGGGTCTGCTGAGCCAGTTCGGCACCGGCGATCTCGTCCTGGTTGTACAGGCGAACACCCGCCAGCACGGCGACAGTCACCGAGGCAGCAACCGCCAGGCGACCCAGGCTACGCCATGGACCACGAGCAGCCTTTGCCGGAACGGCTTCATCAGCCAGTGCAGCAGAAACGGCCGCAGCAATATCCAGACGAGGGATTAGAAGATCCTTGTGCATCACCGCCCGAGCGACTTGGTAACGAGACCAGGTATCACGGGTTTCGGCGTCATCAAATGCGTTGAGCACTCGACGAAGTTCCAGTTCATCCGCTTCGTTATCCATCACTGCGGACAGCGATTCCTGCAGGGCATCACGACTCATGGCGGTTCCTCTCTTGGCTGTCGCCGCTGTCTTTAGTTCTCTTGCAACAACGGTTGCAAGGCTTTATCGATGGCTTCCCGGGCCCGGAAAATCCGTGACCTTACAGTCCCCACCGGACACTGCATGACGCTCGCAATGTCTTCGTAACTCAGACCATCGAATTCACGTAAAGTTAACGCCGTACGCAAATCTTCTGGCAGTTGCTGAATTGTGCGATGAACGGTGCCTTCGATCTCGTCGCGCAGCAATGCACGCTCCGGCGACTCGAGATCCTTGAGGCCGTGATCACCATCGTAAAATTCCGCATCTTCTGAACTTACATCGCTATCCGGTGGGCGGCGTCCGCGAGACACCAGATAGTTCTTCGCCGTGTTGATGGCGATTCGGTATAGCCACGTGTAAAACGCACTATCACCGCGAAAGTTACCAAGTGCACGGTACGCCTTGATAAAGGCTTCCTGTGCAACGTCCTGCGCTTCATGGGTGTCGTGCACAAACCGCACGATCAACCCGAGAATTTTGTGCTGGTATTTCAGCACTAGCAGATCAAAAGCTCGCTTGTCGCCGCGTTGAACGCGCTCGACCAGCTGCTGATCCTCTTCCTGGGTTAGCATGAACACTCCTCGTAGTACTTGAAGGAGGCTTGCATAACTAAACGATCAGGCTTGCAAACATAGACTCGGTCTTTTCGCAAAAGTTCTCCCCCTTCAAGCAAGTTTCCGGCACGCACTGATTTGGCACACACGAAAAACGCAGCACGGGCAACGCCGACTGCGCGAATAATCTTGTCGTCGTTTTCTGACGCGTCCAATGCTCCCGACGGGCCAATAAACTCAACGTTTTCCCAGCTTTCGGGCAACCTGCTATTGAGTCGGGGGCCATGCAAAAAGTTCCCGCCTCAATAACCAGCTGATTTTACCCGAGCCGTGCACCGTAATCTCACATTGCCACGAATGCCCGGCTATTGTGCCGCTCCACCCCTCTATATACTAGTAGCCCGTGTGACCCTTTGATTCGCCGATCCAGGCGTCCTGTTTGCGCCACCTCTTCGGATCGCTTTTTGCGGAATCCTTCAAATGAGCCAACAGTTTCAACACGATGTCCTGGTGATCGGCAGCGGTGCGGCCGGCTTGAGCCTTGCGCTGACCCTTCCCAGCCACCTGCGCATTGCGGTTCTGAGCAAAGGCGACCTGGCCAACGGCTCTACGTTCTGGGCCCAGGGCGGTGTCGCCGCGGTGCTGGACGACACCGACACCGTGCAATCCCACGTCGAAGACACCCTCAACGCCGGCGGCGGCCTGTGCAATGAAGAAGCGGTGCGTTTCACCGTCGAGCACAGCCGCGAGGCCATCCAATGGCTGATAGACCAGGGCGTCCCCTTTACCCGCGATGAACACGCAGGCAGCGACGACGGTGGTTTCGAGTTCCACCTGACCCGCGAGGGCGGCCACAGTCACCGCCGCATCATCCATGCCGCCGATGCCACCGGCGCGGCTATTTTCAGGACACTCCTCGACCAGGCCCGCCAACGCCCCAACATCGAATTGCTGGAGCAACGCGTCGCCGTCGACCTGATCACCGAAAAACGCCTGGGCCTGGACGGCGAGCGCTGCCTCGGCGCCTACGTGCTCAATCGCGGCAGCGGCGAGGTGGACACCTACGGCGCACGCTTCACCATCCTCGCCTCCGGTGGCGCGGCCAAAGTCTACCTCTATACCAGCAACCCCGATGGCGCCTGCGGTGATGGCATCGCCATGGCCTGGCGCTCCGGCTGCCGGGTGGCCAACCTGGAATTCAACCAGTTCCACCCCACCTGCCTGTATCACCCACAGGCCAAGAGTTTCCTGATCACCGAAGCGCTGCGTGGCGAAGGCGCGCTCCTGAAACTGCCCAATGGCGAGCGCTTCATGCAGCGTTTCGACCCCCGTGCCGAACTGGCCCCGCGCGATATCGTCGCCCGCGCGATCGACCATGAAATGAAGCGCCTGGGCATCGACTGCGTGTATCTCGACATCAGCCACAAGCCCGAAGCCTTCATCAAGACCCACTTCCCCACCGTCTACGAGCGCTGCCTGGCCTTCAATATCGACATCACCAAAGGCCCAATCCCCGTAGTACCGGCCGCGCACTACACCTGCGGCGGCGTGATGGTCGACCAGCACGGACGTACCGACGTACCCGGCCTTTATGCGATTGGCGAAACCAGCTTCACCGGCCTGCACGGTGCCAACCGCATGGCCAGCAACTCGCTGCTCGAATGCTTCGTCTATGCGCGCTCTGCAGCGGCGGACATCCTTGAACAACTGCCGCGCATTCCGGTGCCCGCCGCCCTGCCCCGCTGGGACGCCAGCCAGGTGACCGACTCGGACGAAGATGTGATCATCGCGCACAACTGGGACGAGCTGCGCCGTTTCATGTGGGACTACGTGGGGATCGTGCGCACCAACAAGCGCCTGCAACGGGCGCAGCACCGGGTGCGGCTGCTGCTGGACGAGATCGATGAGTTCTACAGCAACTACAAAGTCAGCCGCGACCTGATCGAGCTGCGCAACCTGGCCCAGGTCGCCGAACTGATGATCCGCTCGGCCATGGAACGCAAGGAGAGCCGGGGCCTGCATTACACCCTCGACTACCCGCAGATGCTGCCCGAGGCCCGCGACACTATCCTGGTGCCAACCACCTACGGCGGCTGAACTTCAGGCGCACACGCAGGCGCCGATGCACATCGGCGGCCTGCGCGTCCCTGGGCACACAGGCTGAACGTACCCGCCATTCGCCCTGCACCCGATAACGCAGCACCACGATCAACGGCAACGCCAGGCTGTCGGGACGCAATTGCACGGCGTGCCAGCCCCGTGCGGCGCTCCATAGCTGCCAACTATCTTCATCGCGTCGCAGGCCACGAATCGACGAACGGTGAGTCAGCAAGATAGAACGCGGCAAAACCCAGGCGGCGTGCGCCAGGCACACCAGCATGCCCAGGCTCGAAAAAGGAAGTTGCATAAACATCAAGGCGCCCAGCGCAAACAGCTGGGCAAGCAGGTACGCCGCCAGCAACAGCCGCGAGGCCTGCCAGCGGCATTCAAAGCTATTACTTGGGCTGGACACGATCCAGGATCATGCGGACCATGCGCTGCAGCTCCGGGTCTTGCGACTCGGCGCGCTCCATGAACCAGCCGAACATGTCCTGGTCTTCGCACGTCAGCAGCCGCACATAGAGGTCGCGATCCACTTGATTGAGCGTCGCGTAGACCTCTTTGGTGAAAGGTACCAGCAACACATCCAACTCCAGCATGCCGCGACGGCTGTGCCAGTAGAGGCGATTGATTTCTACATCTTCGACCATGGAGCGCTCCTCAAATAGGCGGCAAGTATACAGACCCGACGGCACCGGAACAGTCGGCTTTGGTCGCCCCATACGGAAACTATCCATTTGCCGGGCGCCCCTCTATGATGCACCCATGACTTTTTTTGACCTGCGATGACCCATGGCCGACTCTGCTTTCTTCTGCCCCCTGTCCCACGAAGGCGTTCTCGCCGTCCGCGGTTCCGACGCTGCCAAATTCCTTCAGGGCCAACTGACCTGCAACCTCAATTACCTGAGCGACACCCAGGCCAGCCTCGGCGCGCGCTGCACGCAAAAAGGGCGCATGCAGTCGAGCTTCCGCATCCTGCTGCAAGGTGACGGCGTGTTGCTGGCCATGGCCAGCGAGCTGCTGGAGCCGCAACTGGCGGACCTGAAAAAATACGCCGTGTTTTCCAAGTCCAAACTCACCGATGAAAGCGCCGCCTGGGTGCGCTTCGGCCTGATGAATGCCGACCCGGCCCTGACGGGTCTTGGCCTTGAGCTGCCTGCCGAGACCGACAGCGTCGTGCGCAACGATACGTTGATCGCCATCCGCGTCTCCCCTGGCCGCGCTGAACTTTGGGTACCTGCCGAGCAAGGCGACGCCGTACGCAGTCAATTGGCTGCAACCCTTGAACAAACCGATCTGAATGAATGGCTGCTGGGACAGATCCGCGCCGGCATCGGCCAGGTCATGCCCCAGACCCGCGAACTGTTCATTCCACAGATGCTCAACCTGCAGGCCGTGGGCGGCGTCAGCTTCAAGAAAGGCTGCTACACCGGCCAGGAAATCGTCGCGCGCATGCAGTACCTGGGCAAACTCAAACGTCGCCTGTACCGCCTGAGTCTCGATACGTCTGAAATGCCCGCGCCAGGCACTCCGTTGTTTTCTCCCAGCCATAACAGCTCGATCGGCGAAGTGGTGATCGCCGCAAAAGCTGACCAGACCGTTGAACTTCTGGCCGTATTGCAAGCCGAAGCTGCCGATAGTGAAGATGTGCACCTGGGCGCGCTGGAGGGTCCCCGCTTGCAACTGCTCGACCTGCCTTACACGCTCGACCGCGATCGAGAGATCCAGCGCTGATCGCCGTACCTTTGTCGCAACACCCTAGAGAGCATGAATGAACAAGCTGGCGGAAAAAGTCCAACAGGCTTTGGTGAGGGCCATCGATAACGATGACCTGGTTCTGCCGACATTGCCGGAAGTGGCCCTGAATATTCGTCAGGCCGCCGAAGACCCGGAGATCAGCATCAGCCACTTGAGCAAAGTAATCGGTCGCGACACCGCACTGTCGGCACGCCTGATCAAAGTGGTCAACAGCCCGTTGCTGCGCGCGACCCAGGAAGTCACCGACCTGCACACCGCCATCACCCGGCTGGGTACCAACTACAGTAGCAACCTGGCGATCGGCCTGGTCATGGAGCAGATCTTCCACGCGCGCTCCGACGTGGTCGAACAAAAGATGCGTGATGTGTGGCGCCGCAGCCTGGAGGTCGCGGGTGTGAGTTATGCCCTGTGTCGCAGCCATTCCCAACTCAAGCCGGACCAGGCGGCCCTTGGCGGCCTGGTGCACCAGATCGGTGTGCTGCCGATCCTGACGTACGCCGAAGACCACTATGAGCTGCTCGCCGACCCGGTCAGCCTCAACCACGTCATCGAGAGCATCCACCCGCTGCTGGGCGACAAACTGCTGGGCGGCTGGGACTTTCCGGAAATGCTGGCGAAACTGCCGGGCCAATACCTGGACCTGGAGCGCGATTCAGCCCGCCTCGACTACATCGACCTGGTACAGGTCGCCGTGCTGTATTGCCATCGCGGCACCGATCATCCTTTGGCAAACGTTGCGGTCTCCACCTTGCCGGCGATCAAGAAACTGCGGGTCGACCCTTACAGCGACGCCTTGCGCGCCGAGTTGGATGAAGCGCGCTCGATGTTCTATTGATCAACCCGCGATAAAACTCACGCGCACCTTCAAGCCGGCGTGGTCACCATCGTGCAGGCTGATCTGCGCCAGGTGCGCCCGGCAGATTTCGCCGACGATCGCCAGCCCCAGGCCTGAGCCCATGCCCTGCTGGCTGCGCCGGTAGAAACGCTCGAACACCCGGTCCCGTTCATCCAGCGGGATGCCCGGCCCATCATCTTCCACTTCCAGCACCGCCGGCGCCGTCACCCGCAGGATCACATTGCCGCCCGGTGGCGTGTGGGCCAGGGCGTTGTCCACCAGGTTGCTCAACAACTCGTTCAATAGGGTAGGCTCGCCGCGCAGCCACACCGGCTCGTCGGCTTCCAGCGCCAATGCCACACCGCGCGCATGGGCCAGCGGTGCCATGGCCATGCCCAACTCACGGGCCAGTTGGCTGAGGTCGAGCAACTGCGCGCCGCCTTCGGCAATGGCACGCGCCCCATTTTCGATGCGCGCCAGGGACAACAGTTGATTGGCCAGGTGGGTCAGGCGGTCAGTGCCCTGGGCGGAGGCTTCGAGGGTGCTGCGCCAGGTGGCGGGGTCCTCGGCGCGCAAGCCCAGTTCCAGCCGGGCCTTGAGGGCTGCCAGTGGCGTGCGCAGTTCATGGGCCGCATCGGCAATGAACTGCGCCTGGCGTTCGAACTGGCGGCGCAGGCGTTCGGTGAAATGGTTGAGGGAACGCACCAATGGGCCGAACTCATGCTGCACTTCCACCAGGGGCAACGGCCGCAGGTCGTCAGGCTGACGCTCCTCCACTGCCGTACGCAGGCGCTCGAGCGGCCGCAACGCCGCACTCACGGCAAACCACACCAGCAACAGTGCGCCGACGGCGAGCATGCCCAGGCGCAGCAGGGTATCGGCCATGAGGCTGCGGGCCATGCTCACGCGCGCTTCATCGGTCTCGGCAACGCGGATTTCGGCCATGCCGTTCATGTTCGGTTCGGAAACGGCCTTGAGCAGGCTCACCACGCGTACCTGCTGGCCCTGGTAGATGGCGTCGTAGAAGCGCGCCAATGCCGGATAGTCATCGGTGCGTGGCGTATCCGGCGGTGGGCCGGGAAGGTTTTCGTAGCCGGAGATCAGCTTCTGGTCGATGTCGTTGACCTGGTAGTAAATGCGCCCGGCACTGTCATAGGCAAAGGTGTCCAGGGCCACGTAGGGCACGTTGGCGCTCAGGGTGCCATCCACCTGGGTCAAGCCGGCGGCGATGGTACGCGCAGAGGCCAGCAGCGTGCGGTCGTAGGCGGTATCGGCGGCCTCGCGACCGTTCCAGTAGGCGCTCATGCCACTGGCCAGCATCAACAGCACCAGCAACAGCGCCAGGTTCCACAGCAAGCGCCAGCGCAGGCTGCTGGGCTTATGCATCGCGGGCTTCCAACAGGTAACCGAGGCCACGGAAGGTCACGATTGCGATGGGCTGGCCATCGAGTTTCTTGCGCAGGCGATGCACATAGATTTCGATGGCATCGGGGCTGGCCTCCTCGTCCAGGCCGAACACCTGGGAAGCCAGTTGTTCCTTGCTCATCACCCGGCCCGGGCGGGCAATCAGCGCTTCGAGTACGGCTTGCTCGCGGGAGGTGAGTGTCATCAGTTCACCCCCTACGGTAAAGCGCCGGGTGTCGAGGTCGTACACCAGCACGCCGCAGGCCTGCTGACGCTCTCCGCCCAGCACGCTACGCCGCAGCAGCGCCTTGACCCGCGCTTCCAACTCCGTGAGTTCGAACGGTTTGGCGAGATAGTCGTCCGCCCCAAGATTGAGGCCGTGCACGCGGTCTTTCACATCACTGCGTGCCGTCAGCATCAGCACCGGCAGATTTTTCCCACGGGCACGCAGACGTGCGAGCACCTCGAAACCATCCATGCGTGGCAGCCCCACATCGAGGATCGCCGCCGCGTACTCCTCGCTGCTCAGGGCCAGGTCCGCCGCCACGCCATCGTGCAGCACGTCAACGGTCAGACCCGTGCTCTTGAGCGCTTGCGCAACACTTTCGGCGAGTTGCAGATGGTCTTCAACCAGCAAGACACGCATGGATTGCTACCTCATTCAGGGGTGGTCGGTGCCACGCTTTGGCGGGCAGTTTACAGGCGCCGACCGGCCTGTGAAGCCCGAAAACATTGAAAGCCGACTGAAAGGTTAGTGAAAGCTTCGCCCTTTAGCATCCAGTCTCGGTGGTCTATGCCCGCCAAGCTGCCTTATCCGCAGCGCCCGAAAAACGCCTCGAAGCGTTTTCGCCAAAATAAGAACAATAACGGAGTACACAACGATGCTGTCGACACAGCCCCAGGCCTCCTCGCCTGTTCGTTTTTCTCGCCTGACCCAGACCGCCCTCGCCAGTGCTGCTACCCTTGCCGGCTTTTCGCCGCTTAGCCAGGCTGCCTTCTTCGAAGACAGTAGCGCGACCCTGGAAACCCGCAACATGTACTTCAACCGCGACTTTCGCGATGGCACCAGCGCGCAGCAATCCAAGCGCGACGAGTGGGCCCAGGGCTTCATGCTCAACCTGCAATCGGGCTACACCGACGGCACCGTGGGCTTCGGCGTGGATGCGCTGGGCATGCTCGGGGTCAAGCTCGACTCCAGCCCCGACCGCACCGGCACCGGCCTGCTGCCCACCCATGACGATGGCCGCGCCGCCGACGAATATTCCAAGCTGGGCCTGACCGGCAAAGTGAAGATCTCGGCCACCGAGCTGAAGATCGGTTCGCTGATCCCCGAGCTGCCGATCCTCAAGCCCAACGACGGGCGCATCCTGCCGCAAACCTTCAACGGCGGCCTGATCACCTCCAAGGAGTTCAAGAACCTGGTGTTCACCGGCGGGCGCCTGGACAAAGCCAAGGACCGTGACGACACCAATTACGAGGACATTGCCCTCAACAACAAGAACAGCCGCTTCGTCAGCGGCGCCACCGGCAAGCATTTCAATTTTGGCGGGGCCGACTACAAGTTCGCCGACAAGATCACCGGCAGCTACCACTTCGCCCAACTCGACGATGTGTACCGCCAGCACTTCCTCGGCCTGGTGGCTGCGCGCCCGATGGGTCCCGGTACGTTCGGCACCGACCTGCGTTTGGCCATCAGCGATGACACTGGCGCCGCCCGTGGCGGCAAGATCGACAATACCTCCCTCAACGGCCTGTTCAGCTATGCCCTCAACGGCCACAAGCTCAGCGCCGGTTACCAGCACATGTCCGGTGATAGCGCCTTCCCCTATGTGGATGGCAGCGACCCGTACCTGGTCAACTTCGTGCAGATCAACGACTTTGCCGGCGCCCAAGAGCGTTCCTGGCAGGCACGCTACGACTACGACTTCGCCAAGCTGGGTATACCCGGCCTGAGCTTCATGAGCCGTTACCTGTCAGGTGACAACATCAAGCTCAAGAACGGCGAGACCGGCAAGGAGTGGGAGCGCAACACCGAGATCAAGTATGTGGTGCAAGCCGGCACGTTCAAGGACGTGGCCGTGCGCCTGCGCAACGCCACGTACCGCTCCAACTACTCGGCCCGTGATGCGGACGAAGTGCGTCTGCTGGTCAGCTACAGCGTTGCACTTTGGTAAGTAGTGCCTGGTAAGCCATTCATAACAACAACGACGGAGATAACCATGACCCTTTCACTGCGTAAACTGGCCCTCGCCGCCGGCTGCATGCTGTTCGCCGGCCAACTGCTGGCCGCTGACGAACCCAAGCGCCCAGAGTGCATCGCCCCGGCCTCGCCGGGTGGTGGTTTTGACCTGACCTGCAAACTGGCGCAAAGCGCGCTGGTCAACGAGAAGCTGCTGAGCAAGCCGATGCGCGTGACCTACATGCCCGGTGGGGTGGGCGCGGTGGCCTACAACGCCGTGGTCGCCCAGCGTCCTGCGGACGGCGGCACGCTGGTCGCCTGGTCCAGCGGTTCGCTGTTGAACCTGGCCCAGGGCAAGTTCGGCCGCTTCGATGAAAGCGCCGTGCGCTGGCTGGCGGCGGTCGGCACCAGCTACGGGGCTATCGCGGTGAAAGCCGATTCGCCCTACAAAACCCTCGACGATCTGGTCAAAGCCTTGAAGAAAGATCCGGGCAGCGTGGTAATCGGTTCCGGTGGCACCGTCGGCAGCCAGGACTGGATGCAAACCGCGCTGATCGCCAAGGCTGCCGGAATCAACCCGCGCGAACTGCGTTATGTCGCCCTTGAAGGCGGCGGTGAAATTGCCACCGCCCTGCTCGGCGGCCATATCCAGGTGGGCAGTACCGATATTTCCGACTCCATGCCGCACATCCTGAGCGGCGATATGCGCCTGCTGGCGGTGTTCTCCGAAAAGCGCCTGGACGAGCCGGAAATGAAGAACATTCCGACCGCCAAAGAGCAAGGCTACGACATCGTCTGGCCAGTGGTGCGTGGCTTCTACCTCGGGCCAAAAGTCAGCGATGCCGACTACGCCTGGTGGAAAGAGGCGTTCGACAAACTGCTGGCCTCCGAGGAGTTCGCCAAGCTGCGTGACCAACGCGAGCTGTTCCCGTTCGCCATGACCGGGCCGGAACTGGACACTTACGTGAAGAAACAGGTGGCTGACTACAAAGTGCTGGCCAAAGAGTTTGGCCTGATCCAGTAATCGCCCCTCTTTTGTGTGGCCACGCCCTTTAGCCAAGCGGCGTGGCCCAGGAGTTCCACATGCTCTTACAACGCATTTTCGCCGCCGCGCTGCTGCTGGCCTGCGCCGGCCTCGCGCTGATGGCCTGGCCGTACCAGGCGTCGTTTTCCTACGAGCCGGTGGGGCCGCGCGCCTACCCGCTGCTGATGCTCGGGCTGATGAGCCTGGCACTGATCTACATGCTGTTTCGTCCACAGCCGACCAAACACACCGAAGAAGAACCCGCGCTGGACCGCGAAACCCTGATCAAGATCGGCGTGTGCGTCGCGCTGTTGATCGTGTTCGCCGGCACCTTCGAACCCCTGGGCTTCATCCTCAGCAGCATGCTGATCGGCATTCCCATGGCGCGCTTGTACGGTGGTCGCTGGTTGCCCAGCGTGGTGATCGTCACGTTGATGGCCATCGGCTTGTACCTGCTGTTCGACAAAGCCATGGATGTACCGCTGCCCCTCGGCCTGCTCGACGTACTGGAGAACTGACATGGATACTTTCGGCTACCTGGGCCAGGGCTTCGGCGTTGCACTGTCCCCTTACAACCTGGTGACCGCGTTGTGCGGCACCCTGATCGGCACCGTGGTCGGCCTGTTGCCGGGCCTGGGCCCGATCAACGGCGTGGCGCTGTTGATCCCCATCGCCTTCGCCCTGGGCCTGCCGCCTGAATCGGCGCTGATCCTGCTGGCAGCCGTGTACCTGGGCTGCGAATACGGTGGGCGCATCAGCTCGATCCTGCTGAACATCCCGGGCGAAGCGTCCACCGTGATGACCACTCTCGACGGCTACCCCATGGCCCGCAAAGGCCTCGCCGGTGTGGCGCTGTCGCTGTCGGCCTGGAGTTCGTTCATCGGCGCGTTTATCGCCACCTGCGGCATGGTGCTGTTTGCGCCGTTGCTGGCCAAATGGGCGATTGCCTTCGGCCCGGCGGAATATTTCGTACTGATGGTGTTCGCAATTGTCTGTCTCGGCGGCATGGCTGGCGACAAACCGCTGAAGACTTTTGTGGCAGCACTGATCGGCCTGTTCCTCTCGGCGGTCGGCATCGACGCCAACAGCGGTGTGTATCGCTTCACCGGCGACAACATCCACCTCACCGACGGCATCCAGTTCGTCGTGCTGGTACTGGGCCTGTTCTCCATCAGCGAGATCCTGTTGCTGCTGGAGAAAACCCACCGTGGGCAGGAGGCAGTCAAAGCCACCGGGCGCATGATGTTCAACCTGAAAGAAGCGGGCGCGGTCTTCGTGGTGAATATCCGCTGCGGCCTGCTCGGCTTCATCATGGGCGTATTGCCGGGTGCCGGCGCTACCTTGGCCTCGGCCGTTGCCTACATGACCGAAAAACGCCTGGCCGGTGCCAGCGGTAAATTCGGCCAGGGCGACATGCGCGGCCTCGCCGCTCCGGAAACCGCCATCGGCGCGTCCGCCTGCGGCGCCCTGGTGCCGATGCTGACCCTCGGCGTCCCCGGTTCGGGCACCACCGCGGTGATGATCGGCGCGCTGTCGCTGTACAACATCACCCCGGGCCCGCTGCTGTTCCAACAGCAACCGGACATCGTCTGGGGCCTGATCGCCTCGTTGTTCATCGCCAACATCATGCTGGTGATCCTCAACATCCCGATGATCCGCATCTTCACGCGCATCCTCGCCGTGCCGAACTGGGCGCTGGTACCGGTGATCGCAATCATCACCGCCATCGGGGTATACGCGGTGCACGCCACCACCTTCGACCTGTTCCTGATGGTCGGTATCGGCATCTTCGGCTACATCCTGCGCAAGCTCGACTTCCCGCTGTCGCCGGTGCTGCTGGGTTTTATCCTTGGCGGCCTGATGGAGCAGAACCTGCGCCGTGCGCTGTCGATCTCCAACGGTGACTTGCAGATCCTGTGGTCGAGCCCGATCACCTTTGGTGTGTGGGTACTGACCGCGCTGATGCTGGCTTTCCCGTTGCTGCGCATCTACCGCAAACGTGCCCTGCAGCGTCGTGCCGTGGCCGATGTCTGAGGTCACCTTCAGACATTGGTGGGGGACACCGCTGGTCGGCCTGGCCGGCGGTTACCTGGCCAGCCTGGTTGGCTGGCCTTTGCCGTACATGGTCGGTTCGCTGCTGGCGATCATCCTGGTGCGCTGCCTCACGCCGTGGCAGCTGGCGGAGATCCCCGGCGGGCGCAAATGCGGCCAATGGGTGGTGGGCATCGGCATCGGCCTGCACTTCACCCCGGTGGTGATCGAACAGGTGATGAGCCACTTCGGGCTGATCTTCTTCGGCGCGCTGGTCACCAGCCTGTCGAGCGTGGTGGGTGTGTGGCTGATGCGCCGCAGCGGTGAAGACCGCGCCACGGCGTTCTTCTCGAGCATGCCGGGCGGTTCCGGTGAGATGGTCAACCTCGGCGCGCGTAATGGTGCGGTGCTCAGCCGTGTTGCGGCGGGGCAGAGTCTGCGGGTGCTGATGGTGGTGTTGTGTGTGCCGGCGATTTTCAAGTACTTGCTGGAAGGCGGTACACCGCAGTTTCATCCGGCGCCGGTGAGCTGGCCGTGGCTGCTGGCGCTGTTTCCGCTGGGCGCCTTGGTCGCCTGGGGTTGGCAGCGCTTGCGCCAGCCCAACCCTTGGTTGTTCGGGCCGTTGCTGGTGAGTGCCACAGCCAGCGTGGTCTGGGACCTGCATATCGGCCTGCCCGATGGCGGCAGCCAGATTGGCCAGTGGTTGATCGGTAGTGGCCTGGGTTGCCACTTCAACCGGCAGTTCTTTCGTCGGGCGCCGTCGTTCATGGGGCGCACCTTGATTGGCACGGCGTTGACCATGGCGCTGGCGACGTTGGCGGCGGTGGGGCTGAGTGCAGTGACTCACTTGGATTTACGCTCGCTGACCCTGGGCATGATGCCCGGTGGCATTGCCGAGATGAGTCTCACGGCCGAGACCCTGCAACTGTCGGTACCGTTGGTGACGGCGATGCAGGTGATGCGGTTGTTGTTTGTGTTGTTTCTGGCAGAACCGTTGTTTCGACATTGGAACCGTCAACCCTGACCGAGGCGAGCGTGGCTGACAACGCGCGACGGCCGCTGGTCTGAACTGTCAAATCTCACAGTTGTTGCGCTCCCCTCCTACGTGCTCTAACTCATCTCGCGCCCTCTAGCCCGAGATAATCATCATGCGCCCAGTACGAAATGCCCGCCCTTGCGTTGCTCAACTGGCACCGTATATTCCCGGGTTAAAAGTCCCGGTGGTCGGCTTTAGCGGCGGCGTCAACACAGCCTTGCTCGAGTCCCATGGCAACGACGGACTTATTTGCATCTTGAGAAGCTATGCCAGCCAGGCCGAAGGCGACTTCATCGCGCTGATCTGCGCCAACCCCGACATACCAGTCGATACCCATACGGTCACGGCACAGGAAGCCCGTGAGGAGAAAGCGATTGTCTTGCGCACCCCCTTGGCACGCCTGCCGGATGGAACGGTAGGGCCTGTTTACATTGTTGTCACACACCTGGATTCAAGCCGCGAGGAAACCCAGCGCCTGAACCTCAAGGTCGACCGGGTGGCACCGACCGGTAACGAACCCATCGTGGCACCGCCCTGGGTCAACGAGCGCCTGCCGCGCCCACAACCCGCCCAGACTTTCATTGATTCGACGACAGCCCAGCGTGGTGTTGCGGTCAGCATCGGTTTTTACCCGCTCGACACCACCTTGCCCGCCAATACCCACCGCGCAGTGCGCGATCGAATCCGGCTGATCATCGGCAGTGAAATCGTCGAGCACCCTGTCACCGAAGGCCAGGCCAGCCATCGCAACCCGATCACGCTGACGGTGAATTACGGCACCTGGCTGAAGATTGGCAGCGGCCGCCATGCCTGCGCTTATGACGTACTGGACGAAGCGGGTAACTACGCGCCCGGCCGCTCGCCGACACAAATGCTCGAGGTACTTCTTAATCCAAACGAAAAACTACTGGACTCAGGGCATATCGTCGAGGCGCCCAGCGGCACACTGGATGCGGACAAGCTCGCAGGTAAGAGCGCAACCTTGCGATTCCCCATTGCCGGTAAAGGCTGGGCCAGCGGCGACACGCTTCGGGCCAGCCTCAGGGGGCGCACCCTGACCGGGGTGGAAGTGGAACAAATCTACAGCGCCCCGGTTAGTTCAACCGCTATCCAGTACCTCGATATTGCATGGCCAAACGCAGACTTGAGTTTACTGATAGGCGCCTTGATTCAACTCAGTTATGAGCGCCTTCGCCCCGGTCAACCTGGCGTACCTTCGGAGAACGCCTTCATCCAGGTAACGGGTACGCCGGTTGATAGCGGGCTGGACGCGCCTCAAGTGCCGGCAGCCAACGATGGCGTCCTCAACCCACTGACCGATCCCGTCAGAGTGATAATCCGCTCTTACATGGGCCAGCACCCTGACGATTGCGTAACCCTGGTATTGGACGGCAAGTATGCCAACGGCCACGGGTATTATCAGGAACATCGCCTGCCAGCGGGCACAGGGGACATCAGTTTCGATCTTGCCAACGGTCAGGACGGTGACATTCGCCAGTTGGAAAGCGGCACGCTGCGCCTCTATTACTACATTAACCTGCCCGGACAGCGTCCACCCTCAAAGGACCTGAACCTACTTGTCGGCGAGCCGATGGTGGCGTTGCCCAAGGTCCAGGTGCTCCAGGCGCCGGAACCCGACCCGACCTTTGACCCAGAGATCTTCCGCGCCAATGCCAATGTCACTGTCAGGTGGCACGCGGCATTTGTACGGGGCGCAACGGTGGTGCTGTACTTCGAAGGCAGCGCACTGGGCGGCAGTGCCCCCCCCATGCGGCGGCTGATCACCGACGTCTGGCCCGGCGAGGATTTGATGTTTGTAGTCCCGCGCATCTACGTACTTGCCAACCTCAACCGTTCTGCCCGGATCTACTACATCGTCGAACGGCCCGGGCTGCGCACGCTGTATTCACAACCGCTGGTGATGAAGGTCGGGAGCGTTTTGCAACTGGACGTGCCATTGATCCTGCAAAGCACTGTCACCGGCCCCGCGACAGCAACGTTAAACCCCCTGCATGTGCTACCGCCCTTGGCACCGATAGCCACCCTGCGCGTACGCTACCCGATGTTGCCGGGAGACGATATCCAGCCGATATTCAAGGGGACCTTCGGCCTGGGCACGCCGGTGATCGCGCCAAAACCTGCCGACCCAGCGCTCGGTCATGTCGACTTCTCACTGTCCAACCAAGTGATTGCCGCCAACCTCGGTCGGCAGGCCAGCGTGTCCTATATCGTCACTCGAGGCGGTGCGAGCACTTCATCGCAAATCTTGAGCCTCACGGTAGAAACACTGCCGGCTCAACACCTCGACCGGGTCAGCGTGCCGCAGGCGCTGGTGGGTGCGATTGATGTCAGCAAAGCCCACAGCGTGCGGGTGCTGGAGTGGCCCTTCATGCGCAGCGGGCAACCGGTGTGGATAGACATCAATGGCGTCGCCAACCTGCCTTTACGGGAGGGCACGCCACTGAGTGCGCCAGAGTTCGCGGCCAAGCGCGTGGAACATAGCTTGCCCGCGGCCTATCTGCGCTCGCTCCCTAACCGCAGTACGCTGACAGTGGAGACCCGCGTTTCACTCAATGGCAGCGCGCATAAAGATTTCGCGGTCAAGCTGGGAACCGTCAGCTACCGCATCGAAAATACCAAGGGGGTCATGGCCAATATCCGCGCAGCCGGAACGCCCACAAACCTGGCACTCAGTGCCGACGGCACGCGACTTTACGTGACCCAAGCCACCACACCCAAATCCGTGGCGGTGATCGATACACAGAACTACCGGGTCATCCACACGATTACGAACATGGGCTCACCGCTCTGGCTGGCCCTGCACCCCAACGGCAGCCGCCTGTACGTATCGGATAACAGCAGTGCAGCCAATACACCGGTTCGCGTGATCAGCACGCAGGACTACTCGACGATTCACACACTCACAGGCTTCACCACGGCGCACGGGCTCACGCTGAACAAGACGGGCACACGCCTGTATGTAGCGGACAACGGCGCCTCAGAGATGGTGATTTTCGATACGACCAACCACGACGTGGTAAGCCGCGTGACAACCACCCGGCCCAGCGCCATCGCCATCAGCCCGGATGGCACCCGCGCGCATATCGCCGGCGCGTTTGACTGGCGGGCCATCAACCTGGCAAACAACGCCCAGCTCAGCCAAGTGAACACCGTCTCGCATCCCCAGCAAATCGCCCACAGCCCCCTGCTACAACGCATCTATATCACCCAGCCCGACCGAGGCACAGTATTGATCGGCAATACCGCAACGCTGCAAATCAGCCAGACCTTGAGCGGTCTGCAACGACCATATGGGGTAGCCTTTCACCCAAGACTGGAGCGCGCCTACATCACACAAAGCGGCGCCGACTTGCTGACCCTCATGGATACGCGAGCCCAGAACGTGATCGGCACCTATGCGGGGTTCAGCCAGCCACGAGACGTGGTGGTGTCACCGGACGGCACCTATGCCTATGTGGCCAATGCGCGTAATAACACGGTGTCGGTGGTGGTGCTGTGAGCCGAGAATACCGCTGGTCGGCACTGTCATTTCTCACAGCTAGGCACCGAGGGAGAGGGAGCGTTGAATCGAGGCAGCGACTTCATTCAACAGTGGATCACGCGTCGCACCCTTGATTGAAAACCAGACAGGTATCCCGTCATGACCTATGATCAAAATCCCCCGTCGTCCCTCCCCTATCACTGCCTGCCTACAGGAGAGGATCATAACCCTCCCCCCGCCTTGCCCCACGGCTGCGTGGCAACGGTACCGCGCAAAAAACCCAACAAAACACCTGTAGGACGCCTACCTGACCGCCGCCCGATGGGCGGCTGCCCTCCCGGGGCGCAAAGGTTACCTTCAACTCAGCTGCCATTCGCGGATCTGATCCCCTATAT